>OZ253445.1:0-712500 GCA_965261165.1 Gammaproteobacteria bacterium | reverse complement strand
AACCCACCTCTTTACAGAGGTACTGCATACTGAATACATAGGTATGTGGAGCGAACCCGGGGAACTGAAACATCTAAGTACCCGGAGGAAAAGAAATCAACCGAGATTCCCTGAGTAGCGGCGAGCGAAAGGGGACCAGCCTGCAAGTGATATCAGTTGTATTAGAGGAACCTTCTGGAAAGTTGGGCGATACAGGGTGATAGCCCCGTACTTTAAAATGCGATTGTAGTACTGAGCTTGCGACAAGTAGGACGGGGCACGTGAAACCTTGTCTGAACACGGGGGGACCATCCTCCAAGGCTAAATACTACTTACCGACCGATAGTGAACTAGTACCGTGAGGGAAAGGCGAAAAGAACCCCGGAGAGGGGAGTGAAATAGAACCTGAAACCGTGTGCGTACAAGCTGTAGGAGCGAGAATTTATTCTTGTGACTGCGTACCTTTTGTATAATGGGTCAGCGACTTACATCTCAGTGGCAAGCTTAACCAATAGGGTAGGCGTAGGGAAACCGAGTCTTAATAGGGCGTCATAGTCGCTGGGAGTAGACCCGAAACCGGGCGATCTATCCATGGCCAGAGTGAAGGTGGAGTAACATCTACTGGAGGCTCGAACCCACTTATGTTGAAAAATGAGGGGATGAGCTGTGGATAGGAGTGAAAGGCTAACCAAGCCCGGAGATAGCTGGTTCTCCTCGAAATCTATTTAGGTAGAGCCTCGTGTATCACTCTAGGGGGTAGAGCACTGTTATGGCTAGGGGGTCATCCCGACTTACCAACCCATTGCAAACTCCGAATACCTAGAAGTGCAATCACGGGAGACACACGGCGGGTGATAAGGTCCGTCGTGGAGAGGGAAACAGCCCAGACCGTCAGCTAAGGTCCCAAAATCATGGCTCAGTGGAAAACGATGTGGGAAGGCATAGACAGCTAGGAGGTTGGCTTAGAAGCAGCCATCCTTTAAAGAAAGCGTAATAGCTCACTAGTCGAGTTGGCCTGCGCGGAAGATTCATCGGGGCTTAAGCCATGTACCGAAGCTACGGATACTTCATTCTTCGGAATGTCGTATGGTAGAGGAGCGTTCCGTAAGCTGTTGAAGGTGTGCTGTAAGGCATGCTGGAGGTATCGGAAGTGCGAATGCTGACATGAGTAGCGATAATGCGGGTGAAAAACCCGCACGCCGAAAACCCAAGGTTTCCTGTCCAATGCTAATCAAGGCAGGGTTAGTCGGTACCTAAGGCGAGGCCGAAAGGCGTAGTCGATGGAGAACAGGTTAATATTCCTGTACCTCTTATAATTGCGATGGGGCGACGGAGAAGGTTAGATCAGCCGAAGATTGGTTGTTTCGGTTTAAGCATGTAGGCTTGAATCTTTGGAAAATCCGGGATTCTTTAAGGCTGAGATGTGATGACGAGTCCTTTTTTGGATGAAGTGATAGATACCATGCTTCCAGGAAAAACCTCTAAGCTTCAGATTATAAGAGACCGTACCCCAAACCGACACAGGTGGGTGGGGTGAGAATCCTAAGGCGCTTGAGAGAACTCTGGTGAAGGAACTCGGCAAAATAGCACCGTAACTTCGGGAGAAGGTGTGCCCTGATTAGGTGAAGAGACTTGCTCTCGGAGCTGAAAAGGGTTGCAGTGAAATGGTGGCTGCGACTGTTTACTAAAAACATAGCACTCTGCAAACTCGTAAGAGGACGTATAGGGTGTGACGCCTGCCCAGTGCCGGAAGGTTAATTGATGGGGTTATCTTCGGAGAAGCTCTTGATCGAAGCCCCGGTGAACGGCGGCCGTAACTATAACGGTCCTAAGGTAGCGAAATTCCTTGTCGGGTAAGTTCCGACCTGCACGAATGGCGTAACGATGGCCACACTGTCTCCACCAGAGACTCAGCGAAGTTGAATTCGCGGTTAAGATGCCGCGTACCCGCGGCTAGACGGAAAGACCCCGTGCACCTTTACTATAGCTTGGCACTGAACTTTGAATATGCTTGTGTAGCATAGCTGGGAGGCTTTGAAGCGTGAACGCTAGTTTGCGTGGAGCCACCATTGAAATACCAGCCTGGTATGTTTGGGGTTCTAACCTAGGCCCATTATCTGGGTCAGGGACAGTGTCTGGTGGGTAGTTTGACTGGGGCGGTCTCCTCCTAAAGAGTAACGGAGGAGCGCGAAGGTACCCTCGGCATGGTCGGAAATCATGCTAATGAGCGCAAAGGTAAAAGGGTGCTTGACTGCGAGACAGACACGTCGAGCAGGTACGAAAGTAGGTCTTAGTGATCCGGTGGTTCTGTATGGAAGGGCCATCGCTCAACGGATAAAAGGTACGCCGGGGATAACAGGCTGATACCACCCAAGAGTTCATATCGACGGTGGTGTTTGGCACCTCGATGTCGGCTCATCTCATCCTGGGGCTGAAGCAGGTCCCAAGGGTATGGCTGTTCGCCATTTAAAGAGGTACGCGAGCTGGGTTTAGAACGTCGCGAGACAGTTCGGTCCCTATCTGTCGTGGGCGTTGGAGATTTGAGAGGAGCTGCTCCTAGTACGAGAGGACCGGAGTGGACGAACCTCTGGTGTTCCGGTTGTCATGCCAATGGCATTGCCGGGTAGCTACGTTCGGACAGGATAACCGCTGAAAGCATCTAAGCGGGAAGCCCCCCTCAAGATGAGATCTCCCTGGGAATTTAATTCTCCTGAAGGGCCGTTGTAGACTACAACGTTGATAGGTTGGGTGTGGAAGCGCAGTAATGTGTGAAGCTAACCAATACTAATTGCCCGTGAGGCTTGACCATATAACACGCAAGCAGTTTGAACAAAATTAGTGCACAATCAGTTTTCTGAATTTTCGGTGGTTTGTTCTAGGTAGAACAAACCACCAAACCGAATTGCCTGGCGGCCATAGCGAATGTGAACCACCCGATCCCATCCCGAACTCGGAAGTGAAGCCGTTTAGCGCCGATGATAGTATGGGGTCTCCTCATGTGAAAGTAGGTCACTGCCAGGCTCTTTTTTTATGATTTACTGGAACATGCCTGTTTGAACCTTTGATAAATTGTCGGGGTATGCGATTGGCCTGCACGGAAGACGTAACGGACTAAGCCATGCACCGAAGCTGCGGATGCAGAAGGCTGTTTTAAAGAAAATCTTTACTATTTCTTTACTATATTTTATTCATGAATATTCAAATCAACCACAAATCAGGATTGTCCCGACCCTTTCTTTCATGCCAATGCCAATAGAGGATGCTGATGATTGAGTTGATCAATACTGGAGTTGCATGCCAATCTCAAACCGATTGACATCGGCACCAGCTACACCTGTAAGGTTTGCATCGCCAGTTCGCCAGTTCGCATTGAGTCTTGCATTATGCCCAGAAATCACATAGTTCATCCCTAATTCTAGCAAATCACTACTCGCCCCTGAGTCTGGCATGTTTTCGTTCCAACGGGCATAGGGCTGGAGCTTGCCGATACCGATGACTTCTGGAAAAGAGATAGCCCGCCGTGACGAAATAGGAATCACCATCAAACAGACAGAAGCAGTCTTTATCAGCACGAGCAACAGCACTGAGTTCCGTATCAAACATCTTGTATTCCCCTTCAATGGTGCCGCCGCCGCTGTTACCCAGCGGTTTTTCAAACAGGAAGTCAACAATATAAGCTGAGAAATCACCTGGTTCCGCCTCGGTACCCGCGCCATCAGACTGATGGTTAAATGAAAAACCAAGGGTAAAAATATCACCCGCCGCCCCATAGTACGTGCTGCTGGTGTAATAGCCTGGGTTTCTCGCCTAGGAAATAAGCGATTCTTTCGGCATTAGCATCTGACGGGTGCGGCAAACCGCCTAGTACTTGTTCTTGGCTTACGGAGCCTGTTTTCACTGCTAGGCTTAATGCCTCTTCGACTTTTGGGCCTAGCGGAACAATTATGGTAGATGAACTAAGTTGGCTCAGCTCCGGCAATAAATAGTGTTCAAGTTGCTTGCGTAGAATTGGCTTTGAAACCATTGTAAGGTGTGCCGCTATAGTTTTTGAGCGACTTAAACACTGGGTAACGAAGGGCTGATGTGTAGTGAACCAGATTCGATTTGCTTCCAAATAGCTCCGAGCATGAATCAATGTCCAGTTTTTGAGGGATGCCAATATAGTCGAGCAAGCGAATGAGGTTTGACCGCATAGGGCCGCCAAAGCTTGCTGTATTTTTAGCTGCAAGCTTTGCTGCCTCTGGAGTGGCTCCCTGCCTAAGTTGTTTACCTGCCTCTTCGAGGGCAAGTATTGCCTGTTGGAATCCAGGGGGGGGGGTGATTCCACAGATGACAATTTTGGCTTCGGTGTTAATGTAATCAAATGGTGCGTAATAAACGGATAAATCACCATCCTCTTCAATCAGTAGCTCAGTGGGCAGCTTATCTTGGTTAAGAGTGAAAGACTGATTCTGTATGAATTTAATATATTTCTCGAACAATTCCTTGTACTCTGAATCTTGGTTGCAGCTAACGCCAAATTCAGCGGCAGCGCGAGTAGCGCTGTCCGCTGGAATTTTTTGTTAGCTGCTTTATCCGGTTGGTAACTATCGGTTTATGTAGTGAAAAGTACTTTTTTCTATCTTTGCTTTTACTATTGAAGATCATTTCTTCGAGCGTTCTTGATGCTTCTATCTCTTTAATTAATATTTCTTTTAACTTGACCAACTCAAAATCTTGAGGGGAAAGCCCTGCCATGAAACCAAAGTGTGCTCCATGCCGAAAAAGTCTCCTAGGAATAAGGTGTTGCCCTCTATCACCAATGAAAATACCATATCGTAAATACGGATGAACAAACTTATGTGAAGTAGCTTTTTGGCTATAAGTAATAGCATCATGAGTTGTAATATTTCGAACCTTTAGTTTCTATAACAACTCTTGGCATCCAAACATCACTGCTTTGCTCATAGAGTAAAATGTCCGTTTCATACGCCATTCTATTAATTAGACTCTCTGAATTATTGTATCCAATTATTTCATTTGCATATGTTAGCTTTTCAGCAGTACAAACAAAAATATTTGGAAATTGATCTTGGAGAATACCAGCTACCAACCTTGCCCATCCGGTTTCTCTCATATGATCACATTAATTTGTGGGTTGTAGCTCTAACGTTCGCGTTGAGGGGCATGCCGTAATAGTGAGCTTATTGGTGCTAACTTAGCACAAATTGACCACTGCGGAGGTATGTCCCTCTCGAACGCGCTTGTTAGCTCGTGAATAACTCATAAAGTTGTTTTGCCATTTTAGAAATATCTTGCTTCATTGTCAGCGAATTTAGCCAATCATCAGGAATACCTTGGACACCATAATAAGCCCCGGCTATTTGCCCACATATTGCGGCAGTAGTATCTGCATCATTTCCAACATTGGTTGCTAGAAGAATTGACTCTTTAAAACTATTTGAATTATTAAAACACCATAATGCTGTTTCTAGCGACTCTATAACGTAACCACTACCCGTGATTTCATTGTAACTCTTGTTTAAATATTCAGCCTTGCCAATAGCTCTGACTTTTGAGGAGTTTGATAAATATCCATGCTCCAAAAGCACCACTTCCTTTTCGTTACACTCCATAGCTTTTTTAAGTAACGCAGAAAATAGCCTGCAACTTTCTACACATTCTTCACAACCATGGGTGGTTTTCGAGCTTTCCCCGGCGTTTTCGATTAATTTTTCTGTATTTCTATGGAAGGCAATTACTACTGGGGCAAGACGCATAATTGAGCCGTTACCGGCAGATTGGGGGGGGGCTGTCGACCCCCGGCCAAAGGATTTCCGGTTGATATATAGCGGCTTAAAGCGTCTTGCACAGTCCCTCCAATGTCGAAACAGCGCCCATTTGAACTCATATATCCGTCATCACGCCACCTCAAATAACGATCTATTTGGTCTTTAGGATCAAATCCCTTTCTCTCTATGAGGCTCGCGCCGAGACATAAAGCCATAGAGGTATCATCTGTCCATTGACCTTTTTCGAGCTCAAATGGGCCTCCACCAACCATGTCCGTAACTAGCGGAAAGCTTCCTCGATCCTTAAACTCAACAGTAGTTCCTACAGCATCGCCGACAGCGAGGCCAAGTAACATTCCTTTTGATTTTTCCAAATATCTCATCATAGAGAGCTAGCGCCAGCGTTAGATGCGAATATTTGATTGCTCTCTGTATTGAATCAAATCGGCTTTGTTGATATCAGAGCCACACACGAGCCTGTAATGCCGCTCTTGTACGACCTTAATTTGTTCATCTTGTATAGTAAGTTCAAAGAGAGCAATCAGGTCATCTTCCATGAACTGAGTGGAAATAGCTCTTGTTATAAGGTCGGGAAACTTTTCTTTACAGCAATGTATATCTTGCTTTGTTTGTACTACCGAGAGCTGGTCAGTTCCACCTTTAGCTTGGACTGGTATCACGTAGTGACACCCTGATTGATTAACACCTACATAAATTTCATCGATCTCAATTTGCCCCACACCTTTTACAGTTGCGCGCAAATGGTTTTGCAGTGAATAAGTTGTAAGTCCCAAGAATATATCGATTAATCGGTTATATCTTACCTTTGCCAAAAGTGCCTGCTCATCCGAAAGAGCGTACTCGCCGACAATCTCAGGAGTTGCATCGGGTATTTTTATGGTTACTATATCTACATTAGGTAGAATACGATTTATTTTGACTAGTTTTATTACGTACTTTGCTCGGCCAGCGCCTTCTATGATCCATTCTTTTCCCTCAGGCTGGGTATCAAGAACCAATTCAGGCATTGGTGTTCTATATCGGATAGCGTAAATGACATCACCTAAGTTCTTGGGTAATGCGATTCCCAGTTCTTTTGCCACAGTTTCTAAGTCTGTTCGCTCGAATGGTATTTCTTCCTCAATTGAGGAGAATCTATCCGAGAATATCTTCTCAATTAGCTGCTGATACCTGTTTGTAGGCTTTGCCATTAACCAGCTCTCATCATTTCCGTTTCAATTTCCACTTGCTTTCGCTTTGTGCTACCGCTTTTTCTATCACGCTTTGCGATAGGAGATTTTATCCCCCAATATTTTGAAGCTGAAGACATATCCATGCTTAGCGATGACTTATCTCCTAGCTCTACGGTAGCATCAGGAGAGCTAACGTTGTATTTGCCTGCGCGTATAATCTCTCTCCCAACACTATAAGCTAGTGGCGGAGGAACAGCGTTCCCAATTTGACGGGCACCATGCCACTTTGTTTCATGCAAGCGAAACCAGTCAGGAAAGCCATGCAAACGAGCCATTTCTCTTACAGTTATACACCTTGCATATTCGTAATGAATTGGCCGAGGGCTAGTAAATGCCCCGCGAGCTGAATCTGTACCAGCCCTTAAGGTGTTTGAGACGCCACTCTTGGACAGCTTAAAAAACCTAGATATCTTTTCGACTGAACCTGGCTCAGTTTCTTTGAACCTACGTCTAGATATATCTGTGTGGTCAGTTCTGAGGCTACTAGTAAGAATCTGCTTATTCCACTTTCTTTTATATCCATATTTCCAACTAGCGCTTGAAGTGCACCGTAGCTGCGCAGAGTAACCTTTAGCTCTTTTTAAGTATTTGAATTTGACTTCATCAGAAGTCAATAGCTCATCAAACTGCTCAGCATCTGGGATATCTCCCAAAGCATCCTCACAAGTAATGATCTCGTCGCATTCAGTAGGATATTCCGGTCGCTTATTACCTCTTTTAGCCCCCATTAAAAAGAGTCGCTCCCTGCTCTGTGGTACACCAAAATGTTTTGCGTTTAGAACTTTCCATGGGCTCACTACATTGTATCCAATTAGCTCTAGTTCATCGATAATTTCATTTAGAATTTGTTTGTGCTTTCCGACGGTAATACCTTTTACGTTCTCAAATAGGAAGTACGAAGGTTTAATCTCATCAACCAATCGAATGAAATGTTTTACCAATGAATTTCTTGGATCATCTAAGGCTCTTTGCCCTATGAGGGAAAAACCTTGGCAAGGGGCACCACCTGCAATCAGATCAACTTTTCTACGAGCATCAAGCCCAGAGACCTTACGGATGTATTTCCCATCAACATCTTCCACAGACTGTGCAATAACACTGCAATGAGGGAAATTATATTTATGTACACATGCGTGTACCGGATCAATTTCGACTGCACACGCAACATCGAATCCGGCCTGCTCTAACCCCAAACTTAAGCCACCCGCTCCGGCAAACAAGTCAATCGCAATAGGTCTATTACTCAATTCACACCCCTAGAAATACTTTCAAACGTCCGCTATGGGTCGGTATTTTACAGGATTTAGGGAGATAGGTCTTTAGGAGATTTTCTGCGACAATTGATTTATTTGATACAAATCAACAGGTTACAAAACCAATCACATAACGCCTCGCATCAGAGGTCAACAAAGCACGTAGCGGTTTGCTGATCCGACTGCATGCGTTTGTTATGAGTTTCATAATGTGTGGAAAGCCTTAAGAAATTCTTTTTTGCCTTGGATAAATTTATTGTGTCCCTCGTGATTTAACTTCCGACAATTTTGAGAGAAAGCTGGCATTACATAACCCCAGTTAGCATTACGCACAAAAGCAACAATAACGTCTACATCACTATCCTTCCAGCGGTTTTCCATTTTGCGGTCCTCTCCGGATGCCTCTATTGTTTTTATTTGGATGCGATAATAGTTAGGGCCATCTGAAATGAGAATATCTGTTTGATGGCCGTAATCCAAAACAGGGGAGAATACCTGCCAGCCATCTTGCATTAACCAACTAATTACAAGGCTCTCAAATGAAGTGTTTTTGAGAGCTTGATGTGTTCCATCTTTTGTTGCAGTCGTTCGTTTAGGCACGGTATCTCCTATTTGACCAACTCATACAGTTTCTTCTACGACACGTGTCGTATATTACGGTGGTTGTAAATTTATCGGGGAGGTGTTTGGGCAGTATAGTATTATAGGCTTCTTCCCTCCTTTTATCAAGGCGTTGGTGTGTGTTGCAATACTTTATCACGATTGATATACGAACGGTGTCGTATATCTTTGTTCGTATACCACTCTTGGTGAAATCCTAATTTGGGTTTTATCTGTCTGATCTAAAAGAGAATGCGGGTTATTTAATCAAGACAGGCATACCGCTCGGCCTCGACCGCCTGGTAGAGCAGTTTCTGTGCGCCGGCCTGGAGTAATTCACTCAATGGGGCTGCACTCGCTTCTCGACCTGCAAATTCGATCACGTTATTCTTGCTCATGGTGGCGTGTCCTAGGGGTTGCTTGATTGTGGTAACTTCCAATCAACCAGATACGCCGCTTTTTTCAATTGCCTAAACACCAGATTCGGTTATAACTCCCCAGTTATAGCCTACTAGCTGTTCATCTATTTTTATCATGAAATAGTGATATTGCTGATGGTCTATCTGATCTGTCAATGCCGTTACCGATTGAAACTTTTCCAGCATATAGTCAACCTGCGCTTGACCGATAATCGGTACGTTAATGTTGGTTCCAGATTATTTCTCCCAAGGCAACAATGGCTTCTATATCCTGTCTGGTTTTAGCTTGTAAGATCATATGAAATAAATTGTATTTTATCGGTTATAGATATTTTCGAATGCAGCAACACTAAACCCACTTAATTTTTGATTGCCAACCACAATAACCGGAACACCTCTACCGCCAAGCGCGTCAGATTCGTGCTACAACCTTAATCCGCCCTATTTTACATTCCTCGAGGCTTTGAATCAATAAATTGCCCCCCAGATCCCCAAATAGGTAATGGGCTTGTTGGTTAATTCAAAATCAGTTCAATTTTAAGAAAATAAAATTTTTAATAACAAGAGCTTAAATATTCACAACAAGCTAAAAACTCTATTTTCCGACAAGCCCGTAATCTTGTTTTCAATGTGCCGCACTATCCATCGGGCTTTACACAACCGGTTGCACGCTCCATTCATCGGCGAAAAGTTCGGCTTGTTGCAAAATATTGTCCGTCGCCAGTTGCTGCTGATCCGGCGGATAGCCGTATTGGCGTAAAATTCGCTTGACGATAACGCGCAATCTGGCACGCACGCTTGTTCTAAGTGTCCAGTCAATGCTGGTGTTGACTTTGACTTGTGTGACCAATGTTCTGGCAAGTGCGCGCAGAGTGTCATCGCCCAGCACTTGTTGGGCGTTTTCATTGTCCGCCAAGGCATCATAAAACGCAATTTCATCATCGCTTAAGCCCAAATTTTCGCCGCGTTTATCGGCGGCTTTTATTTCTTTGGCAATGGTAATCAGTTCATCGATAACTTGTGCCGTGGTCAACAAATTATTGTGGTATTTTTTAATCGCGTCAGCCAGCATAGCGGACAGTTTTTTGCTCTTGATCAGATTCTTTTTGGTGCGGGTTTTTATTTCATCACCGAGAATTTTTTTGAGTAGTTCCAGTGC
The DNA here is from genome assembly GCA_965261165.1 of Gammaproteobacteria bacterium. Taxonomy (GTDB): domain Bacteria; phylum Pseudomonadota; class Gammaproteobacteria; order Eutrophobiales; family Eutrophobiaceae; genus SMWN01. The sequence goes on along the minus strand of OZ253445.1, from coordinate 702,066 downwards.
CAGATTCTTTTGTTTCATATGGCGTATTTCTTCCAGAAACTCATCGGAAAGAATCTCAACTTCTGGTTTTTTAATACCGGCCGCATCGAAAATATCAATCACGCCGTCCACTACTATGGCACTATCAACAAGCTGGCGCACGGCGGTTTCTATTTCGGCATCACTTTTTCCGCTGCCGTTTTCGTTTCCGTCTGCTTCAAATTTTCTCAAGCGTGCTTTGATGGCTTGAAAAAAGCCCAGTTCGTCTTTAATGTTCAGCGCTTCAGGCGCGGGTACGGACAGCGCAAAGGCTTTGTCCAGCAAAACAACTTGTTTGCTAAAGCGATTTTTACCATCTGGCAAGCCTAGAATATGTTCTTGCGCGCTCAGGATGATGTTCATTTTCGCTTTGGTGTCGGCGGAAAAATAGCGTTTGTAATCAAAGCCATGAAACATCTGCGCGACGATTTGGTGTTTTTCCAGCAACACCGCAACGGCTTCTGATTGCTTGAGCACAGGCGCACCCTTGCCGCCGCTTTCGGTGTAAGTATTGAGTGCCTGTTTCAAGTGCGTAGCAATGCCAATATAGTCAACGATAAGCCCGCCGGGTTTGTCCTTATAAACGCGGTTGACGCGGGAAATTGCCTGCATCAGATTATGCCCGTTCATCGACTTGTCAATGTACATGGTGTGCAAACAGGGCGCGTCAAAGCCGGTCAACCACATATCGCATACGATAACCAGTTGCAAGGGGTCGCTGGGATTTTTGAACCTGTCGCCAAGTGTTTTTCTGTCATTTTTGCTGGTGTTATGTGCCTGCCAATTTTGCGGGTCGCTTGCGCTGGAAGTCATAATCACCTTTATCTGCCCCTGACTTTTGTCATCAGTGTGCCAATCCGGGCGCAGTTTGATCATTTCCGCATATAATTCAACCGCGATGCGGCGACTCATGCAGACAATCATGCCCTTGCCAGCAAAGGCTTCGCGGCGCGCTTCAAAGTGGCAACTAATATCTTTTGCAAGCACTTGCAGGCGTTCTTTATGCCCGACTATTGCCTCCACCTGCGCCCATTTTGCCTTGGCTTTTTCTGTGGCAGACGCTGCCGCATTTTCGGTTATCTGTTCTATTTCAGCGTCTATATTTGCCTTGCCTTCCTCTTTTAGATGTACTTTAACGAGGCGTGATTCATAATAAATACGCACGGTAGCACCGTCTTTGACCGCCTGTTCAATATCGTAAACATCAATGTAGTTACCAAACACAGCCGGCGTTGAAGCGTCTTCCTTTTCAACCGGTGTGGCAGTGAAGCCAATAAATGAGGAATTGGGCAGTGCATCTCTGAGATATTTCGCAAAGCCATATTTTGTCACTGCATGTTCATTTTTCATCAAGGTTTTCGCGCCAAAGCCGTATTGCGAACGGTGCGCCTCATCCGCCATGACAATGATATTGCTACGCTCGGACAATAACTCAAAATCCCCCTCTTTTTCATTGATAGATTGGGGGTCGTTGACTGCTTCGGGTGAAAATTTCTGAATGGTGGTAAACACAATGCCGCCGCCAGCAGTTTGTAAAAGCATTTTCAGGTCTGCGCGACTGCTCGCCTGCACCGGCGTTTGTCGTAATAATTGTTTGCTGTTGGCGAAGGTTTCAAATAATTGCTCATCAAGGTCGTTGCGGTCGGTCATCACCACGATGGTCGGATTGCCTAATTGTGCATTGATAATGAGCTTGCCCGCATAAAACACCATCGAGAGCGATTTGCCGCTGCCTTGCGTATGCCAGATAATGCCCACTTTCTTATCGCCTTTCGGCTGGTTGGCAATGGTCGGCAAACCGTACTTGGCAGGCTCTTCTTGCGCCCCGTCTTGTACCTCGTCGATAGGCGTTTTTATGGCGCGAATAGTGGACTGCACCGCCTTGTTGACGGCATGGTATTGATGATAGGCGGCAATTTTTTTAATCGTTTCGGTGCTAATCAAACCGCTGTTAGCATCTTCTTTTTTGGTTTTCTCAAACACTGAAAACTGCTTAATCAAATCAAGCAACACATCGGGGCGCAACAGTCCTTTTATCAGGGTTTCTATTTGTGGCGTGGTGCGCGGGTCTTCTTTGCTGCCGTCAACGGTTTTCCAGGCAATAAAGCGAGACCAGCCGGCGCTTAGTGAACCCATTTTTGCATCCAGTCCATCGGAGGCAACCAAAACGCCGTTATAACAAAACAAGGCGGGGATAGCGGTTTTATAATTTTGTAGTTGGGTAAAGGCTTTTTTAACTGTCGCCTTTTCATCCGCTGGATTTTTAAGCTCAATCACCACCAGCGGCAAGCCATTGACCAACAGCACAAGATCGGGTCGGCGGGTGATGTTGTTATCGCTTACGCTGAATTGATCGCATACCAGAAATTCATTATTGAATGGATTTTTAAAATCAACCAGCCACACTTTACCGCCGACGGTGTTGCCGTTTTTCTGATATTCCACACCGACGCCATCGGTCAGCATCTGATGGAATGCTTGATTGCTGTCAATCAGGTTTTGCTCCGACACATTCAACACTTCCCGCAATGCCTGTTCTTGTGCGCTTGCGGGAATATCAGGGTTGAGTTTATCAATCGCACTTTGAAGCCGTGCACGCAACACAACATCGGCAAGGTTCCCCCGCCCTTGTTGCTCGGGCGTTAAGTGGCTGTAGCCCTGCTCTTCGAGGAGTTTTATGGTAACACTTTCAAGAGCTGCTTCGGTGATTGCGCTCATGGCTTTATTTGTTATCAGTTATCAGTGGACAGTTCCCAAACCGCACCGTCATTCCGCGCGGAAGAGACTGTGAAAGAAACCCAATTCCGTCATTCCTGCGAAAGCAGGAATCCAGTGAAACAACCAAACCCGTAAGGGTTTCCCACATATGACTGGACAGTGGGCAGTTATCAGTTGGCAGTGGACAGTTCCCAAACCCAATTCCGTCATTCCTGCGAAAGCAGGAATCCAGTGAAACAACCAAACCCGTAAGGGTTTCCCACATATAACACGACTCGGAAGGAGATTCCCGCACCATCTCTTCTATTTTAGCCAAGATTATTATTTGCTTACACCAGTTGCGATAAAAAGGTTTTGGCGGGTACGATTATCGGGCGTTTTATGTCAAAGACATTTTTATCAATAAACGCGCCGTCAATCCCAATCTGAAACACATGCTGCACCTTGAGCTGTTTTGCAAACACCTTCAGACTGCTGGAAAGCGGTTGCTCCATAGTGGATTTGACTTCCACGATAAACCACGGCACATCATCTTTGGCGACTAAAAAATCAACCTCTCTTTTTTCTTTATCCCGCAGAAAATACAAACCGTAATCTCCAAGCCCGGTATCGCTCCAATAATGCACCGCTTTTAATAAATGTGAAGCAATAAAATTTTCATTTCTGGTGCCGACATCCGTGCATTGCGACCAATCCCACAGATAGTATTTAGGCTCCTTTAACAAAGAGCGGGTGATATTTTTTGTCCAAGGACGGATTGCATAGCAATAATACATCGCCTCTAAAACGCCCAGCCAGCGGCGCACCGTATCCACCGACACCCGTACTTTTTTTGCCAAACTGCTATAAGCCGTTAGCTGACCGACTTGATTTTTAAGCAAAACTGCCAGCATTTCGAGCTGTCCCAGTTCATGAATTTTGGTCAACTCACGAACATCTTCTTGTAATAACTGCTGTTGGCGTAGTTTGCTCCAGCGGTTAAAAAACCGTCTATCTCTTTTAAGAAAAGGCTCCGGAAACCCGCCCCAGACCAATAATGCTGTAAAATCCTGCTCCGCCAATGCCTGTTGTGTCTGAATCTCAGTGCTGCCTTCCATACCAATGTTGCCGATGACTTCGCGCACAGAAAGCGGATGTAAACGGTAGTTAAAATATCGCCCCATCAGGCTGTCACCGCCTTTTTTATAGACATCCATTCGGGCACTCCCGGTTAGCAAAATATGACACTGCCCCTGATATTTGTCATAAAAGCCTTTGAGCAGTTGTTTCCAGTGAGCGAATTTATGAATTTCATCCAGCACCACCAACGGCGGATGCGCCTGTAATTGCTCCAAGCCGATATGTTGTGCGATTGCTTTTGTGCCCTGTAGCAACAATTCACGGTCATCGAAATCATCCCAGTTCAAGTAACAAGTGTCCTGCTCGCCACGCATAGCGCACGCCAAAGTCGTTTTACCCACTTGACGCGCACCAGATACCATCGCTATCTGACGATGGCTGGCAAAATGCGTGGCAAGGGTGTTTTTGTACTGTCTATCCATTCGACTATTTTATGCGCTATCGTAAAATAGTCAAGACTGAAATGAGTTTGTGGTGGTGAATGGTTGGTGAATTGAAAATTGAAAATTGATAATTGAAAATGACGGCATAAACCGTGGTCTATTTACGGTATTCTTCCGCGTGGATTGGCTATCAACGTTTTGATTGCCATAATGTTTAAGTTCACCTGATGTAAAAAGCGACAAGGGGTGTTTTTACGGTCAGGTGCAGCGCCTTGTTAGGTATTGTTTTCAATAAGTTCAATAAGGTTCTTTGTTATCTTGGGATGCAATATTTTCCCGCCATGAAAAGGAATTACAAATCTATCAGCCCCTTTTTGATAAATGCGATGACTCCCTTTACTTCTAACATGCTTGAACCTTTTGGAGCAACATTTTTTCTGCTTGTTCCGCTGTTAATCTTGGAAGTTTAGGCAAGCGACACCTCTAACGAAGTGGTTAATATTTCTTTGCTCAAGCAAAATTCTTTTTCTTCGGCAGACAATGTTTCAAGATAAAGCTCTATTGCTTCCCGAATATTTTGTAATACCTCTTCAAGGGTATTCCCTTGCGTGTGACATCCTTTCATTTCAGGACAGAACGCATAGTAGCCATGGTTGTCTTTTTCAATAACTATATTAGCCTTCATATTTTTCTCCAAGTTTATTAGAAATCGAATTCAATTCATAAGTGCAAGTCTGACTATTTTATGCAATATCGTAAAGCAGTCAAGACTGAAATGAGTTGCTGGTGGTGAATGGTTGGTGAATTGAAAATTGATAATTGATAATTGATAATGACGGTTAGGTTTTGATAAGAATATTTATTTGACTGGATTCCTGCTTGCGCAGGAATGACGACGGGGGAACTGTCCGTTTCGGGCGTTAGTCGCTGGACTCCTGCTTTCGCACCCCGTCATTCCCCGCACAAGAGACTGTGCAAGAAACCCAATATCGCCATTCCTGCACCCGCAGCTTCGGAAGCGCGGCTGATACCGCACCAATCCTCTTATCTATCCTGTCTATCCATTCGACTATTTTGTGCTCTATCATAAAATAGTCAAGACTGAAATAAGTTTGTGGTGGTGAATGGACGGTGAATTGATAATTGATAATTGATAATGACGGTTAGGTTTTGATAAGAATATTTATTTGACTGGATTCCTGCTTGCGCAGGAATGACGACGGGGGAACTGTCCGTTTCGGGCGTTAGTCGCTGGACTCCTGCTTTCGCACCCCGTCATTCCCCGCACAAGAGACTGTGCAAAAAACCCAATATCGCCATTCCTGCACCCGCAGCTTCGGAAGCGCGGCTGATACCGCACCAATCCTCTTATCTATCCATGTAAATGCTCTTCGGCGATCAAAGGAGATCCCGCACGGAAATTGCAGTGCATATGACATACACGAGGATTTGCCATGAATATATAAAATGCGAGGGCTGACACCGCAATCGCGGAAAAGACAGTTAGCAGGGATACCCAGAAGACAAATAGCCTCTTAACCGTAAATACATCCTAATAATGATAGCGGCACTGGACGATAACGATCGCATTATCCGCCACCTTATAAACTAGGCGATGTTCACGGTCAATACGCCGCGACCAGTAACCAGCCCAATTGTGCTTTAACGGCTCAGGGCATCCAATCCCATCGAACGATTGACGCTGAATGTCTTTAATGAGCACATTGATGCGCTTGAGAACCTTCCGATTGGTTTGTTGCCAATATAGATAATCCTCCCACGCTTTTTCAGCCCAGGACAAGATCATCTCAATTAGTTCGTGCCAATTAGCTCGTGCCGCACCATTTTACCCGCATCCACTTCTGCAATCGCCTGGTTGAGTCGCTCGGCATTTTTCGGGCTGGCCATAAGGTAAGCTGTTTCTTCGTATGCTTGAAAGTCTTCCAGGCTCATCACCACCGCAGGTTTGCCGTTTTGCCGAGTGATCTGGATTGGCTTGTGATCCTCGTTCACTTTGTCTAATGTCCCTGCAAGGTGAGCGCGGAATGCAGAATAACTTAATGTGTTCATTATAATATGTGCTCCTCAATGTACTTATTATTGTACCCGTGCATATGTTTGTATGCAACTCTGTTGTTTGCACAGTTTGCATTATGGGTGTCTCTATTTATTAGGATTTTTTCGTGAATACTGGTCAGTCGCGCACGGAAAACCGCTGTGTATGAGATGCCCTTGTTGTCAATCTAACGACCAAAACGGTGGCAAATTTATGCGTCCGGTTGGGTTTTAGGGGATGCTTTATAGGGGTAGTGATGAGGGTTTTCTATGATATTTTCACTAAGGTCTATATCAATATCAGGCCAGTAGAAATGACCAGTGGATTGCTCTTCTACATTGTAGATTACTTTTACGGGTTGATCCTTAAACCAGGGAAAATCATCATAAGACATAAACAGTTCTTTGCCGCTTGATGAAAGGAGCCATACTCCGTGCAGAGAAATATGGGTCACTTCAGTTTTTGAAGTATTTCCCTCATGCGCTAATGATTTCATCTTTATGCTCCTCAATGAGTTTTTCAATATCTTTAAGCTGGCTGCTTGAATAGTGATAATGCTTTGCAGGTTCTAAAGAGACTGCGCAAAAATCCAATATTCGTCATTCCTGCGAAGCCTGTCTCAGCAGGCAGGAAACAGAAACCCAGCCCTGCCGTCATTCCTGCACCGCCCCGTCATTCCTGCACCACCCCGTCATTCCTGCGAAAGCAGGAATCTAGTAAAATAGTCAAACCCGTAAGGGGTTTTCATGTCATTCGACCAAGCGAGGATTCCATGTGTAGCTCTGCTTTTCGAGTAGTGCAGTGTCAAGGTTTTCAATGGCGGCTTCGGTGGGGGGTTAGTCATTGTCATTTCCCATCATCATATAATAATGACTCTCATGCCCCGTTTCTGAAAATATTTTTTTAAATACATCAAAATACTTATTATTTATGTTTTCTTGATGCTCAATAAACAAATCATCTGAAATAGAATGTGAGCCATCATGTACCCAGCAAATTAGAGACCTGCATATTGCTTGATCTTCTGAATTTTCAAATTTGTTTATTAAATCATCATCTCCATATTTGCCAAGAATTTTAAAATAATTTTCAATTATTCTTCTCATTGTGTTATGAATTGTTATTCCTGAATTACAATCTCTCTCTTGTAATTCTTTCCACAACAGTTCGTAAGATGTGTGAATTGGATTCTCCGTTTCATAACATTGAATAGAAGATCTTTTATCTTTTTTTCTTAAAATCCAGTAAAAGGTATCGTTGTCGTTTTTTGTTCTCCCGTCAATAAAAGAAACCTCTTTATGAAAATAAATATTGTGTGTTAATAGGATTATTTGTTTAATGCTTCCTTGATTGGTTTTTATCTCTTTTATGACTTCTTTTAAAAGAGAACTTACAACAAATAGCACATTGCTATCTAAACTTGAGATAGGGTCGTCAACAACCAGCACTCTATCATCTGTTATGGTTTTTTCATCTATTGAACCTTTGGCTAATTGCATAAAATATAAGAATGTAATAAAAGTTGTCTCGCCTTCACTCAGAGTGTCTGTTGCAGCGTCTCCATTTTCTCTTTGTATTTGATAGGAATTTTTTTCTAATTTTGATGGCACAATTTTAAAATTATAAAACCCAAAATTGTTAAGTGTTTTATTGATAGAATCGATGGTTGGTTGAACGCTGGTTACATTTTGAGTTAAATTTTTAATCTCATTGTCAAGCTTGGAACATTTACTTTCCTTTATTTTAAGCTCTGTCGTTAAATTCTGAACTCCTTCTGTCAAACCCCTTATAGTGTTGTTAAAATTTTCAATAGTGGCTTTATGTTCTTCGCTTATATATTTCCAAACAGATTTAATTAACTTTTCTTTTTCCGAATTATAGTTTTTAACAATATCGTTATGCTTTGTTATCTGCTCGTTGGCATCTCTGATAATTTGAGTGATGTTGTTTAATTGATCCGCTGTTGAGACAACATCAATACTCCTGCTTGGTTCTTTGGTTTTTTCGTTTAGTAAGTTTTTGTTGACATCAAACTGACTTGAAAGAATTTTTAGATTGGCAGAAAAAATATCAATATCAAGTTTTGTATCCTTATTGTTTCTTTCGGCACTCTCAATTTGAGTTAGCGTATTGATTAAATTGTCTGTCGACAAATTATATTGGCCAACATAATTCTTAATCTCCTCAATAGATTTTGTAAAAGACTCATCAAAATAGTTATCTAACTGTTTTCTGAATTCAGTCGTTATAGTTTGTTCCTGACAAAAAGGGCAAGTTTCATCCTCTTCTTGCAAATATTCTCTACCTTTATTTACCCAGTCGTTAAGATTTAATCTTTGAATTAATTGTGCAATATCAACATCGGCTTTACCAATTATTTTTTTATTCCATACGCCTTGGTTTTCAATTTTAAGAATATCATCAAAAGATGTGAAGTTAAGATGCGAAAGCGTTGAAGGTGTTTCCCCGAAAATAGTTTTGGATTTTTCTTTTAACTCATCAAAAGAAAGCAGGGAAGAAGTGTTTTTACAAAATTGTGAAAGTAGTTCTGATTTAAAAGTTTTTTTAAAAGCATGCCCCTTAAAAGCCTCCTTAAAATATCCCTCATGCTTTTTATAAGCAGATTTCCACACAATCTCTTTAAATTCTTCTTCTTTCTCTTTTTGTGTCTTCTGTTGTGTTTGTAAAGTTTCTTTCTTTTTTTCCCCGTATTCTTTAATTTTTGCTAATTCTCTCTGCTTATATTCTATAACTTTTTTTTCTTCGGCAGTTGCGTTCCCCAAAGTGAAAACACCTGCTATTGTGCTTTTTCTAAAATTATCATCTCTAAATTTTTTGTTATAAACCAAAGCATTTAATGATGTTTCAGGTTCCAAATTAGCAGAACAGTTTGGGTCATCATTATTTTTAAAATCAGTTAAAAAATTTGAAATAACCGTTTTCCCACTGCCATTTGATCCATAAATAAAATTGATTTTCTTCAAATGATCAATTTGAATGCCTTGCTCATCGAAAGTTGCTATATTTTTTAGTGAAATTTTTGTAATCATATCTTTATCCTCACTTCACCGCTCATCAGCTTGGGCAATAAGGTATCGCGCAGGTTTTCAAGGGTGTTGATTTGTGCTTGGTTGGAAAATATTTTTTCAAACAGCGGTTTGCTTATTTGTTTGAATTTATCCATAGTGTTTTGGTTGGGCACGATAATCAACATTTCTTTAATCATTGTGGAATTGATAGCAGTTACAATGGATGATGTGCTGCCAAGTGATTCAAACCTGTAATTTTTCAAATAGAGATATAAGTATTCCTCGCTAAATGGGGTTTCTGAACCAAACTTAAAGTGTGCTATGGCTTCATTTGATAACATTTTATCAGTGGTTATCTTCACTCGCCCTAGCGTCATCTTAAAGCTAAGAATAACGGTATTGTTTGGAATTACTGGAATGTTGAATTTGTCTATTGCTTTTTGTGTTAAACATTCCGATGTGTTGAATGTATAAACACCATCACTCGCCATATCCTTGATTGAAATCCATTTAATATCTTCGGTATTGGTAGAGAACCATTGGCTTTCTTTTCTTGGTGGCGTTCTGCCAATTGCTATCGCGATAACTTCTTTTAGCGGTCTCTCTTCCCACTCTGCATCGGCTTGTTCGACAAACCATTGGCGGAACAGGGTTTGTGCCATGTTTTCTAATGTTTTGTTTTGGCGGTGGAGCAGGTCTATTTTGTCGTCGAGGCTGGATAATACTTCGGCAATGGCTTTTTGTTCGGGAAGCGGGGGGAGGAAAACAACATGATTTTTCAAAATGTCTGTTTTTAAATTAGTAAATATTGTCCCACTTCCTTTTGACAATATTGACGCTCTTTCTTTCAGAATAAGATAGTACAAGAACATTTTATCAACATTTTTTATTTCTCGAAGCAACAACCAGCCGTCATGAATACATGCTCGCATTTTCATAAATCGAGGTAGTCCTGGTGTTGCACTGTTAGAAACGATGAAGTCCCCAGAGTAAACTACTCTGCTTTTTAACTCTCCCTCAGGCTTTATAAATTCTTTTGTTTTTGTAATGTATCGAGAATTAGTTGCAGTGGCATCAGCTATTTTTACCCAAGGCGTTCCTGTTGGTGTAATGTAATCATGGATAGGACGTGGTGACCCTCCGCGCGTAATCTCTGCAACCTCCCCCAACTTCACTTCCCGCCAGCCAGTCAATTTATTTTTCTCCTGCAACACCACATACTGCTTTTTAATATTCGTCTTGAAATTATTGGGTATTTCCTCCCAGTTCATTACATCAACGGTAAACAGCAAATCGCTTTCTTCCAGGGTTTCTTTAAGCCTATAAATCTGTGAATCTGTGCAATCAAAAACGGCAAGGTCTATATCGGAAACTTCGTTTGCTTTCCAGGTTACGCGGGAGCCATAAACCCAAACGGTTTTGTCGGGAATGTGTTGTTTGATAATTTCCTTGAGAATATCAAGTTGCTTTTTATCAAGATCAAGAAGCTTTTGTTTTATCATTGTTATTCTTCGGTTAGCCGCTGACAAATTTCTTTAACATCTACAATAAATTCGCTAATTTTAGGTAAGGCATTTTCTGCTTTTTCTCGACTATAGTCATGTGCGGTATCGGTTCTTGTTTTGGTGTAGCTACTATGCCTATCAATTCAATCGCCAAGGTTGGTTATGATGAAATATTTATGTGCTAATCGAAAAATCGGAATAGGCGAATTGGGCAGGTCAATTAAACCCTGAGTTGAAAGATGTTTTTTTAAGTGTTTCCATAAAGTGTCGTAGCAAGTTTCAAAGCGTTGAATCAAGGATTCTTTAATCGATTCTTTGTCCGATTCCCTTAATTCTGGTCGTTGCTCCATTTCTTGATAGTCGGCGTACTTGTCCACCAGCCTATCCAATGATTTCTTTAACCTGTCATAACCTATTTCGTTCATTTTGTCTGCCTCGTTTTAAGGTTATTAACAAGTCGCAAGGTTTGGGCATTCGTATCGTTTTTTAGAACTGCTGAGAGCATGGAAAAGCCTTGCAGGTTTGTGTGTTTTACTGGATTCCTGCTTTCGCAGGAATGACGGGGCGGCGCAGGAATGACGGGGTGGCGCAGGCAATGACGGGGCGGCGTAGGAATGACGGGGCGGTGCAGGAATGACGGGGTGGTTTGGTTGTTTTGTCGGGCGGAAAATTTTCCGCCCCTACGAGAGCGCCCACTGCCCACTGATAACTGTCCACTTTCAATTCTCCATTCTCAATTTCCATTCACTCTACGCCAATTTTCCATATCCCTTTTTCTCTAAAGGCGGCAATGGTTTGCCTTTTCGCTTTGTTTATCAGATTCGGGTGAGACAGTTTGAATCTTTTTGCGTATTGATGCAGGGCAATAATTTCTAGCCCTTTTAAGTAAGTGATTCTTTTATAGAAACTATTGACCAGTGCGCGGTAAATAATTTTCTCCATCCCGGATGTTTCTCCTGAAAGGTTAAATGCTTTGAAAGCATTGTAATATTCCAACCTATCCAAAAATCTGATATTGATGGGGACAAAATTATCTCTGATCAATAAATAATTATTTAATGCTCTGCCGATTCTGCCGTTGCCGTCAATAAATGGATGTAATTTTTCAAAATTCAAATGAAATTTGGCAACCCTGTGGACAATGTTTTTTTCTGCATTTGCCTTGTATTCGATAAATATTTTTTCTAATGTTTTATCTATCTCTTTTGGCGCAGGGGCTATGTGATTGGCTCCCCTTACGAACTCATTATCTTTTCTAAATCTACCCGCAATGCGGTCATCAATATTTGAAATTAATATTTTATGTAGAAACAATATCATAGCTTTATCAAGATTTTTTTCCGTCGCATTGTTATTTATATATGCGGTTATTCGTGCCAGATTTTTTGCTTCAAAAATTTCTCTCTCAGAAACATACCGATCTAAATTTATTTGTAAGAGAATTTTTTCCGTTTCTTCAATCGACAGGGTCGAATTTTCGATGGCATTAGAATTATAGACCTGTTCAAAAACTTCTGTTTCAGAAATTATTCTTAACAACTGTTCCTTGTTAAGCGATAAAATATGAAATTCTTTGCTTAATTCCCCAATTTTTCTTATTTCTTTTCTTTTTAGCATGGCGTGATTTTTCCATAAATTTAACGGTTTTTATAGTATATATCGTTAAAATATAGAAATATATGTGTTTTTTAACGATTTTTATAAATTAAACACTGTTTTTTAAGGTTGAGCTTCTGTTGTATGGAAAACCCTAACGGGTTTGGCTGTTTTACTGGATTCCTGCTTTCGCAGGAATGACGAAATATTGGTTTGTTGCACAGTCTCTTTCGCAGGAATGACGGGGTGGTACAGGAATGACGGCGGGGTTTGGTTGTTTGGTCGGACGGAAAATTTTCCGCCCCTACCCATTTTTAATTCTCCATTTTCAATTTTCAATTACCCACTGTCGTGTTACATACGGAAAACCCTGCGGTTTGGTTATTTTACTAGATTCCTTGGATTCCTGCTTTCGCAGGAATGACGGAGGAGGGGTGGCTGTTTCACTGGATTCCTGCTTTCGCAGGAATGACGGAGTGGGGGTGGCTGTTTCACTGGATTCCTGCTTTCGCAGGAATGACGGAGTGGGGGGCTGTTTTACTGGATTCCTGCTTTCGCAGGAATGACGGGGCGGTGCAGGAACGCCGTATATTGGTTTTTTTGCACAGTCTCTTCCACGGGAATGACGAATATTGGATTTTTGTACAGTCTCTGTTCTCATATTTTCAATAACTCATTGCCAATAACGCAGGTTAATTTTCGGTCGCCTTGTTGTCTCAATTTTATTTGTTTCTACGCGGGTTAAATTTTCCTGTATCCGTTCGTTCAAAACTGCTTCCTCTTTTAACTGCCCGGCAAACTCGGCTTTTAATGCTTCAAACCGTTCGCTGAAGTCAAAGTCGTCTGCTACTTCTGCCAGCCCGACATAACGGCCAGGGCTTAACACATAATCCAGTGCTTTGATGCGCTGGATTGATACGGAAGCGCAGAAACCGGGTTGATCCTGATAGCCGTTAGTCTGATTATCGGCACTTCCCTCGCCAAGCCGTGTTACATGTGGAAAACCCTTGCGGGTTTGGCTATTTTGCTGGGTTCCTGCTTTCGCAGGAACGACGAATGTTGGTTTTTTGCACAGTCTCCATTGGTGATAGGTGCTGGCTATTTCAGCAATATCATCAGCGGAGAATTCGCGGGTGCGGCGATTGATTAAATGCCCCTGCTCGCTGGCATCGATGAACAGCACTTCGCCATTACGGTTGCGCTTGCCGTTTTTGCCGTGTTTATTGGAGACAAACCACAGGCAGGCGGGGATTTGCGTATTTAGGAATAGCTTTGCTGGCAGGTTGACGATGCAATCGACCAAACCCGCTTCAAGCATATTTTTGCGAATGACATCTTCGCTGGAGGCTTTGGAGGTGAGCGAGCCTTTGGACAGTACAAAACCAGCAATGCCGGTGGGCGACAGGTGGTGTAAAAAATGCTGCACCCAGGCAAAGTTGGCATTGCCGCTGGGCGGTGTGCCGTATTTCCAGCGTGCGTCATTTTGTAGTAGCCTGCCGCTCCAATCGCTGTCGTTAAAAGGCGGGTTGGCGATAACAAAATCAGCTTTCAAATCGGGGTGGGCATTGCGTAAAAATGAGCCTTCGTTGTTCCATTTTACCTGTGAGCCGTCTATGCCGCGAATCGCCAAATTCATGCGCGCAAGGCGGTAGGTGGTTTGATTGCTCTCCTGCCCATAGATGGAAATAGCGTCCAGTCGCCCCTGATGTTCCTTGATAAACTTTTCACTCATCACAAACATGCCGCCACTGCCACAACAAGGGTCAAATACCCGCCCTTGATACGGTTCGAGCATTTCGACCAAGAGTTTGACGATGGAGGTGGGGGTGTAAAACTGCCCGCCTTTTTGCCCCTCTTTTAAGGCGAATTGACCGAGAAAATATTCATAAACCTTGCCGAGAATGTCTTTTGATTTCGCCGCTGCACTGCCGAGTGCGATATTGCCGATTAAATCAATCAAATCACCCAAAGTGGTGTGGGACAAGTTTGGCTTTTCATAGACCTTCGGCAAAATACCCTTGAGGCTGGGGTTTTCCTGTTCGATTTTTTCCATTGCCGCATCCAGTTCCTTGCCGATAGTCGGCAATCTGGCGCGCCCATGAAGATGCGACCAGCGCGCTTCTTGTGGCACCCAAAAGACATTCTTTGCCTGATATTCGTCTTGGTCTTCGGGGTCGGCATATTGGTAATCGCCTTGTTGTGCAGTGATTTCGCTATGCAATGCTTCAAAGGAATCAGAGATATACTTGAGAAACACCAAACCCAGCACGATATGCTTGTATTCGGCTGCGTCAATGTTGTTGCGTAACATATCGGCGGCCTGGAAAAGCCGGGTTTCCAGGGCGGGTTCGGTCGAGTTAGCGGAGGGCTTTTTTGGCATGATTTGGTTTGCTGTATTTGGGCGGTTAATTTTTAACCAAAATGAAAGCGTTGCATCGTAAAACGCTCGGTGAGGCTTAAATAAAAGCATTTATAAATTTACCACACTTTCCCGCCTATTTATGAGCTTATCGGTTAACCCAAATCCCCAGATAGAGTGGCACCAGCACTTCAAGGGTCTGTAATCCCGCTTGCAAGCCTTATGGCTGGCCATTACCGCAGATTATGGCAGATAGTGCTGAGAGGTTTACTAAAAAATACTGGCTCAGCACCTTCTGTATATTAAGTCCCGCCATTGTCAGTGTTCAATGGGCTTTTTTTGCACACACCTATCTTGCAGAAGCCGTTACGCTTGTTCTATATCGGGTTAAATGGGCGGTGCTGCAAACTGCTTCAATGCCAGCAACACTGGTTCTAGGAGTATTCGGTTGTTTTCCCGCATTTTGACATTGTTTTAGATTAACCGACAAGCCCATCCCGAAGATGGCGAATATCATCCAGGTGAAAACTGCCTTCGTGTTGCATCAGGATGAGGGCCTTGATGAATTCAGAGGGCTGAATTCAAAGGGACAGTACCCCGATTACTTTTTGGCTCCGGTTAAGCCATCAGCAGCAACAATGCCACTAGCAGCTATCGCTGAAGCTTTCATAAATTCTCGACGATTAAAGGGTCTCTTCATAGGGCATCTCATAGGGACATCTCATATAAGGCGGATAAATTTCCGCCCTTGCCCTTATGACTTGAATCTAAGAACTATTAGAAGTGTTCATTAATAAGACTCGCTATTTCTTCCGCTCTTTTTTCAATAAATACACGAGCACTATCTTCTGTGTCCACATCTTTTATACAGGCAATATCTATTAAATTCTGATCACAGTTAAAACTAAAACTCGCTGGATCGTTATTTTCAATCTCAGAAAAATAGTCAGATGGTTTCTTATCTTTTATATCCGTTCTATTTAATTTTGAGTCTATATACATGATATTGGCGATTGAGTTAAATTTGCTTTTACTTAAAAAATTTTTAACTTTTGACTTCGGGTAAATATGGTGATCATCCATATTAGTTTGATTATTGATTTGATTTCCCATTATATCTATAGTGAATTTCCCTCCAATTTTATCTTTATAAAATAGATTTTTTATGGCTTTAAAAATAGCGGTAGAAGTTGTTGCCTTTAAAATCTCATCTTTTGTAAGATTAACTGTTCCAACAGGGCTGTTATATTCATATCTAGTAAAATCGGTAGATTCAGTTAATCCTTTTGATATTTCATGTAATCTTTCAACAGTTTCTAAATTGGATTTATTAAAACCACTGGTAGTCAATCTTAAATAAATAGCATATTTCTTAATTTCATTCTTAAACGGGTTTGAATCTAATGATTTTTCGTTCGCAAGAAAAATTGCTGTCGCATATTCCAAAAATGTAATTTGACCAATATCCATAAGCCCCTGACCTTCCATCCAAGATATGATATCAAGTAGTTTATTGCCTTTTTTAATCCATGTGTCAAACCAAAAATCAACATCTCTTTTTAACATTGTTGATTGGAATATACTTGGAGAGAGTCCTCTTTCAAGTAAGTCAGAAACCTCAAAAATACGTGTAATTCTTTCTAATTTTTCAAAAACTTGTTCATTTTTATCAAATGTTAGAAATTTATTTGCGCCTAATTTTAAATCGCTGTTTTTCTCTGTCTTTGAGATTATCTGTTTTTTCAAATAATCAGATAACCCTCCCTTATAATCTTCTTGTTGGGTTTCAAATGACTTAGCATTAATCAAATCAAATAATGTTAATTTTTTACCAGTTGAATTAACTTTTTCAAAAACTCTAATTACGACACCTAATTCAGAATCGCTGGCAATTATAGTAGCAGGAATACTATAGCCACCTACAGAATTTAATATCGCATTTAAATTATCCGTATATTTATCAATATCTTCTTCATTGAATTCATTATCAGAAAATGAACGAAGAAATTTATTTATTATAGACCCAGATTTATCATTAATAATCGCCTTTCCAGATATGAACCTATTATTTCCTCTAGTTGGTTTTTCATCACTACTTCTACCAATGGGGAATTCTCTACAAAATGAATCATCCAATTTAGATTTCAAGAATTTATCTTTAATGCACTCTTTCCTGTCAATATTATCATCTGGAAAATTTTCTATGAGGATAGCAAGCAAATCAAAATAATATTCGTTTTTATTATCAAAAGATAAAAATAATTTAGAAATAGAGGCCATTCTTTGTTGACCATCAAGAATATAATTTTTTGTTTCATTTTCCTCATGAGGTGAAGTTCCAATAAAATCACTCTTAACTAAGTCGGTTGCCCCTACCTTAAGCGTGCCATTCGAAGGCATGGTTAATAAGGAAGATATGGGATATCCACGAATAATCGAATCGCCTAAATCAGATATATCTGATTTATTCCACACAAAATCTCGTTGAAATTTTGGTATTAAATAATTGTTATTATTTATATTTTTAACAATCTCTTGAAGACTAATATCTACATTTTGTATATTTCTCATAAAACTTTATTCTCCATATTATGGGGACATTGATTGAATATATAGCATTAGTATAAGGCATCTCCTCCTCCAAGTTCATGCAGTCTATTTAGGGGAGTCCATTAATTGAGCAGTGGCCAATAAACCGGTACGAGAGGTGAGTCAATCATTGGTGGTATCGAGTTTGTAGGGTAGCATAGTCATAAGCCTTGCGTTGTGCAGCCCCTTGCGTTGTGCAGCCATTGGGTGATGCAGGGTTTTGCTGTAACCTTTGTTGTTAACCGTGTACAGTCAAGGCTTGCTATGTTTTAGGGATTTCTATCTGGGGGATTTGGGTTTAGATGTTAGACACCTGAATGCCTATAATTTGCTTATGGTATGCTGTCCAATTTTTTGATGATGCTCAGTAATAGTTTGTGGTTAAAAATCATAAAAACAAAGACTGGTTACAGTGGCAGAGTAGGGACCCCTACGTTAAGCAGGCACAGCAGTCGCATTACCGTTCACGCGCTGTCTATAAACTTATTGAAATTGATGGGAAAGATCGTTTATTTAAAAAAGGTCAAACCATTATTGAACTGGGTGCTGCCCCCGGGAGTTGGTCACAGTATGTCAGCGAGAAGATTGGAAAAAAAGGCCGATTGATAGCGATTGATATTTTACCAATGGAACCCATCGTGAACACATTAATCATAAAAGGAGATTTCACTGAACAGCCAGTCTATGAACAGTGTTTACAGGTAATAGATAATACTAAGGCAGACCTTGTGATTTCAGATATGGCCCCCAACTTGTCAGGTATTAGGGCTACAGATCAGGCACGTAGTTTGTATCTGGCAGAGTTGAGCTTTGATTTGGCTAAAATGGTATTAAAGAAGGGTGGTGACATGCTGGTCAAGGTGTTCGAAGGTGAAGGTATAAATACGTATCGTGACGGTTTAAAAGAATATTTTGAAAAAATCACGGCCAGAAAGCCTTCGGCATCACGGGATGATTCTCGTGAATTTTATGTTTTAGCCCAAACCTTTAGGTTATAGTTGATTCAGGTCTGGAATTTAGAGGCGTTTATCATAAAGAAAGAGGTTTTACTTTGAACGAAACAGCAAGAACTTTATTAATGATGGTCATTATTACCTTAGTACTAATGATGGTCTTCAAAAAATTCGCAACACCTATCGTCAGTGAAATATCTTATTCGAATTTTCTGAGCGAAGTAAAAAATGGTGCTGTCAAAAACGTCAAGATAGAAGGGCATGTGATCAGTGGTAGTCATGCCGATGAAACGCGTTTTACGACATATAGCCCTGAGACGAGTAATCAAGCGTTGATCGGTACCTTGCTTGAGCATAATGTTGAGATCAAAGGCGCATCACCAGACAATTCTTTATGGGCTCACGCATTCATAACTTGGCTACCCTTTATCATAATCTTTGGCGTCTGGTTTTATTTCATGCGGCAGATGCAGGGCGGCGGCGGTCGTGGCGCGTTATCGTTTGGGAAAAGTCGTGCTCGTTTGCTCGGGGAAGACCAGGTCAAGATTACCTTTAACGATGTTGCCGGTGTAGAAGAAGCCAAAGAAGAAGTCGCCGAGCTGGTTGAATTCTTGCGTGATCCCGGCAAATTTCAGGAGATCGGCGGCAAGATCCCCTCTGGTGTGTTGATGGTGGGAGCTCCGGGAACGGGTAAAACTTTATTGGCGAAGGCGATCGCAGGCGAAGCAGATGTGCCGTTCTTCACCATTTCTGGTTCCGATTTTGTTGAAATGTTTGTCGGTGTTGGTGCTTCCCGTGTTCGTGATATGTTTGAACAGGCAAAGAAGTATGCCCCTTGCATTATTTTTATTGATGAAATCGATGCTGTCGGTCGCCATCGTGGTGCGGGTTTGGGTGGCGGACATGATGAACGAGAACAAACTCTGAATCAGTTGCTTGTTGAGATGGATGGTTTCGAAGGCAACGAAGGTGTGATCGTGATTGCCGCGACAAACAGGCCTGACGTACTAGACCCGGCATTGTTGCGCCCTGGCCGCTTTGATCGACAAGTAGTTGTTGCATTACCAGATATTCGTGGTCGCGAGCAAATTCTGAAAGTACATATACGTAAAATTGTAGCCGCTGATGATGTAAAGCCAAACATCATTGCTCGCGGCACGCCGGGTTTTTCTGGCGCCGATCTCGCCAACCTTGTTAATGAAGCCGCTCTGTTTACAGCAAGAGGCAATAAAAAACTGGTTGAAATGGAAGATATGGAAAAAGCTAAAGACAAAATCATGATGGGCGCAGAGCGACGCTCAATGGTGATGAGCGAAGATGAGAAAAGAAACACGGCATATCACGAGGCAGGACACGCTATCGTTGGACGTCTGGTACCTTCACATGATCCTGTTTATAAAGTAACAATTATTCCCAGGGGTAGGGCATTAGGTGTGACCATGTTTTTGCCTGAGAAAGATAGTTATAGCCAGAGCAAGGAACTGCTTGAGAGTATGATTTCTTCTCTGTTCGGTGGCCGTATTGCCGAGGAACTTATTTTGGGTAAAGATCACGTGACCACGGGCGCAAGTAATGACATTGAGAGGGCAACACAGATTGCCAGAAACATGGTCACCAAGTGGGGTTTGTCAGAGAAGCTGGGGCCATTAACCTATAGTGAAGATGATGGTGAGATATTCCTAGGTCGTTCCATGACAAAACATAAAGAGGTTTCTGATGAGACTTCTCATGTGATCGATGAAGAAATTAGAGTCTTTATTGATAAGAACTACGCAAGGGCAGAGAAGATTCTAAAAAAGAATATAGATACACTGCATATAATGGCCGATGCTTTAATGAAATATGAGACTATTGATTCTGATCAAATTGATGACATCATGGAAGGCAAGGATCCAAGAGAACCTCAGGGTTGGGGCGATAATAATCAAAAAGATGGCGATAGCGGGCCAACTGCAAAAAAGGCCGATGATGTGGATAAGGATGCCACTGGTGGTGAGCCGTCGGCAAAGCCCGCATAATTTTTAGTGAAATGTTAAGAATAATCGCTCGTTAAAACATATCACGCTTAACACTTCACGTATCACAATACATCTTTTCGAGATCACGGGGCAGTTTCATTAGTATAATCACACGAAAATACTTTGGTACGGATGGTATTCGCGGAAAGGTAGGCGAAGCGCCTATTACCCCTGATTTCATCATGAAATTGGGCTGGGCTGTAGGCAAAGTTTTGGCAAAGGATGGTGATGGGTCTGTACTCATCGGTAAAGATACCCGTGTCTCAGGATATATGTTCGAATCTGCACTAGAAGCGGGTCTTTCTGCAGCAGGAGTTGATATTCGCTTACTTGGTCCAATGCCGACACCAGGAATCGCTTATTTAACACGTAATACCAGAGCGCAGGCAGGTATCGTAATCAGTGCATCACACAATCCATTTCATGATAACGGTATCAAATTTTTCTCAGACGAGGGAAGCAAATTACCGGATGCTGTCGAGTTGGCTATTGAAGAAAAACTTGATGAGCCCCTTCAGGTCTGTGACCCGCGTGCATTAGGCAAAGCAAAGAGAATCACTGATGCTTCTCGGCGATATATTGAATTTTGTAAATCCAGTGTCAAAAATAATCTTGATCTAAAAGGGCTGCGTATTGTTGTGGATTGCGCTCATGGCGCAACGTATCACATCGCGCCAGATGTGTTTTCAGAACTTGGTGCTGATGTCATCTCTATTGGCAATGAGCCAGATGGGTTTAATATTAATGTTGAATACGGAGCGACCGAGCCTGAGCAATTACGGAGAAAGGTGCTTGAGTGTGAGGCTGGTGTTGGCATAGCGTTAGATGGTGATGGTGATCGTTTGATTATGGTGGATCACAAAGGCGAAGTAATTGATGGCGATCAAATCCTTTTTGTTATCGCAGAAGGCAGACAGAAGGAGTTAGGTGATGGGATTGTTGGTACGGCTATGAGCAATCTTGGTCTTGAAATAGTAATCAAAAGTATGGGCATGAAGTTCCATCGTGCGCAAGTGGGCGACCGTTATGTGATGGAAATGTTGTGTAAAAATGATTTGAAATTGGGTGGAGAGGGTTCTGGCCATATTATTAATTTGGAAATGACGACAACTGGTGACGGGATAATCTCAGCATTACAAGTGCTGGATATTATGGTTGATTCAGGAAAATCATTAGCCGACCTTAAGTCTGGTATGGAAAAATATCCGCAGACTATGATCAATGTGAAGGTTGAAGAAAATATTGATTTATCAAAGATGAAAAACTTACAAGATGCCATGAGAACTGCTGAATCCGAGTTGGGAGATAAAGGGCGAATCTTGTTAAGGTCATCCGGTACTGAACCTTTGGTTCGAGTGATGGTTGAAGGAGAGGTAGAAACTCAGGTGAATGCTATTGCCGAAAACCTGGCGAATGAAGTTAGAATGGGTAGTAGTAATTAGCAGGTAATTAATCAGGGTTAAATATTTTCTCCATGAGCAAGTACTAGACGTTTGATCAGTGTCGGATTTTCGCTCATTGAAGTTCCAGTACTGTTTGTTTGCTTATATTAATTTTCCGTTTTCAGGCGGTTTTCGTGCTTGCTTAAGTAGTGCTTCCCAATCAACAGACTTAAGAAAATCCTCAAACATATTTTCAGTTAGAATATCTATTCTAAAATTACGGAATGTATGTTCAATTCTCTGGTTTCCCAACCAGCGTCAAGCTTTACTTTACGATATCGCAATTTTTGATGCCGTAAAGAACAATGCTTATAAATCTGGAATCGAAGCGATTTGATACTGAGGCTAAATGTCACGCAATAATTCGTTGATACCGACCTTGCTGCGCGTTTTCTCATCAACCTGCTTGACGATGACTGCACAATAGAGACTATAAGTGCCATCTTTTGAGGGTAGGTTTCCTGATACAACAACAGAACCAGGGGGTATGTAACCGTAAGTTATTTTCCTCGTTTCACGATTGAAAATACGGGTACTTTGTCCGATGTATACGCCCATGGAAATAACGGCACCATCATCAACAATTACGCCTTCTACCACCTCTGAACGTGCACCGATAAAACAGTTATCACCGATGATGGTTGGGTTGGCCTGTAATGGTTCGAGCACGCCACCAATACCTACACCGCCAGAGAGATGTACATTCTTGCCAATTTGAGCGCAGGAACCGACAGTGGCCCATGTATCTACCATGCTACCTGTATCCACATAGGCTCCGATATTGACATAGCTTGGCATCATGACCACGCCTGGTGCGATATAACTGCCACGACGGGCGTTTGCAGAAGGAACAATACGTGCGCCAATTTTTTCAAAATCACTTTTATTCATACCATTGAATTTTGATAGGACTTTATCGTAGTAATTTGTAAACCCACCGTTGATAACTTTATTTTCTTTAAGCAGAAAGGAAAGTAGTACCGCTTTTTTTAACCATTGATTGACACTCCATTCGCCATCTTTTTTTTCAGCAATACGCATGGCGCCGCTATCCAGTCCAACGATGACCTCTTCAATGGCATCTTTTAACTCCTGACTGGCGGATGTTGGCGTGATGTCTGAACGGTTTTCAAAATGTTCGTTAACGATGTTCTCAAGCTTATTCATATTTTAATTTTCCTGACTTTGAAATATTTTCTGATGTTAAATTTTTCTCAAATACTCACAAATTCTTTTGGCTGTCCCGATGCACTGGTCTATTTCAGCGACAAGTGCAATGCGTATTCGATTATTATCAAGATTATCGGCGGCTATGCTACGTGACAGGAAACTTCTAGGCAACATAGTTAATCGTGTTTCTGGTATTCTCCTAGAAAACCATATATAAGGCGTGCAGCTAGTGGAACAATTTAAGTGGACAGCCGTCTAATTTGAAACACTTATTTATTTATTGAGAATATAATGAAAACTTTACTTACATCTTCGGTATTTTGTCTCGTCACGATTTGTGCCGCGCAGGCGTTCGCCGAGAATGAGCAGGAATCAAATGCTGATGCTCAGTTTCAGTCTGGTGATTTAGTTATTCCTAGTGATTTAGTTATTCCTAGTGATTTAGTTATTCCTGGCGCAAATGAGGGTCAGGGAAAAGAGAAGAAGTGTGTCACTATTTGTGATGAATGGGGTAGAGACTGCATTATCAACCCCAGAACAGGACAACGAAAGTGCCGGAAGATGTGTAAGTCGCTCGGTCAAAAGTGCCACTTGATTCAATAATTCTGTTTAAAACTTCGCTATTCAAGACCCCTACAGTCTTTTTGCTTTGTCTCCAGGCAAGGTTCTGTCTCAAGATTTTCCTTTGATATTTAGGATTAAGCTAGTTAATTGCCCTATCCAGTCCGAGTATCCCATCAGAATTCTTTCTAATGCAATATGTTATGCAGGGGTTACAAAGCCTGATTCGAGCTTTATAATAGCCGCGCTTAATCCTCTACCATCAATTGAAGGAGATGATGTTTCAATAGCCCAATGCGAGAGTGGCGGAATTGGTAGACGCGCTGGTTTTAGGTACCAGTATCGAAAGATGTGAGAGTTCGAGTCTCTCCTTTCGCACCATTATGTTTAGTAACACAATTACGTCAACCAGACTTAAATCTTCTCAGATAAGATAATTTAAGCCTGAGGAGTTTAGAGGAATTAGGAATGCAAGTATCAGTTGAATCTACCGGGCCTTTGGAAAAGCGATTAAAAGTAGAAGTGCCGGAAGAAAAGATTGCCGCCGAAGTGCAGAATAGATTGCAATCGATGACAAAGACAACTCGAATCAAAGGTTTTCGTCAAGGCAGGGCGCCCTTGAAGATCATACAAAAACAATATGGGCCGAAGATTCGGCAGGAAGTGATCGGTGAAGTTATGCAAAATAGTTTGTATGAAGCAATTGCACAGGAAAAGCTACAGCCTGCAACCAGACCTGAGCTGGAAGACTTCGATGTAGAGCAGACTGAAGGACTTGTTTTCACCGCAAAAATTGAAGTTTTGCCTGAAATCTCTATTTCCCCGATAGAAAAGTTAAAGATAGACAAACCTATATGCAATGTGTCGGATGATGATGTCGATAAAATGATTGAAATCATGCGTAAGCAACATCGTAAACCTGAAGTCGTAGAACGAGAAGCCGTTGAAGATGACTCCTTGGTGATTGATTTTATCGGTCGTATTAATGGCGAGGAATTTGAAGGCGGGACTGCAAAAGACTTCAATCTTGAATTAGGTACGAAAAAATTTATTGAAGGTTTTGAGGATGGTTTGATTGGTGCTAGGGCAGGGGATAAAAGAGTTCTAAAACTAAAATTTCCGGAAAAATATGGAAACAGGGAACTTGCAGGTAAAGATACTGAATTTGAAGTGGATGTGAAAGTTGTGAATGAACTTATCTTGCCGGAGCTGGATAGTGAGTTATTTGCTACTTTAGGTGTGAAGGATGGCGGCTTGGAGGAATTCAGGGTAGAAGTGCGTAAAAATATGGAGCGTGAGTCTGAACAGGTAACCCTAACCAAAGTTAAGGAGTCTGTGATGGATAGGCTTTATCAGGCGAATAAGATGGATTTGCCCGCAACACTGGTTGCCAGTGAGGTGACGCAGTTACAGACGCAATATCGGACAACACTACAGCAGCAGGGTTTGAGTGAAAGCGATATCCCTACGGGCGATGTTTCTATGTTTAACGAGCAGGCTAAAAAAAGAGTGACCTTGCAGCTATTAGTTGCCAATATCATCAAATTGAATGAAATCAAGGTAGATCCTGCAAAAGTTCGTGCCATGATTGAAAAAGCAGCGGTGGGTTATGAAGATACTTCTGAAGTGATTAATTGGTATTACTCAGATAAAGATCGATTGTCTGATATTGAAGCCTTGGTTCTTGAAGAAGAGGTGGTTAACTGGATCATGCAGAAAGCCCAAGTAAATGAAACAGAATTGGCGTTTGACGCATTAATTAATAAAAGGCAGACTGAAACTGAAACGGCTTAAGTTTTCTCAATAACAGAAGAAAAGATATAATTGTCATGAAAAACAAAGAGGTAAAGTCTCTTAATCTTATCCCTATGGTGGTCGAGCAGACCCCAAGAGGCGAGCGATCTTATGATATTTATTCCCGTCTTTTAAAAGAAAGGGTCATTTTTCTGGTCGGGCCTGTTGAAGATAATGTCGCGAATTTGATTATCGCCCAATTTTTGTTTCTGGAATCAGAGAATCCTGACAAGGATATTCATCTTTACGTTAATTCTCCAGGTGGTTCCGTTTCCGCTGGTTTGGGCATTTACGACACCATGCAGTTTGTTAAACCTGACATCAGCACCATGTGCGTAGGTCAGGCTGCCAGTATGGGTGCGTTGCTATTGGCAGGTGGTGCTAAGGGTAAGCGTTACTGTTTGCCGCATTCACGGGTGATGATTCACCAGCCATTAGGTGGTTTTCAGGGCCAGGCATCAGATATTGATATTCATGCGCGTGAAATTTTGAAAGCGAGAGAGCTACTTAATACGATTCTTGCTAAACATACAGGACAGTCATTAGAAATAATTAGCCAAGATACCGAACGAGATAATTTTAAAAGTTCCGAAGAGGCCAGAGACTATGGCTTAATTGATGAGGTATTATCTGAGAGAAAAGTACTTGTTGAGGAAGAGTTTGCATAAAGATATTGTGTAGAATGTTCTCAGGGAGTTAATGTTTCTGGTGTTTTTAGGGTTCTATGGTTAAAGAGAGATTGTGATTGACTGAGATGAGGTGTTTTTTATGAGTGACGACAAACAGGGTAGTAGTAGCGATAATGATCGTCTCTTATATTGCTCATTTTGTGGTAAAAGTCAGTACGAGGTGCGTAAACTCATTGCTGGCCTATCTGTTTTTATCTGCGATGAATGTGTAGAGCTTTGTAATGACATCATCCGTGAAGAGATTCAGGAAAAACAAGTTGCTGGCGGCGGTAGTTCATTACCTACGCCTCATGATATCAATGCCATTCTCGACGAATATGTGATTGGTCAGGAACAGGCCAAAAAAATCCTTTCAGTTGCGGTTTATAATCACTACAAAAGGCTGGAACAAGAAGCTATCAGGAAGTCTGATGTCGAGCTTGCCAAAAGTAATGTCTTACTGATTGGGCCAACAGGGAGTGGTAAAACCTTGTTAGCTGAAACCTTGGCTCGATTGCTTAATGTTCCTTTCACCATTGCCGATGCTACAACACTGACCGAAGCAGGATATGTCGGTGAAGATGTTGAAAATATCATTCAGAAGTTATTGCAGAAATGTGATTATGATGTTGAAAAAGCTCAGAGTGGTATTGTTTATATCGATGAAATAGACAAGATTTCACGCAAATCTGATAATCCATCAATTACTCGTGATGTCTCTGGTGAAGGCGTTCAACAGGCATTATTGAAACTCATAGAAGGGACTATTGCTTCTGTTCCCCCTCAAGGTGGGCGCAAGCATCCGCAACAAGAATTTTTGCAGGTAAATACCGCGAATATCCTGTTCATCTGTGGCGGCGCATTTGCCGGGCTTGATAAAATTATCCGCAAACGTTCCGAAAAGGGCGGCATTGGTTTCTCTGCAGAGGTTAAGAGTAAGGATAACAAGAAAAGTGTCAGTGAATTATTGCAGAGTGTTGAGCCGGAAGATTTAATTCAATATGGCCTGATTGTAGAGTTTGTCGGACGATTGCCTGTTGCAGCAACGCTGGATGAATTAAATGAAGAACAACTGGTTCAAATTCTGGTGGAACCAAAACACGCAATTACCAAGCAATATGCAAAAATATTTGAGATGGAAGGTTGCGAAATTGAGTTTCGTGGAGATGCGCTCCGCGCAGTCGCCAAAAAAGCCATGGAAAGAAAAACAGGCGCACGTGGTCTACGTTCAATTATGGAGAATGTTCTGCTTGATACTATGTATGACTTACCTTCAATGGAAGCCATTTCAAAAGTGGTGATTGATGAAGCGGTGATTAATGGTGAGTCCAAACCGTTGATGATTTATGACGGCCCAGAGATGGATGGATTAGCTTCAGCTGTAGCAGAATAATTCATTCAGATTACTATCATACGATGCGCACTTGAAACTAGTGTATGTGTCCGCATATAGTCCTTAAGATGACACAAGTTAAATAAATTCAATCCGGGATCAATACCAGACTTATAATGAGCACAGAAGAAAATAATACTTACCCAGCCTTGCCATTAAGAGATGTTGTAGTTTATCCACATATGGTGATTCCTTTGTTTGTTGGCAGAGAGAAATCTGTCAAGGCATTGGATGAAGCAATGGAAGGCGACAAGAAAATATTGCTTGTTGCGCAGAAAAGCGCGGCTGACGAGGATCCTTCCATAGATGAGATCTGTTCTGTAGGTACGATCGCCAATATTCTGCAATTATTAAAACTTCCTGATGGCACAATAAAGGTATTAGTTGAAGGTTCTGACCGCGCCAGTATTGATGCCTTTGTTGAGGCAGACGGTGGTTTTTCGATTACCGCTTCAAAACTTGAATCAACCAGTGGGAGTGTGCGGGAGCTTGAAGCCTTAAGTCGATCTGTTGTGAATCAATTTGAGCGGTACGTGAAGCTAAATAATAAAATTCCTCCAGAGGTAATTACCTCGCTTTCAGGTGTTGATGATATGAGTCGATTGGCTGATATTATGGCGGCACATATGTCGATCAAAATGGAAGAAAAACAGACTATTCTGGAGACGCTCAGTATTGAGGAAAGACTGAAATTTATTCTCGATCTGATGGAATCAGAAATTGATCTGATGCACGTTGAAAAACGTATCCGTGGGCATGTTAAATCTCAGATGGAAAAGAGTCAGCGTGAGTATTATCTGAATGAACAAATGAAGGCGATCCAGAAAGAGTTGGGAGAGATGGAGGATGCTCCTAATGAGATCGAGGATCTAGCTAAAAAAATTGAAACTCTGGGGATGCCCAAAGAGGTAAAAGGGAAAGCCTCTGCTGAGCTGAATAAATTGAAGATGATGTCGCCGATGTCCGCAGAGGCGACTGTCGTCAGGAATTATATCGATTGGTTAGTAAGCGTTCCCTGGAAGAGTCGCAGCAGGATCAGTCGTGACCTAACTAAAGCTAAAGAGATTCTGGATGAAGACCATTACGGTCTGGAAAAAGTTAAAGAGAGAATCCTGGAATATTTGGCAGTACAAAATCGAGTACGCAAGATGAAAGGTCCGATTTTGTGTCTGGTAGGTCCTCCTGGTGTTGGTAAAACTTCTCTTGGAAGATCAATCGCTCGTGCAACTAACAGAAAATTTTGCCGTATGTCATTGGGCGGCGTGCGCGATGAAGCTGAAATTCGTGGCCACAGACGAACCTATATAGGTTCTATGCCAGGAAAAATTATTCAGAGTATGGCCAAGGTTGAAAAGAAGAATCCACTCTTTTTATTCGACGAAATTGATAAAATGGCAATGGACTTTCGCGGTGATCCCGCATCTGCATTGTTAGAAGTGCTGGACCCTGAGCAGAATCATACCTTTGCCGATAATTATCTTGAGGTCGACTATGATCTTTCAGATGTTATGTTTGTGACGACAGCAAATAGCCTTGATATTCCGGGGGCGCTGCTTGATAGGATGGAAATTATTCGTATCTCTGGCTACACCGAAGATGAAAAAGTTAGTATTGCAACTAGGTATCTAGTCCCCAAACAATTAGAAAAAAATGGACTTAAAACCGGAGAAATCAAGATAGAAGAAGCCACCATTCGAGATATCATCCGTTATTATTCACGTGAAGCTGGTGTGCGAAGCCTTGACAGGGAAATCGCTAATATTTGTCGTAAGGTGGTCAAGAAAATATTAGATGATCCTGCAACAGAATGTATTGATGTTGCCCCTGAAAGTCTGGAAGATTTAATCGGGGTTCAGCGTTATAGATTTGGACGTGCTGAAGAAGCAGACAGGGTTGGACAAGTCACCGGATTGGCATGGACGGAGGTGGGCGGAGATCTGCTTACCATAGAAACAGCCATTGTCCCGGGCAAAGGAAAAGCCACGAGAACTGGACAATTGGGTGATGTCATGCAGGAGTCGATAGAGGCAGCAATGACAGTGGTCAGGAGTCGTAGTGAAATGTTGGGGATTACTCCTGATGTCTATAAGGAGCATGATTTCCACATCCATGTTCCTGAAGGCGCAACACCAAAAGATGGGCCAAGTGCTGGTGGTGCAATGTGTGTGTCGATAGTTTCCGCAATTACAGATACCCCGGTAAGGGCCAATGTCGCCATGACGGGTGAGATAACTTTACGTGGTGAGATATTGCCTATTGGTGGACTCAAAGAAAAATTGTTGGCAGCATTACGTGGCGGAATTGAGATAGTTCTTATCCCGAAAGAGAATGAAAGAGACCTTGTAGATATCCCTGACAACATAAAAGAGAATTTAGATATTCGGCCTGTCAGATGGATAGACGAAGTGTTCGAGCTTGCATTAACAAGCATGCCTAAGGTGCTCTCTGAAAATGATAAAGTAACAGGATTAGTTAAGTCTGATGAGGTAATTTCAGAATCGGGCAAGGATATTATAAGGCCACACTAAATCAAAAAAAATAAATAAAGTTGCCGTTTTTAGGCCGATTCGCTTGACTGATATTTAGTCGCTTGGTATAAAAGCCACGCTGTAAAAAGATATTACCAAATTTTACAGAACACTTGATTTTACTGGCCACCGCAGAATTGCTGGGGGCTTTTTTTAATCCTTTGAAGGGGAATACAAAATGAACAAAGCTGAATTAATTGAATATATCGCCGACTCAGCTGATTTGTCAAAGGTGTCAGCAGGGCGTGCGCTTGATGCTGCTATTGAGTCGATTACGAAAGCATTAAAAAAAGGCGATACCATTACCTTGGTTGGTTTCGGAACATTTTCTGTGCGCAATCGTGCAGCGAGAATGGGACGTAACCCAAGAACAGGCGAAGAGATTCAAATCAAGGCTTCAAAAGTGCCAGGATTTAAGCCTGGCAAGGCACTCAAGGATGCAATAAACTAATACGCCTTCCAGAGAGGCGTACTTGGGTGCTTAGCTCAGTTGGTAGAGCGTCGCCTTTACACGGCGAATGTCGGGAGTTCGAGCCTCTCAGCACCCACCAATAACAGCTGGAGTGGTAGTTCAGCTGGTTAGAATACCGGCCTGTCACGCCGGTGGTCGCGGGTTCGAGTCCCGTCCACTCCGCCAATAGTTTGCGGGTGTTCCCGCTGAAGGGCACGCCCGTTTTTGGTTTTGATAAGCTAGGGTAAGTAAGTTGAAATATGCTAGGTAAAACCGAATTATGTTGATGCAAAAAATTCGAAATTGGACTACTGGTTGGGTTGCAGGAGCCATTCTAGGATTGATAATAATCACTTTTGCTGTGTGGGGAATTAATTTCTCCGGTCAAGGGTCGGAGCCAATCGTTGCATCAGTTAATGGTGAAGATATTAAGCTGAGGCAATTTCAGCAAGCCTACAATAATTTCCGTGAGCAAATGAAAAAATATACGGGAAGGTCGCTTGCGTCTGATGAAGAAGACTCATTGAAAAAACAGACTTTGGATAAATTAATTAATGATGAAGTTATTAATCAAGCGGCAAAAGATAGCGGTTTGCAGATAAGTGATTCAACCATTAGAAAGACAGTCAGAGATATTGAAGCATTTGGTGGTGAAAATGGATTTGATAGGGCTAAATATGAAATAAGTGTTATGCAATTGGGTATGACGCCAATTGTTTTCGAACATCAATTACGTCTGGAGATGATGGCAAATCAATTGCAGGATGCAGTGAAAAATAGTGCATTCGTCTCGGAAAAAGAAGCCGTCTGGCTAACCAGAATCAATAAACAAACTAGAGATCTTTCCTATGTAATTTTACCTGCAGATGAGCTTAAAGATTCAATCGAAATTAATGATGATGCAATTGAGGAATATTACAGCAAGACCAGTCAGGGCTTATTAGATCCAGAGCAGGTCAAGATTGCTTATCTGGAATTATCAGTAGAGAAACTGGCCGAAGGGATAGAAACTACTGAGGAAGATTTACGTACTTATTATGAGAATAATGAAGATAAATACGATGCCAAAGAGGAACGAAAGGTCAATATTATCGATATTAAACTTTCACCTGAGGCTGAAGATGAAGAAGTGAAGCTCGCAAACAGTAAAATGGAAAAAATGAGAGCATTGATTGCCTCAGGGGTCTCATTTGCTGATGTCGCGGAGAAGCACGATGATGAAGCAAAACCGGAAATGTTAGTCAGTGAGCATGGCTATATTGCCAGAGATGTTTTGCCTAAAGAACTTGATGACATTGTCTTTTCTACGGAAGAAAATGAGCTTAGTAAAGTCGAAAGAACTGATATAGGGCTACATATCTTTAGGGTTGAAGGTATTAAAGATGGTGTTAATAGTACTTACGAAAATTCTAAAGAGCTTGTTGAAAAAGATTATAAAAAATCAGAGGCAGAATACAAATATTTTGATCTGGCTGATAAATTGGTCACGTTGGCTTATGAGCACTCTGATTCACTGGACGTTGCTGCTGAGGAAATTGGCGTTGAGATTCAAGGAAGTGATTTTTTTAATCGTGATAATGCAAGTGGGATATTGGCTGACCCAAAAGTACTTGCTGCGAGTTTCAACGAAGAAGCAATAAAATCCGGTCAAAATAGTGAAGCAGTTGAATTAAATAATAATCATCTTGTTGTTTTACAGGTATTAGAATATTCTCCTGCCGAGAA
Organism: Gammaproteobacteria bacterium; assembly: GCA_965261165.1. GTDB lineage: Bacteria > Pseudomonadota > Gammaproteobacteria > Eutrophobiales > Eutrophobiaceae > SMWN01. The sequence continues at coordinate 669,991 of OZ253445.1, read as the reverse complement.
GAAACCGCTTGAAGCCGTGAAGGAACAAATCACACAAATACTTAAAATTGAGCAAGCGAGTAAATTACAGCAGGAAAAAGGCCAGGAAATTCTTGAACAACTTAAGCAGGTTGCAGATCTTTCTCAGGCGGCAGAAAACCTTGGTTTTGAGTGGAAGCAGGCCGATGCTGTGACTCGTGATGTTGTCTCAGTGAATCGAAAAGTATTACGTACAGCATTCAAATTAGGGAAACCAGCAGACAATGGTTTCACCTCTGTGGGGACAGAAATTGGTAGAGAAGATTATGCCGTAGTTGCTGTTTCGGGAGTTGGATATCCAGATACATTGTTGGATGATGATATTGATGAAACCAAAGAAATGTTACTGCAATCGAAGACCAATGATGAATGGTCTTCTTTAGTTGATGCTTTAATGGATAAGGCTAGTACCAGTATTAATTCGAATAACCTTTAAGGCGCTCTTTATCTTAATAGTATTTTTCCGCGGTGCCGTGCTCAGATCCTCATCCTATGTGTATACATTATGGTCTTGTCCACGGTAATTAATAAAGGCACCTATATAGTAATTTGTACAGTTCAATATGGAATAATTGTCATCTTTAAGGTATTGAGAAACAGGGTGACAAGCCACTCAATGGACAACATGGCTTTACCAAGATTGTCCAGAGTAAGAGATTTATAACCTTGAAGATATATTTCCCAAGATTAGTTAGCCATGCCAATAGAGTTATATCCGCAATCCACATAGGTGATTTCGCCAGTGATTGCTGAGGCTAGGTCTGAACACAGAAATGCAGCGGCATTACCGACTTCGTCAATGGTAACATTTCGTCGTAATGGTGAAGTTCCTTCGACATGATGTAGAAAATCTTTTAGCCCACTAATCCCTGATGCGGCCAATGTTTTAATTGGACCTGCCGAGACAGCATTGACACGAATATTTTCAGGACCAAGGCTGGAGGCCATGTAACGAACATTGGCTTCAAGACTAGCCTTGGCAACTCCCATGATATTGTAGTTAGGCATGGAGCGTACAGCACCGATATAGCTTAAGGTCAGCATAGCACCATTTCTTCCAGCCATCATGGGTCTGACGCCTTTCCCTAATGCTACAAAACTATATGAACTGATGTCGTGAGCCATCAAGAAGCCTTCACGGGTGATACTATCCATATAAGCGCCTTCAAGCTGTTCTCTTGGCGCGAAAGCTGCGGAATGTATCAATATGTCCATGCTATCCCAGTGTTTTCCAAGGTTTTCACAGACTTTATCAATTTCTTCATCGCTGGCGACATCGCAGGGCAAGGCAATTTCAGAATCCAGCTCAGCCGCAAACTTTTCAACGCGGCCCTTCAATTTGTCATTTTGATAAGTGAATGCCAATTCAGCACCTTCACGATGCATTGCCTTGGCAATCCCCCAGGCGATTGAACGGTTGCTGGCTACACCTACAATTAAAGCGCGCTTACCTTTTAAAAAACCCACAATTGAAATCCTCTATTTGAAATTCTTTGGTATCTCTAACAGAACCCGATTCTTCACAGGCTCTCAAACGTTACAGAAATTGGTATATAGATATAGTTGGTACATAGTGCCACGCAGTATAAATAATACTATAATCAGGATCATTATAGTAGATCATGCTCTCCCAAGATTTGAATTCAAACCCAAGGTATGAAATTAGATTATAATGCATACTATTTATCAAATGTTTTTATTATTCGCGTTCGGCTTGATTTCAGCCTGTTCGGATTCATCTTTGAACAATCCATATCCAGTCGCCGAAAGTGACAAGAATATTTATTACGACACATTTTCGGAAAGACCAAAACATCTTGATCCTGCGCGGTCATATAGTGCAGTTGAGTATGTGTTTCTTGGGCAGATCTATGAGCCGCCCTTGCAATATCATTTTCTAAAACGTCCTTATCAGATTATCCCTTTAACGGCAACAGAAATGCCAGCAGTTATCTATCAGGATAATGAAGGAAATATTCTTGATGAAAATGCACCCGCTGAAAAAATATCTCGGGTTATCTACCGAATTACAATTCAATCTGGCGTGTTGTATCAACCGCATCCAGCGCTGGCTGCGGATAGAACGGGTAAATATATTTACCACGAACTTGAAGAAAATGATTTAAGAGGTATCCATAAATTGTCTGATTTTAAGGAAACAGGCACCAGAGAATTAACTGCAGCAGATTATGTGCACCAAATCAAACGCATGGCACATCCAAAAATACATTCGCCTATTGCCGGATTGATGAGTCAATATATCTTGGGTTTGCCTGAACTGAGTAAGCAACTCACAGAGGAATATAAAAAATCTCAGACTGATGAACCATTTAATATTGACTTACGGCAATATGATTTCGATGGCGCACGTGTCATTGATGACACAACTTTTGAAATAATTCTGAAAGAAAAATATCCTCAGTTTTTATATTGGTTATCAATGTCATTTTTCTCTCCCATGCCATGGGAGGCAGATATTTTTTATTCGCAGGCAGGCATGTCTGATCGGAATATTAGTCTTGATTGGTATCCCATCGGTACCGGTCCCTTTATGCTAAGTGAGAATAATCCGAATCTCCGTATGGTGCTCGAAAAAAATCCAAACTTTCATGGTGAAGCCTTTCCGCAGGAAGGTGAAGAAGGTGATGCGGCACTGGGTCTGTTAGAGGATGCTGGTAAGGCCATGCCATTCGTCGATAAAGCAATTTTCAGCCTAGAAAAGGAATCTATCCCTTCGTGGAATAAATTTTTACAGGGATATTATGATACTTCTGGGATTGTCTCTGATAGCTTTGATCAGGCTATACAATTTAATACGCAAGGTGAAGCAACTTTAACAGAAGAGATGCAAGATAAAGGAATTCAGTTACGCACTGAAGTAACAACTTCGACCCACTATATCGGATTTAACATGCGTGATGATGTCGTCGGCGGCAAAAGCGAGCGTGCAATGAAATTAAGACAAGCCATCGCTATAGCAGTAGATTTCGAGGAATTTATAAGCATTTTTGTTAATGGCAGGGGAGTTCCTGCACAGGGACCGATACCGCCGGGTATCTTTGGCAATAAATCAGGTGAAGCAGATATCAATCCATATGTTTATGACTGGGTCAATGGCAAGGCTATACGTAAATCTATTGATGATGCAAAGACGCTGATGATCGAAGCCGGATATCCCGAAGGACGAGATATAAAAACAGGCAAGGCCTTGGTGCTTTATCTGGATTCTCCCGCCGCAGGTCCGGGCAGTAAGGCAAATTTTGACTGGCTACGTAAGCAATTCGATAAGCTGGGTATTTCACTTGTGGTCCGCGCCACAGATTACAATCGTTTTCAAGGGAAAATGCTGAAAGGGACAGCACAGATATATCGGTGGGGCTGGAATGCCGATTATCCAGACCCGGAAAACTTCATGTTTTTGCTTTATGGGCCAAACGCGAAATTTGGGATTAATGGTGAGAATGCCTCCAATTACAAGAATGAGAAATTTGATCAGTTGTTTGACCAAATGAAAAATAGTCATAACGGCGAAGCACGCCAGTTGATTATTGATCAGATGGTTGATATTACTCGAAGAGATTCACCTTGGTTATGGGGTTTTCACCCTGTGGCTTTTTCCTTACATCATGATTGGTATAAAAATGCCAAGCCAAATTTGATGGCGAATAACAAATTGAAATACAAACGTATTGACTCGGTTAAACGAAAAACGCAACGTAAGCAATGGAATTCCCCTGTTTGGTGGCCTGTCATTTTGATTATGGTTCTTCTTGTTTTGAGTCTCATTTCAGCGATTCGATATCATAAACGCAGAGAAAGATCTGCAGCATTATGACGGCCTATATTATTCGTAGATTTTTTTACGCTATTCCTATTTTAATTGGTGTGAATGTCATTACCTTTTTTCTGTTTTTCGTTGTGAATACGCCAGATGATATGGCACGCATGCATCTTGGTCAGAAGCGCGTAACTGTACAGGCCGTAGAAAAATGGAAGTATGAACGCGGCTACGATAAGCCCGTACTCTGGAATTCGGAAGCAGATGGAAGAAAGAAAATCACCGAGACAATTTTTTATCAAAATTCAGTACGTTTATTTTTATTTGATTTCGGGCGTTCTGATAGTGGTCGGGATATTAATTATGATATTAGTCAACGCATGTGGCCAAGTCTGTTGATTTCATTGCCAGGTCTTTTCCTTGGGCTGTTTGCCTATATCACCTTTGGTCTTATGCTATCTTTTTTTCGAGGGAGTTATCTTGATATTTGGGGCGTCGTGTTCTGTGTGATGATGATGTCCATCTCCAGTTTGTTTTATATTATTTGGGGACAAGTCGTTGTCGGGAAACTATTGCATCTGGCACCAATCTCAGGTTATGACACGGGGTTGAATTCAATCAAGTTTGTTGTTCTGCCAATCTTACTCGGTCTTATTGGTGGTCTTGGTTCGAGCACACGCTGGTATCGTACAATATTTCTTGAGGAAGTAGGTAAAGATTATGTGCGTACTGCGAGGGCAAAAGGTTTGTCCGAACGTACGGTATTTTATCGCCATGTACTAAGGAATGGCTTAATTCCAATCCTTACCGGTGTAGTTGTTATCTTGCCATTGTTGTTTATGGGCTCATTGATTACTGAATCATTTTTCTCTATTCCAGGCCTGGGTAGTTACACCATCGATGCCATCAATAGACAAGATTTTGCCATCGTCCGTTCCATGGTCTTTTTAGGTTCAGTGCTCTATATCATTGGACTAATAATGACAGATATTTCATACACGCTGGTTGATCCTCGCGTCAGGTTGCAATAAATGATGCCAGTACTATTCGTTACCGATGGATTAATCTTTTTATTGCTTGCGATGGTATTTGTTTTCGTCTTTTATGTGCGGGGACAAGAGCATCTCAGGGCACCATGGAGGACAGTTGCAGCTAATCCTATAGCAATGGCCTCAGCGGTGATATTGTTCTTTTATCTTTTCGTTGGGTTTATAGATTCAATTCATTTTCATCCAAGCTTGGAGAAAATAAATGATACAAATATGGTCACAGCGGAAGAGACACAATATTCAACAGAAATCTTAAGTTTACTGGATATTGTGATCAAAAATTTACGAACACAGGACGAAAAAACTTACTCTGCACCATTTGCAGCAGAAGCCTATTCTAAAGTAACTGTTGAATTGCCTGATGGAAGCACGATACGAGAATTTCCTCGCTTGCAGTATGGCGGGGCGCATCTGACTGATCCAGTGCAGCAGAAAGCAAGCGACATTAGTTTAAAATCACTTACAGGATTTATACTTGGTTTGATAATTTGGTGTTTGTTTTCAAGTGCGATTATTTTCATCATTAAGTGGCGAAGCAACTTGCCACTTAAGAAAGTTTTTTACAGCACACTTAAAAATGAAGGTGAGATCCCTTGGAATATCATTCATCTCACATTAGGAATAGTGATTGTTTATTTAACCGTACTATTCTACCTCTCAAATCATTATCATATTCTTGGCACAGATAAGGTTGGTCAGGATGTTTTTTATCAGGCACTGAAGAGTATCAGAACCGGTTTGGTTATAGGCACCTTGACTACTTTAGTGATGTTACCTTTTGCAGTATTAATGGGACTAATAGCGGGTTATTTTCGTGGCTGGATAGATGATGTCATTCAGTATTTTTACACGACGCTTAGTTCTATTCCTGGCGTTTTGCTGATCGCTGCAGCTATCCTGATGCTGCAGGTCTATATGGCGAACCATGCCGATGATTTTGTTAGTATCGAGCAACGTGCAGATATGCGTTTATTGTTTCTTTGTATTATTTTGGGGATCACTAGCTGGACAGGACTTTGTCGCATGCTAAGAGGTGAGGCTATGAAGTTGAGAGAGGTCGACTATGTGCAAGCTGCTCAAGCCTTTGGTGTGAGTCATTTCACCATTATATTTCGGCACCTATTGCCGAATGTGATGCATATTGTGATGATCTCAATCGTGCTGGATTTTAGTGGCCTGGTATTGGCAGAAGCGGTGTTGTCTTACATCAACATCGGTGTTGATCCGAGCATGCATAGCTGGGGTAATATGATTAATAGTGCACGTCTGGAAATGGCGCGCGAGCCTATTGTTTGGTGGTCATTGCTCGCTGCCTTTGTATTTATGTTTATCCTAGTACTGGCTGCCAATTTATTTTCCGATGTGGTTCGCGATGCCTTCGACCCGAGGATCCGGGATTCATAGAGAAATTCGCACTTATTTTTAGAGAGCTCCAGAGGAACTTCCCTTTCTCTAGAGATCTTATTTCTGTGCAATCCCTCATAAAGAGACCCTTGCATAATCCGCACTAATTTTGCCGAAACAGGCAAAATAAGACCATTCTAAAGACCTTAAAGATTATTCATCCATGTCCTAAAAAATATCCTGAAAAAAACTGCCCAAGGTTGGTTCGCAGATAAAAACAATAACCAGAATAAACAATAATAAGAGATTAAACTAAGCAAACCACAATCATACACTGGGCTATCGCATAACCGTTAACAGTCCAACAATAAGATACAGAACAGGTGCTATGTGTTTATCTGTTGCTGAGATTTTAGGTGCAGCCTTGAGTTTAGATATTCCTGACGCATTACGTAAAAAAGTTGAAGCGGGAGAAATTAGGTGTGAAAAATGGACAGGGATTTTATCAATGTCAAAAAGACAAACAGGCGAAACCTAAAACCGCACCTGATAGCTCAAGTGAGCTATCAGAAGATATTGTGGATAGGCTTTATATTAAAAATGTTTGGATGAGTCTGTTGCCTGCTTAAGAGTAAGGCGTGATTGAAGATAAAGATATGGTTGGCATCGGCATGATTTTTGGCACTGGCTTTGCGCCATTTTTGGGTGAGCCAATGTATTGCATGGAACAAAGAGGCCGGACAGGTAGTCGTTGATCGATTGAAGGAGCTTGAAGGTGAATACGGAAGCCAATTTGCTGTGGATGCGGGCTGGAAAATTCCAAATAGATGGTTCTGAATTATCAGTAAAGGGATTGATTGTATGTCCGAAAAACATGAAGTCGGGGAAATCGTTTATACATCAGATCCATCAGTCGAAGTAAATATTCATGCCGCAGCAATTTCGGCGGATATCGCTGTCACAATCCTTAGCTTATTCCGAGAGAGAGTCAAAATCATCTCCTGAGGCTATTGTCTACCGTTATTTTGATCGCAAGACATCTCTCTAGGGAAGAATCAATATGGCAGGAGATGGGCATTGAGGTTGTGCGTTGCCCCGCGCTAGAGGCAGAGTAGTGACTGTTGCAGTCAATTCATTTAAATTTTATCATGCAGTTTTTGTTGGTGATTTAATCAGTTGTTATTCCGAATTTATCAAAGTTGGCCAAACATCAATCACAGTAAGAGTTGAAGTCTACGTGCAAAGAAATCTAGGCAATGTAGAGACCGTTAAGGTGACTGAAGCTGAGCTAACTTTCGTTGTTTTAGATGAAAATAGAAAACCATGTGTAATTCCTTCCAAACTCGATAGCGATGAGATGTAATATAAATTTATGTCTTCGCCACTACTTGATGTAATCAATTTACAAACTTCCTTTGGCGAGAAAGACAACGCAGAATGTGTCGTTGATGATATCAGCTTTTCAATCAATCGAGGGGGGACATTTGCATTACTCGGAGAGTCAGGCAGCGGTAAGTCAATCACTGCCATGTCAATCATGCGATTATTGCCCGCTGCGGCACGAATCAATCAAGGAAATATTCTCCTTGATGGTAAAGATTTGCTGGCATTACCAGAATTCGCAATGCGTGATATTCGTGGTAGCCGAATTGCTATGATATTTCAGGAGCCTCAAACATCACTTAATCCTGTGCTCACAGCAGGCCAACAGATCGGCGAGACATTACAACGACATAAGAATATGCGAGGTGTTGAACAGCGCCGACGATCGATTGAGTTACTCGAATCTGTAGGTATTCCCGAAATTGAAAGACGGATTGGTGAATACCCGCATCAGTTCTCTGGCGGCATGAAGCAAAGAATAATGATTGCCATTGCGTTAGCGGGGGAACCTGATCTGTTAATTGCTGATGAGCCAACAACAGCTCTGGATGTCACCATACAGACTCAGGTACTGGATCTTTTGCGACAGATACAAAACGACACTGGCATGGCCATGCTATTTATTACGCACGATTTGGCAGTGGCATCCGAAATGGCAGATGATATCGCCGTGATGCGTTGCGGCAAGATCGTTGAGCAGAATTCCAGAGAATCTTTTTACGCAAACCCAGTCCATCCATATTCCAAGGAGTTGTTCGACGCACTACCAAGCAGGTCTAGGAGGGATGATGTAGAGTCCGTGCAAACAACATTGGAAAGTAAGGACAATCATGCTTTATTAAAAGTACGTGATCTGAAAGTGTATTTCCCGATTAAAAAAGGACTTTTGAAAAAAACGGTTGGCTATGTGCGTGCAGTAGATGGTGTATCTATTGATATATATAGTGGTCAGACATTTGCCATGGTTGGGGAGTCTGGTTCAGGAAAAACCACCTTTGGTAAAGGTATTTTGCAATTACTACATGCCTCTGATGGTAGTGTGGCATTTGATGGTCAAGAACTGACACAGTTAGAGGGTAAGGCCATGAGGCAGAAAAGATCTGATATTCAAATTGTATTTCAGGACCCATATTCATCAATGAATCCACGGATGATGATCGCCGATGTGATCGCTGAAGGGATGGTTGCGCAGGGGGTAGGGGGTTCGAAACATCAGCGACTGAAATATATTGAGGAGTTGCTTGAACAGGTAGGACTGGAACCAGCTCATAAAAATCGCTATCCACATGAGTTTTCAGGTGGGCAGCGGCAGAGAATATGTATCGCCAGAGCTCTGGCAGTTGAACCAAAATTAATTGTTTGTGATGAACCCACAAGTGCACTGGATGTCTCTGTGCAGGCACAAATCCTCGAATTACTTAAAGATTTACAAAAAAATATGAACCTAGGCTATTTGTTCATTACACACAATATCAGTGTGGTTGAATATCTGGCGCATTATGTTGCCGTCATGTATCAGGGCAAGATTGTCGAGCAGGGCGCCGTCAATGAGGTGCTGACCAACCCTCAAGACCCCTATACACAAAGGCTCCTGGCGGCAGTGCCCAGAGTGAAAACAGGGGCTTAGGCGATATTTTGATTTTTATTCAAGGTATCCTAGCGATGACAGATTAGTAGGTTTGCCCTTGGTTTATTGAATATTCCTGTTAAATCCACTAGAATTGCGCGTTCTTTAATTCTTGCTCTACTCCGAAATAGCAATATTAATAGTTCAGGGGGGGCTGCTAAAAACCAAGAGGATTATAAAATGCGACACTATGAAGTTGTGTTCATGGTTCATCCGGATCAGAGCGAACAGGTGCCAGCCATGATTGAACGGTATCGTACCATGATTGAATCAAGCGGCGGTGCTATCCACCGTCTCGAGGACTGGGGGCGTCGTCTCCTAGCTTATCCAATTAACAAGATTCACAAGGCACATTATGTGTTGATGAATATAGAGTGCAATGCCGAGCCGCTAGAAGAGCTGAGTAGTGCTTTCAGATTTAACGATGCCGTCATCAGGAATATCATCATCAAGCGTGATGAGTCTGTGACAGAGGCTTCGTTATTGGCAAGAATGAAGGAAGAGGTTGCTGTGAAGCTTAGATCTGAGGCAGAGGAAAGAGCCCGAGTTGTGGTAGAAAAAACTAGATCTGAAGCTGCTGAAGCCGAAGTAATAGAAACCTCGTCAGAGGATATAACAGAAATTCCAACTAAGACAGTAGCTGAGAATGTCTCCGAAGAAGCCACTAAAAAAACAGAGGATTGATAGAATGTCACGTTATTTTCGTCGTAAACGCTTTTGCAAATTCACAGCTGATGGTGTCAAAGAAATTGATTACAAGGATGTGAATACATTGAAAAATTATCTGACCGAAACAGGCAAGATTGTTCCAAGCAGAATTTCTGGCACCAAGGCGCGTTACCAGAGACAGCTCGTCACTGCAATCAAGCGCGCACGTTTCTTGGCATTATTGCCTTATTGCGATTCGCACTAACAACTTTCAAGTGTAGACAATTCGTGTATCTGATGAATTTTTCTTCAGATACTGATTGAGTTAGGATATGCGTGTACTTGGCAGTTATCTGTTGCTTGGGCGTCTGCAGGCAGTGATTACGATTAGCCTGCTAACAGTGGTTTCAATGTTTATCCCGCCACTTTCGTATTTGTTGAGTGGTGTTCCAGCAGGTTTAATTATCTTAAGAAAAGGGCCTGCGTATGGAATGCAGGTATTGCTTGCTTGCTTGTTGGTGGTAGCGCTATTTGTCGCCGTAATTGGAGTGGACCCTCAAGTAGCATTTGCATTTGCCCTTGGAATTTGGACCCCTGTGTATTTTTGCTGTAGTGTTCTGAGGCAAACACAGTCACAGGGTTGGCTAGTTTTTGCTGCGGGAACCATGGCTACCGCTTATGTACTGGTGTTGCACTGGTTGATAGCTGATGTTCCGGCATGGTGGCAACAGTGGGCAGAATTATGGATTAGTAATGCGTCCCCTGAGGGCGGTGGTGAGCAGTATCGGGAAGTCCTAGCGCAGGCAGCATCCGCAATGAATGCCATTATGGCAGGTGCTATTGCCAGCAGCCTGATTGTAACAACACTGATATCTCGATGGTGGCAATCGGTATTGTTTAACCCGGGTGGTTTTAGGTCAGAGTTCTATGCGCTGAGATTGCCAAGCGGAGTTATTTTTTTGTCACTGACGGGGATAATTCTGCTCTATACCAGCGGAGAACAACAGGGCTCGGCAGGTTTGGATATATTGGCTGTCGTAATTCTTATGTATTTATTTCAGGGATTAGCATCAGCACACAGGATTGTAAATGCAAAAAAAATACCTCAAGTTTGGTTAGCGGTGATGTATTTTTTGCCGGTTTTTATGCCACAGACGATTTTGATAATTGCCTGCTTGGGGCTGATTGATTCGTGGATAAGCAGATCAAATAGCAACATCAAGAATTAGAGTTATGAATTATGATAAGGTGTGTTTTAGTAGAGTGAGGGAGATTAGATGGAAGTCATATTACTAGAAAAAATTAACAAACTGGGTGATTTGGGTGATCAGGTCAATGTCAAGGCGGGTTATGGTCGTAATTATTTAATCCCAGTTGGTAAGGCAGTGTCTGCAACAGCAGACAACATTGAAAAATTTGAAGCCCGCCGCGCTGAACTTGAAAAAGCCCAGGCCAATTCTCTGAGTGTAGCAACATCTCGTGCAGAAGAATTGAATGCTGTAGAAATCACGCTGGAAAGGATGGCTGGTGAAGAAGGTAAATTATTTGGCTCAGTCAGTGGTGCCGATATTGCAGAAGCCGTCACAGCAGTAGGTGTTGAGTTGGCTAAAAATGAAGTCCGTTTGCCAGAAGGCCCAATTAGGGCATTGGGTGAATTTGAGGTTGATCTACATTTGCATGTCGAAGTTGATGCCAAGGTTAAAGTAATTGTTATTGCTGAAAAGAGTTAATATTATCCGGCGTTCCCGATCAGAAAAATTGACCAAGGAACATCGACTGATTTTCAATTACAAACTCCTTTAGGAGGAGTGGATGCAGGATACCGCGCATACGTCTGAAGCTGTTGATAGAGAAACAGCTTCGTTAAAGATCCCGCCTCATTCTATTGAGGCAGAACAGGCGGTATTAGGCGGTCTTCTTATTAATAATAGTGTTTGGGAATACGTTTCTGAAAAGGTTTCAGAAGATGATTTTTACCATAAGTATCACCGCGCTATTTTTCGCGCCATCTCAGTCCTTGATGATGAAGGTCAACCCTATGATGTAGTTACCGTTGCAGAATGGCTGGATAACCGTCAACAGCTTGATGATGCTGGCGGTTTAACTTACATAGCTGCCCTCGCTGAAAGAACTCCAGGTGTTAGTAATATTAAAGCTTATGCCGATATTGTTAGGAAACGTTCTGTTTTAAGACAGCTTATTCAGGCAACCAATACCATTAGTGAGAGTATTTTTAATCCTGAGGGACAGACCAACGAGCAGATACTGGATCTTGCGGAAAAAACAGTATTTGAGATTGCCGAAAAAGAATCGAAAGGTCGTAAAAATTACGACACCATCAAACATCTTCTGGTGGGTGCACTGAAGAAAATTGATATATTGTTTCATGGAGATAGTCCGATCACTGGTGTTGCAACAGGCTATGAAGATCTCGATGAGAAAACAGCAGGCCTGCAGCCTTCTGATCTGATTATCATCGCTGGCCGACCTTCCATGGGCAAGACAGCTCTGGCAATCAACATTGCTGAGCATGCCGTGATTAAGGGAAAACTTGCAGTTGCCGTGTTTAGTATGGAAATGCCAGGCGATTCATTGGCAATGCGCATGATGTCCTCTCTGGGTAGAATTGATCAACACAAGATACGTACTGGCAGGCTCAAGGATGATGATTGGCCGAGATTAACCTCAGCCATTGAGATTCTAAAAGATGGACGATTGTTTATTGACGATACGCCAGCTTTGACACCTTCTGAAATCAGGGCGCGTTGTCGTCGAATTTACAGAGAACATAATGGTCTGGATCTGGTTATTATTGATTATCTACAGTTGATGCAGGTTGCCGGTACCAGTGAAAATCGTGCTACAGAGATCTCCGAAATTTCCCGTTCACTTAAAGCCATGGCCAAAGAACTCAAGGTCCCCGTCGTTGCATTATCACAGCTCAACAGAAGTCTTGAGCAACGACCCAATAAACGTCCAGTGATGTCCGACCTTCGTGAAAGTGGCGCGATTGAACAAGATGCTGACTTGATTATATTTATCTATCGGGACGAAGTTTATAACGAGGACACGACGGATAAAGGTAAGGCTGAGATCATTATTGCCAAACAACGAAATGGACCCATTGGCATGGTGCCGCTGACTTTCCTTGGCCAATACACACGCTTCGAAAATTTTATTCAGGATGATAATTTTCCTCCTGCTAGCGGTGGATTTTCGGGCGGAGGGTATGAATGAATCGACCCGCAAAGGTTGTTATTAATCTTTCTGCCCTTCGTCATAACTTCAGCCGTATCCATACATTAGCTCCCGATTCCAAAATCATGGCCATCGTTAAGGCGGACGCCTACGGCCATGGTATTACCCGCATTGCCCAGTCGCTCGAACATGCTGATGCCTTTGGTGTTGCCTGCCTGGAAGAGGCCAGAGAATTAAGGCGGGCGAATATCAAGCAACCTATAAATCTGCTAGAAGGACCCTATGCCGGAGGAGAGTTAAGCGAAATCAAGGAATTGGGACTGGATATTGTTGTCCATGATATTTTACAAGTGGAAATGCTTGAACAAGTCAAACTAAGTAAAGCCATTGATGTCTGGTTAAAAATAGACACAGGCATGCATCGTTTGGGATTTTTACCGGAATTAGTTGAGCAAGTGATCACGCGGTTGCAACAAACAAACAGTGTCAAAAATATTCGCTTGATGACACATCTTGCCAGTGCCAATGATCGTGATAATCCTATGACTTCTGATCAACTCCAATGTTTTAATCAATTTGGTGAAAATCAGAACGTCGAAAAAACCATTGCAAATTCTGCTGGTATCATGGCTTTTCCCGATGCGCATGTTGATTGGGTTCGGCCAGGAATTATGCTTTATGGTGTTTCTCCGTTTAGTGACAGTCAGGGGCCACAAGAAGGGCTAAGACCAGTAATGACATTTCAATCCAGATTAATTAGCGTTAAACAGCTCAAAGCGGGTGAGCCTGTAGGATATGGCGCAACTTGGCGCTGTCCAGAAAACATGTCTGTGGGTGTGGTTGCAGCGGGTTATGGTGATGGTTACCCGCGCCATGCCAAGTCGGGCACGCCCGTGCTGGTAAATGGCAAAAGAGTCGAGCTTATTGGCCGTGCATCAATGGACATGCTTACTGTTGATTTACGTAAACAGCCGCAAGCTAGGACGGGTGATCCCGTAGTTCTCTGGGGTGAAGAATTACCTGTAGAGGAGGTTGCCAAATATGCTGAGACAATTCCATATGAAGTTTTATGTGCAGTTCATAAACGATTAGAGTTTAGTTATGGCGAAGGCTAAAGTTCAATATCAATGTACTGAATGTGGCACGACTTCGCCCAAATGGGCAGGCCAGTGTAGTGAATGCTATGCATGGAATACGATGACGGAAACCGTTATTGAAGCAACATCAAACGTAAAATCATTCAGGAACAGAGACCATATTGCGGTTCCTTCAAAGGTATGCTTTCTTGACACAGTTGATGCTGAGGTCTCCTTCAGGTTGGCCACAGGCATGGCTGAACTTGATCGTGCAGTAGGCGGTGGTTTAGCGATGGGTTCAGTGACATTAATTGGCGGTGATCCTGGTATTGGGAAATCAACTTTGTTAATCCAGATACTTTCTGTATTAGGCAGTGAAGGCGGCGTAAAAACACTTTATGTTTCTGGTGAAGAATCAGCGCAACAAATCAGTCTTCGTGGCCATCGTCTGGAACTAGCGCTCGAAAAAATAAAATTATTAACAGAAAATAATCTGGAAAAAATTTTATCTGTTGCCAATGACGAGCGGCCAGAAGTGATAGTGATAGATTCCATCCAGACTGTTTATACAGAGATACTACAGTCCGCCCCAGGTTCAGTGGCGCAGGTTAGGGAGTCAGCAGCGCAATTGGTGCGCTATGCAAAACAAACCAACACGACTGTGTTGCTGGCGGGTCACGTAACAAAAGATGGCGCATTAGCAGGACCTAGGGTATTGGAGCATATGGTAGATACGGTGCTTTACTTCGAAGGTGACACGAGTAGCTGTTACCGAGTGATTCGGTCGATTAAAAATCGTTATGGCGCAGTGAATGAACTGGGCGTGTTTGCAATGACTGACAAGGGCCTGAAAGAAGTGAGTAATCCATCTGCGATATTTCTATCTAGGCACGAAAAGCCAGTTTCCGGTAGCGTCATCATGGTGACAAAAGAGGGTACCAGACCATTACTTGTTGAAGTGCAGGCGTTAGTTGATGTTTCCCCTCTAGGTAATCCAAGACGAGTCAGCGTTGGTCTGGAACAAAATCGCTTGTCCATGTTGCTGGCCATATTACATCGGCATGTGGGGATTAATACGGCGGATCAGGATGTTTTTATTAATCTGGTTGGTGGAATTAAAATTACTGAAACAGCAGCGGATTTAGCCATTATCTTGGCGGCAATATCCAGTTTGAAAAATATACCTCTACCACAGGATTTAATCGTTTTCGGTGAAGTGGGTCTGGCAGGTGAAATAAGACCTGTACAGAATGGCTTGGGGCGATTGAATGAGGCAGTCAAACATGGCTTCAAAAGAGCAATCATTCCAAAATCAAATAAACCCAAGCAAAATATTGAGGGCATGGAAGTGATCGCAGTCAGTCAGTTATCAGATGCGATTAGTGAATTGCAGTAGGCTTTTTTCAAGATTGGTTTCATCGGTGAGAATATTCGCTGAAATAAGCAGCTTCGGGATAGAGAAAGATATTCAAATCTGATAGCATCGCCCGCAGAATATGAAACGAAATACAATCTTTCTCGAACATGTCAACGGTTCAGGCGAATCGATAAGGACTCCTCCTCCCACAATATAATGTCAATTATGGTATTTAAGGTCGAATGACGAAGTTCGTTTTTGTTACAGGCGGCGTAGTCTCTTCATTGGGAAAAGGTATAGCGTCGGCCTCGTTAGCAGCGATTCTTGAGGCTCGTGGCTTGGAGGTGACCTTGTTAAAATTGGACCCTTATATCAATGTTGATCCGGGAACCATGAGTCCATTCCAGCATGGGGAAGTCTATGTCACCGAAGACGGTGCCGAGACAGATCTTGATTTGGGGCACTATGAACGTTTTGTGCGTACAGCTATGGGTAAACGCAATAATTACACCACGGGACGAATCTATTCAAATGTGATTCGGCAGGAGCGTCGCGGCGATTATTTTGGCGCCACAGTTCAAGTGATCCCGCATATTACTGATGAAATCAAAAAGTGCATTAAAGAGGGAGCAGGGGATGCGCAGATTGCCATGGTTGAGATTGGTGGCACGGTGGGTGATATCGAATCACAACCTTTTCTGGAGGCCATCCGTCAGCTTCGAATTGAGTTGGGTGCCGAAAATACTTTATTTCTACATTTAACGCTGGTGCCTTATATCGCGGCAATCGGAGAGACTAAAACCAAACCAACGCAACACTCAGTTAAAGAATTACGTTCCATCGGTATTCAGGCTGACGTGTTGCTATGTCGTATAGAAAAACAACCCTTGCCAGATAGTGAACGCAAAAAGCTTGCACTGTTTACCAATGTCGAAGAGTCCGCGATCATTTCGGGTGTAGATGTCGATAATATCTATAAGATACCAAGAAGTTTGCATGAACAGGGATTAGATGAAATCGTTGCGAAAAAATTATATCTTGATATTCATCAGGCAGATCTTAGTGAATGGGATGCGGTCGTCAAGGCCATGGCATCACCTCAGAGTGAAGTAAATATTGCCATGGTGGGCAAGTACATTGATCTTGCTGATTCATATAAATCGCTTACTGAAGCATTGACACACGCGGGAATCCATACTCGCACGGCTATCAAGCTTACCTATGTTGATTCAGAAGATCTGGAGAAGACAGGCATAGAGTGTTTGTATGCGATGGATGCAATTCTGGTCCCTGGTGGCTTTGGCAACAGAGGGGTAGATGGAAAGATTGCTGCCGTTAAATACGCCCGGGAAAACCATATTCCTTATCTTGGGATTTGTCTGGGCATGCAGTTGGCGGTCGTTGAATTCGCCAGACACAAACTTGGATTTGAAGATGCAAATAGTACTGAATTTGTCAGCGATACCAAACATCCTGTTATTGCGCTGATTACGGAATGGGTTGATCAGGATGGCACCATTGAACAACGTGATGAGAATACCGAATTAGGCGGAACCATGCGTCTGGGTGGTCAGCAGTGTCAATTACTGGAAGGCAGCCGCGTCAGAGAACTGTATGGCAAGGATGTCATCATGGAGCGTCATCGACATCGCTACGAATTTAACAATACCTATAAGTCGCAATTGCAGGAAGCCAGGATGAGCTTTACCGGTCTGTCGATGGATGGCAAATTGGTCGAAATTATTGAACTGGCCGATCACCCCTGGTTTGTTGCCTGTCAGTTCCATCCAGAATTTACCTCAACACCCAGAGATGGACATCCACTTTTTTCTGGCTTTGTTGCAGCCGCATCACATTATCGTAATTCTCAGAATGAGAGTTTGGCAGAATCTGGCAGCAATAAGGAGGTCAGGAATGCAGTTGTGTGAATTTGAAGTTGGCAGTGACAAGCCGTTCTTCCTGATAGCGGGTCCTTGCGTTATAGAAAGTGAGCAGATGGCCGTTGATGTGGCGGCCTATTTACAGGAGTTGGTATCTGAACTGGGTATTTCCTTTATTTATAAATCTTCCTATGACAAGGCAAACAGGAGTTCGCACGATTCCTATCGTGGACCTGGTATTGATGAAGGTCTGAAAATATTGGCAAAGGTTAAGGAAATCTTGAATGTGCCTGTCCTGACAGATGTGCACGATGGTTCGCCACTGGACGAAATTGCGGCTGTGGTAGATGTTCTACAAACACCAGCTTTTCTATGTCGGCAGACTGATTTTATCCAGGATGTGGCAAGTCATGGTCTGCCCGTGAATATTAAAAAAGGGCAGTTTCTGGCACCCTGGGACATGCAATATGTTGTGGATAAAGCAAGTGCGACAGGCAATGAGCAGATCATGGTCTGTGAACGGGGTGCCAGTTTTGGTTACAATTATTTGGTTTCAGATATGCGATCACTGGTGGTCATGCAAGAAACGGGTTGCCCCGTCGTGTTTGATGCCACGCACTCAGTACAAATGCCGGGAGGTCAGGGAGCTCAGTCAGGAGGGCAACGGGGGTTTGTTCCGGCGTTAGCACGTGCAGCGACTGCTGTAGGTATTGCCGGATTGTTTATGGAAACGCATCCAGACCCAGAGAAGGCTTTGAGTGATGGGCCAAATTCCTGGCCTTTGGATAAAATGCGAGAATTATTAGAAACATTAAAAAATATTGATGAACAGGTGAAACCGGCTTCTAACTAACAGGTAAAACCGGATGAAAACTGTAATGAGGTAAAATTATATCTGTCATAGCTAAAATTATTGCAAGAGAAGCACTCGATTCACGAGGCAACCCGACGATTGAAGCAGAAGTCGTTACGGAAACAGGTGCGGTGGGTAGTGCCATGGTGCCTTCAGGGGCATCAACGGGTGTCCGTGAAGCACTGGAACTGAAAGATGGTGATAAGAATCGTTATCTGGGTCAAGGTGTGCTCAAAGCCGTTGACAATATTCACACCAAGATCAGTTCTGTTATTGTCGGAATGGATGTGGCCGATCAAGCAGGTGTCGATCAAGCCATGATTAACCTAGATGGTACGCCGAATAAAGCTAGTCTGGGTGCCAATGCGATTCTGGCGGTTTCTATGGCAACGGCCCATGCGGCGGCCAATGAGAGAAGTATTCCTCTTTATGAGTATCTGGGTGGCGATGGACCTTTGGTTATGCCTGTGCCGATGATGAATATCATCAATGGTGGTGCACATGCAGATAATAGTATCGATATTCAGGAGTTTATGATTTTACCCGTTGGTTCATCTAGTATCAGAGAGGCCGTGAGATATGGCGCGGAGATATTTCACACACTTAAGGCAGTACTCTCAACAAGAGGTTTGAGTACAACCGTAGGTGATGAAGGTGGTTTCGCTCCGAATTTGTCTTCTAATGAAGAAGCTATTGAGATAATCCTTGAAGCAATAGAAGAGGCTGGCTTTAAGGCAGGCGAAGATATTCTTCTGGGACTTGATGTCGCAAGTTCAGAATTTTATGAAGATGGGAAATACAACCTTGAATCTGAGAACAAAGTATTAAGTACTGGAGAATTTATTGATTTTCTTGCGCCTTGGTTCGGCAAATATCCATTGATCACCATGGAAGATGGTCTGGCTGAGGATGATTGGGCTGGCTGGCGCTTGTTGACTGACAGGTTAGGCAAGAATGTGCAATTGGTTGGCGATGATTTATTCGTGACCAATACAGAGATTTTTAAGGAAGGTATTAACAAGAATATTGGCAATTCAATCCTAATCAAGATGAATCAGATAGGCACATTAACAGAAACGATTGCTGCGATTAACATGGCCAAAGAAGCTGGATATACTGCCGTTATTTCACATCGTTCAGGTGAGACTGAAGATACAACCATTGCCGATCTGGCTGTTGCTACATCTGCAGGCCAGATTAAAACAGGTTCATTGTCGCGTTCTGATCGGGTTGCAAAATATAACCGCCTGATGAAGATCGAAGATCAATTAGGTGATCGTGCCAGTTATCCAGGTAAGAGCATATTCTATGGTCTGAATATAGCCCAAATATGAATTAATATCGGGGGAAATGTTGCAATAAAAATGAAATTTGTCACTGTCATGCTATTCACAATGCTGGTGCTGTTACAGTACAGATTGTGGATCGGTAATGGTAGTTTGACGGAGGTACATCATCTGCAGCAGGAGCAACAATCGATTCTTGAAGAAAATAAATCATTGAAAGAACGTAATGGTTCATTGGCCGCCGAAGTTCTGGATTTAAAACAAGGTCTGGAAGCCATTGAAGAACGTGCTCGAAGTGAAATGGGCATGATCAAAAAAGATGAGACTTTTTATCAATTGGTCGATACGAAGTATCCTGATAAAGAAGGGGGTTAGTCAGAGCGCATGTCAACGTGCTTGCGTTATTGGGCAGTTATACCTGCTGCGGGTGTCGGTGCACGTATGCAGGCGGATGTTCCCAAACAATATTTAAGTATTAATCAAAAGACAATACTTGAGCACACTCTGGAACGTTTTTGTTCACACCCAAAAATCAAAGGTGTTATTGTTGCAATTTCGGAGGACGATGATACTTGGAAAACTCTGGGCATTAGTTCGCATCCGAAGATTACTATTGTTGAAGGTGGTGTTGAACGGTGTCATTCTGTTTTAAATGGATTGTATGCATTGTTTGAACAAGCAAATATCAATGACTGGGTACTCGTACATGATGCGGCACGCCCTTGCCTGAGAATAGAAGATATTGATCGGCTAATAGATACCTTGAATGGTCATGATGTTGGTGGTCTTCTGGGATTGCCAGTAAGGGATACAATGAAACGCGTAGATAATTCAAGTGCGATACAAGAGACTGTCGATCGTGAAGGTCTATGGCACGCACTAACTCCACAAATGTTTCATCTTGGTAGTCTTGTTGATTCATTGAAAAGCGCTTTATCTAATGATCTCATTGTGACAGATGAAGCTCAGGCAATTGAATTAAATGGCCTTCAACCCGTGTTGGTAGAAGGCCATCCGGATAATATAAAAATTACCCGTAATAATGATTTGCTGCTGGCTGAATTATTCTTATCTCAGCAGGGGAGTGACTAATGCGTATCGGACATGGTTATGATGCGCACACCTTTGCAGATGATTGTCCATTGATTCTTGGTGGTGTAATAATCCCTTATGAGAAAGGACTTTTAGCCCACTCAGATGGAGATGCAGTCATTCATGCACTATGTGATGCACTGCTTGGTGCTGCCGCGTTAGGTGATATTGGTAATTTTTTCCCAGATACTTCAGAAGAATTCGAGAATATCGATAGTCGAATATTATTGAGGCAGGTTAAAGTGCTAATCGACAAAAAAAAACTGAAACTTGTCAATGCCGATATAACGATACTTGCTCAAGCACCCAAGATGACTCCTCACATCTTGGGGATGCGTGAAAATATCTCACAAGATACAGAATCCCATCTCGACAATATAAATATCAAAGCAACGACAACGGAAAAAATGGGTTTCATTGGTCGTCAAGAAGGTCTCGCTGTTTACGCTGTAGTTTTATTAGATTAACCCAATTTATACTTAGGTAGACTCCGATTAAAATGGACAAAGATATGAGGCAATACGAATTTCCCAAAATATATTGAGAATAAGATACGCCAAACCGCCCTAGTTGAAGCCAGTTTTGCTCGTTACAAAAAACGCCCCATAAGCAACAGTTTTTGAATCAAAATGGAATAAATCATTCCGTGGAAAGAATTAGGCAATGCGATAAAGCCCCGCTACCCGAAGCCCAAAAGGCAGTGGTCGTTGACCGACAGGTATCAAGCGCATGCCGCGATTTACTTTAATGCAATATTGGTTTAGTCTGTCTGTTTAAGGTGTCATGGAAGACAGAGTTATGCGATATAAGACGATGCGTCAATTTGCAAGATTATAGGCTTACGGTCGAGATGAGACGACAATCAGTCAGTTTCGTCCTGTCAGTTTCGTCATTAAGTACTATAGCAGCAGAATTTGAGTGAACGATTACCCCGTCTGGTGATGTCAGAAGAATCAATTATTACTGGCATAGGCATATCGGGTTGAAAATAAGTCAAAGAGCGCAATTAGAGCCATAGAGATGTTAAAATCCCCAGATTATTTGACTAAATGTTTTTCAGACTACGCTAGAAAATATTTCAACTAGAAAAAGAAATAATGTTAACAACATTTAATCAAGCCTTCCTTAGATATTTTTAATGCGGGGCTAAGGAGTGGATCTAAAACTACCAGATTTTCTAAAATTGTTGAGAAAACTTAACTCAGTTGGCGTCGCGCTTTCTGTTGAGAAAAGCCATGATCGTCTTCTGGAAATCATATTGATGTGCGCAAAGGATATGACCGGTGCAGATGGCAGTACTTTGTATCTACGTACCAAAGAAGATACCCTCAGTTTTGAAATTGTTCATACAGATTTGCTAGAAATTCATATGGGTGGCACTAAGGGCGAGCCTATTTCCTTCTGTCCCGTGCGTCTAATTAAAGACGATGGAGAACCAAACACGAATAATGTTGCTGCCTGCGCCGTTTTAAAAAATGAAACTATCAATATTCCTGATGCTTACAACAATGAAGAATTTGATTTTACGGGCACATGGGAGTTTGACAAGGAAACAGGTTATCGATCTCAATCTTTTCTAACGGTGCCAATGAGTAATAATGAAAATGAAATCATTGGCGTACTGCAATTGATTAATGCGCAGGATGTGGATACTGGAGAAATAAAGGCATTTTCTGAACTGGATCAGCAAATGGTTGAATCGCTTGCTTCGCAGGCAGCGGTGGCCATCACCAACAGACAGTTGATTGATGCTCAGAAGAAATTATTTGATTCTTTCATAGAGCTAATCGGCAGTGCCATTGATGAAAAATCTCCATACACCGCAGGGCATTGTCGTCGTGTCCCAGTATTGACCGATATGATTGCTGAGGCGACTTGTAACATTAGTTATGGTTCACATAAAGATTTCAGCATGACCAGTGCGGATGTCTATGAATTAAATGTGGCTGCTTGGCTACATGATTGCGGAAAGATTACCACGCCAGAAGCTGTTGTTGATAAGAGCACAAAGTTGGAGACAATTTTTGATCGGATCGAGATGATTGATACTCGTTTCGAGGTGCTTAAGCGCGATGCGGAAATTGCTGCTCTAAAAAGTAAGCTTGAGGCATTGGGAGAAAAAGATATCGGTGTTGATGAACAGCTATTGTGTAAATTAAAACAATTAGATGACGATAGAGAATTTATTCGCATGTGTAATGTCGGCAGCGAAGCCATGGCCGATGAACTTCGGCAACGCGTAGATAAGATAGCGCAATACGAATTGAAAGATGCAGAAGGGCAAAAGAGTAATTTTTTATCTGAGGAAGAGGTTTACAACCTTAATATCTTTCGTGGAACTCTGAACCCAGGAGAACGAGAAATTATCAATAATCATGTGGTTGCTACTATCAGGATACTTGAGTCTCTGCCATATCCAAAGCATCTGGTCAATGTCACAGAATACGCTGGTGGCCATCATGAAAAAATGGATGGTACTGGTTACCCAAAAGGCTTAACGCGAGATCAGATGTCTGTTCAGGCGAGAATAATAGGGATCGCGGATATCTTCGAGGCTCTAACCGCAGGAGATCGACCCTATAAAAAGGCAATGCCTATGTCACAGGCTCTAACCACACTCGGGCGTATGAAACTGGATAATCATGTTGATCCTGATTTGTTTGATGTGTTCATGTGGGAGAAGGTTTATCAGAGGTATGCCGATGAGTATCTGCCAGAAGAACAACTCGATGATTATGACTTGAATGATATTCCTGGTTATATCTCACCACCAGAATCCCCACCACTAGAATTAAGGTGTGACTAAACCAATTTTTCGTACACCTATAGTATGATGATATAGACCGGTGCTTATACAAATACAGGCACTTGGTAGAGCACGCCTTCGCGCGACTTAAATATTATCGAGCTGTTGCCACAAGGCGCGATAAACTGAAACGAAATTATCAAAGTTCTTTCGCATTGGTATGTTGTTTGATGTGGCTATCTATGCGAAAGATCAACAGACCCTAGTCTAAATAGCTGAAGCAGTTTTCAAAATAAATCTGTACAATAATCGCCCATGTCGGGCAATACATTCGGAAAGTTATTCACTATAACTACCTGTGGCGAGAGTCATGGTGCGGGTTATGCGTGCATTGTTGATGGTTGTCCTCCGGGAATGGCTCTGACGGAAGAGGATCTGCAGAAAGACCTGGACCGACGCAAGCCTGGAAAGTCTCGTCATGTTACCCAACGAAAAGAAACAGATCTCGTACGTATTATTTCTGGTGTGTTTGAAGGTGTCACCACAGGTACGCCGATAGGCCTACTAATAGATAACATCGACCAAAAGTCCAAAGACTATTCCAAGATCAATGAATTGTTTCGTCCCGGACATGCGGATTATACCTATCAGAAAAAATACGGCATTAGAGATCATCGCGGAGGTGGGCGTGCCTCTGCACGTGAAACTTGCATGCGTGTTGCCGCTGGTGGTATTGCGAAAAAATATTTGAAAGAAAAATTCGGCATCAATATACGTGGTTATCTTTCACAAATCGGCCCGATAGAAATTGAATTCAAAGATTGGGATGAAGTTGAAAATAATGTCTTCTTTTGTCCTGACGCTGACAAAGTAGATGAGCTGGATAAATATATGGATACCTTGCGTAAAGAAGGCGACTCCATCGGTGCCCGTATTAATATTGTTGCTGAAAATGTACCGCTGGGCTTGGGCGAACCTGTGTTTGATCGTTTCGATGCAGATATTGCCAAGGCCATGATGAGTATCAACGCCGTCAAAGGCATAGAAATTGGTGCTGGCTTTAACAGCGTTAATGAAAAGGGCACAGAGCATCGAGATGAAATGACACCAAAGGGTTTTATAGGTAACCATGCAGGTGGTGTCTTGGGTGGTATTTCTTCTGGGCAGGATGTGTTGGTGAGTATGGCATTAAAGCCAACTTCCAGTATTCGTTTACCTGGGCGAACCGTCAATATTCAGGGTAACGCCAGTGAAATCAAAACCACTGGTCGACATGATCCCTGTGTCGGTATTCGCGCAACACCGATTGCAGAAGCCATGCTGGCTCTGGTGATTATGGATCATGTGTTACGTCATCGCGGGCAAAATGCCGATGTGCAATCAATAGCGCCAGTCGTTCTAGCCTCAATTAAAGAATGATCAAAAGCCTGGGCGTGCCTTACTGGCGGTTGTCCTGTTTCTACTTCCTATTTTTTGTCACCGTTGGTATCTACATGCCGTACTGGTCATTGTATCTCCGATCTATTAATTTTAATGCAGAACAAATAGGTATTCTTTCGGCGATTGTTATTGGCACCAAGATCTTCTCGACCTATTTTTGGGGTTGGGTGGTTGACTATACAGGTCAACGTATGCGAGTCATTCAGTTCACCTCACTTTTTTCTGCTTTAACCTTCGTTGCAGTGTTGTTTGTAAAAGATTTCTGGGCGCTGGCATTCATCATGTTTCTGTTCTCAACCTTCTGGAGCGCATCATTGCCCCAGGTTGAAGCGGCAACTCTTTCCTATCTTGGCGAGGCATCTCATACCTATACCATCATTCGCATATGGGGATCGGTAGGCTTTATCATGGTTGTCTGGGGGCTTGGTGCAGTCTTCGAGATACTCAGTATCAGTTATGTGCCACTGATTTTACTCATTTCAATGGTATTGGTCTGGCTACTGACATTATCGATTCTGGAGACGCCATCAGAACAGCATGATGATTCACATGAATCTTTAAAAGAAATTCTCAGCAAACCCAAGGTCATTGCTTTACTGTTGGCCTGTTTTCTGATGCTCGCAAGTCATGGGCCTTATTACACTTTTTATTCCATATACCTGGAGGACTATGGTTATTCCAGTACCTTCATCGGACAAATGTGGGCGCTAGGTGTTGTTGCTGAAGTTGTACTATTTTTGTTTATGCATCGATTGGTTATAGTCTTTGGTTTAAGAAGATTATTTTTATTGAGTTTATTGTTAGCAGGCGTTCGTTGGTTGTTAATCGCTTTCTATGTAGATAGCCTGGCTTTGCTCGGACTTGCGCAATTGTTACATGCGGCTACCTTTGGTATCTGTCATGCAGTCGCCATTCAATACATACATAAATATTTCAGAGGAAGGCTACAGGGCAGGGGGCAGGGCCTATACAGCAGCAGTAGTTTTGGCGCTGGCTTTGCCGTTGGAAGTTTATTAACGGGCTATGGATGGGATACTTTGGGGGCAACCAACTGTTTTTTGGTTGCATCAACCGCAGCATTTATTGCGATGATTATAGCTTTCATCTGGGTGAAAGACTGATTATGCGGAAACCTACCTCGGGCAGATTATTGAGGTATTTACGGTGATTGTTTTACAAGCCAATGATTTTGAATAGTTCAGTTATAGTCAACCAGGCCAGTAATGCTTCATAAACTTAATATTAAAATTGATAGCACCAAAAAATTATTAATGTATGACTTAAGATGAGTCCTTATCATTCTATGTTGACGTTCCGCCTACAGTCAGATCGTCAATACGCATAGTCGGTTGACCGACACCGACAGGCACGGACTGTCCATCTTTGCCACAAGTTCCTATGCCTGAATCCAGTGCCATGTCATTACCGACCATAGACACTCGGGTTAATACATCCGGGCCGTTACCAATGATCGTTGCACCTTTGACCGGCGCGGTTATTTTGCCGTCTTTAATGAGATAGGCCTGGCTAGCACTAAAGACAAATTTGCCGTTGGTAATATCGACTTGTCCGCCACCAAACTGCACGGCATAGATACCTTTTTTAACAGACTTAATAATATCTTCAGGATCTTCTTTACCTGCGAGCATATAAGTATTTGTCATGCGCGGCATGGGTAGATGCGCATAAGATTCGCGTCGGCCATTACCGGTAGGCTTCATTCCCATTAGTTTCGCATTCTGTTTGTCCTGCATGTAATTAACTAATATGCCGTGCTCGATCAAGGTTGTACTTTCAGTTCTGGTGCCTTCATCATCAATATTTAATGAACCACGACGATCCGTGATGGTGCCATCGTCGACAATGGTGACTTCAGGGGTTGCGACACGTTGACCGATGCGTCCAGAAAAAGCTGATGTTCTTTTGCGATTAAAATCACCTTCAAGACCATGTCCAATGGCTTCATGTAGAAGAATGCCTGGCCAACCTGAACCGAGTACCACTGTCATATTACCTGCAGGTGCTGCGACGGCATCCAGATTTATTAAAGCTTGAGAAACTGCTTCATCAATATAGGAATCAGTAAGTTCATTATTAAGAAAATATTCATAGGCAAAACGACCACCACCACCCGAACCGCCTTTTTCGAAGCGGCTGTTCTCTTCGACGATGACATTGATATTTAGTCTGACAAGTGGCCGTATATCCCCGGCAAACGTGCCATCACTACCAGCAATCAGGATGGTGTTATGCAAACCCGTGAGTCCAATCATTACCTGTTTTACACGATGATCTTTTTGTCTTGTTCGTTGATCAATTTTTTTCAGTAACTCGACTTTCTGCTCGGCGCTGATCGATGTCAGTGGGTCAAGCGGTTGATGAAGTAAGGACTGTGACTGTTGTTTCCAAGCTTGAAGCTTGCCTTTCCCGCCACTCCGCGCGATGGCACATGCAGCCGTTGCCGCATTACTTAATGCAGGTAAAACAATTTCATCGGAGTAGGCGAAGCCGGTTTTTTCACCACTGATTGCACGTACGCCAACACCTTGATCAATGCTATGTGAACCTTCTTTAACGATACCGTCTTCCAATACCCAAGATTCAGCACGAGATGATTCGAAATACAGATCGGCATCATCAATATCATGAGTCATTAACTGATCTAGTATTTTTTGAATATCATTGTTATCCAGGCCGTTGTTATCCAGTAAATGTGATTTAGCGATTTTTAGTGCGTTACTCATGCGTTTTTTTATTCCAGTATTTGAAAGTATTTTAGTTAATTACCCTATATCACTATTCTATGACTTAGGTCACTATTCTATGACTTAGGCAAGGAAAATTTTTGCGTAAATTTTCCTGTTTTTCCAAATCAATATCTGCAATGGCAAAGCCCGATCCTTTCTCAACACGATTAAGAATATTCCCCCACGGGTCAATAATCATACTATGCCCCCAGGTTTCTCGAGCATTTATATGTTCCCCTCCCTGATTGGACGCAATGACGTAGCAAAGGTTCTCGATTGCACGACTGCGGAGTAGAGATTCCCAATGTGCCTCACCTGTAGTCGCTGTGAATGCGGAGGGAACTGTAATGATATTTACATTTTTGTCATGCATGGCTCGATATAGCTCAGGGAAACGCAGGTCATAACAGATAGACATGCCTATGTTTCCAAATGGTGTTTCGGCTACCACGATCTCATCACCAGCTTCCATTGAGTTGGATTCCTTATAGCTTTCTTCGCTATCTTCATCGACTGTGACATCGAATAAATGAATCTTGTCGTATCTGAAAGCGCAGTTTCCTTCCGAATCATAAAGCAGGCAGGCAGAGCGAACCTTATTGGCGACGGATGCCTCTAAGGAAATGGTGCCGCCCATTAGCCAGACCCCGTGTTTTCGTGACTGTTCAGAAAGGAAATCCTGTATTGGCCCCTGTCCAAAAGACTCCAGAATGGCCACCTTATCGTATTCATTCTGACCCATGAGCGGGAAATTCTCAGGTAAAAGCAGGAATTTTGCGCCTTGCTTGATAGCCTGGGTGATTAATTTCGATGCAGATTTTAGGTTTTCATCCACATTCGCAGTGGAAATCATCTGGATTGAAGCAACTTTTATCATAAATATTTTTTGTGTAAATTAAATAGATTACCAGAAATGACTCTATCCCATGCATGCCGTATACTTAAGCGTTTTTTTAAGCAAGTTAACGGATTGTCAGTTGAACGAAGAATTTTCAAGAATACAGCGATTACCACCGTACATCTTCAATATTGTTAACAATTTGAAGATGGAAATGCGCCAACAAGGCGAGGATATTATTGATTTCGGGATGGGCAATCCCGATCAGCCTACGCCCAAACATATCGTTGAGGCAATGGTTGAGGCATCCAAGCACGAAGAGATGCATCGTTATTCCCTGTCACGCGGGATTACGCCATTACGTGAAGCAATTTGTAACTGGTACAAAAACCGTTATGACATTGATCTGGATCCTGAAACAGAAGCGATCGTTACCATAGGTTCCAAAGAAGGTCTGGCACATTTGGCCATGGCTGTGGTCGATAAAGGCGATACAGTTCTAGTACCAAACCCTTCTTACCCGATCCATCCTTATGGATTTATTATTGCGGGCGCAGATGTTTTACATGTGCCAATAGGCCTAGATGCCAATTTTTTTGAAGAACTGAAAAGGTCAATCAAAAACACTTTGCCGAAACCAAAAATGTTATTGATCAATTTCCCCAGTAACCCGACAGCACAGTGTGTTGATCTGGTATTTTTTGAACGCGTCATTGAAATTGCTAAAGAGCATGGTATTTGGGTGATTCAGGATTTGGCTTATGCCGATATCGTTTTTGACGGTTACAAAGCGCCTTCAATTTTGGAAGTCCCTGGCGCCAAAGATATTGCTGTAGAATTTTTCTCATTATCTAAAAGTTACAATATGCCCGGTTGGCGCATTGGTTTTATGGTTGGTAATCAGACACTGGTAAATGCCTTGACAAGAATGAAGTCCTATCTTGATTATGGTTTATTTGTGCCGATTCAGATTGCAGCAATCGCGGCATTGGAAGAAGACCAACAATGCGTCAGCGATATTTGCAGTATGTATCAACATCGAAGAAATATTTTATGTGATGGTCTGAATGCAGCTGGGTGGAGGGTTGAAAAACCTAAAGCCACGATGTTTGTCTGGGCCAAAATTCCTGAACAATTTCAACATATGGGTTCTCTGGAATTTTCCAAGAAACTATTGATTGATGCAAAAGTTTCTGTTTCACCTGGCGTAGGCTTTGGTGACTATGGCGATAAATACGTTCGTTTTGCCTTGATTGAAGATGAAGAAAGAACAAACCAGAGTATTTGTGGTATTCAAGCGATGCTACAAGGCGAAGTTGCATCAGTAGCATCCGAAAAATAAGCACTGGCAGCTGTCTCCGCATTGTCAGTATCCCGCTATTCGTGGCGGTCATGAAGAGAGAAGAGAAGTTATGAAGCCAGTTAAGGTAGGGTTATTAGGCTTGGGTACCGTTGGCGGTGGTACCGTCAGTGTGTTAGGTCGGAACGCTGAAGAGATTGCACGTCGTGCTGGTCGTGGGATTCAAATTAGCCATGCTGCTGCAAAAGAATACAATGCAGATGCAATTGTAGGCCTGGATAATATTGAAAAAATATCCGACGATGCATTTGCCGTTGTTAATGATCCTGATGTCGAAATTGTTGTTGAACTCATCGGCGATTATTCCCCGGCAAAAGAGCTGGTTCTAGAAGCAATTAAAAATGGCAAGCATGTTGTCACTGCAAACAAAGCTTTGATCGCCATGCATGGCGATGAGATCTTTGCGGCTGCTCAGGAGAAAGGTATTATTGTTGCATTTGAAGCTGCTGTTGCTGGGGGCATCCCAATCATTAAGGCCATGCGTGAAGGCTTGACAGCCAATCGGATCCAATGGGCTGCAGGTATTATCAACGGCACAGGTAATTTTATCCTGACCGAGATGTACGAGAAGGGCAGAGACTTCGGTGATGTACTAAAAGAAGCCCAGGCACTAGGTTATGCGGAGGCTGATCCTACATTTGATGTCGAAGGTATTGATGCCGCACATAAGTTAACTATTATCGGCTCGATTGCTTTTGGTATTCCGCTTCAGTTTGATAAAACCTATATCGAAGGTATCGGTAAGATTGAACAGCAGGATATGGTTTATGCCTCTGAGCTGGGTTATCGAATTAAACATTTAGGTATTACGCGTAAAACAAATAATGGTATTGAGATGCGTGTGCATTCAACCTTGATTCCTCATCGTCAATTGATTGCCAATGTAGATGGTGTGATGAATGCCGTATTAGTTAAAGGTGATGCTGTAGGGCCGACACTTTATTACGGTGCAGGCGCGGGTTCGGAACCGACTGCTTCAGCCGTGATTGCTGATATCGTGGATATTGTTCGTGCTTTGACCAGTGATCCTGAAAATCGTGTGCCACATTTGGCATTCCAGCCAGATGAATTATCGGATACGCCTGTATTGCCCATGGAAGAAGTGGAAACGGCCTATTATTTGCGCATGCAGGCAATCGACCGACCGGGTGTGCTGGCTGAAGTCACAACAATTCTTGGAGATTCTGGCATCAGTATTGAAGCCATTCTGCAAAAAGAACCTGAAGCTGGCGCAACACATGTGCCGATTATTTTTCTGACACAACGTGTGCAGGAAATTAATATGAATGAAGCCATTGCAAAGATTAAAGATATTGATGTGGTAGAGGGCGACATTACACGTATCCGGATGGAAACATTGTCATGACATTTCGCCAATGCTATACCGGATTAATAGACCGCTATCGTGATCGTTTGCCAGTCAGTGACGACGCACGTATCATTAGTTTAGGCGAAGGCAGCACCCCTTTGATAAAATTAAATAATATTCCTCGTTTACTGGGCAAAGATGTTGATATTTATGTGAAGTATGAAGGCCTGAATCCCACAGGTTCTTTCAAAGACCGCGGTATGACCATGGCTGTTACCAAGGCCGTTGAAGGAGGATCAAAGGCGATTATATGCGCGTCGACTGGCAATACATCTGCATCTGCCGCGGCCTATGCTGCTCGCGCAGGGATTGTTGCCTTTGTTTTAATCCCTGAAGGCAAGATTGCTCAAGGTAAATTAGCCCAGGCAATGATGAAAGGCGCTGTGATTATTCAGGTCAAAGGTAATTTTGATGATGGTATGAGATTGGTCAAGGAAGTAGCTAGTGAAGCACCCGTGACGATTGTTAATTCAATTAACCCTTATCGATTACAAGGACAGAAAACAGCCGCATTTGAAATTGTAGAGGAACTGGAAAGAGCGCCAGACTTTCATTGTTTGCCAGTGGGGAATGCAGGCAATATTACTGCGCATTGGATTGGTTATAGTGAATATGCGGCAGATGACTGTGGTCATGTTACCGATGCCTGTAGTTTGTGTGATGGACATTGTCGTTATGCAGGTGGTCCACTTTCAGGTATTAAACCAAAGATGGTGGGTTATCAGGCGAGTGGTTCTGCACCATTCATGCGGGGGGCAATGGTCGATGATCCAGAAACAGTTGCGACAGCCATCCGTATTGGTCATCCCCAATCCTGGGATAATGCATGGATTGTAAATAAAGAATCAGGCGGCTGGTTTGATGAATGTGATGATGAAAAAATTCTGGCCGCACAAAAGCTTTTGGCAGAAAATGAAGGTGTCTTTTGTGAGCCAGCATCAGCAACATCGTTGGCTGGTGCAATGTGTGATATCAAGTCTGGAAAAATACCGGAAGGTAGCACCATTGTCTGTACTTTAACTGGACATGGTTTGAAAGATCCTGATACTGCCATTGCACAAAGTACAGCAGCGGTAGTGAAGATTAATGCTGAGATAGAAGAAGTTAAAAAAGCAATTATAGATAATATGTAATGCTTTTGAGATGAAGAGTTAAATTGTGTGTTTCTCTTTTTCGTCTTTTCATCTTTCACGTCCGACTTTTTACATGCCAAAAAATGCGTAAGCTGACACTTTTCGTTCCAGGATTTTTCGGCCCCGTAAGCGAAACACCTTCTGGAATAACACCGGATGTTCCTGTTATAGAAAACTATTTTAGATTTGGCTCATCAAAAAATATTCAAGGTATGGGTTTTACCCAAACCCTGTTCCAGTTATTTGGTTTCCCAAAACAGGATCATGATTATCCGGTTGCGGCAGTTACTCGTCTTGTTGATGATGATCATGATCTTAAAGGAGTGTGGATGCGAGCTGATCCCGTTCATCTCCGTCCAGAACGTGATGCCGTTGTGCTGTTGGACAATTCTTCATTCAATCTTGAAAAACATGAGGCACTAATATTTGCTGCCGATCTTCAGCGGGTATTTACTGAGAGAGAAATAGAGCTTGAAGTGCCTACTACCAATCGTTGGTACTTAAAGTTAAAAAAGTTACCTGAGATAAACGTCACGCCAATACATGAAGTGGTCGGGAACGATATAGATCAAAACTTAGCCAATGGTGATAATAAAATTTCATGGGATCAAATCTCCAATGAAGCTCAGATGAGTTTGCACAACTGTCCCTTGAATGAGCAACGCGAACGGAGTGGTGAGCTGCCCATCAATGGTGTCTGGTTATGGGGGGCAGGCGAATTGCCTAAAGTTAAAAAGCAGATATGGTCACGCGTGTTCGCTGATGAAGTTACCACTCAGGGTTTATCTATCCTGACAAAATCTCCTTATGCAGATTTACCTAGCTCACTCGGGGCACTCATTAATAGGACTGAAGAACGGGATAATATATTGGCTGTGATTTCTTTTG
The DNA here is from genome assembly GCA_965261165.1 of Gammaproteobacteria bacterium. Taxonomy (GTDB): domain Bacteria; phylum Pseudomonadota; class Gammaproteobacteria; order Eutrophobiales; family Eutrophobiaceae; genus SMWN01. The sequence goes on along the minus strand of OZ253445.1, from coordinate 636,881 downwards.
GTCTACGACATCAACAATATTTTGATCATAATGGTTGGCAGGATTTTATTGGCTATCTAGAAGAAGAATGGTTTGCTGAGATTGAGAATTTACTCAAACTAAACGAACTGGCTGAGTTGATTTTGCTAACAGGTAAAAATAAGCTATTGATAACAAGATCTTCATACAAAAAATTCTGGCGGAGAAAAAGACCATTCTTAACTTATTGTCAATAACTTATTTTTAATAAGTATGCCTCCTGAAATTAAACGTCGTGCTGTCACTGAAGCAATTGATTTGCCAGATGATATTCATCCAGTTTTAAAGCGCATCTATGCAGCCCGTAATATTAAAATAGCTGATGATCTGAATTATTCCTTAAAAAAATTATTACCCTATGAAAACTTGAGTAATATCCATGAGAGTGTTTTGTTGTTGACAGAGGCTATTAAGGAAAATAAAAGAATATTGATCGTTGCAGATTTTGATGCTGATGGTGCCACTAGTTGTGCAGTGGGTCTGCAAGGTCTAAGGCAAATGGGCGCAACGGATGTGGTTTATGTTGTGCCAAATCGTTTTGAGTTTGGCTACGGTTTAAGTCCGGAAATAGTCGAAGTGGCAGATGAAATGAGCCCCGATCTTTTGGTGACAGTGGATAACGGCATTTCCAGTGTAGAAGGCGTTCAGCGTGCACGCGATAAAGGTATTGATGTGCTGATTACCGATCACCATATTCCCGGTGAACAATTACCGAATGCCAACGCCATTGTGAATCCGAATCAGGTCGGTGATAAATTCCCAAGCAAGATGTTAGCTGGTGTTGGTGTCATTTTTTATATCCTAGTTGCTCTCAGAGCACATCTTCGCGAACAAAAATGGTTTCAGGAGCAGGAAATACATGAACCCAATCTGGCAGAGTTACTGGATCTAGTTGCCCTAGGCACAGTGGCTGATGTTGTACCCATGGATCGAAATAACCGTTTACTGGTGTCACAAGGATTAGCGCGTATTCGTTCAGGAAAATGTCGTCTAGGCATCAAGGCATTGTTATTGACTGCAAATCGAACCTTGGAAAGAGTGACAGCACAGGATATGGGCTTTGCTGTAGGACCTAGGTTAAATGCAGCCGGACGATTAAGTGATATGTCATTGGGTATTGAATGTTTAATGAGTGACGATGAGATGCAAGCCAGAAACATGGCTGTAAAGCTCGATGAGTTAAATAAAGAAAGGCGTGAGATTCAGGATGAAATGCAGGAGCAAGCATTACTGGATATCGCGGAACTCGATCTGGATGAATCAGAAATGCCATTCGGAGTTTGTTTGTTTAACGAAGATTGGCACCAAGGCGTGATAGGTATTCTCGCATCCAAAGTAAAAGATAAGCTCCACCGGCCAGTGATTATATTCGCTAAAGATAAGGGCGGACTCATTAAAGGCTCTGCACGTTCAATCTCCTGTGTTCATATTCGTGACGTTTTGGATACTGTCGCCGGACAAAATCCAGGTTTAATCGATAAATTCGGTGGCCATGCCATGGCTGCTGGTTTGAGCCTTAAAGAAATAGATTTTGAAGCTTTCAAACAAGCTTTCGATAAAGAATTAAAGCGGTTTATTGCTGAGGAAGATCTCAATGAGAATTTGCTTTCAGATGGAGAACTTTTCGCAACAGAGATTACCTTCGGATTAGCCAATGACATTCAGCAGGCAGGACCGTGGGGACAGGGGTTTCCAGAACCTCAATTTGATGGTGAGTTCGAACTGGTCGAAAGCCGAATCGTTGGTGAAAAACATCTAAAGCTACAACTACGTTCCCAAGTGAATGGCAAGGGGCAAGGCAAGATTATTGATGCCATCGCATTTAATTTTACTGATGAAGCATGGTTAGAAAAACCCAAACGGATACATGCTGTTTATCGTCTGGATATCAACGAATTCCGAGGGCGACGCCAATTGCAGCTGATGATAGAAAATATAGAGCCCATCTTAAAATAAATCGAAGCGCACACCAAACAACCGAGCCGACTTACTAGGGCAGTGGATTCGGTACTGTGTCATAAGGACAGGTCTTTTTGCCATAGCCGCGTTATTAAATTTTTCGGAAGCAGGGCTTTGCTCGTTCTGGTCATAGATACTTATTATTACTTATGATGTCACTTATTATGATGTCACTTACTTATTTCTGCGATGACAAATTCTGTTCCCACCGATAAGCAGAACGGCATATCGTGGCAAGTTCATCGTGTCGGGGTTGCCAGTTTAACACGCGCTTGATTTTTTTATTATCGGCAATCAGCTCAGGCGGGTCGCCTGCTCGCCGTGCTACCGTTTGCACTTCAAAATCCACGTTGCTGACGGTTTTGACGCAATCAATAACTTGCTTAACACTAAACCCGTACCCATATCCGCAGTTCAATACGTTGCTTTCCCCGCCATTATGCAAATAACACAGGGCATCAAGATGTGCCACTGCCAAATCATCGACATGAATATAATCACGGATGCACGAGCCATCCGTAGTCGGGTAGTCATCACCAAAAATAGACAAATAGGGTCGCATACCGCAAGCCGTTTGACAGGCGACCTTGATGAGGTGGGTCGCCTCAGGGGTGGACTGCCCCAGACCACCGTCGATATGCGCTCCGGCAACATTGAAATAGCGCAATGCCACATAGTTAAACGGTTTACTCGAAGTCGCCATCGAGAAATCGCGTAAAGTCCATTCGGTCATCAATTTAGTCGTCCCATAAGGGTTGATTGGTCGTGGTGTCGCCTGCTCATTCACCGGGCAGGATGCTGGAACACCATACACCGCCGCGCTGGATGAAAATATAAAGTGGTTGACGTTATTGGCTACACAGGTATCAATAAGATTGAGCGACCCGACGACATTGTTTTGGTAATACTTGGCTGGATTCTCGACCGATTCGGGCACTACGATGTGCCCAGCAAAATGAATTACCGAATCAATATTGTGTTGGCGAATTATTTTAGCCACTAAATCACGGTTATGAATATCCCCCTGATAAAATTCTGCAGCTTCAGGGGTCGCCCAACGATGCCCCGAATAAAAGTTATCCACCACCACCACATCATAGCCAGCTTTAAGCAGATGTAATACGGTATGCGAACCAATATACCCAGCACCACCAGTAACCAGAATAGGATTACTCAAAATAATAATTCAAATTGTTTTTTTGCATTATTACGACTTCTTTTTGCGTGTCACAGTATAGGCAACGTCACGGTATAAGGCAATGCCAGCCTCTTATGCGGACGGACGGTATATTTGACCCGCCAATCGGCAAGTTTTTAGTTGCACAACTTCAAATCGGTCACTCCCAAGCCCTGCGAAGTCCCGATATTATTTTTTTTCAGTTAACCAAGGTTATGGATGGCATCGGTTATCTCACCGCATTCATCGTAATACTGAGCATCAACATTAGATATATTCCAATGAGTTTATCCGCATCCAATCACATTAAAACCAAAAAATTAAACAAGGGCTTGTTGGCGCATTGGCTGGCTGATGAGTCCTATGCCGTTGAAACAAAAGAAGACGATCTGAAAGACTAAGGCTATTATCCGATTAATCATTGTCTTTTTTTGGTCTTTATCAACCGCAACAGGTGTTTTGCTGGCAGCGATCATTCCTGAAGCCGCCAACAAAATCTTGATCGGGCTAACCTTTCCGGCAAGTGCAATACTTATCTTGCTGAGTGTTTCCAATGTGATTGCGTTTAGAAAAACGCACCAAACAGAAAATGGTTTGCTTATGCTGGGCTTGGCATTGGGAATGGCTGTTTTATTGATATTGGTTTTAGGCGCTAAATATTTTTGGATCCCAAGCATTGTCATTTCCTACTATCTGCTAAAGCACGGGCGAGGGATTGAATGACTATCAATGCGCCAACTATCGGCATCATCTTGTTACTTATCATTAGCCTGATAGTCAGAGTAATCCCCTCCCTTATTGCACTGAACGTATCTGCAAAAATACGCGATGATATTAAATCCATTTTACCCTCTGCGGTTTTTATCAATCTAATAGAAACCTTTGTATAATTTGAGTTTACACGTCCATCCTTATAATCAAGGTAATTTTCTAGAATTTTTTTATTTTGCTAAAAATTTGCACTCAATCATAGCATTGACACCACAAAACCTCTTTTTTGAGGTTTTAATTGGCTTTTCACCGTATTCACGCCCGTTTTAGATACAACTCTCCTGTAAACATCGCATTTGCTTGAGTATATTCATCCCAGTTTTAAGATTGTGACGCATTGCAATCAGCTGTGCCCGAACTCGGTTTCTTTCCAGTCCCAGATATCTTGCCTTACCTAATCCATGATGCAGTTTGAGTAAACCATAAGGTACGTTCAACGACATACATTGTTTTTTGGCTAAGTGGTCATTGAGCTGTTCCAATAAAAGATCAAGCAGATTTTCAGTGTGTAACAGGTTCCGAAACCGCCCAATAGTGGAATGATCTGGGACTGCTTCACTGAGGCTTAAATCAATAAACCTGCGGAACATTAAACAAATCTCGGGCGATCTGTTTCCAATCGATAATTTCATCAACATCATCTAGTTCAGATAATGACTTATGTTCTATTAACAGGGCATCTGCCAACGAACGTTAGGCGGTTTGTTGCCAAGACATAGCGAGTAATCTATAAGGTTTTTGAATGAACATCATTTGACTAGATTAGGTGGAAACTAGCGAGGAATTATGCAAAGGTCTCTCAAGAAATCTATTGAAAGAAAATTAAACGTGATTTTTAAGAGCGTCATAGTTACCTCTAATGTGAGGCAACGTATCTGATATTGAGTCGCTTATGGTTACATTATTTATGAGTCAATGCGTTAGGAGGCAGATATGAGCACACAGTCACTGACTGTTACCGAGACCAAGACTGATCTGGTTGATAACCTTAGCTTGGCGGCTGGCACTGACTACGCGGTGCAGAATGCGAGTAGTTATTAATGAAAGCCTGTCGCGATTACATTACAATGTCGGCCGATTTCACAACAATATAGTCATTAATTTAGCTTATAACTGTTAGGCCATTATGGAAATTAACCCCTACCTGAATCACATCAAAGATATGCAAGGAAGAACCGATGTCTTGAGGGGGTGTCTTTGACTACGAGAACAAATCTGAACGTTTAATCGAAGTCTTGCGTGAAATGGAAGAGCCTACCGTTTGGGATAATCCTGAGCGTGCTCAGGCATTGGGTAGGGAGCGCGCATCTCTAGAGTTAGTAGTTAAAACTATTGGCGGTATGGACAGTGACTTAAATGATACTAGCGAGATGTTATTGATGGCTCAGGAAGAAGCTGATGAGGAGCTACTTGAGTCAATCAACGAAGATTTAGAAGGTTTTGAGAAACGCTTGGCAAAGCTTGAGTTTCGTCGCATGTTCTCTGGTGAGATGGATGCCAATAATACATTTCTGGATATTCAATCAGGTTCTGGCGGTACAGAAGCGCAAGACTGGGCTGATATGTTATTACGCATGTATTTACGTTGGGGTGAGCAACATGGGTTCAAGACTGATTTAATAGAGGTTTCTCCTGGTGACGTGGCAGGCATCAAAAGTGCAACCATCAAATATGCAGGAGACTATGCATTCGGCTGGTTACGTACAGAGACAGGCGTGCATCGCCTAGTCAGGAAGTCACCCTTTGATTCCGGTAATCGCCGACATACTTCATTTGCCTCTGTGTTTGTGTCGCCTGAGATAGATGACAATATTGATATAGAGATAAATCCTGTTGATCTACGTGTAGATACCTATCGGGCTAGCGGTGCGGGTGGACAGCATGTGAACAAGACTGATTCTGCGGTGCGGCTGACACATCTGCCGACAGGTGCGGTGGTGCAATGTCAGAATGATCGTTCGCAACACAAGAACCGGGATCAGGCGATGAAATTATTGCGTGCCAAACTTTATGAAATGGAAATACAAAAAAAGAATTCCGATAAACAGGCGCTGGAAGATGCTAAGTCTGATATTGGCTGGGGTAGTCAGATCCGATCTTATGTGCTGGATCAATCTCGAATCAAGGATTTACGCACAGGGGTTGAAACAGGGAGTATACAAGCGGTATTGGATGGCGATCTGGATCAATTTATTGAGGCAAGTTTGAAGAGTGGGCTTTAAGTGAAAGGTAAGGAGTGTAAGAGTGAAAAGTAGGATATTAAAGTCTTTACCGCAGTTGTTTTATTTTTTTTGTATTCCACACTATCACGCTCAACAATACAGGCTCCAATTTTAATTATAAAAATTTAAAAATTAATAAATTTATGTCAAATGCAGATAAAAACAAACCCGACGAAAGTAAACTAATCGTCCAGCGCCGTGAGCAGCTAGAGGCTTTACGTAAAAATGGTCAGGCCTATCCGAATAATTTTCGCCGTGATTCACTGGCCGATGATTTACACCAGACACATGCTGAATCTGATAAAGAAACGCTTGAATCTGTTGGTATACGTGCCAATGTTGCTGGTCGAATGATGACTCGCAGGGTGATGGGCAAGGCTTCGTTTGCGCATATTCAGGATATGTCAGGCAAGATTCAGATCTATGTCAGACGAGACGATTTACCTGAAGGTCTTTATGCTGAATTTAAGCAGTGGGACTTAGGGGATATCATTGGCGCAGAAGGACAACTAATGAGAACCAATAAAGGTGAATTGAGTGTTCATGTTGATAATGTTCGGTTGCTAACCAAATCATTGCGCCCACTGCCTGAAAAATTTCATGGTCTGACAGATCAGGAAGCCAAATATCGACAACGTTATGTTGATCTGATTATGAATGAAGATACACGTAGAACATTTGCAATTCGTTCAAATGTGGTTGATTTTATAAGAAACTATTTAAAAGATGATGGTTTCGTCGAAGTTGAAACACCAATGATGCACGTGATTCCTGGCGGTGCAGCAGCAAGACCTTTTAACACGCATCACAATACTCTGGATATGGATTTATTTCTACGTATTGCTCCAGAATTATATCTGAAGCGTCTGGTTATCGGCGGTATTGAAAGAGTCTTTGAGATCAATCGTAGTTTTCGTAACGAAGGTTTATCTCCCAGACACAATCCTGAATTCACTATGCTCGAATTTTATCAGGCCTATGTGGATTATGAAGATTTAATAAACCTTACGGAAGACTTGTTGCGGAAATTGGTGATAGGGATAACGGGTGGGACAACGATTACCTATCAGGAAGACGAATATGATCTGAGTCAAGCCTTCATAAGAATGACAGTAAAAGAATCAATCCTGCGTTTTAATCCTGATGTTAGTGTGACTGATCTGGAATCCATGGAATCTGCCAGCGCCATAGCAGAAGAATTGGGGATACATCTAGAAGATGGCTATGGACTCGGCAAGGTGCAGATAGAAATATTCGAAAAGACAGTAGAATCTCGTTTAATGACGCCAACATTTATTACCGCTTATCCTACTGAAGTATCACCTCTGGCACGCATGAATGATGATGATCCTTTTGTCACCGACAGATTCGAATTCTTTATCGGTGGACGTGAAATTGCCAATGGTTTTTCCGAATTAAACGACCCAGAGGATCAGGTAGAGCGCTTCAAAAAGCAGACGCAAGATAAGGAGGCTGGTGATGACGAAGCCATGCATTTTGACGAAGATTATATCACCGCACTGGAATATGGCATGCCACCAACGGCAGGTGAGGGTATCGGGATAGACCGATTGGTCATGTTTTTGACGGATTCTCCCACAATCAGAGACGTTATTTTATTTCCACACATGCGCCCACACCAGAATGATAATTAAGCATCAACTAGGGCCTGTCGATCTTTTGCAAGGGGCGTAAAGAATTTAAAAGAAGCATAAAGAAAAGGCAATCTCGTAAGATTTGTTTCGCCAAAAACAACCCAACGAGATTGTCATGCTCCGACAAATGCTCACTGATGAACAATGGTCGAGGATACGAACTATCATGCTAAAAGATCGCGTTTATAGCAAGCCTGAACACAGACATACAGCTGGAAGGGGCATTATACTGGATGCGCACAGGGTAACTAGAGGAATGTGAAAGATAGGTAGGGGAAAGTGCGAAACATCGTTGTGCAGTGGAATAAAACGGAATAAAACGGAATCAAAATCAAACAAGTGTTGACGGGATTATGTGGGATTACCCTGGGATTTCGTGGGATTTTTAGCTCGTTTTCTTGGCTAAGTATTGCTCCCTAGCCCTGTTTGTTCTAGTCAGCAGCAGGCCTTTTAGTTTGCTCCTCTGGTCGGTAATACGCTCTTGATTAGAGATATATCCATTAGTTCGAGATGAGAAGTTCGTTTCTTTTTGGGGATTTCCCCTTTACATTGATTGTGTATCTAGTCTCGACTATCTCAATATTGAAGTCTTTATATAGTTTGCGTATTTCCGGAACATCGTTGAGCGACAAGATGAAACGCCCTTTTATCTCGCTAAGCATATCTCTGATGTGCATGAAGTCTTCTCTGCTGAATAAGCTAGCACCGTAGCATGATTCCGAATGATAGTAGGGCGGATCTAAATAAAATAGCGTGCTTGGTTTGTCATAAAGTTTGATGAATTTTTCATAAGGTAAGTCTTCGAGCGTGACTCCAGCCAAGCGCGAATGCAGGTCTTCTAGCATTGGCGCTAGTTTGGTGACGTCAAATCTTGCAGGCCTGTCGTTAAAGACTCCGAAAGACTTTGAATTTATCATGCCTCCAAATACAGTACGCTGTAAATAAAGAAATCTAGCCGCACGTTCAAGGTCTGTCAGCGTCTCTGGTTTTGTTTTTGTCAATCTTTCAAACTCGGTGCGGGTTGTTATCTGGAACCTCATCATCTCCATAAAGGCGACATAATGCCGTTGCAGAATCCGAAAGAATGTGGCGACTTCTTTATTATAATCATTAATCACCTCGCATTTGGCGTGTACTGGTCGCCTTAAAAATACCCCACCCATACCCACAAACGGCTCGGCGTAGCATTTATGCTTGATTGATTGAATACGATCGATGATGGTTTTCGCTAGACGAATCTTACCGCCGATGTATGGTGCGACTGGTTTAACTGCTATATTTTCTGTCTCCATTTCCATTTTTAGATTCACCTCTTTTTTGTGATACTCTGAATCTGCCGCGTGCGTGAGCGGGCAGCCTCGGTTGGCTCACTAGCTTGAGTGGTGAGTTGATGGTCCGGTAGATGTTTATGCGTCTGCTGGGTCGCTGCTTTATATTGGCATTCTTTTTTCATCTCATTTAAATCTTTTGGATATAAATGAGATGGCATCTTTTTGTATCTTCTCTTTGTCTTTCGGCGATACCCCTAAAAATGGCCGTGCGGGGATGTCTCCCCATGGGATTGGCATGCCACGTTTGGACACGCCGAATTGCCCTTTTTTGGCACCGTATTGATGCGTAGTTGCATAGACGACATTAGTGCCAGCGACGGCACTCTGCCTGTCAAAATCTGAAGATATTGACGTGAGAAGGCTGTCTTCTCCGGCCAATATTTTGATCGGGAGCTGTTTTAATTTTTTGCGTTTATTAATCGTTGATGGTTTGAGTTTTGCCCAGGGCTTGCCGTCAGGCGATGCCTCATCAGCAAAAGACTGCTCGACTGATGCTTGTAGGTGGTTGGCGATGCGGCGCATGAGTGGCTGCATGTTTTTGCCGGATGCGACTAGCTTGCTCAAGGCGTTTAGCACCTGCTCATCAGTAAATGTTATATCAACTTGCATTAGATTTGCTCGTCCTAACAGCAGCAATAAGCCACTCTGCAAAGTCGATTGGTGTTAAATGTCTTTTAGATTTTGGCAAATCTTTAAGATTTTTCTTATTTAGCTTACTTCTGCCTACGCAGTGAGTATGCTGCCTGAACGATGGTAGGGGCGGCAAATCATCAGGCGTGATACCGCAAAAAAGCAGCCAAGTTTTTTTCTGCGCTTGGTGGCCAAAACGACACTGATCAATCTCTAGCGCCCAAATTCCGCCCTCGCTTTTTGGGATTGTTTTGTGAGGTTTTGGAAGTTTACAAGCTCGCCAAAGGCTGCTGCTAGGATGCTCAAGCACGCCGCCGTAGGCCAAGACTTGCGCCACAGCAACAGTCGCGAGTGGTTTGTAAGCCTGCTGTTTTGTGACGAATTTGCGCATCCTGCTCCATGGGCCGCAAGGCGGATGTGCGATGACGGGCATCCCGCCGGGAAACAAAAGCGCATTGCGATCCTCGTCCCAGCAATCAACGCCATCAATGCGCGGATAGGGTCCGCGCAAGCTGTCAACATACAAGGCCGCGATGTCATTTTTATTGCCGTTATGCACCGCGAGTTACGGTATCTTCCAGAGCCTGACCGGGTTGGCATCCTCAGCGGCATTATCTGCGCTAAATAGCAATCTAAAATTCGCTGTGCGACCGATGTAAATGTGCCGATAATATTGTGATGCTTGTGGAAATACTAAAGCATTTCTACCGGAGACAATTGAAGAATCCACTATCGCATTTGGAGCGACCGCTGTTAGTTGGCGCAAAGTCTCTGTGCGAAACCAAGAGACATTGTCGTTGTCATCTCTTGCCGCAACGATATCCATATCAAAGCCGAGCCATGCTGCATCAGAGACCTCAGGAATGATTATTTCATCATCGTATTCAGCCGAGGCTTGCTCAGAATCTGGCGCAACTAGCACTTTAGCCTGCAGCAACGTGTATGCTGCCACGCCTACCAAGACAGGCGGACCCCAACCGCCGCCATTGTTAGTTTTGTAATTTGCAGGTCTGATGGGCATGACTAAACCTCCCCGGCAATGAGTAACGCATCGCCGCTCAATGTCCAGACAAAGATTGACCCAGATGCTGGCGGCTGTATCACCATCTGAGCGCTGGGGTTGATCAAGAAGCCGTTGTCGACGGCATCCGCGCTTGCTGCTTCTGCCAGAAAAATAACCGCGTTACTCGCATTCTGCACCGCGTAGTCAGTGCCCGTTGCTAAACTTAGGCTCTCAACCAGATCAGTCTTGTTCTCGGTCACCGTCAATGATTGTGTGCTCATAGCTGCCTCCTATCTATTCATGTATCAATATGTTCATTTTTAGCTTCCATCTGTCATTTCCATGTGGTACGTTTATTGCCGGTCAGAGGTGTATGTTCAGCAACCGAACTTTCCTGGTGTAAAGAGTCTGAATACATCTGGTTGAGACCAGGCGACGCAACCATTACTGGCCTCCTTTCTTGCGATATAACAGGAATCCCTTCCTGGCATTATCATATTGCTTGGGTTTACTCTTAGGCACAAACGTCCACAGTATTGAGCCATCCTTATTCTCCTGCACCACCACTAGACCTTGTTTGGCCTTATCACCTTTGAACAGGGCCAGAAACCGGCGGCGGAAGATACGCTGTTTTTTACCCGCTTTGGTGTAGCGCTCTTCTTCGGTAAGCCAGACCTCTAGCGGGTTTTGCAGGGTTGGCAGGATATAGTTGGCGAAACGAGCGCGATTAGGGTCTTTCTCAACGACATGTCTTAGGCTGAGTGGCTGTCTATCCTTATCCAACCACTCATTGCGGATAATGACATTGTCCAGTCCATCTGGTGTCTCTACCTCACGCCAACCGCGCTTGGGGATATGCAATGCGGTTGTTAATGTGGCAAATGCCTCCCCTGGGCTACCTAGCTTGTCCAGTATTGGCGGTGCATCCAAGCGCAAGCTATCCGGTATTTTTTTTGCCAGGGGCAGTCCAAAGTCTTTGAAGGTCTTTTGACCTGCAACCGGCGCACCAAAAGAGCCAATATCCCATAGCCCCTCAGAGGCTCCTGGGTTGTAGTTCCAGCCCGCATCTGGTAGTAGGGTGTGACGTTGGCCATTAGTCCCTCTGAATGAATAGGCCGTGCCCTGGGTAGTGATGATCTCACCGGTACGCTTATTGACTCCGACCACTTGCTCTATTTTGCGCAAGCGACCTTTACTTCTGGATATTTTAAGGCCTCGCTCTTGTAGATCGTCTGCTGTCAATGCCTTGACTATGCAGCGTTACTTGGTATATCGCTCAGCCCTAAGGCGCAGGGCAATGCAGACTTTGCAGTGTTGCCAGAGAATTGGGATGTGATGATGGCCTTTTTACATGTGCAGACCCAATGGCGCTATGCGCCAAGTGGGCAACGCTTGGGGCTGGATTACTCGGCGGTGCGGGTGGCGTTAGAGGCATTGGGTATGAGGATGAAGCAGGTATTTTCGGGTTTGCAGGTGATGGAGTTTGCGGTATTGGAATCAATCTTCGGGAAATCCACCGACAATTAAGGCCGCAATGAGGTTAGCCACGCACCAGATGAAATATAAGACCAAGAGTATATACGCGAATATGAAAACCTCAGCCCAATCTCCATTAAGCAATGAGACGGAAAAACCTAAAAAAGATCCCACCAAAACTAATTTAAAAAAGTCACGCATTAAATTCAAAATAACATGCCAGGCGACATAAAACTAGGGATACGCCTCACCGCCGACAGCAAAGGCTTTGTCGGTGGGGTCAGGATTAGCCAGAAGGCGCTGAGTGGTCTGAAACGTGAGAGTCGGGCTGCGACTGCCGCAACAGAAAGGCTTGGTGCCACAACTCGTCGTACGCTCGCGCATATTGGTCATTATGCCGCTGGAATATTTGCCGTGCACCAGATCATGCGTGGCGGCCGTGCTGTCATTGCCTACGCCGACAGCTACACTGAGTTGAATAACCGCCTGCGCTTGGTCACAAAATCAGAAGAAGGTTTAGTTGCCTCTCGAAAAAGTTTGCTGGAAATATCTCAACGAACTCGTACTGATCTAAGCGCTAACGCTCAGCTCTATAGTCGCATCAGCTTAGCAAGCCAGGAGCTTGGGCGATCTCAGTCTGAGGTTTTACAAGTCACTGAACTGCTGAATAAGCAAGTTTTGATTGGCGGTAATAATAGCGCTGAGGCGGCCGCTGGCTTGGTGCAGTTCGCGCAAGGGCTTGCCAGCGGTCGGCTGCAAGGTGACGAGCTTCGCTCGGTCATGGAGAATTTGCTCGGCGTTCAGCAAGGCTTGATCATTGGCTTCGCCAAGTTACGTTCCCGCGGCCAGATTGATTTTGATGTGACCCGGGCAAACATTCGCAAGCTCGCATCTGAAGGCGTGCTGTCATCAGACTTGTTGCTGGATGCTGTTCTTGCCAGCGCCGAGGATACCGATGCAAAATTCCAACAAGTCAACAAAACAGTCGCTGGCGCAACTCAGCAACTTGGCAATTCTATCGCAGTTATTGTGGGTGAAATTAATGAGTCACTGAATGCCTCTAGCACGTTTGCTGAGACCTTGGGAGATATCTCGCAGGCAATTGATCATCGCAGTATCGCCGAGCTTGAGAGGTCACTAGGACATCTCGCAACAGCTATGGAGTTGATCGGCGCTGTTTTGCTGGTGCGCCTATCAAGCAGCGCCTTGGTAGCTGAGGGAAGGATAAGGACGCTCGGCACCGCCACGCTAACTACTAGCGCTAGGTTTGCCAGTATGACTGGACGCTCTCGCGCAGCAGCAGCATCGCTGGTCGTACTGTCTCGCGCTGGCAGTGTTGCGCGTGGTGTGCTGGCGTTTTTAGGCGGGCCGGTCGGGGTGATCGCTTTGGCGGCAGTGGCGATGTTTGAATTTTCTCAACGCACCAAGCAGGCACGCGAGGAGTTGTCAGAGATGCCTGATGACATAGACACGGTGATATCTAGGATTAAATTATTGAGCGACACTCAACGCAAAAAAAGAAAGCAAGATTTGCAAGATAAGATAAATGAGCGAGCCATAGAAATTCAGCGAAAGCAATCTATATTAAGTAGGCCAAATACTAGCTTATCTCGTAGGCAATTTTCATCCTCAAGAAATAGAGAAAAAAAAGAATCGCTTCGAGATGAAATCGCTGAGCTACGCGAGATTCAGGCCGCGGAGCAGCAAGAATTAAAGCTACTCGACCAATCTGCTTTGCGGGCTTATACAGCCCAGCAAGATGCCAGCAGAAAAGCCAAAGATGGAATATCTAAAGAAGTAATTAAACAGGAAGATGAAAGATCAGCAGATTATTTGGCGGTAAAAAAAGAATTATTATTAAACGAAGAGAAGATTACTGCTGAATTTAGAGATCGCCTCGTGCGCCTGCGCGGCGATAGAAATCCACGAGAATTAGCTGACGATGTGGATTATAGAAAACAAGTGCTGCGGGCTCGCAACCAGTACGACAAAGCTATTTCAGACATCAAAAACAAAAGAGATAAGCCAGCAAATAAGCAAACAAATTCCAAACAAGACGATCATCGGCAATCAGTCGCTGCGATAAAATCAAGTCTACTTTCCCTGAAATCACCCTATGAGCAGGCTATTGGACGTATAGAGGAATTTAAGCGCAAAGCACTGTCGGGCTTGGACACCGGTGCAGCAGACTACGCGGCCGAGGTACAAAAGCTTGAGCAGTCAATTCAGTCGCAGCTTGAAAAAGCGCTAGAGGATAAGAACAGCAAGCAACAAGAATCAATCGCCGCCATCAACGACGCTGTGCTCTCTCTAAAATCACCACTTGAGCAAGCGACGGCGGCCGCTGCAAAGTGGCGCAATGAAACGTTGACTGATGTTGCTGAGGTCACCGATGGCTATCAAGATGCTGCGAGTAAAATCGAATACGTTTATCACGAGCGCATTAGTCGTGCCCAAGAAGAAGCTGCTGAGCGTGCTAAAGAGCAGGCTGAAAAATTATTGCAGGAGTCGACAAGATTTGAAGATGGGGTGCAACGGGCTTTGCAAAAATATGCTGAGCGCGCCAAAGATGTCGCCTCCTCGATCGAGAGTGCAATTACCAGTGGTCTCGAAAGCATGAGCCAAGGGCTGGCTGATTTCGTCACCACTGGCGAGTTTCAGTTCAAGCGTTTTGCGCAATCCGCGATCAATGAGATCGCCAAGATTACCCTCCAAAAAAATATCACCGGACCACTAGCTAATGTCCTCAATTCAGTCGTCGGTGGGTTTTTTGGTGGTGGTGGCATTGCTGGCAACAACGCATTTGGGTTCAATGCTGCAAATCAACTTGCCGGCGCACAATATCATGTCGGTGGGATTGTCGGTGTCGGCGGCACACCGAGACAAATACCAGCGGTATTGCTAGCAGGCGCACGACGTATGCACAGCGGCGGCATTGCCGGCAATGAAGTGCCGGCGATTTTACAACGCGGCGAGGAGGTCTTGCCGGCGAATCACCCGCGGCATCGGGATAATGCTGGCGGCGACAATGTGACGATCACGCAGAATTTTGATTTTCGCAATGCGGATGAAACCAGCATCGCCAGGTTGCAATCGGCAGCCGGCAGAATCAAAGCCGAGACCAAGGCCGAGGTGCTGGATTATCTGAAAAATACTCGACGTGGGCTGTCGATCACAGGGAGAGCTTAAGATGTCGGTATGGCCCGCAGCATTGCATCCCTCAGAGATTGAGTGGTGGTTGGAAACCAACACCATCACGCATACATCGCCACTCTCGCGTAGCACGCACACCCTGGAATTCCCCGGGGCACGCTGGCGGGTGAGCATGTCATTTACTGGGCTCGTTCGCTCAGAGTTAGATCACCTGTCAGGTTTTATCGCGGGCCTGCGCGGCCCAGCAGGACGAGTGACATTAGGCCCGCTGCAGCAATCCCCCGTTCCTGGACTAACATCAACTTTCAGTAATTATGATATCCCTATAGTCAATTGGAAAACTGCTAGTGCGCTGCCTATCATCGCTGGCACGACTATGTTGCGCGGCAATTGGTTTGCGACGCATGTCATCGAAGCGTTTGGCGAAATCCCTGTCGGCACTTTCTTTGCCGTCAACAATGAATTAAAACAAGTCTCAGCACCGGTGGTGGGGCATGCGACATACACTAGCAACACCGACATTCATTTCACGCCGCCGCTACGTCAGGCGATACCGTTAACATTAAATGTCAACGTCAGCTACGTCGCGGCCGAGTTTATCCAGCCCACCAGCACATTTCGTTTGGTTGATGACAGTCAAGGCCGCGCCCTCTACCGGCACGGCGGGCAAGTCGGCGATATGAGCGTTGAGCTGGTCGAAGTGATATGAGCAATCAAATATTAATCAATCTCGTTTATTTAGATTTTCCTAGTGCCCCGGTGCGCCTGCACACTGCTGTCGGCAAGATTAGTTGGCAGCAACACGATTGGATCGGTGCGGGTAATTTGGGCAGCATCTCAAGTGTGTCTGAATCACTTGATTTGCAGCCTGCACGGGTGCGGCTCGGTCTGTCTGGCATCCCCTCTGAATTAGTCAGGGTGGCACTCGATGAGCATTACCAGGGACGCTCAGCCAAGATTTGGATTGCTCTACTCGACGCCCATGATGCGATTGTGGCACCAAAGTTAATCTTTAGCGGCAGGATTGATGTCATGCAGGGTGCGCTCGGCGAAGCAAATGGCATCTCGGTCTCACTTGAATCACGCATGGCGGATTGGCAGCGCCCGCGCATCCGCCGCTATACAAAAGAAGATCAAGCATTTGAATATCCTGCTGATCGCGGCTTTGATTATGTCTCGGACATCGCACAAAAAGAAATTCTATGGGGATTTACCAGGCAATAATGACAATGAAAAAAATCCACAACAGCGCTCGCAAGCTTGATCGCTTAGTCGATTGGGAACAACGCTTATTTCAATTGATCGACTCGCGCCGGCGCCATCCATTTGCATGGGGCAAGCAAGATTGTTGCCTGTTTGCCGCCGATGCGGTGCTGCAGATGACCGGCGTTGATCTTGCAGCTAGTTATCGAGGACGCTATCACAATGCCGCCACTGCGCTAAAATTAGGCGCTGTGGCGGAGTTAATCGATAAGACTGGCTTGCCTAGGATGCGCAATGTCAATCTGGCGCGGCGCGGCGACATGATGCTGCTGGCGTTGACACAGCGTGAGACTGTTGGTGTTTGTGTGGGCGGGCAAATTGCCGCCCCGGGTGTCGATGGCTTGGTGTTTGTGCCTGTCAACAAGGCAATAGCCGGATGGCGCATATGATTATGATTAAGCATCTTGAGAAATCCCTGTTGGCACTGATTTTACTCAGTGTTCCAAGCATTGCCATTGCAGCCCCAGTGACTGTATTTTTGATTGGGCTTGGCCTGAGTGCGGCAGCCGCATCTGCTGTCATCAGCGTGGGTTTGAGCATTGCGCTGAGTCTCATCAGCCGAGTACTGTTTAAGCCGAAGGGCGCAAATCCGAATGCAGACACCATCGGCCGCTCGCAGATCGTGCGCTCGCCGGTGGCACCGCGGCGTGTGATCTATGGCAAGGTCAAAACATCAGGTGTCTTGGTGTTTGCCGCCACCGCTGGCGAACGCAATAAATATCTGCATATGATCATTGTGCTGGCGGGTTATTTCTGGATCACCATCGTCGCACACCATCATGATTGTCCCCATGATCATCCCATCGCCGCGCTGTTGTTTCTCGGCGAGGGGTATCATGCCTCCCATCATGCAAACCCACGCCATCCGACCCCAGGTAGAATTGACTTTACTGCGCCTCTAATCGCTGCCCTTTCAAAATCCTAAGAATCAAACAGATGTTGATTATATCAACACCGCTGCACAACGATGTTTCGCACTTTTTCACACCCATGTTTCGCACGCCTCTAGTGTATCCCTGAAGTGTTTGGTAAATGGAGTAGTGTTTACAGGTGCTTATGGCAGTGGCCAGTGGTGGTCTGCCCCCCCAGTATTTTATTATCAACTGGCGGTGAGGCACATTGCGTCTGAATGCTTGATAATGCTAAAAGCACGCTAATTGAGAGGTTTTATGCTGTTCTGCGACGATTGAAGGAAAATTCTCGCAAAACGAAACTGTTTCGTGCAAAATTTTATAAAAATGAATGATATCGCCTATATGTTTTGTTCGGTGATTTTGAATGATGCAAAGGTCTCTAGATTATTGAAAATTAAGACTCTAACCCGAATATTTCGCAAATGCTCAGGAACTTCTCCTATGTACCTTAGTCCATGGTTTAGGTTCTGGAATGAATAGTAATTTTCGCCGTATAGTCGCCGGAATTTTATCATGAAAGGCTCGCATAACTGTTTGTCAATTAAGGAGTCCGATTGCCTTTGAGTATCGGGAAATATTTAACAACAACTTGAGAGGACTTCTCTAAATGTCTAAAGAAAGAAAATTAACTCCAATTGCTGCAGCTCTTGGTGCGACCTTTGCTGTTTCATTAATTGCTAGCCCAATTACGCAAGCAGCAGCGAACCCATTTGCTATGACAGATCACGGCTCTGGTTACATGGTTGCAGAAGGCAAGTGCGGCGAAGGCAAGTGCGGCGATAAGAAGGAAGCAGAAGGCAAGTGCGGCGAAGGCAAGTGCGGCGATAAGAAGGAAGCAGAAGGCAAGTGCGGCGAAGGCAAGTGCGGCGATAAGAAGGAAGCAGAAGGCAAGTGCGGCGAAGGCAAGTGCGGCGATAAGAAGGAAGCAGAAGGCAAGTGCGGCGAAGGCAAGTGCGGCGATAAGAAGGAAGCAGAAGGCAAGTGCGGCGATAAGAAGGAAGCAGAAGGCAAGTGCGGCGAAGGCAAGTGCGGCGATAAGAAATAATCCAGAGACTTCATCGCATGTCTGAAACATATCCTGTACAGGGTGCGGGATTAGGTCTGCGGCGAACCTTCATCGGTTCGCTTGCAGATGACATTCCCTCCCAAATAGATTTCATGGAGGCTGCGCCGGAAAACTGGATAGGTATTGGTGGTCGTCTTGGACGCCAATTCCGGAAAATCTCAGAACAAATACCGATAGTCTGTCATGGGCTATCCCTTAATATCGGTGGTCTGGCGCCTTTGGATGAGCCATTTCTAAAACGCGTTAAAAAATTTCTTGAAACACATAATATTCCCGTCTACAGCGAACACTTAAGTTATTGCGCAGATGATGGTCATCTCTATGATCTGATGCCTATCCCCTTTACTGAAGAAGCAGTGCATTACGTGGCTGGGAGAATTCAACGCGTACAGGATATCATTGGGCAACGCATGGCCATGGAAAATGCGTCTTATTACGCAGCTCCTGGCAGAGAGATGGAAGAAATAGAGTTTGTGAATGCGGTACTGGAAGAGGCCGATTGTCTATTCCATATAGATATCAATAATATTTATGTGAACAGTATCAATCACAAATATAGTGCGGAGAAATTCCTTAAGGCTTTGCCGGGCGATAGAATTGTTTACGCACACATTGCTGGGCACTACGTCGAAGCAGAAGATTTACGGGTAGATACCCATGGTGCAGATGTTATTGACCCGGTCTGGAAATTATTAGATGTTGCTTATGAACACTTTGGCGTGTTTCCGACTTTATTGGAAAGAGATTTTAATATTCCTCCTATGGAAGTCTTGTTGAAGGAAGTTGATACCATTCGTTACTATCAGAAAAAACATCAAGCAGATGACAGCAGTATTAAACAGCAGCGGTACTGAGAATTTTGAGGAAGTGCAAAATGTCTTTACTCGGCATATGCGCGATCCCAAAAATAATCCTGCGCCAGATGGTATAGAAGATCGGCGCATCGGCGTGTACCGAGAACTGGTTTATAACAATATAGAAGGATTTATTGCTAACAGCTTTCCAGTACTGCGTAAGATCACCCCTGATAAACAATGGCATAGGATGTTGCGTGATTACGTTTGTCATCATCGAGCGCATACACCATTGTTTCCAAGAATGCCGCTGGAGTTTATACAATATCTTGAGGATGAACGTCACGGACATCCAGAAGATCCAGGCTTTCTGCTAGAGTTGGCGACCTACGAGTGGGCTGAAATATCTATATCACTCGATACCAGAGAAATCGAGCTGAGTGGGATTGATATTGGAGGCGATTTATTATCGGGTGTTCCAGCACTGAATCCCATTATCATGCCGCATACCTATCAATATCCAGTACATCAAATCAGTCCTAATTATTTGCCAGACACCGCTCCCGAATTACCAACATATTTGCTGGTTTACCGGTGCAAGGATGATGAAGTAGGATTTCTGGAATTAAACTCGGTTTCTGCACGTCTGCTTGAATGTATCCAGAGTAATAGCGATAAAACTGGTCTACAGTTATTAGAAGGGATCGCCGAGGAACTTAAACACCCTGATCCTCAGGTCGTTATCAATGGCGGCTATGAAATTATGCGCAATATGCGTACAAAAGATATATTGTTAGGCACAAATGCTAGCTAATAAAAAATAATCTAGTTACAAAGATCGATCATGGAACTGGCCGCATGGTTGCTGAAGGAGGTTGTGGCGACAAGTAAGGGCGAAGAAGGCTTGTACGGTGATAAGGGCTATGAAGGTAGTTGTGGAGATAGCAAGTAATTTATGAATACATATCTGGAGCGTATCTTGTGCTGAGGGGATAGGATTAAGTGCGCGTTGAGCCTTTAATTGGCCGTTCACAAATAGTATTTCCTACAAAATATTGACATTAGATTAAGGGATTAGCAGACATGAAAGCAGCAGAATTATTCGTAAGATGCCTAGAGAATGAAGGAATCGAACGTATCTATGGCATCCCTGGTGAAGAAAATATTGATGTAATGGATGCCTTGCTAGATAGTAAGATTCAGTTTGTCACCACACGTCATGAGCAAGGCGCTGCTTTTATGGCGGACGTTTATGGACGTCTTACAGGACGTGCGGGTGTCTGTTTGGCAACCTTGGGTCCAGGTGCAACCAACCTCATTACGGGTGTTGCTGACGCGAATATGGATTTGGCGCCTATCGTTGCTATCGCAGGTCAGGGTTCAACAAAAAGATTGCACAAGGAAAGTCACCAGATACTTGATCTAGTTAATCTTTTTGATCCAATTTCAAAATACAGTACACAAATTCGAGAAGGCGAGATTATTCCCGAGATTGTCCGTAAGGCCTTTAAGGTTGCACAGGCAGAAAAGCCAGGTTGTAGCTTTATAGATTTTCCAGAAAACATTGCTGGCGCTGAGGTTGATGATAAAGAACCTTTACTGGTTCAGAGTCCAGTCGCACCAACACCACCAGAATCTATGATGGATGAAGCAGCCGAGGTGATTTCGAATGCTCGTTTCCCGATGGTTATGGTTGGTAACGGCGTGATACGTGCAGATGCAGAAGAACAATTGGTAAGTTTTGTTGAAAAACTGAATATCCCTGTCGCCACGACATTCATGGCAAAAGGCACTATTCCTTTTTCACATGATCTATCACTAGGTGCGGTAGGACTTCAGGCCAGTGATTATATTTCCTGTGGTTTCAGTCGCGCGGATGTTGTGATTTGTGTTGGGTATGATATCGTCGAATACCACCCGCATCTTTGGCATAAAAGCAAAGACATTAAAATTATCCATATTAATGCATTGCCTGCTGAGGTTGATGAGCATTATATTGTTGAGGTTGGCGTGATAGGGGATATTGGTCAGGCACTGAACGGCATCGCTGAAAGGGCTGATGCTAAAGATGAATATCTAGCGGCAAATCTCAGACAGACTATCGTTGATGAGATGGCTGCCCATGCAGATGACACTGGGTTTCCAATTAAGCCGCAAAAAATATTATGGGATCTCAGGCAGGCACTAAATCCAGAGGATGTTGTGATCAGTGATGTTGGTGCGCATAAAATGTGGATGGCTAGAATGTATCAGGAAGAAGTACCCAATACCTGTATTATTTCAAATGGTTTTGCCTCTATGGGGATAGCTGTTCCAGGCGCTCTGGCTGCCAAGTTTGTATTTCCGGAAAGGACAGTGGTAGCTGTGACTGGTGATGCAGGTTTTATGATGAATTCGCAAGAAATAGAAACTGCTTTACGGCATGGACTGGCATTTGTCATATTAATCTGGACGGATTCACAATATGGTTTGATCAAGTGGCACCAGCTTAGAAATTTTGGCAGATCTTCTAATATTGACTTTACCAATCCTGATTTTGTTAAATATGCCGAGAGTTTTGGTGCCAAAGGCTATCGGGTTGAAAACGCAGGAGATTTACTACCAACTCTTAAGAAAGCAATCGCTGATGACACAGTTGTGATTATTGATTGCCCGGTTGATTACAGTGAGAACATGAAACTTACCGAAAAACTTGGTGAGTTGGTTTGTCCGATTTAATAACGATAGATTCATAGAGGTTGGTAAGTTTGGTATGACTGAGCATTTTCCGATAATGGTTCCCGGAGCAAATTCGAAAGATGCTTTGCTTGAAGTTGTTGCTCCGTATGACACTGCACTTATTGCAACTGTCGATACTGCTGATTCTAGAGTTGTTAAACAGGCGTTAGCAACAGCAGTATCACTTTATCAGAATCGTGATAAATGGCTACCCGCTGAGCAAAGAATTCAGATACTCGATAAAACCATTTCTTTGATGGAGGCAAGACAAGAAGAGCTTGCGGTAGAAGCAGCGCGTGAGGGGGGCAAACCACTCATTGATTCAAGGGTAGAAGTTGCACGTGCTATTGATGGAGTGAAGCTATGTATCGAGACATTACGTACCGAGTCAGGACGTGAAATTCCAATGGGTCTGAATGCAGCATCATCTGGACACCTTGCTTTTACCCGTAAGGAACCTATTGGCGTGGTGGTTGCAGTCAGTGCTTTTAATCATCCTCTAAATTTAATCGTGCATCAGGTTGTGCCGGCGATTGCAAACAGCTGTCCTGTCATTGTTAAACCTGCTGAAGATACGCCGCTCTCCTGCTTCCGATTTGTCAAAATATTACGCGAAGCAGGTTTGCCAGAGGAATGGTGTCAGGCATTCGTTGTGTCTGATCTGGATGTTGCAACGCAGTTAGTGACTGATGATCGTGTTGATTTTTTTAGCTTTATTGGCAGCGACAAAGTCGGCTGGATGTTACGATCAAAACTTTCGCCGGGGACACGCTGTGCATTGGAACATGGCGGTGCGGCACCGGTGATTGTTGCAGAAGATGCTGATATTGAAGATGCGTTACCCTTATTAGCAAAAGGTGGTTTTTATCACGCAGGCCAAGTGTGTGTTTCGGTGCAGCGAATTTTTGCGCATGCTTCAATTGCGAAACAACTCGCACAGAATATCGCTAAGATTGGTGAGAGTTATACGGTTGGTGATCCGGTTTTGGCAGAAACAGATATTGGTCCCTTAATCAGACACGTAGAAATAGATCGTGTAGAAACTTGGGTGAATGAAGCCGTTGAGGAAGGCGCAGAATTGCTGAGTGGTGGTTCGAGAATTTCTGATTCCTGCTATGAATGTACGGTTTTATACAATCCTTCGAATGAATCAAAGGTCAGCCAGATGGAAATATTCGGTCCTGTGATTTGCGTCTATCCCTATGAAGACATCAATGTTGCTATTGAACAGGCCAATGCTTTGCCGTTCTCATTTCAGGCCTCGGTCTTTACCCGTGATATTGATCAGGCAATGCGAGTATCGAAAAAGATCAATGCCTCTGCTGTCATGATTAATACACATACCGCATTCCGAGTGGACTGGATGCCTTTTGCTGGATTAAAACGATCAGGACTGGGTGTGGGCGGAATTCCCTATACCATGGAAGATATGCAGGTTGACAAGATGACAGTAATACGTTCGAGAGAATTATAATACTTTTAAAGCACTAGGAAATCGCGAGGAGGTAACTGATAATGCCAGAGCAAACGCAAGGTTTTCTGTTAGTTGCAATGAAATTCTTGGTAGCAGTACCCATTATCGTTATGGCTATTACTGTTATTGCTGTTGTCATTATTTATATTTTTGATGCCACGCAAACAAGATCTGCAATCAAGCGAAATTATCCTGTTATTGGCCACTTTAGATATTTCTTCGAACATGTCGGAGAATTTTTTCGTCAGTATTTTTTTGCCATGGATCGCGAAGAGATGCCCTTTAATAGAGCGCAACGGTCATGGGCTTATCGGGCAGCAAAAAATATTGATAACACCGTTGCCTTTGGGTCGACGAGGGATTTAAAATCCTCAGGAACAGTAATGTTTGTAAATTGCCCGTTTCCGACCTTAAGTGAAGATATTGTTCTAGCTAATTTGGTGACAATCGGACCATTTTCAGAGAATCCCTATGAGACTTCATCACTGTTTAATATTTCGGGGATGAGTTATGGCGCGATATCAAAACCAGCAGCATTGGCACTATCTAACGGTGCCAGAAAAGCAGGTTGCTGGATGAATACTGGGGAAGGCGGTTTGTCTTCTTTTCATCTGGAAGGTGGTGCAGATATTGTTTTCCAGATAGGCACTGCAAAGTATGGTGTCAGAGATGCATCAGGTAATTTGTCAGACGATAAATTACGCGAAGTAGCGAGTCATGAGCAGGTAAAGATGTTTGAGATCAAGATGAGTCAGGGTGCCAAGCCAGGTAAGGGTGGCATATTGCCAGGCGGCAAAGTGACCAAACAAATTGCCGAGATTCGAGGGATAGAGGAAGGGGTTTCTTCCATCAGTCCCAACCGACATCCAGACATCAATAGTAACGCTGATTTACTGAACATGATTGGTCGCATCAGGAAGGTCACAGGAAAACCAGTAGGTTTTAAAGCTGTCATTGGTGCTTATAGCTGGCTAGATGAGTTATTTAATGAAATAAACAAACGTGGTCAGGAGAACGCACCGGACTTTATCACTATTGATGGCGCAGATGGCGGTACAGGTGCAGCACCCATGCCACTGATTGATGATATGGGTTTGCCATTGCGTGAAAGTTTACCCATGGTGATCGATAAACTGAATGAACATGGTTTGAGAGACAGAGTTAAAGTTATATCTTCCGGAAAATTGATTACCCCGGCTGATGTTGCCTGGGCGCTGTGTATTGGCACTGATTTTGTGACATCAGCAAGAGGTTTTATGTTTGCGCTAGGTTGTATTCAGGCGTTGCAGTGTAATAAAAATACCTGTCCAACGGGTATCACAACACATGACAAGAAATTACAGCGTGGATTGAATTATCGTGACAAAACAATTCGTGTCATGCACTATGCAAAGAATATGGTGCGTGAAGTTGGCATTATCGCTCACTCGTGTGGTGTTAGTGCTCCACGGGAATTGCGCCGTTTCCACGCAAGAATTGTGACTGAGAACGGGTTATCAATTCCGCTTAACGAGTTACATCCAGATATTGAGCCACCATCCATATCTTGATGGTTTTGGTTCATGGGTTTATATGAATTCCTGATCTACTCAAGTGTTGAGTGGTCGCGCAGGCGTTTAGAAATAGTGAGAGAAGAGCAGGGGGGTGGGATGACATGATTGTATGTATTGCTAATAAGGCGCAGGATATTTTTGACAAGGTTCGTTCATATGTTGATTTTATCGGGCCATTGCTTCTGAGAATTTATATTGTCCCTGTTTTCTGGGTAGCCAGTAATAACAAATGGAATCCATTTGATAGTGAGAGTTCTCTCGATTCAGTAATCCAGTGGTTCGGAAATACTGAATGGGGCCTGGGTTTACCGTTCCCGACATTGATGGCTTATATGGCCTGGGGTACAGAATTTTTTGGCGCCATTCTGCTGACTTTAGGTTTGGCGACACGTTGGGTATCTATTCCCTTGATGTTCACAATGATCGTTGCTGTTGTGACCGTTCACTTAGAGAATGGCTGGCAGGCAGTGCATGATTTATCAAGTCCGTATGCCTCTGCGAATGCAGGCGAAGCCCTTGAAAGACTTAGTCGCGTAGAAGATATTTTAAAAGAACATGGAAATTACGATTGGTTAACAGAACATGGAAATATCCTTGCCTCCAATAACGGTATTGAATGGGCTGCGACCTACTTCATCATTTTACTGGCACTGTTTGTTACTGGTGGCGGTAAATTTGTCAGTGTTGATTATTGGCTGACAAAGAAGTTTAGAAATTAATTCAGAGGTAATGCCAATATAGAGAACCGGTATAAAGAAAATATTAGATTACTGATGACGACTCAAATGGCCGATCATATTTCAAATACCTCCTGAAATATGATCGGCCATTCTTTATTTGGGTGAATGCTAAATGTTAACGTCTCATACCGCACTATTTTTAATGGCATTATTGTTTGTGGCTGTGCTTATTGAACCGTTGGTAAAAAAGACTCATATACCTTTCAGCATTACCCTAGTCATCATAGGCTTCATTGGTTCAGAGTTAGTCGTTGAAACATTAGGAATAGATACTGGCATACGATGGGATAATTTTGGCACGATTATCTTTTATTTTATCCTGCCCATTCTCATCTTTCAGGCAGCTCTGGAAATTGATATAAAACTTCTTTGGAAGAATATTGTTCCTATCGGATTGCTCGCATTACCATTGATGCTGGTGTCAGCGGTAATCATTGCAGTCTGTGTTTATCATGGTATTGGCCATGTTGCCGGTTTCCCATGGATGGCTGCATTCATTACCGGAGCTTTATTGTCAGCCACAGATCCCGCTGCTGTATTGGCTTTATTAAGAAATACCAATGCACCCGAAAGACTAAGCATGTTACTGGAAGGAGAAAGTCTGTTTAATGATGCCACCGCAGTGGCGATGTTTAGTCTTTTGATCGCAATTGCAACTGGGGTAATGTCAGCAAGTTCTGTGGATGAGATTTTACTTCGTTTCGCGGAAGTCTTCTTTGGCGGTTTGAGTGTTGGTATTATTATCGGCCTGGCTACATGTTTGATGATGAAAATAACGGGAGAATCTGCTTCATTCCCACTATTTAGTCTCATATGTGCCTATACGACTTTTTTGATTGCTGAAGATTTACTACATTTATCCGGGGTGATGGCTGTCCTTGCCGCAGGTCTGACGATGGGAAAATATCGATGGCAATCAACAACAGAAATTCACAATGACTTTGCCGAAAAGTTCTGGGGCTTATTAGGACATATCGCTGAATCAACAGTCTTTCTATTGGCTGGTATTACGATTACCTTGAGTATGTTTACTGAACAATGGTTAGCCATAGTGATAGGTATCGTTGCCGCTATCATTGCAAGAATTGTCATGGTGCTTGGTTTATTTCCAGTCTTACATATCGTGCCAGGTGTTGAGGCGGTGCCATTGAGGCAACAGACAGTCTTAGCCTGGGGAGGTGTCAGAGGCACGGTGACATTGGCACTGGCGCTATCATTGCCACTGACACTGGATTATTGGTATACAATTCAATCTATTGCTTATGGGGTAGTACTATTTACCCTGTTTGTACAGGCAACCACTATTGGACCATTAATACGAAAACTTGACATATAGAGTAGTTATATTCATTAAGAAAAAATAGATAATTTCAATAAAGAATGGATTAAGGCATCCAAACCGTAAAACTGATTCAATGTCAGATATGACCGGAATGTCTTTTGGAATAATAGGTATTTCGTTCTTCGGTGAAGTAGCAAATATGAGTTATTGCCGAAATTTTGATGTCTATAATTTACGACGCTTGATTTCGATACAGCTTATGGGGTTGCCATTACGATTTGCTTGTGATTTTAACCCATGTTTTTTCGAAATATAAACCAAAGAAATTTTTTCGTTCTAAAGGTCATCAGTATTTTAGTGAGGATGAACTAAGATCAGAATATGATAAATCATCCAGTTTGACCTCAGAGAATAATAGATAATTTCAATCGTACATGGTTCTACAATGAACGCACAAACAAAATTTAAAATTCATTCTTTTGAACTGGGTCCGATGAATAATTTTATTTATCTCGTCGAAGATACTGCAACTAAACGCGCCGCTATTGTTGATCCGGCATGGGATGTTTCAAGGGTGTTGGAACTTGCTGAAAAACATGGGGTAACGATCACAGATATTTTATTAACCCACAGTCACCTTGATCATATTAATGGTATTGATAGGGTGTTTGAGGATTTTGATGCAGAATTACATTTGTCTCAGGCAGAATCAAAATTCTGGGGTGCAGAATTAAGCAAGCCTTCTCTTCATTGTGGCGGGGATATTATTCAGTTAGGTGAGACCGAAATAGAGATGTTGCATACGCCAGGTCATACGCCGGGTTCTGTTTGTTATCAGATGGATAATCAATTGATTACTGGAGATACGATGTTTGTGTTTGGTTGTGGGCATTGCAATTTGGGTGGCGACCCAAATATCTTATTTGATACCTTAAGATCGATGAAAGAAAATTTGCCTGCTTCTATGACAATTCATCCAGGACATAATTATTCGGACAAACCAACATCAACGATAGGTGAGCAGATGGAAGGAAACCCTTTCCTGCATTTTGATAAAAGAAATGATTTTATTGAATTCCGAATAAATGTGCATTCAAGGATCCGGAGTGCACCGTACCAGCCTGTCACAGCAGAGCAGGCAGGACATATGCTAAGGCAAGGTCAGTAATTGATAGAGAGTCTTTCAATCATTTATAGGGACTTTCGTGCCAGCGATGTAAGATATTCTTTGGCAGAAATTACAAAATGTGCAAGCATTATTATTAAATTACCAACCAAACCATAAAATTGCATCAGGACTGGATGAGGCGATAGGTTGGTATGTAAACGTGCTTAAAAATGACCGATATGTTGATTAAATGCATTGGCCGCTGGTAAAGAGATAATTGTTGCTGATTATTTTGGCGCTTCCAATATAGTTGATGCGTTTTTGTTTGCCTATTTATTGCCAGAATTTTTTATCAATGTATTAACTGACTCGTTTCAGGTTGCACTGATGCCCACTTACATTCGCATTAAAGACACCAAGGGCAACTAGGCGGCTGCCAATTATTTTTTTCTCGGTTTTGCTGATTGCTGTTTTATTATTAGTGTTTCTATCGATTGTTTTGGCGGTGACAGCATCTGCTTTATTGACCTTATTAGGAGCAGGGTTTGATATACAAACCATGGCATCGACACAAACGCTCTTTTATTATTTATTGCCTATTCTGCTGTTGACCGGCAGTGGACATCTTTTTTCTAGCGTTATCCATGCAGACAAGCGGTTTTTTTTGGTAGCACTTGCCCCTGTTATTTACCCCCTGTGTACGGTCATCACACGGTCAGCGGAGTGGGGGATTTATGCTTTAGTATTTGGTGCAATAACAGGTGCAGTGTTAGAAATATCGATTTTAATTATTAGTACCATGCGTAAGCATATTCCCATTTTGCCACGCTGGCATGGTATGACACCAGAGCTGCGCGTTGTGATAGGGCAATATACCCCCAATGATTGCTGGCGCATTTCTAATGAGCAGTACCAATGTCTTACTCGCCATGGCCGCAAAAGGGCTGGGTATCACT
This sequence comes from Gammaproteobacteria bacterium, assembly GCA_965261165.1. GTDB lineage: Bacteria > Pseudomonadota > Gammaproteobacteria > Eutrophobiales > Eutrophobiaceae > SMWN01. The sequence goes on along the minus strand of OZ253445.1, from coordinate 607,618 downwards.
GTGATAGGTTCAGAGCATAATCATCCCCCTATGTGCCCTGTGGGTAGTGTGCGTGAGTGGTTGCGCCGCCATACTTATGGGCATTTAGATGCTGTTACTGCATTAACCACTGAAAGTGCAGATTGGTTAAAGAAACAGACCAATGCCAAAGATGTACCCATCATTGCCAATGCGGTTACTTATCCTATACCATCGCATTCGCCCAAAGTTCGCCCTGATTTGTCCAGCAATCGTTTTAACCTTATAGCAGTGGGACGGTTGGCGCCAGAAAAAGGCTTTGAACGTCTGTTATCGGCGTTCACAGAATTAGTCGCGCAATTTTTAGTCGCGCAATTTCCTGAGTGGCATTTGACCATTCTTGACGAAGGTGCCGAGCGTGATGCTTTGGAAAAGCTGTGCGCAACACTCGATTTAGAACAATGTGTTTCACTACCAGGGGTGGTCGGCAATCTCGGTGACTGGTATGCAGCGGCCGATTTGTATGTCATGAGTTCTCTTTTTGAGGGGTTTCCCAATACCTTATGCGAGGCGATGGCGTATGGTTTGCCGGTTGTGAGCGTTGATTGCGATACCGGTCCGCGTGACATCATTCGCCATGAGGTTGATGGCTTGTTAGTGCCGCAGAATAATCAGGGCGCATTGATTAAGGCATCGCATCATTGTTGACCATGCCTTCTGATCAACGTCAAATTGTAGGACAACAAGCGCGCCAGCGGATTGAGCATAATTTTGCTTTGAGTAGCATTGTTAATCAGTATGAGAACTTGTATAGAAAATTGAGCGGGTGATTCGAGTAACAGGAAAAAATGAATGTGTGGCATAACTGGCTATTGGGATAGGTGCGGGGCAGAAGCATCGGTCGTTGAAAAAATGGCACAACAGATTCGCCATAGAGGTCCGGATGGTCATGGTGTTTGGCTGGATGAATCAGCGACTTTGGCTCTGGCACATCGACGGCTTGCTATTATTGATTTGACGGACGCTGGACACCAGCCCATGCTATCGCCATGCAAACGGTTTGTGCTGACATTTAACGGCGAAATCTACAATCATCTTGATTTGCGCGTCGAGTTAGAACGTGTGGGCGGGCATTTTGATTGGCGTGGTCATTCGGATACCGAGACTTTACTTGCCGCACTACGCTATTGGGGCGTAGAAAAGGCACTCGATAAATTAAACGGAATGTTTGCGTTTGCCTTATGGGATGATACCGAAAAAAAGTTATTTTTAGCGCGTGACAGGATGGGCGAAAAGCCACTGTATTATGGCAATAATAACGGTTGTTTTTTCTTTGGTTCGCAACTTAAAAGCTTTAAGGTCAATCCATGTTGGCGTGGGGAAATAGATCGCGATGCCGTGGCCTTGTACATGCGCCATAATGCTATTCCATCGCCTTATAGTATTTATCAAGGCATTAAAAAACTACCGCCAGCGCATTTTGTCGTGATTGGTGATAACGGCAGGTATATTTCCACGCCGCAGTGTTATTGGAATTTGGCAGAAATTGCTGAATCAGGTGCCAATAATACCGGTCATAATATGGCTGATTTAACCGATGAATTAGATATATTATTGCGTGATTCAGTTGTTATGCGTATGGCATCTGATGTGCCTTTGGGTGCTTTTTTATCGGGTGGTTTTGATTCCACAACAGTAACCGCACTCATGCAGGCACAATCCAATAAGCCGATTAAAACCTTTACCATTGGCTTTCATGAACAAGCCTATAATGAAGCGATTCACGCCAATGCGGTCGCCAAACATTTGGGCACCGAGCATACTGAACTTTATGTCAGCCCCAAAGAAGCCATGGCAGTGATTCCTGATTTAGCCGCCATTTGGGATGAGCCTTTTGCGGATTCCTCACAAATACCCACCTTATTGGTAAGCCAATTAGCCAAACAACAGGTAACGGTAAGCCTGTCAGGGGATGGTGGAGACGAGCTATTCTGTGGTTATAATCGTTATATCCAAGGCTGTCAAACATGGCAAAAACTAAACCTATTGCCGTTGCCTGTGCGAAAATCAATCGCCTATTTGATGGAAAAATTTCCAGCTATGCCAGCGGATTATCTTATGGGGCTTTTGCCAAAGCGATTACAAATCCCGCATTTTGCGGATAGGCTACCCAAATTTGCCAGCGTAATGAGACAGCAATCGGCACAAGATTATTATCAAAATCTCGTCTCACACTGGAAAAATCCAGTGCAAATAGTGATTGGCGCAACAGAGCCGACAACGCTGTTGAACTCCCCCGATAAACGGCCAAAACTAGATGATTTTCGTCAACAGATGATGCTTGTTGACAGTCTGACTTATCTGCCTGATGATATTCTGACTAAAGTAGATAGAGCCAGCATGGCGGTGAGTTTGGAAGCCAGAGTCCCGTTACTGGATCATCGCGTGGTGGAGTTTGCACAACGCATACCCATGTTGTTAAAGTATCGCGATGGCAAGAGTAAATGGTTATTGCGCGAAGTATTATATCGCTATGTACCACGAAGGTTAATGGAACGCCCAAAAATTGGTTTTGGTGTACCCATTGATGAATGGCTACGGGGTCCACTACAAGCATGGGCAGAAGAATTGCTCAATGAAAAACGCTTAACAGAACAGGGAGTCTTTTATCCCGCACCAATTCGCAAAATGTGGCAGGAACACATTAACGACAAACGCCGTTGGCATTATTATTTATGGGATGTACTCATGTTTCAGGCTTGGTTCGATGAACAATAAACACGGTTGCCTTGTGTTAAGAAAGGAGCGGGCATTGATTTGCATCGGGAGCCGGCGGAGGTCATCGGACAGTGGAAAGTGGAAAATTGATAATTGATAATTGAAAATGACAGTTAGGTTTTGATAAAAGCATTGGTTTGACTGGATTCCTGCGCAAGAGACTGTGCAAAAAAACCAACATTCGTCGTTCCTGCGAAAGCAGGAACCCAGTAAAATAGCCAAACCCGCAAGGGGTTTCCGCATGTAACACATGCTTATCATGGGTTTCTTGCACAGTCTCTTCAGCCCCGCCACTCTTGTCTCTCCTGTTATCCATGATAAATGCCTTTGGCAAACTCATGCGCCACGCATCCAGATTCCACGCGCTTTTTCCTGATCTAGCAAACGAAACCCCGGTTTGTGCAAAGGTCTCAACCTATAATTTTTTTGCCGATTTTAGCTAGGTTGTCTTTTACAAGTCGCCGCTCATGAGCCGCAGGATAAAACCAACCTGCGATTAGCATCAGCGATAAACTAATAATCCCAATGACTATAAATTCAAGCAAGGCAGGTGTGTTAAAAGGATTGAGATGCTTTATGATTGGAATGCTACTAAAAATAATCCCCAACCATAATCCCCATTTTAAGTGAGCAAACCAAGTAATCGTATAGCCCATTTTTCGGATTGCTTGCAGGGAGACGAAAATCATTAGCCAAAAACTAATACTGGTTGCTAAGGCGATTCCAAAAACGCCGAGCTTAAAATAAAATAAAAACAAACTATTCAATATAACATTGCTAATCATACCAAGAATGACCCGACTTACCATGATCCGGATACGCCGTTCCACCTGAAAAACTTGTTCTAATAAGGGCAAGAAAAATATTGGCAATAATAACCACATGTAACCGAACATAGCACTTGAGACCATGAGTGTGTTTTGATGGCTAAAGGCACCGCGCTCTAACAAAAAACTCACGATTTCCACTCTAAAATTAAGCATAATAGCACTAACTGGTACGGCGATATAAACGCCTAAAGAAATGGCATCATTGAGGATATTGCTTCTTTGTGTTTTCGATGGTTTTTCGGCTAATACGGTGATGAATGACTGATGAATGCCTAATACAGCGGGAGCTAATGAAATAAGTACCAACCCATAACTGAGTGCAGATATCGCGCCTGTTGTTAAAAAACTAATAAATATTCTATCAGAAACTGCATAAACATAATTTGCACCTTGCAGTACCAACAAGCCCAAGGAGAATTTAAGACAATGTTTGACTGTATCAGAAAGTGGGTTGGCACTAAAATCAATGTATTGATAACTGAAAAATAGTAGGTAGATAAACCCAACAACAATACTTAGAGCAAACGACCAAAATAAAACATTTTCATTATCTGTGTAAAGTAGCACACAAATTAAAATAATAACGTAACCTATAAATTCGGATTTATTACAATGTGAGAATTGCCGAGTGGCGCGCATAATACCGCCCATTAAAGATGCGGGTACAACAAGTAAGACAGCGGGTATAAACCAATAAAATGCGTTACCCAGTATTTGAGTTCTATATGGTTCAAATCCGACGGCAATTTTTGCCAAATAATCGGACGCAAAAAAAACAAAAATAGACAGCACCGCAGAGCCGAGAAAAATCAGCCAAAATAAGCCCCCGGTTAATTGCTTAAAAGCCGCATATTGTTTGTTTTTATAAAGTTCAATCAGTTTGGGAATGGCAATTATTTCCAATACACCCGACCAAGAAAAAACTAAAATACCCAAAATAGAGAGTGCCATATAAAAAACATCTAATTGGGTAGATAGCCCAATGGCACTCGCAATGATAATGTGCTTAAAAAAGCCAACCAGCCTAGACAATAATCGCCAAACCACACCAAATCCGATTGAATGCAGGAAAGTTTCTTGGCGTGGTTTCATGGGTTCGATTGTAATATATAAGAGCAAGTTTAAAAATATTCTAACTTTCCATCAAAAATCGGTTATTTACACGTTAGGAGATGTATTTTTTGCCCCAATTTAGAGAAAATTTAATCACTGGCGAATTTAGCCCACAAGTGCAACACTAGGGTTTATATTATGATTCATTCCCAGTAGGAAAAACTTCCTAAGGGGTTATACCGCAAGCATTTTCTAGGTCGGTTATTCATTAAATCGGTGGTCTTGAACGCGATATATTGTGCCAGACCACCAAAGCCAGAGCCGATTTCCCCAATTCCGCTAATTCATTGTAAACGCGCTCAATATGCGAATACAGTTGCATGGATTTGATGTCGCTCGCAAGACCAGTCATGGGAATCTAATGGGTTATACATCACTAGAACTAAACGAAGCACGGCTTGCCGATTGCTCCTGCAGGTGGTGGACAGGATGTCAATGAGCGATCTTGACCAAGTCTATGTCCACATGTTAATGAGCGACAATAAACCCTCCTCTTATCGGGGAAACGAGTGCACTGTCCACGATAAGGGAGATTTAAGGGGTTGCTATGTTCAATTTGCAAAATGTACACGAATAAATTGTATAAAAATGAGTCTTTATTTGCGCGTTTTTTGCAATGTTTTTGCATTATACAAAAAATCATCTGAGTTTTGCTTTTTTGAGGCTTTTTTGAATATTATCGTCCTTGATGTAGATTTGGCGACCAAAGACCTCCTTAAATGGGCGCTCTTTATCTAAATCGGGTTTTTTCCAAACAACTTTAATGGGGTTGGTGTGAACAAGGTAAAAATCTTGATTTACAATTCCGAATCGCTTGCTTCCCAAAATATCGGCACAGGCAGAAATAAGACAATCCATAAAACGAGATTGCCTGCGAAAAATTGTTCTAAAAATTTTATGGCGGCTATAGAGGTAAATTTCACTACGATGGTTTCTCAAAATATTGATAAAGGTAAAAATTTGGATAAAAGCAATAAAGAGGGCGGTACATAAAACGAGACTGCTGGATGCCAATTGTATGGGGGTTACCAAGATATTTGACCGTGTCACCACGATACAGATGTTTACCTAAAATAGGTTTCTTTTGTATGACTTGACATTCTGCAATGCTACTTAAAGGCTCTTTTGCCGTATCTACAACATTATGACGTTCAACCACTTGATAAGGCTTTTTCTTTATTAAATGCTGTAGAGTCATAGAACCCTTACCAATCAAGAATTCATCTAAATCCCAACTAGCTATAAAATACTTTTGTTCGCGATACAATCTCAAAGTGTGATTCAATTGGGTATTTTGCGCAAAAAAATCATGCTGTGAATGATACCCGCCGTGGTAGTAACTCCAATCGATAAACACTATTTTTAGGTTTGGGATATTTAAGTTTTGCAACGCTGTTTTGACCTCGATAACATTATCAGAGCCGTTATCGTAAAATAAAAATCGATCAAAATGGTGCAAATGGTGGTGCCATAATATCCAATCTATAACATGACTGGTAGAATAGTCCTTTTGCAAGGAAGAAAGGACAAGTTCATATTCGTTATCATTAACAGCTGGAAAACGATTGACTTTAATATCTATTTCCCAATCCTTACCGCTAAAAGCTAAGGTCGGGTTTTTTCTTTGATACTCGTAGCCGGAATCTTAAAACATGAAATACAAGAAGAGGCGCTACTCTTAGAGTAATCACAATATTCGTATTTAAGAGGCCTTCCTTCATAAAGAATTTTGACAGGAAAAAATTTTTTCTTCAGAAAAAATAACGGGGGACATACAGTCCAAATGTATTTTTTATCAAGGCTAAAGAAGACATCGTAAAACAGAGAATAATCATCGTAATTTGGAACTTCTGCTTTTGAAATCGGTTCATTCCTGTCATTGAAATTAATAATCATCTCTCTAGCTAAGTCCATCTGGCAGTTTAACCCAGGTAGGTTTGTATTCTATAATCATTTGATTTATTGAAGGGGCTTAGGGACAAGATAAAATTCTAACAAAGATTTTCAAAATGCTTAAATTCAAGACAGGCGATAAGATCTATACCCAAATAATAAAAAAGCGCAACAGAACAACGTTTCATGCGATTATAAAAGAGCGAACCAGCCCGGATAGTATTATCAATTCCAATGATTGGAGAGGGTATACTGCCCCAGTAGATTTTGGTGTAAAGCATTTTAGAGTGCATCATTAAGAATGAATTCGCCAGAGGAAGCTCTCATTAATGGCATTGAATCCTTTTGGAGGGGGCTATGCTAAAACAAAACTTTCAAAGCGCAAAGGGATGACCAAGAATATATTTGAATTACATCTTAAAAGAATCTGAATTTAGATTCAATAATTGAGGGCAGAATTTGTACAAAATCTTACTCAAAATATGCCGAAAAAACCACTTAACTAATACCCATAATGAGCAATATTATTCAAGCACTTTGGATTGGCGCAGAGCTATCGAAGATAGAACAACTCTGCATAGCGTCGTTCCTTTATCATGGCTGTGACTTCCACCTTTATACCTATGGCGATGTCGCTAACGTCCCAGATGCGGAGGGGCATTTTGTTTTAATGGATGCCAATCAGATTATTCCTGAAAAAGATATTTTTATTGCTCATGGTGGTAGTTATGGAGCTTTTTCAGATTGGTTTCGGTGGAGTTTGTTGTGCGAAAAAGGCAACTTTTGGGTTGATATGGATGTGATTTGTCTCAAACCATTTGTGTTTAATGAGGATTTGGTATATGGCTTTGAAGATAAAGATTACATATGTCCTGCCATTATGAAGCTTCCGCCTCAACATAAATTGTGTCAATTATTAATGTCTGTTTGCAGTGCCCCTAACAAATTGCTGCCCTATGACAGTCATGGACGTAAAATCAAGAAAATTGGAAGAAAGATTATCGCCAAGATAACAATGCGCGATGAACGTACATTCCGCACTGGCTGGGGAGAAGCGGGCGGTCCAGCAGGGTTTACTAACGCGCTTAAGCATTTTAATCTGACTGATAAAGCCAAGCCGCCCACTGATTTTTATCCGCTTCACTATAAAGATTGGTTATCAATATTTGATGAAAACCCTCGCTAAAGATGACGAACTATTGCGTAATTCCTATGCGATTCATCTATGGAATGAAATGGGCAGGCAGCATAAATTCGATAAAAATGCTTCTTTTCCAAAGAATTCACTCATTGAACGCTTAAAGGCAAAGTATTTTTAGGGCATCTCTATTAACTGGCTTTTCCCGTGATTGCGGCGTCAGTCCTCTGCTTTTCTATTCATGGAAAATCCTCATGTATGTCATATGCACTACGGTTTTCCGTGCATGACTTACCAGCACTTATGTGCAGGAAGAACGGGCATAGAATTGCTCCTGCATTATCTGCGTTTCCTGTCCATCACCTGCAGGAGCAATTGTCGAGGAGCAAAAACCGGCCACAAAAAATCCTAGTTAATAGAGGTACCCTTTAGTAAAGGTTTTATAATGCGGCGAATTAAACTACGACATTATGTTAATAAGTTGTTTGTGGAAAGGCAAAAAAATGGGGTCGATAGTTTTGCCGAGGAAAACCTAAAACAAGCCATTGTCACAAATATATTTTGGGAAGAGCTATATCATTTTTCTGATAGATTTATGTCTAAGGCGATTAAAGCCAAATAGAATAAAAACTTTATTAAAATACTTGCATACTGTTTTCTTTTACTGATTTCACCACATCGGGCGGGTCAATTATGCAAAATTATTCAACGCAAGCTAATAATGTATGAGACATCAACATAAATTCACAAGGAACCGTATTTCTTGAATTTTGATATAGAGACAGTGCATCGGTCTGGCTTGATTCGATTTCCAGAGCGAGGAACATTATACCTTCTTGAATTCAAGCAGCAGCATCCGCGTTTCCGAGAGTCACCCGGACAGACAATGGAAAATGGACAATGAAAAATAATTATCAATTATCAACAGCTTGTATAAACTCAAACCCGCAATAGACAAACGAAAAAACATGCATCTCCTCATATCCATCTACAGCCTCTCCTCAGGCGGCGCCGAGCGCGTTACCGCAAATCTTGCCAATTATTGGGCCGAAAAAGGCTGGCGCATAACCCTTGTTACCATGATAGGGGATGCACCGGATTTCTATGAACTTCATCCAGCGATTCAACGCATCGCCTTGTCCCATCCTAGCGGCAGTCATACCCCATTAAGTACCATCAAACGTAATTATCGGCGTATAAAAACCTTACGCAACATACTCAAACAGCAACAACCCGAAGTAGCACTTGCCATGATGCTTGATGCCAATGTCTTACTCGCCATGGCGGCAAAAGGGCTGGGTATCACTGTGATAGGTTCAGAGCATTGTCATCCCCCTATGCTCCCTGTGGGTAGTGTGCGTGAGTGGTTGCGCCGCCATACTTATGGGCATTTAGATGCGGTTACTGCATTAACCACTGAAACTGCAGATTGGTTAAAGAAACAGACCAATGCCAAAGATGTACCCATCATTGCCAATGCGGTTACTTATCCTATACCATCGAGTTCGCCCAAAGTTCGTCCTGATTTGTCCAGCAATCGTTTTAACCTTATAGCAGTGGGACGGTTGGCACCACAAAAAGGCTTTGAACGTCTGTTATCGGCGTTCACAGAATTAGTCGCGCAGTTTCCTGAGTGGCATTTGACCATTCTTGGCGAAGGTGCCGAGCGTGATGCTTTGGAAAAGCTGCGCGCAACACTCGATTTAGAACAATGTGTTTCACTACCAGGGGTGGTCGGCAATCTCGGCGATTGGTATGCAGCGGCCGATTTGTATGTTATGAGTTCTCTTTTTGAGGGGTTTGGCAATACCTTATGCGAAGCAATGGCGTATGGTTTGCCGGTTGTGAGCGTTGATTGCGATACCGGTCCGCGTGACATCATTCGCCATGAGGTTGATGGCTTGTTAGTGCCGCAGAATAATCAGGGCGCATTGGTCGAGGCGTTGGCGACTTTGATGAGTGACAAGATATTGCGTCAGCAATATGCTACTCGTGCCATTGAAATTAGAGATAGGCTATCTATGGAAAAGATTGCTGGGATGTGGGAACAGGTGTTTGTCAATCTTGCGGGGGATTGAGTGACAAGTCCCCCTGGCAAGGGGGATTTAGGGGGTTAGGTTTTCCGCATGTAGCGCATACCTATCGAGGGTTTCTTGCACAGTCTCGATTTAATTGAGAATGGAGAATGGAGAATGGAAAATTGAGTAAAATCTCGTAATGATGACAGCCTAAGCGCCATAAGAGCGAAACAAAAGAGAGATGCCGCTCCTACGGAGCTGACGAAATATTGGGTTTTTGCAATCTCGGGAGCGGGACTTTAGTCCTGCCGTCGTTCCTGCGAAAGCAGGAACCCAGTAAAATAGCCAAACCCGCCAGGGTTTTCCACTTTAAGCTAAACCGTATCACGCATGGAAAAATACAACAAAAATACAACTATGAGCGATAAATTAGTATCTGTCATCATCCCGGTTTACAACGTCGAAAAGTTTGCCGAACAGGCAATCGTCAGCATCATCAAGCAGACCTATAAGCACTTAGAGATTATCGTTATTGATGACGGCTCGAGCGATAACACCTATAAAATAGTCGCAGATTTAGCAACTCAAGACCCCCGCATCAGACTTTATAAAAATGAGCAAAACTTAAAGATAGTAAAAACGCTTAATCGTGCTTTGTCGTTGGCGCAAGGCGAATATATTGCACGCATGGATGGGGATGATATATCGGCACTCGACAGAATAGAAAAACAAGTCGCTTTTTTAGAATCTAATCCTGACTATGATTTGGTAGGGTGTAGTATGATTTTAATAGATGAAAGTGGCATGGAAATAGGTCGATCAGTAAAGTTTTCAGATTATGAGCTGTTGATGAAGTTGGCAACGTATGAAATGGCTGTTGCGCACCCAACATGGCTGGCAAGAAAAAGTGTTTATCGCAAACTAAATGGTTACCGTGAACTTTCGGGTGCTGAAGATCGTGATTTTTTACTGCGTATGATTTCAGCAAAGTTAAAATATACCAACCTTGAAGCCTATTTTGGGGTGGTTTATAGAGCAGATAGGATTGGGGGCAGTAACGATACTTTGGGCCTACGGCGACACAAAACAGCGAATTATATTGATAAATTGTATGTAGAAAGGCAGAAAACTGGAATGGATAGTTTTAGCGAGGAAAACCTAAAACAAGCCACTGTCACAAATATATTTTGGGAGAAACTGTATCATTTTTCTTGTAGATTTGAGAATAAGAGGCTTGAAGCCAAACATAACAAAAACTTTATTAAAAGGCTTGCATACACTTTTATTGTACTGATTTCACCGCATCAGGCGCACGAATTATTCAAAATCATTCAACGCAAGCTCATAATTATGAAACATAACCATAAATTCACAAGGAACCGTATTTCATGAAGATATTGCACATTATCGGAGGGCTAGATGCCGCTGGCGCGGAGATAACACTCAAACGCTTGGTCGAATCACACCATATATTCGAGCACAACTTGGCATCTATGGAAAAAATTGCTGGGATGTGGGAACAGGTGTTTGTCAAACTTGCGGGGCAAGCTGATGGATAATAGACCGTTATTTACTGTGTTTACACCAACCTATAATCGTGAAAAGACACTGCACAGAGTCTATCAAAGTCTTATGCAACAAACATTTCGTGATTTTGAATGGCTCATTATAGACGATGGATCGACGGACGGAACGGGTAAGTTGGTTGATAGTTGGCAGAAGGATGCCGCAACCTGGTTTCCTATTCGCTATATATGGCAAACAAATCAACATAAAAAAATGGCGCATAATCATGCTGTTCGTGAGGCGTATGGGAGGCTGTTTCTACCGCTTGATTCTGATGATTACTGCATTCCAGAGGCATTAGAACGGTTTGCCTATCATTGGTTTGCAATACCAGAGGCGGAACGGGATGGATTTTCGGCGGTAACTGCACTGTGTGTTTATGAAGATGGCGCGATTGTCGGAAATCGTTTTTCAGATGAAGCGTGGCTCGATTCAGATTCTTTAGAAATAGACTACCGCCACAAAATTAGCGGTGACAAATGGGGCTTTAATCGCTTGGATGTGCTACAGCGGTTTCCATTTCCTGAGCAGATCCCCGGTCATGTGCCAGAGAGCGTTGTCTGGGCACAAATAGCGAGTCATTATAAAACCCGTTTTGTCAACGAAGCCTTGCTAATTGTTTGTCAAGACGAGGCTGACGATATACAACAACGGCTAACTAAAATGAGGGGAGGGAGGGAGAATGCACCCGGTCATCTATATTGGAGACAGTGCGTATTGTCGGATTATATTAGCTATTTTCGCTATAGACCGATGCGCTTTATGATAGATGCCCTGGACTTACTCGATTTTATTGTCATTGTCCTAAAAAATACCGCACTAAATTTTGGCCCGACTCGCTACTTGGAAAAGTATTAACCGCCATCATGTCGCCTGTCGGTGTAGCTTGGTATTGGTATGAGGTTTATAAAAACAGGCGCAGATAGAGATAGCACTCAAAACATGAAACAACACGAGATAGAAACAACCATAGACGTTATGAGACCTACAGAGACTGTGCAAGAAACCCTCGCCAAGTCGTGTTACATGTGGAAAACCTTGGCAGGTTTGGCGGTTTTACTGGGTTCCTGCTTTCGCAGGAAAGACGAATATGGATTTTTGCACAGTCTCTACTGCTGAGGTTCACTGGTGAAGGTGCTTCATGTGATTACTGGACTTGGCACTGGCGGTGCTGAAAACATGCTTTATAAGTTGCTTTCTGGCATGGATAACGAACGTTTTGAGTCCGTTATTATTTCATTAACCGACAGAGGCACAATGGCGAACAAAATTGAAATGCTGGGCGTTGAAGTGAAAACTTGTCATATGCGTAAAACAAATTTGGGCTTGATTGGTTTTTTATGTTTACTAAAATATATTCGCAACAGCAACCCAAAGATAGTGCAAACATGGATGTATCATGCTGATTTGTTGGGCGGGGTTGCTGCTAGACTACTCGGCATTAAAAACATCGTTTGGAACATTCGCCACAGTAATTTGGACCAAGACAAAACCAGAAAAACAACGATATGGGCGGTGAAAGTTTGCGCTCTGTTCTCTGGTTTTGTGCCACAAGTGATTATTTGTAATTCAAAAAAGGCGATACATATTCATCAACAAATAGGCTATAAAAAAGATCGATTTGCCAGGATCCCCAATGGCTTTGATAGTGCGCTATTACGCCCTGATACAAATGCTAAATTAAAATTACAACAACAATTAAAGATTGATGCGTCTTTTTTGTTGGTTGGCATGGTAGCGAGATTTGATGCACAGAAAAACCACCGAGGTTTTATCCAAGCTGCCGCATTGGTAAGCAAGCAAATTCCGAATGCTGCATTTATCATGGTAGGCACCCATATTGATAAATCCAATAACCGCTTATTAGCATGGATTGATGAGTGCAACATGACAGATAAAATTTATTTATTGGGCGAAAGAGATGATATTGCTTTTTTAATGTCTGCATTTGATGTACTTGTTTCTTCTTCTTATGGCGAGGCTTTTCCTAATGTCATCGGTGAGGCGATGTCATGTGCTACGCCCTGTGTGGTAACTGATGTGGGTGATTCTGCATTCATTGTTGGTGAGTACGGGGTTGTGGCACCTGCTGGTGATAACGCCGCCCTGGCACAGGGCATTACATCATTGTTGACTATGTCTTCGGAACAACGTCAGTTTTTAGGACAACAGGCGCGCCAGCGGATTAAAGATAATTTTGCATTGAGTGCCATTGTCAATCAATATGAGGACTTGTATATAAAATTGAATGGGTGACTCGAGTAACAGGAAAAAATGAATGTGCGGCATAGTCGGATATTGGGATAGGCGCGGGGCAGAAGCATCGGTCGTTGCAGAAATGGCGCAACAGATTCGCCATAGAGGACCGGATGGTCATGGTGTTTGGCTGGATGAATCAGCGACTTTGGCTCTGGCACATCGACGGCTTGCCATTATTGATTTGACGGACGCTGGACACCAGCCCATGCTATCGTCCTTCAAACCGACCATGCCACCGGGCTTTTCACAGGGCGACCGAGTGGGGGTGTAGAGAGGTTTGTTGATTTTATGACTATGGTGGAAATCGGTATCTCTCTCCTACTCTTTTTGGTAGCCAGCCTCTTCATGGCGCGTTCCGCCATATCCTTTTGCAAAAAGCGAGCCGGGTGTAAAAAGCGAGCCGAGGTAAAGGTGGCCACTCCCTCGACCGTCACGATAGAGCGGCATCCTATAGTGATCCGGGAGTTCTTTTCCAGAGCCGAATACCGGCTTTGGCATTGCCTGCGACAAGTTGTCCGTTACCAATCGAACACGGACTTATTGTCAAAAGTACGCTGGGAAGATGTTTGGCAAGCCAAACGTGGGCCCATGCACATGAAATACCGAGGCTTTCTTCGCTCTCGTCATGTCGATTATGCACTGTATGACCGGACTAAAAACCGAATATTACTACTGATTGAATTGAATGACCGCTCGCATCAGCAGCCTGACAGAAAAGAACGCGACGAGCGCCTGAAAGAATTCTGCCTGGAAACAGGCATGCCTCTGCTGATCCTGTACCCCTCAAAATACTTCGACCAAGACTACATTCGCCAGCGGATAGAGAAGGCCATCAACGGCGGGCTTCAATGACTCTTTTTCATTGATTCAGTATATTCCAATAGAGAAATGATACTGAACGGCAGTATTTGATAGTGTCCATATCGTACCAACTATGCTGCCTGGTTGTCCTGTTCAGCGATGGTTTTAAAGCGTTGTTTTTTTTAGCTTCTTTTAGCCGTTTGGCTGCTTCATTATCGGAGATTGTCAGCGCGATTGCACGCAGTTGTTTCAGCGTTACCCCTCGTGTCAGATATTGGCTGGGTTTGGGTAGTGACAGGAACTTTTCGTAGGCTGTCATCATGGCCGCATAGGGGTAGGTTTTTCTGTGCTTGCCTTTGATATCGATCATGGTGACGGGGAAGAAGCAAGGCCGGTGGTAATTGATATAGGGGTTCAGGTAGTCCTGATGAAACGGGTTCACCAGCGGTGCCCAGCGCTGGGGATTTGGGCTTTCCGTATATTTTGTGCTTAACGCATCAATAACCGGCGCAGCTTTGCTGCGTCCGGCGCTGAAAGCGCGTAGTTAATTGGCTTGTTATATGTATTTACTTGTTGGCGGCACATTTCGCTCTAATCTCGGAGATTGCTTTTAATGAACCATTAAGAGAATACTTAAAATATGTGGGCTGCTGCCCGTGCCATTGAAGCTCAAGCAGTGCAGTGTTGGAAGCTGTAATTTTTGATATGGCCACTGCATAATTGCGGAAATGTATAAACTCTGACCCCCAATATTGAATTAAAGAAACGTTCTCTACGTTCTCTACGTTCTCATTCCGCCTGATTCGAGTGCGAATTAGATTGTAACCATCTTCGGTTTCACCGTTTGCTAGATTTGGAGCACCATTAAAATAGAAATAAACCCATTCGCTCTTTGCATCGCAGCCAAAACCCATCTCGCTATTCACGTCATGGTATGGAAATTCCATTCTCGTTGAGGGGTAAGCTTTAGGAGAAAAGGCATATGCGGAAAATTTTCCAGTCATTTCATCCTTTGAAGTAGATGTAACCCACGAAGGTTTTGGTGGCGCAACTTTCTTACTGCTTTCGGATTTTTGTGGGCTATTTAATACTGAAGAGGGTTTGGGATTGCTAGGCGTAGATGGTGTTTGACTAGCTGCATATACGACAAAAATTAAGAACGCTAAAACGAGCCATGCAAATAAAGATGTTTTCTTCGATGCTTTTGCGCCACATTTTGGGCAGGTCTTTGCTTTAGTGCTTACCTCTTCACCACATTCTTTGCATTTTACCAATGCCATTCGAGCCTCCTTAGTTAGATTTTACACATAACGCCCTTGAGTATAACTATCTTAAAACTCGGTCGCTTGCGGCCGAGATTTTTATTTTGTTTCCATGATGGACTCCTTGAATCGCCGCCTCAGTCACGATTGAGGCGGGCGTTCGGGGCAATTGCTGAATGTACGCTTTGAGCAACAACCTCAGCGAGAGTAACTGGAACAGCATTTCCTATTTGCCGCATACATTCTCCCCATGCGCCGGATATGTGATAATCATCTGGAAATGTTTGCATTCTTGCTGATTCACGTACCGTAAAATACCGAATTGAATCATCATTAAAGCGAATCATGTTTTCCCCCCCAGGAACTCCATGATCTCCTGCTTTTAATGTCTTTGATGGTTCATCAATCGGACTTCCTGTATGTCCAAGATAGGATTTTGCGCCAGCCTTGAAGTTGTGATTGTTAAATCCATTTTCTTTTTTCGGGCACGGCAAATCACCAATAGCATCTCTCACTGTAACCCAAGGCTTTTCTTCAGGTATAAACAGGCCGTATTTTTTTTGCAATTCCTGAGAAATCTTCTCTGGTGATGAGCTTAGCTTAGGTCGATCATTTTTATTTGTATTATGACGCTCCCAATACTCACCTGTGACCCATTGTTGCCATAACAATGCATCTTGAGAATGAGTTATTTTTGGAAAGCTCCATTCAATATTTAAATCACTTCGAAAGCCAACAATAAATACACGCTCCCTTTTTTGCGGCACACCATAATCTGCTGCATTCAATAGGCGATAAAGAACATTATATTTAAGCCCTCGGTAACTACCTTTTGTATGGGTTTCCTCAAGCCGACAAAGATGACTCTCCCAGTTCTCCCCATCTTCTTTTCCAATATTTGGATAAGTCATTTGAAGGATAATATATTCAAAGTAGGTGCTAAAATTCTTACGTAATAGCCCTTTAACATTTTCGAAAATAAATGAATCGGGGCGTGCCTCCCTAACGGCTCTAACAGCTTGAGGGAACATATCACGGTTATCGTTAAATGCTTTATGTTTTCCGCCAAGAGAAAAAGGTTGGCAAGGCGGTCCGCCAGCTACAACAGAAATTTTACCTTTGTATTTCTTGAATGAAATATTCTTCACGTCTTCGTACCTAATATCCCATTCTTTAATTTGAGCTTGACCTTCATCATGATTTTTAATGAGGCTGTCAACTGCGTCTTTATTATATTCGACTAGAAGTTCATGCTGGAACCCGCTTTTTGCCATTCCAAGAGCTAACCCACCGGCCCCCGAAAACAGTTCTATAGATTTAAGTTGATTTAGTGACATGATATATACCTATCTTTTCCTCCACCTTATTACTATCTGGGGGAGTGCCATTTAAACGGTCTGCCCATGTGCGGCCAGGATGCAAAACATCCCATTCAGATTTTGCTTGTTCGTAGCGACCTTTGCCCGGGTCATGATTCCCAAAACCATCAATATGAGAATTCCAAAGAGGATTATACCTTCTTGTCATTGCAGCCTCTACAGTGCCGATTAAATCTGCCTCCTGTCCCGCTAAAACCACAAATTTACAGTTGAAATCAGAGGCTTTGAGATTATTAACGCCTCCAATACTTCTGGCATGCTCGTTTAAGCGGCGATAGAGAGCTGGATCACTCTCTTTAGCTGTGCCACGACCTTGTCGCCAACCAGGTAGAACTGCTTTACCTACATAAATTGGAAGATCACTATCTTTCTCATATATTTTTTTATATAAGGGAAAATTTCCTGTGTAATACAGTGCATAAACTCCGCCCCCTGAAAATCTATCATCTGGAGGTAGCGCTTCCATTGGGGTATTAATCATGAAATTTACAGCCTCATTAACTAACTCTACAAATGATTCCGATTTAAAAATGTGATCGTCTAACTTCAATATGCTTTCCTACATTAGTTGTTGTGATGGACTCCGACCGACCCTAACGCCATTTTAAGCGGCGATAAATAGCTTGCTAAAATGTGAAACTAAGTGGAACCGAGTAAGCTGTTACGAGTCCGACTTGAAAATACTTGTTGAGAGTATAGGAAGGATTAATACCCCCTGATTTTGCTCAATCTACTACAAGGTCCCGGCTGCTGGCAATCGACAGGCTGTTATTAGGCCCTCAACTATGCGGTTATTAAGCATAAATCAATGGTGCACCGGCCGTTTTAGCGTTTTGCGCTTTCCGGCCCGCAACCTATCCTACCGGCCTCATCCTTGAGCAGCACCTATCATCCTCTCCCTGTTTTATCGTGGTCTGCAACAACACCTCAACCTCCAAACTTGTGTACGACTTTATCTCGGGCTTTCATCGGAACAATGACGATGGATCAACAACGTTGGAAAACGGGCGTTTGCCGCTGTTTTGCAATTTCGACGAACACGGTAACCCGATTGCGCGACCACGCACCTTGTTAATCGACAGCGAGTAGCTCGAATCTGGCGAGGCACTGGATAAAAACTTTCATGCGATGGCCGCCGATGAAATAGAGCGCTTCCGCTATGAAATGAAACAACGTGGCGATCACAAGGGCGCAGAGAATATCACCGAGCAAGATTTACTGCGCGAAGTGATGAATACCGTGGGCAAACGAGATCAGCTGGGCGGATCGATTCGCTGCGTGGTCTCCGTTTCCATGCTCACCGAAGGTTGGGATGCCAATAATGTTACCCATGTGCTGGGAGTGCGAGCCTTTGGTACCCAGTTGCTGTGTGAGCAGGTGATTGGTCGGGCATTGCGCCGCCAATCCTACGATCTGAATGAACAAGGACTATTCAACGTTGAATATGCCGATGTGTTGGGCATTCCCTTCGATTTTACTGCCAAACCTGTGGTGGCACCGCCGCAAGCACCGCGCGAGACCATCCAGGTTAAAGCTATTAGCCCCGACCGCGATGCCCTCGAAATTCGTTTTCCACGGGTGGCCGGTTACCGGGTTGAGCTACCAGAAGAGCGATTAACCGCAAAGTTTAACGAAGACTCGGTATTGCAACTAACACCGGACCTGGTCGGCCCCTCAATTACTAAAAATGCCGGTATCATCGGGGAGGACGTAGACTTGAGCCTGCGACATCTGGACAATATGCGGCGTTCTACTCTGTTATTCCATATTACCCAGCGACTGCTCTACACAAAATGGCGCGACCCCGGTGAAGAGGCCAGACTGCACCTGTTTGGTCAGTTAAAGCGTATTACCCGGCAATGGCTGGACAACTGCCTGGTGTGCAAAGGCAGCACCTATCCCGCCCAGCTACTGTATCAGGAATTGGCCGATATGGCCTGCGAACGCATTACTGCGGCTATTACTCGCTCTCTAGTGGGTGAGCGCCCCATCAAGGTAATGCTCGATCCCTACAATCCTGTTGGCTCCACCGCCCACGTCAGTTTCAATACCTCAAAGACCGAGCGCTGGGAGACCGATGCCAGACGTTGCCACATGGCGCGGATCGAGCAAGTTATGGAGACAAGCTATTAGATCGACTTTCAGAGGCGCTCACAAAGGTCGACTTGAAAAGGATGGATGTGCGGGAACTGCGACGTTATAGGCAGTTCTATCTGGTCTATCCGCAGATTCAGGAGACACTGACTCCCGAATTGACTACCCAATTTCAGTTGCGCCAGAAACTGGGAGACGCTGCCTCCCGAATTGTGCCACCAGCGACCGAGCCATTATCCGTATCGTCATCAGATTTGCTGCACAAGCTTTCTTTCAGTCACATCGTCGAACTGATCGCCATCGATAACGACACCAGTCGCGCTTTGTATGAGATTGAGTGTATCCGTGGCAATGGTCAGCGCTCGACAATGCCCCTGTGATTTCATATTGTACTTTACCGCACAAACATCCACCTTTAACCGTCATTTCAAATACTCCTCGAATGTGATTCAAGCCTTACTATATAACAATCAAAGTGTCGATCGGAGATTGGCATAGGTTTGCTATTCGATTGCTTTGCCAGTTGTACTGATAGTAAATTTTGATCTCGATTAATCTTGAGCAAGCTCAAATTATTTTTCGTTGTTGGAAAATAAAATTAGAGACTTTGTTGAGGAAGTATACTGCGCAACTTATGTGTCATGCTCACATCTCAAACAGGATGGCTACGTGTGGATCAATCTCCCGGTCGTACGACCAGCCACTTAACTGATAAAGCATTTTTCCTATATCCGGCATTGATTAACAACGTCGTAATCAGTGCATAGGGATATAGTGCGGATAGTAGTTACCAAATTTGCTCGTCATTTATTTATCTATCTACATGAGATTTAATCCATGCAGAATGTTTGGATTTATGCGCACCTAACGCTACGCTCTGCGGAAAATTTGTCCGACAGCAGTGCCTTGTTATGCGCTTTTTTCATGCGGACCTAAAAACTGGTCACCGTTGAAGTGAATCATGTGGTCTGGGTTGTTCGCAATCCAGACTTCAGTTTCCCATGCAATATCAGCCGCATTCTTTCGAAATTCGGCACGGTCTGGAAAGGCAGTTACGTACACAAGACCAACGGTGCAATCTTTGAAGGCTTCTTCAAGTTCAACCCAACGCTTGGGAGAAACGGGACCGTGGCTTGTAACAGCTTCAATCAAAAACAGCCATTTCCGGTCTTCGTCATAGACCACTACGTCCGGCAACTTGTCATGGGACATTGGCGGAACGCCTAACGATTCCAGATAGTCATCTTCTAGGAACATTAGCTTTCCACCTTCATTGCGACTACTAGCAGTATCACCAATGTAAAGAAGATGACCGCCCGCACCAACGAAGCGTGAACAAAATTCATGCACAATGTCCGCGTGTAACTGGTTGTGTTTTCTTGGGGACAATTTGATAGTGCCACCATTGGGTAGAGTGATAGGGATTTTTTGAAATTCAAGCTGGCGTTCATATTGTGCTGTTAGTTCAGTAACAGCATCTTTGTAATCTTGAACTTTTTGTCCCCAATCCCTATTAGGATAGACAGCCAAAATATCCAGAATCGGCTGATTTAACGAATAATTATTGTCTTTGCTGTTAGTCGGTCGTGCGGGGTCGTCCCTGTTTCGGTCAACAACGCGGGCTTGTTCGAACTGGTGTAGGGTTTGGCGGCGAATTGTTTCACGGCTGTTCGGCTTGTAGTCCATACCATATTCATTACGAATGAATTCCATAATGTTAACAGTAGGCAATAGGGGCGCGGTTGCATTATTCCAGTTGTCGGTTGGTTTAATGTTCGCAAGTGCCAAAACCACCCACCCGGAACGGTCATTACACTGTGCTTTCGGTAGCCCCAATGCGGTCAGTAGTGCTTTAGCCTGTTCAAGTTTTTCTTGTTGTTGTTCGGTGAATTCCAATTTGCACCCCTATTAAATTGTGTCCATTACTCGAAGAGCTAGATTGACTATCAAATCAATGTCGCTTGTTTCAAGCGTCTTTAACTTTTGTGCTTGCTTACCAATTTCCTTCACCTGTTCACGTGTTGGAAATTTCATAACCCTAATTTCAGTTGCGTTGACTTGGGTGTTACCAGATATGCACCTGAAATACTTGTCCATGAACGAAGAATTAAAAATGGCTGCAAGACCGTATGCTTCACCCTTGGTTAGCTTTCCACTTGTCACTCCGATGTAATTTGTTTTGTTGCCAAACCCTATCAGCTCGCAAGCGTGGGAACTTTCAAGATGAACACCGGACACCAACCGACGCTTTTCGTCTTTGGAAGAAAAGCGTTTTAGCAATACGAATGTGCCATTTTCCATTGTGTGCTTTTCGTGTCCTTCATTAAGCATAAACGACACATCTTTTTTGTGGTCACCGGCGGTCCACGTGGTTGTCATTGGTGTGATGTTATGGGGACGGTAAAGCGGCACAGAATTGGGCGCGTTAGTGTCTTCGGTAATGTAGCTGCGTGTTCTATGCTCAACTACACGACCAGTTGATATGAAATAACCCGCAATTTCAAAGGTAGTTGGGAAGGTTTCAGCTTGACGTAAAATACTAGCTTGATAAGCTGATTCTGGAATACGGATAATTCGTTGGTCATTAGACGGGTCAATGATCAGTTCGAGCGGGTATTGTTCTTCGTCAGCTTTGTTAATACTGGCGTCACAGTCGCTTGAACGCACAGTGACAGTTTTAGGGTCTTTCCCTTTGATGAAACGGCAGATGACATTTTCTTGAAGTACCGACGAATCATCATTTTTGAATACTTTGTCACGGTGCTTGAAAATATGTATCAAGTCTAAAGCCGATTGGGCTAATAGATATGAACGAAAGCCCTTAAAATACAGACCGTTTGTGAAACTACGGGGTGTAATGGTTACCATTTGACCGCCTTCATTCATGGAAGCCAGTACAACAGCCATGAAAGAAGCATAAATGTTCGGGTCACCATGATACAGGTCTGCCGCCGCTTTAGCATAGGGCGAATCTTTTACACTGTACTTGAAGTACGGTGGGTTAATAACAGAAATATTAAAGCCCTCAACACTTTCGTCTTTATCTGGCCTAGCAAGTACGAAATCTTCACAACGTATTTCAAAAGTGAATCTTCCTAGCTGTTGGTTGAAAGTGTTCTGAACAATCTTCAGGGTTTGTTCAAGGTTCGGTACAGCTTCACTATCCAGTTCGTAAAGGACAGCATGGACTGTTTTACAGCCAAGGTCTAAACATTTTAACGCCGCGGAAGCGGTCAAAATGCCGGTTCCCGCGCCAGCATCCAAAATGCGAACTTTTTTACCTCTAGGCTTGTTGATCAACGATGCCATATAACTGGAAACAATCGAGCCGGTGAAAAATTGCCCCAAAGCCTTACGAGTATCAATCGATTTTGAGTTAAGAAACTCGCTTTGAAGGCTAATAATGTCTTCCATAGGAGAAATAAGGACTGATTGTTTCAATGGATTCTTTTCTCTTTTTTAAATTTCAGCACGGTTTCTTTTAGGGGCTGTCCTAGATAACTAGGTTAAATACGCTCTAACCCATTGTCTTAATTACCATAATTGAGATATTGGGTCACTGTTGTTAAAACGCCACTCACATTCCTTCAAAAACAATCCAAAATGCGTCTTGGGAACACCGTTGAATTTCCGCATATGACGCTTCGCCTGGTTCCAAAAGTTCTCGATCCCGTTAAGGTGATTGCGCTTGTCTGCAAAGAGCTTGGAGTGGTTAATACGATGGTGCTTAAAGTCGCTAACATCCAGCACATTATAACCCGCCCAGCAATCAGAATAGACGATGCTGCCAGCGATTATCTTACGCTCAATAATGGGCATCCGGGTCGCCGAAGAAGCATCTGGAATGACCTTCGTATAGACCTTTCCTCCCCGCTTCAATAAGCCAAACACGGGGATTTTGCCCGCTGCTCCTCGACCTCGCTTACCTTTGCCAACACCACCAAAATAAGACTCGTCCACTTCAATTTCTCCGTCAAAAACCGCATGACTTTCTTGCTCAAGTTCATCGGCAATAATCTCGCGCAACCGAGGATAAAAATAGGCTGATGTCGTCTTGTTGACTCCAACCATTGATGCCGCAGTTCGTGCTGTTGAGCCAGACACAAAATGTTGAATAAGACGACCCTGTTTATAGCGACTTAAACGACTCTTTCTCATACTTCCCATAATAACACCTTTGATGTGTTATCTAGGACAGCCCCTTTCGATTAGCCGATAGATACAGAGTTGTCCCTGTGTAAATTATTTATACCATGAAAAATGGGTATATTATATCTGTTTTTCATGGTATTCTAGCTGCATGATCCAACGATTCGCTTGGTTAAACAACATACGTAAGGCTCTTGGTCGCAACCGAATTGTGACTTTAATCGGGCCTCGGCAATGCGGCAAAACCACGCTGGCACGCGAGTTCCTGCCGGAGGACTCGGTCAACTATTTCGACCTCGAAGATCCAATCAGCCTGTCGCGACTGGATGAACCGATGACGGCGCTCGGTTCGTTGAAGGGCCTGGTGGTAATCGACGAGGTGCAGCGGCGACCGGATTTATTTCCCGTGCTCCGCGTACTTGCGGACCGTAAGGGTTATGAGGGACGGTTTCTCATTCTTGGTAGTGCGTCTGGCGCTCTGCTGCGCCAGTCATCTGAAACGCTGGCTGGGCGCATGGAGACACTGACACTCAGCGGTTTTAATCTCACCGAATTGGGCTATGAGTCCATGGCACCACACTGGTTGAAAGGCGGTTTTCCGTTGTCGTTTCTGGCGGCGTCAGAAACTGACAGCATGGCCTGGCGCAAGAGTTTTATCCAGGCACTGCTGGAGCGGGACTTACCGCAATGGGGGGTACGCACTCCTGCGGCTGCGTTGTGGCGGTTTTGGACCATGCTGGCGCACTATCACGGGCAAACCTGGAACGCTGCGGAGCCCGCTCGATCGATGGGGGTCAGTGAGTCCACCACCCGGCGCTATCTTGATCTCCTGAGTGATGCCTTTATGGTCAGGCAGTTACAGCCCTGGCATGCCAATTTGCGTAAACGCCAGGTCAAGTCACCCAAGATATATATCCGCGACTCCGGTTTGTTACACCAATTACTGGGGCTGGGTTCCGAGCGTGATTTGATGACGCACCCTAAAGTTGGGGCCTCCTGGGAAGGCTATGTCATCGAGGAGGTATTGCATGCCGTTCGCCCCGATGAGACGTTTTTCTGGGCAACACACCAAGGTGCTGAAATCGATCTGGTATTACGTGTTAATGGGAAAATGCTGGGTGTCGAGTGTAAACGCACGGATGCGCCTCGCATGACACCGTCGATACGGATAGCCCTCGATGATTTGAAACTGGAGGCTGTTGCTGTTGTTTATCCCGGCAGCAGGCGATTTTCCATCGCGCCTGGTGTTGAGGCCGTGCCCTTGAGTGACGTGGTGGCTGGTGCACTATTTGACAAGGTGTCGGATTGATGGATTTCCGCATAGCCGATACCTTCACCACCAGCCTCGCCAAACTCACTGGTGATGAGCAGAAAGCGGTAAAAACCACTGCCTTTGATTTACAACTAAGCCCAGCAAATCCCGGCATGAGTTTTCATAAACTCGACCGTGCCAAAGACCCGCGGTTTTGGTCAGTGCGGGCGAGCCGGAATATTCGCTTGATCGTACACAAGACGGACAGAAGCCTGTTGCTTTGTTACGTTGGGCATCATGACAATGCCTATCAATGGGCGGAGCGCCGCAAACTGGAAACTCATCCCAGGACCGGGGCTGCACAATGGGTGGAAGTGCGGGAGATGGTGCGTGAAATTACCGTTCCATTGTATGTTGCTCAGGACAATGTTCAGGTTGATGCTCAGCTCAGGCAGTCACCAGCGCAAAAGCCATTATTGTTTGTAGATACCTCGGATGATGAGTTGCTGGGCTACGGGGTGCCAGTCGAGTGGCTGGATGATGTACGAAAGGCTGATGAAGACAGTGTGCTGGATTTGGCTGATCATTTGCCGGGCGAAGCAGCAGAGGCACTGCTGGAGCTGGCGACTGGGGGCACTCCACAGATTGTTCAGCCTGTAACCGCGAACGCTGATCCGTTTGAACATCCTGATGCGCAGCGTCGATTCCGAACCATGAAAAACCTTAGGGAACTTGAACTGGCTCTTGAGTACCCCTGGGAAAAATGGACTATTTTTCTCCATCCGGCACAGCGTCAATGGGTGGAAAAGGACTATAACGGGCCTGCACGGGTTTCCGGCTCGGCGGGCACAGGTAAAACCATTGTTGCTTTGCACCGGGCTGTTTTTCTTGCCCGCAAACATCCTGCGGCGCGAGTTTTACTGACTACTTTTTCCAACACGTTGGCCAATTCACTGCAAACCCGGCTAAGGAGGCTGATCAGCAGCGAACCTCAGCTTGGCGAGCGCCTTGAAGTACAGGCTATCAATACAATCGGTCGTCGGCTTTATGAATCGCACTGCATTACTGACAAAAATTCTTTCAATATCGCCTCTACTGAAGTGATACAGAGTATTCTTAAAGAGGTCTCTGAAAAGGCTGGGAATAGTAAATTTAGCCAACTGTTTTTACTGGCAGAGTGGACTGACGTGGTGGATGCATGGCAGTTGGATACTTGGAAAGCCTATAGAGATGTCAGGCGTTTAGGACGGAAAACCCGTCTTCCGGAACAACAACGTGCGTTGCTGTGGTCGATTTTTGACGGTGTTCGCACGCAGCTTATGCACCTGAAATTAATCACTTTCTCTGGGCTATTCCGTCAGCTATGCGTTAAAGTTTCTGAGCGAAAACACACTCCTTTCGACTATGTAGTGGTTGATGAAGCACAAGACATCAGTGTTTCTCAGTTGCGATTTCTTGCAGCTCTTGGGGGCCAGCGCCCAAACAGCCTGTTCTTTGTGGGTGATCCTGGCCAGCGAATTTTCCAACTGCCCTTCTCCTGGCAATCGCTGGGTATTGATATTCGAGGTCGTTCTCGTACGTTGCATATCAATTATAGAACTTCGCACCAGATCAGAATGCAGGCTGATCGATTACTGGGTCCAAAAGTTTCTGATGTGGATGGGAACACTGCAGAACGACGCGGCACCGTTTCGGTATTTAACGGGGCGACTCCTGACATTAATATCCTGGATAGTGTTGAAGATGAAAGCAAAGCGGTCAGTGAGTGGTTGTCGAAAAGGGGTAGTGAAGGGGTATTAGCCCACGAGATGGGCGTGTTTGTCCGTTCTGATAAAGAGCTCGATCGCGCTCGTAACGCAGTCGGGGATGTCGAGCTGCCGTTCAAAGTACTCGACGAA
This sequence comes from Gammaproteobacteria bacterium, assembly GCA_965261165.1. Lineage (GTDB taxonomy): Bacteria > Pseudomonadota > Gammaproteobacteria > Eutrophobiales > Eutrophobiaceae > SMWN01. Next base: position 581,230 of record OZ253445.1, on the reverse strand, counting down.
AATCTAGAGACAACCGCCGGATACGTTTCGATCGGCACTATGCATCTCGCCAAGGGCCTGGAATTTCGGGCCGTTGTGGTGATGGCCTGTGACGATGAAGTGATACCCCTACAGGAACGGATTGAGACAGTTGTTGAGGATTCGGATTTGGCAGAGGTCTACAATACGGAACGTCACTTATTATACGTAGCTTGTACCCGCGCGCGTGATTATTTGCTGGTAACCAGTGTCGATCCTGCTTCCGAGTTTCTCGATGATCTTCGGATGTGACTATGTGAAAATTTATTCCCGACTTCAACGATCCACCCCATGCAGATCGCCCACAGTCCAGTAAACATGCAGGGTAGTAGAGGAACTGCTTTGTAGTGCCTGGTTATAACGAAAATCCCCAGATAGAAATCTCTAAAACGCAGGAAGCCTTGGTTGTACATTGGTTTACAACAGGGGGTTAGCACTTAAACCCACTATTACCCAATGGGTGTACAGCTCAAGACTTATGACTATGGTATCTTACAAACTCGATACAACCAACGATTTACTCCTAACACTCGGCAGTATATTCCAATAGAGAAATGATACTGAACGGCAGTATTTGATAGTGTCCATATCGTACCAACTATGCTGCCTGGTTGTCCTGTTCAGCGATGGTTTTAAAGCGTTGTTTTTTTTAGCTTCTTTTAGCCGTTTGGCTGCTTCATTATCGGAGATTGTCAGCGCGATTGCACGCAGTTGTTTCAGCGTTACCCCTCGTGTCAGATATTGGCTGGGTTTGGGTAGTGACAGAAACTTTTCGTAGGCTGTCATCATGGCCGCATAGGGGTAGGTTTTTCTGTGCTTGCCTTTGATATCGATCATGGTGACGGGGAAGAAGCAAGGCCGGTGGTAATTGATATAGGGGTTCAGGTAGTCCTGATAAAACGGGTTCACCAGCGGTGCCCAGCGCTGGTGAATATGGCTGTAGCCAAGGTGTTTTCTGACGATGGAGCCATTTTTCGATTCGACCAGGGCCTTGCCATTTGATTGCCGGGTGCGAGATTTGGTCAGTTCGATGTGCCGCTTTTTCAACCGCTTAACGACATGCTGATTGATGTACTCAGAGCCGTTGTCGGCATGGAAGCTGATGATGATAAAAGGCAATTGATCCAACAGTTGTTGCAGTACCGGGATCAGGTAACGCTCGGAGATTTTCTCGACAGCGCAGACGATTTCAAACTGAGTTTCCTCATCGACGGCATTGATATGGTAGAGCCCTTTGACCCGGTCCTGGTCGCCTTGGTGGACGGTATCCACCCGAATATAGCCAGGCTGGCCGTTGGGTTGCGGCTTACGGCGCTGGCCGATGGATAAGGTGCTGGGTCGGGTTTTATCAAACTGGCGGCGCACCCGCTGGTAAGTACTGGAGCGGCGCAGGTTGTACAGGTGCGCTACCGAGATATTGGCCAGTCGTTGATACGCAGGCAGATCAAATAGCTGCCAGGCACGCTCACAGGGCTTTTTGGTGGCCGCTCCGGAGAGGGTGTTATGCAGTTCATCCAACTGAGCCAGCAGGCGCCGGTCGGCGTCTGTGTACTGGCGAGTAAAGCCATTGCCGGCGCTGGTGCCGGGTCGAAATCGCCGGTGCTTTAACCCGGCTTTGGTTAGCCGCTTCAGCTGTATTCGCGAATAGCCACTGACATGAACCAGGAAGCTGAGCAGCAGCCCCTTTGTCAGGCTTGGACCGGGTCTGATAGGCGAACCGAATCAGGGTGCGACGGACAAAATCGTATCGCTCCGACTGGGTATGCAGGGAGAACTCGACTGCCTGGGTGCCGTCGAGAAAGGCACGTACCTGCGGCAGTGTTTTGATGTCGTTGTCATTCATGATGGTATTCATCCTTCCATCATGAACAGAACTCAGGCTAGTTCAGTATCATTTCGTGTTAGAAAAGGCTGTAGATTGTTACTGGAGAAAATAAATTGTTTGTCTAGATCGCCGATGCACTTGACTATTTTGACACGCGTTTAGAACAACATTTATACTAAAAATTGATTACTGATATGCTGGATCTGTGGAGATCCTTTTTTCAGACAAAACCCCTTCTTAAAATGTGTGGTTGGTATAAAAGATCGTGAGATGACTAAAGCTAATATAAAAAAGGATAGTGGTGATTTAGGAAATCTGCTCTTTGTTGTAACCGAAGACTGGTACTTTTGTTCACATCGATTGCAGCTTGCAGTTGCAGCACAGAGGGTGGGATATAATGTAGCTGTGGTTACGCAGGAAACTAGTCATGGTGAAGTGATAAGGCAAGCTGGTCTCAGATTAATCCCTGTTAAATTTCGACGGTCAGGCAGGAATCCATTTTCTGATTTTATGACGATACGATCCTTAATCAGTATCTACAGAAGTGAGCAACCAGATATTATTCATCATGTTTCATTGAAGCCGGTATTGTATGGATCGATAGCAGCACGATTTGCGGGAAATCCAGGTATTATAAATGCAATGACTGGTTTGGGTCATGCTCTTTCATCAGAGGATTTCTTTGCAAAATTTATCCGCTTTCTGATCTCACCATTTCTTGCTTATATTTTTTCGGCCGAGAAGACGATAACCATATTTCAGAATGGAGATGATCTGAAGACATTGGAAGATCGAAATCTAGTAAAACATGGGCAGACTGTCATTATCCGAGGATCTGGAGTTGATCTAGATACTTATATACGCGGCAGAAATAAGACAACTATTCCTCAAGTTGTATTAGTAGCACGGATGCTTTGGACTAAAGGGGTTGAGGAATTTGTGCAGGCTGCAAAATTATTATTAACGAGGGGTTCTATGGCAAGTTTTATTTTGATTGGCGATACTGATAGTGAAAATCCAGCGGCGATATCTGTTGAGCAACTTGGACTGTGGCAAGCCGAGAAAAATGTTGAGTGGTGGGGGCGGCGAAGTGATATTCCAGAGATATTGCAACAATCTGCAATTGCATGTCTGCCATCCTGGTGGGGCGAAGGGGTACCTAAATTTTTGTTAGAAGCAGCATCTGCTAGCTTACCTATAGTTACTACAGACGTACCTGGATGCCGAGAGGCCGTTATTAATGGTGAAAATGGATACTTGGTACCTTCTAGAAATTATGTGGTATTGGCTGATGCAATTGAAAAATTGATTAATGACAAGGCATTAAGAAAAGAGATGGGCAGAAATGGTAGAGCACTGACTGAGCGAGAGTTTGGCATTGAGAAAATAATTGAGGAAACAATTTCTCTTTATCAAAGAATATTAAATTGAAAATAGATTTTTTTATTATCTAATGGAAAGAATCCTTGTTACAGGTGCAAATGGGTTTGTTGGTGCGCCACTTGTGCAAGCATTGCTTAACAAAGGCTATCTCGTCCGAGCTACTAGCCGGGTTTTAACTGAAGACTCGAAAGATAACAGATGTAATGCTATTGAGCATTACAGGTTTGATCTAAGTGATAATGATCCTGATTATAAAGGGCTTCTGGAAAATGTTGATGTAGTTGTTCATTTGGCAGCAAGAGCACATGTCATATCCAAACCAGGAGAAAATGTAAGCGACTATAATAAAATAAATACTATAGGTACTGAGCGCTTAGTTAATGCAGCATCTGCCATTGGCATCAAACGATTCATTTTTCTTAGTTCAATAAAAGTGAATGGTGAAAAAAATCTTTCTGACGAAAAAGGTAAAATTCTTGCCTTCAATGAAGGTGATGATCCTCGTCCACAGGAAGCATATGCGAAGAGTAAACTGAAAGCTGAAGATGTGATTCGTAAAATCTGCCGTGAATCTAAAATGGACTTCATTATACTACGGCCTACGCTTGTGTATGGGCCTGGTGTTAGAGCCAATTTTTTCTCTCTCATTAATGCAGTAAAAAAGAGTTATCCCTTACCAATTGCATCTATTAAAAACAAAAGGAGTTTACTCTATGTGGGGAATTTGATTCATGCGATTACCTTGAGCGTTGGCTACCCCGAAAAAGCTAATCGGACTTTTTTGGTTTGCGATACTGACATTTCCATTCCTCAGCTTGTTAGAAAGATTGCGTCACTACTTGGGAAGAGAGTGTTATTGTTTAACTTTCCTGTTAACTGTTTGAAAATATTAGGTTCTTTCGCAGGGAAAAGACCTATGATTGACCGTCTTACGGATTCATTGTTAGCTGATAATAGATCTTTACGCAAGAATCTAAATTGGAAACCTCTCTACAGTTTTGATGAGGGGTTACAAGAAACATTAGATTGGTATTTGCAAAGGTAAGTTATTAAATGGATATCTCAATAGTTTCGATTAGCTTGGTTGCATGTTTTATTTTTTCGATAGCCGCGACAGGCTTTCTTCAGAAATATGCGCTAAAAAATTCGTTAATCGATATTCCTAATGAGCGTAGTTCCCATCTGATACCAACTCCTAGAGGGGGAGGTCTCTCGATTGCAATACCTGTTTTACTTTGTATTGGCGTGCTTTTCTTGATGGCGCAGCTAGATAGAAATATTGCCTTTGCTTTGGGAGTAGGTTGTTTTTTTGTGGCTAGTGTCGGTTGGATAGATGACCATCGACATATTCCGGCCAAGTGGCGAGCTTTGCTTTATGGAGTTGCCGCGGTATTAGCAGTGTATTTTCTTGATGAGAGTGATAATTATCAGGCGGCATTTCATCATTTACCATTTGGAATAGTGAGTAGCTTCCTAATGGTAATCTGGATTTTTTGGATGACAAATTTGTATAATTTCATGGATGGAACTGATGCATTAGCAGCGATACAAGCCATATGTGCTGGTACATTCGTCGGAGTATTATTTTGGTTGCAGGGACAGCATGGTTTAGCGACAATTTGTTTTGTAATATCCGCATCCAGCTGTGGGTTTTTGGTTTGGAATTGGCCTCCTGCTAAAATATTTATGGGTGATGTCGGTAGTTGTGTCTTGGGCTTTTGTTTTGGAGTATTAGCGGTGATTGGCAAAATGCAAGGGTCAATTCCTCTTGCAGTAATCTTTATTTTACTATCTGTCTTCATTTGTGATACGACGTTTACACTATTAATGAGAATTATTTCGAATGAAAAATGGTATCAAGCACATAAATCGCATGCTTATCAACGTCTGGTGCAGCTCGGTATGAGCCATAAAAAATTGGCGCTTAATGTATTATTAATTAATGTCATCATACTTTGGCCAATGGCAACTATGGCTCTTATCAAGGATGAGTATTCGCATTATATTGCGACCTCTAGCATACTCCTGATATCTTTTCTATGGGGAAGTGTTCAGGTGTATTATTATCGTATGTCTTCATAGTGCAATCAGATAAAATAAATCAACATTGCACTGCAAAGTTATGACGGAAACGGGAATTATTGAGATCGTTGGATGTATACTGATATTGAAAGAAGCCATGAAGCTGATTAGGGAAAAAGCATGACGAGTTACCTTGGATTTTTCCGATCAGCATGTACAAGGCATTTTATTCTTCATATTAGCTATCATTAATTTTTTTTATTTGTATTTTTATTAACGTTTCATATTTAAACAATCAAAACCAATAATTAAATATTAAAATTCACTGATTATTGATCAGAAATAGACCGTTTTGAGCGCGAGAAGAATATTTATGAGCAAAAGGGTTAAGTTGGAAAAATATGAAATTTAATAAGACTGCTTTTGTGATACTTCATGATTTATTCATGGCCAATCTAGCCTGGCAGTTGTCTTGGTTTATCAGATTTAATTTTGAGCTTGTCAGCTATTCAGGCTGGGAACTAAGCTTATATGCGTTACCCATGATAGCGCTGGTACAAGGGTTTGTTTCATATCGCTTTGGACTTTACAAAGGCATGTGGTGTTTTGTTAGCCTGCCGGATCTGTGGAATATCTTTCGTGCTGCTATCATTGGTGCGTTGTGCATTACCTTGGTGTTATTTATATCTATCAGGTTAGAGGGTATCCCGAGGTCGATATTGGTTTTATATCCTGTTCTCCTGATATTTTTTTTAGGTGGGCCGAGGTTGGGCTATCGATTCTGGAAAGATAACTCATTTAAGCTTGATTCTTCAGCTATCGGTCAGAAAATAATTATTGTGGGTGCAGGTTCTGCAGGTGAAATGCTTGCCCGTGAGATGTTGCGTGAAGGTAGCTACAAACTGATTGGTTTTGTTGATGATAATCCAAATATAAAAAATTCCGAGCTTCAAGGTGTGCCGATTATCGGTACAGTTGAAGATATCCTAGCAATTCATCAGCATTACGAGATTGATAATATTGTGATTGCTGTTCCAACTGCAACAGACGAAGAAATACAGAGAATTGTTAACAACTGTGAGTCTACAGGCGTGCCCATCCGTACATTACCTAAATTACAAGATATGGTATCTACACAGGTTGCTCTCAATGAATTAAGAGAAGTGTCGGTAGAAGATTTACTTGGTAGAGATAAAATTGAACTCAATTGGGAAATAATTCAACAGGGGATTACAGATAAAATAGTTTTAGTCAGTGGAGGGGGAGGGTCTATTGGTTCTGAATTATGCCACCAAATCGCCAAGTTAAGTCCTGCAGGTTTGGTGATTTATGAGCATAGCGAGTTCAATCTTTACAATGTTCAGATAGAGTTAAGCAATATGTATCCAGATATGTCTTTGTATGCGGTACTGGGTAGTATATGTGACAGAAATAATGTTGAACAAATCCTGAAAAAATACAGGCCAGATATTTTATTTCATGCAGCGGCCTATAAACATGTCCCTTTACTTCAAAATCAATTAAAAGTAGCAGCACAGAATAATATATTTGGCACAAAAAACCTGGCAGAACTAGCGATTAAATATAGCTGTGAGAAATTTGTTTTTATATCGACAGATAAAGCAGTCAATCCAGCCAATGTGCTCGGGGCTAGCAAACGTATCGCAGAAATGTACTGCGAATGGATGAATCAGCGTAATGCTACAAAATTTATAACAGTACGCTTTGGTAATGTGCTCGGTTCTGCTGGCAGTGTTGTCTCACTCTTTAGGAAGCAAATAAAGCTGGGGGGCCCGGTCACAGTAACAGACCCCGAGATAACCCGTTTTTTTATGACGATTAGAGAAGCTTGCCAGCTGATACTTCAGTCTAGTGCAATGGGCAATGGTGGAGAAATCTTTGTATTGGATATGGGTAAGCCAGTTAAAATTACCTATTTGGCGGAGCAAATGATAAAGCTATCAGGAAAGAAGCCCAATGAAGACATTAAAATTACGTATACGGGTTTAAGGCCGGGCGAAAAACTCTATGAAGAGTTATTCTACGAAAATGAAAATAGAAAAGAAACGGAGCATGTAAAGATTCTTTTAGCTAACCATCCAAAAATTGACTGGCAGAATCTTAGAAATCGTATATCGGAATTAGAAGATGCTGTTTCCAATTTTGACAATAAGGAAATCAGTCGGTTATTTGGTCAGTTAGTTCCTGAGGGAAATTTCATTCAGGAAAAGGCAGATAACATTATACCTATTTGCGGAAAAGGGTAATGACACAAAAAATTCGTAAAGCGATATTCCCAGTTGCAGGTTTAGGCACACGTTTTCTACCCGCAACAAAAGCAAATCCAAAAGAAATGCTACCTGTCGTTGACAAACCATTAATTCAATATGCCGTTGAAGAGGCAGTGGCTGCTGGGATTACCGATCTAATTTTTGTGACTGGCAGGACTAAAAGATCGATTGCTGATCATTTTGATAAAGCTTATGAGCTTGAAAATGAATTACAGAAACATAACAAGATCAATATGTTAGGACTAGTGCAAAATATTTTGCCCAGCCATGTGACTTGTATCTATATCAGACAGGCAGAACCATTGGGGCTGGGTCATGCAGTTTTGTGTGGGGCTGTTGCTGTCGGAGAAGAGCCTTTCGCTGTATTACTAGCCGATGATCTGATCGATGATGGAGATCAAGGTTGTTTGCAACAAATGGTAGATGTCTTTGAGGACTATCAGGGAAGTGTAATAGCTATTGAAAACATAGCAGAAGAGGAGACGGGTAAATATGGTGTTGTGAGCTCAGATGAAATAAATGCTCGGCTTGGCAAACTCAACGGTATTGTAGAAAAACCAGAACCGGCCAAGGCACCTTCTACGAATGCGGTTGTCGGTCGTTATATTTTGACTCCAGAAATATTTAATTTACTGGAAAATATTGCTGCTGGTGCTGGTGGTGAGATTCAACTGACAGATGCAATTGCAGAATTATTAAAGAAAGAAGATGTATTTAGTCTGGCTTTTGAAGGAAAACGATACGATTGTGGTTCAAAACTTGGATATCTACATGCAACAGTTGAATACGCACTTAAACATCCTGAATTAAAAGAAGAATTTTTAAATTATCTGGAGAATAAAAAATATCTGTAGGTAGTTCAAAATACACTTAGCGAAGACTCTGCTAATCCAAGTAGATTATAAAGAGTTCGCAATGTGAACCCTTTTTTTTGTTTGGCTCCTCGGGACGGGCTCGAACCGCCGACCTAGTGATTAACAGTCACCCGCTCTACCGACTGAGCTACCGAGGAATACGAAACGCGCATGTTACTGATGTGTTCTATTTCGGTCAACCACTGCGACAGGAAAATTCGTAATTTTAAGACAACACTCTTTCAAGTCTTTCCATGGCTTTCTCAAGATTTTCCATGCTGGTTGCAAATGAGATACGCATATATCCGGGAGCACCAAATGCAGATCCAGGAACCATGGCAATTTCCCCTTTATCCAGAAGATATTCAGCTAGCTCAATATCATTGGAGATATTTTTCATGCGATCAATCACGCCTTGAAAATTTGGGAAGATATAGAATGTGCCTTCAGAGGCATGACAATCTATTCCTTTAATCTTATTTATTTTTTCGTACACATAGTCATGACGTTCCTTGAAAATTTTATTACTTGTTGTGATGTAGGATTGGTCGCCTTCCAGAGCTGCCTGCGCAGCCACCTGAGCAATCGAAGTTGGGTTCGAAGTACTTTGTGACTGAATTTTTTTCATTGCATTTACCAACGAGATAGGGCCGCCAACGTAGCCAATACGCCATCCCGTCATGGAATAAGCCTTGGATACACCATTCAATATAACAGTGCGGTCATAAAGCTCAGGGCAGATATTGACGATATTTTTAAAAGGTTCCTGACCCCATAGAATATGTTCATAGATGTCATCGGTGGCAATGATGATGTCTGGGTGATTCATCAGAACTTTACCAAGTGCGGCAAGTTCATCCGACGTATAGCAAACGCCTGCCGGGTTGGACGGACTATTAAGGACGAGGAGCCTTGTTTTATTAGTGATCGCAGCCTGTAGTTGTTCAGGGCTGATCTTCAAATTAGCCTCTGCATTGGTTTTAATGATGACTGTTTCAGCGCCAGCCAATTTAGCCATATCGGGATAGGAGACCCAATAAGGGGCAAGTATAACGACTTCATCATCAGGATTTAACAAGGCTTGCATCAAGTTATACATACTGTGTTTACAGCCGCAGGAGACAAGGATTTGATCAGCATCATATTCTAGCTGATTCTCTCTTTTGAATTTCTGAATGATGGCCTGAATCAGGTCTGTAGTACCGCCTACTGCTGTATATTTGGTGAAGCCCTCACCGAGCGCCTGGATAGCGGCTTCTTTAATGTGTTCAGGGGTGTCGAAATCCGGCTCGCCAGCACTAAGCCCAATAATATCCCGACCTTCAGCCCTTAATTGTCCTGCTTTTGCAGAGACCGCCAATGTCGGTGAAGGTTTGATGCTACTAGCCCGCTGAGATATTTTTACGTCCAATTTTGCCTCCTCAAGTTCTGTTGGCAATCAAAAGACGTGTAATATACCGGAAACAATGTCTTCAACAAACACCTTATAATGAGTAAAGATTTTAAGTTAATTTCAGATTATCAGCCTGCCGGGGATCAGCCTGCCGCAATAGCTGGTCTGTTACAGGGTTTGAAGAATGGTCTCGCCCACCAAGTTCTCCTTGGTGTCACCGGTTCTGGTAAGACCTATTCGATTGCCAATGTCATCAAAGATATTCAACGTCCGACACTAATACTGGCGCATAATAAGACACTTGCTGCTCAGCTTTATGGAGAAATGAAAGAATTTTTTCCTAAAAATGCAATTGAATACTTTGTTTCCTACTACGACTATTATCAGCCTGAAGCCTATGTGCCTGCAAGTGATACCTATATCGAAAAAGATGCCTCTATCAATGAGCATATAGAACAGATGCGCTTGTCTGCGACCAAGGCACTGCTTGAACGGCCTGATGCAATCATTGTTGCAACGGTATCTGCTATCTATGGTTTGGGAGATCCCAAGAAATATTTAACCATGGTCATGCATCTGGATGTGGGAGATCAAATCAACCAGCGCCATTTATTACGGCGTTTGGCAGAAATTCAATACAAAAGAAATGATATCGAATTGCAGAGAAGTACTTATCGTGTTCGCGGCGATGTGATTGATATTTTTCCGGCTGAGTCCGAGCGCAATGCAATCCGAGTAGAATTATTCGATGATGAAATTGAGAGTCTGGCCTGGTTTGATCCTTTGACAGGAGAGGTGCTGAATAAAATCCCAAGAACCACCATTCATCCTAAATCACATTATGTGACTCAGAGACAAGTGCTTTTGGAAGCTGTAGAGGAAATCAAACTAGAACTGAAGGAGCGTCTGAACCAGCTCAATGGCCTTAATAAATTGGTAGAGGCTCAGCGTCTGGAGCAACGGACTCGATTCGATATTGAAATGATTCTGGAGATTGGTTATTGCTCAGGAATAGAAAATTATTCACGTTATCTGTCAGGGCGGGCACCCGGCGAGCCACCTCCAACATTATTTGATTATTTACCCGAGAATGGTCTGCTTATTATTGATGAGAGTCATGTCACGATTCCTCAGCTTGGTGGAATGTATCGAGGAGATAGGTCAAGAAAGGAAAATCTTGTGGAATATGGATTTCGCCTGCCTTCCGCATTGGATAACAGACCATTACGATTTGATGAATTTGAACAACTTGCACCACAAACGATTTATACCTCTGCGACGCCAGGCAAGTATGAGCTGGGCTACTCTAATAACACTGTTGAACAACTGGCTAGACCGACGGGCTTGTTGGAGCCTGCTATAGAAGTCAGGTCCGTTGAAACACAGATTGATGATTTACTCTCGGAAATTAACCTTAGAACCAAACTTAATGAGCGCATACTGGTAACGACATTAACCAAGCGCATGGCTGAAGATTTGACAGATTATTTGACAGAACACGATGTCAGGGTTCGTTATTTGCACTCAGATATCGATACCGTTGAGAGGGTCGAAATAATACGGGACTTGCGTTTGGGTGAATTTGATGTGTTGGTAGGTATCAATCTGCTTAGAGAAGGTCTGGATATCCCAGAAGTGTCATTGGTTGCCATACTGGATGCCGATAAAGAGGGTTTCTTGCGTTCTGAAACCAGCCTTGTTCAAACCATAGGGCGTGCAGCAAGACATATTAATGGCAAGGGGCTTCTTTATGCCGCCAAGATAACAGGTTCAATGCAGCGTGCTATAGATGAAACGGCTCGTCGCCGTGCCAGACAAGAGCAATTTAACCAGAATAATAACGTCACCCCCACGGGTATTATTAAATCGGTAACTAACATCATGGTCGGCGTCCGTAGTGAACGGTCGAGAAATCAACAACACTTTAATAAAGTTGCAGAGCAGGTAGGAGACTATTCAGTGTTAACACTTGAGCTGGTAACGAAAAAAATCCAACAATTGGAAGAGCAGATGTATCATCATGCAAGGGATCTTGAATTCGAGGAAGCAGCCAGGGCCAGGGATGAGATAAAGCGTCTTAGAGATCATGGCCTTGGTCTATCAGAGCTTAAGACCGGCTGATTCAATTTTCATTTATTTTGACTAGTTCAGATGAAATCTCTTGTCTTAAGATAGGTAAATTTTGTATCCTACGCCACCTCTTAAGGCAGGATCTGTAAGAGGATTTAATGATTCCAGGCGCGTAGCTCAGATGGTCAGAGCACCACCTTGACATGGTGGGGGTCGTTGGTTCAAGTCCAATCGCGCCTACCAATTTTAGTAACAGCTTTGTTATTGAGTATAAGCAAGGCGCCGCTGGGTGGCGCTTTTCAATTTTAATATAACTGCTCTTTGGTTAGGTGGCTCTTTGTGGAGGTCACCACTGTTTAAGAAAAGGAGGAAATATGCCCGTAATCACTCTCCCCGATGGTACTCAAAAACAGTTTGATCATTCCGTGTCTGTCATGAAGGTGGCTGAAGATATTGGTCCTGGTTTAGCAAAAGCGACCCTCGGTGCCCAGATCGGTGATAATCTAGTAGATGCCTCATATCTCATTGAAAATGATACTGATGTAAGAATCATTACTGAACGAGATGATGAAGGGCTGGAGATGATACGTCATTCCTGCGCTCATCTTATGGCTCAGGCAGTGAAGCAATTGTTCCCCGATGCACAGGTAACTATCGGCCCTGTCATTGATGATGGTTTTTTTTACGATTTCTCCTATAAAGAATCATTCGCACCAGAAGATCTGCAAAAGATTGAAGATAAAATGACTGAGCTGGCAAAGGCTGATCTTGAGGTTTCAAGGTCGGTATTATCCAGGAATGAAGCCGTGAGATTCTTTCGTGATATGGGTGAAGAATATAAAGCCGAAATCATAGAATCGATTCCTGAAGATCAAGATTTATCCCTTTATTCGCAAGGTGATTTCACTGATCTATGCCGAGGGCCACATGTTCCCAGCACAGGCAAATTGAAGGCATTTAAGCTGACAAATTTGGCGGGAGCCTATTGGCGAGGCGATTCCAGTAATGAGATGTTGCAGCGTATTTACGGGACGGCCTGGAAAGATAAGAGATCTCTAAAGGCTTATTTACATCGTCTGGAAGAAGCTGAAAAACGTGATCACCGTAAGTTAGGTAAAAAATTCGGCCTATTTCATTTTCAGCCGGAAGCCCCCGGGATGGTGTTCTGGCATGAAAAAGGTTGGGAAATCTATCAATTACTTGAGCAATACGTGCGAGAAAAGTTGAGAGATTATAATTATAAGGAAGTCCATACGCCACAATTGATTGATCGTTCACTTTGGGAAAAATCAGGGCATTGGGATAAGTTTTCAGATGATATGTTTACCACCAGTTCTGAAAATCATGAATATGCGATTAAGCCAATGAATTGCCCTGCGCATATCCAGTTATTTAATCAAGGTCTCAAAAGTTATCGGGATTTGCCGCTACGCATGTCTGAATTTGGCGTTGTTCATCGTAACGAAGCCTCGGGAACGCTACATGGCCTGATGCGTGCCAGGCGATTTACTCAGGACGATGCCCATATCTTTTGTACCGAAGAACAATTGCAGGAAGAAATTGCGGCGTTGATTGAGCTAACATTTCAGACCTATCATGATTTTGGGTTTGAAAATATCTCTATTGCTGTCTCAACTAGGCCAGAGGAACGTGTTGGTTCTGATGAACAGTGGGGTTATGGGGAAGAAGCGCTAAAGGTTGCCGTTGAGAGCCAAGGTTTGGATTGGAAATTACAGCCAGGTGAAGGTGCTTTTTATGGGCCAAAGATTGAATTTGTTTTGGACGATAGTATTGGCAGGGCTTGGCAGTGTGGCACCATCCAGGTAGATTTTTCTATGCCTGGCAGATTAGATGCTAGCTACATTGCTGAAGATGGTTTGAAACAGGTTCCAGTGATGATTCACCGTGCGATCTTGGGTTCAATGGAGCGATTTATCGGAATCTTAATAGAACATTACGCAGGCAATTTCCCAGCTTGGTTAGCGCCAATACAGGCAGTTGTGATTAGTTTGACTGAGAATCAAGCTGAATTTGCCACTAAAATAGCAGAAACCTTGAAAAAACAAGGATTCAGGACTGATCTTGACTTGAGAAATGAGACCATCGGGCTTAAAATCCGCGAGCACGCAATTCAGCGCATTCCGTATCAGTTAGTAATCGGAGCTCGCGAAGTTGAGAGTAACACGGTGGCCGTACGTGCGCGTAGCGGCGAAGACTTGGGTAGCATGTCGGTTAATGCTTTTGTTGAGCGCCTTGCAAGAGATATCGCGTGCCTTGGACATTCTATTTTGGATGATTCTAATTCGGAGGAATAACAAATCGCTGTAGATAAAAAGACGCGTCTAAACGAAGAGATAACATCTCCCAAGATAAGACTTATCGGTAAGGATGGGGAGCAAGTAGGTGTAGTGGCTCTGGAAGATGCCTTGATTATGGCAGATGAATTTGAACTGGATTTGGTTGAAATTGTTCCGACTGCGGAACCTCCAGTTTGCCGAATTATGGATCACGGCAAGTTTGCTTTTGAACAGACTAAGAAGAGACATGCATCTAGGAGGAAGCAAAAACAGATTCAGGTTAAAGAGATTAAGATTCGCCCAGGAACAGAAGAAGGCGACTATCAGATTAAGTTGCGTAATCTGGTTAAATTTTTGTGTCAGGGTGACAAAGTAAAAATAACATTAAGATTTCGAGGACGTGAAATGGCGCATCAGGATTTGGGCGCCAAGATGTTGAAGAGAATTGAAGCTGACCTTGGAGAGTACGGGAATGTGGAGCAATTTCCTAAGATGGAAGGCCGACAGATGGTTATGGTTATGGAGCCAAAAAAATAACCTACTTAAAGATAATATTGTTTAATTGGAGTAAAGGCATATGCCAAAGATCAAGACAAACCGTGGTGCAGCGAAGCGTTTTTCAAAAAGTGCTTCAGGAAAATTCAAGCGTCGCCAATCATTCAGGAGTCATATCCTGACCAGTAAGAGTACCAAGCGTAAGCGTCAGCTGCGTAGCATCATGGCTATTCATGGTAACGACCAAAAGTCGATTGCACGCATGTTGCCATATAGTTAGGGAGTGTTGAAATGCCAAGAGTAAAACGCGGTGTTACCGCTCATGCCAGACATAAAAAAGTATTAGAACAAGCCAAGGGTTACCGCGGGCGTCGTAAAAACGTTTATCGTGTTGCTGTACAAGCTGTTACCAAAGCTGGGCAATATGCCTATCGGGATCGTCGTACGAAGAAACGCATATTCAGAAGTTTATGGATCGCCAGAATCAATGCGGCTGCTCGTGAGAATGGTTTGTCTTACAGCCGTATGATTGATGGGCTGAATAAATCTGCTGTTGATGTTGATCGCAAGATGCTTGCAGAATTAGCTGTTGTTGATAAAGCGGCGTTTGCAGAACTTGCTAGCATGGCAAAATCTAGCCTTATAGCTTAAGTATCAAGAAAGTTAGTCAGTTTATGGGGGGGGGGAAGTTGACTTCCCCTTTTTATTTACACGACCACATGGATGTAGGAGGTGGGGCAATGCAGGAGCAGTTGCCGAGGACGTTAATGTATGCCGCGGTTGCAGGAAGCAGAAGGGCGGCGATTTACAAACCATCCATGGCAGTCTGTCGTCTCTAATAAGTTGCTGATGAATGAATTAACTCAAATCACTGAACAAGCCAAAACAGATATTGATGCAGCTAGCAATATTGCTGATCTGGATCAGCTGCGCATCATTTATCTTGGGAAAAAAGGCAGTTTCACCGAGCGCCTTAAACAATTAGGTAAGATTTCTGCAGAAGAACGTCCCCAAGCAGGTCAGGCAATCAATGATGCCAAGAAAATTGTTCAGGATGCGATTAATGTACGTCGTGAATTTCTCGATAATAAACGTATTAACGCAAAAATTGCAGCGGAAAAAATTGATGTTACCTTGCCTGGACGTGGAGAAGATTCTGGTGGACTGCATCCCATCACACAAACTCTGGAACGCATAGAGTCCTTATTTGCACAAATGGGATTTGAAGTTGCAGAGGGACCAGAAGTCGAAGATAATTTTCATAATTTTGAAGCTTTGAATATTCCTGCGCATCACCCTGCGCGTGCGATGCACGATACATTTTACTTCGATGAAAATATTTTATTAAGAACGCATACCTCATCAGTGCAGATCAGGTTCATGGAAAAACGTAAACCGCCTTTAAGGTTTATCGCACCTGGAAGAGTTTATCGTTGTGACTCTGATATGACACATACACCGATGTTTCATCAGGTAGAAGGGGTGATGATTGATGAAAACATCAATTTTTCACAACTTAAGGGTTTGATTATTGATTTTCTTGAACATTTCTTCGAGAAAAAGCTTGAAGTCCGTTTCAGACCATCTTACTTCCCGTTTACTGAGCCTTCTGCTGAGGTAGATATAATGGGTGAGAATGGTTGGTTGGAAGTATTGGGCTGCGGCATGGTGCATCCGAAAGTATTGGCGAATGTGGATGTCGATAGCGACAAATACACTGGGCTTGCCTTCGGTATGGGTGTAGAACGATTGGCTATGCTACGACACGGTATTGATGATCTTAGAATATTTTTTGAAAATGATTTACGTTTCCTTGAGCAATTTAAGTAATAGAGTTCCACCATGAATATAAGCGAGCAATGGTTACGTGAATGGGTCGATATCGATTGTGATACGCAACAGTTAAGTGAGCAGTTGACAATGGCTGGTTTGGAAGTTGAAGGCATTGAGCCTGCTTCCCCTGAATTTTCAGGTGTCATCACGGCCAAGGTAGAAACTGTAAAAAAATACCCCGATGCAGATAAGTTAAAAATTTGTCAGGTTACTAAGGGCTCAGGGCAAAACCTTAATATTGTTTGTGGTGCAACGAACGTACGTGAAGGCCTTTATGTTGCCCTGGCACCCGTGGGAGCTGTGCTACCAGGAAATATCAAGATAAATGCCAACGAGTTAAAAGGTGTTTTATCTGAAGGCATGCTTTGTTCAGCGCAGGAATTAGGTTTGGCTGAGGAATCTGATGGCCTAATGGAATTACCAGATGATTTAATCTTGGGTGAAGGATTGAAAGATGTTCTGTCGCTGGATGATCAAATAATAGAATTATCATTAACGCCTAACAGAGGCGACTGTTTGAGTATTTCTGGGGTAGCGCGAGAAATATCTGCCCTTAATAACAGTGAATTTAGATCTAAAAAAGCGGAACCTCCTGATCAAACTGGTGAGCAAAGCAGGGATGTGGTTATCAATGAACCGGCTGCATGCCCAAGATACGTCGGACAGGTTATTGAAAATGTCGATGCTTCGAAACCAACACCACGTTGGTTAACAGAAAAATTGCGTCGTTGTGGTTTGCGCAGTGTCAATCCTGTTGTAGATATTACTAATTTTGTCATGTTAGAACTTGGTCAGCCCCTGCATGCGTTTGACAACGATAAGTTACAGGGTGACATATGTGTTAGATATTCAAAATTGAATGAAAAACTCAAGCTGCTGGACGGTCAGGAATGTATTTTATCCACTGACACATTGACTATCTCTGACGATAATGGTGTTTTGGCGATGGCTGGAATCATGGGTGGTCAAGCAAGTGCTGTCGTTGAGGATACAAAGAATATCTTTTTGGAAAGCGCCTTCTTTGATCCGCATGTAATTATAGGTAAAGCAAGACAGTATGGTTTGCATACAGATTCATCACATCGGTTCGAGCGAGGTGTCGATTTTCAAATTCAGAAACAGGCCATTGACAGGGCAGCCCAGTTGACTGTTGAAATTTGCGGTGGTAGGCCTGGTCCTGTTATTGAGAAGATGTCAGGCGATGATTTGCCAGAATTAAAACGAGTCAGTTTAAGGCGTGGTCAGATTAAGCGTTTACTTGGTGTCAGTTTGGCTGATGAGGATATTCTCAGAATATTTTCCCGTTTGGGGATGCAGACCGAAGGTAAGGAAGAAGGTTGGTCGGTAACAGTCCCATCATTTCGCTTTGATATAGAAATAGAAGCGGATCTGATTGAAGAAATCGCCAGAATCTATGGCTATAACAATATCAATACACAATCACCTCTAGCGCATTTGCAGATGCACAGGGAAAATGAATCACAAACGCACATCAAGAGAATGCGCCAATTATTGGTAGATAGAGGCTATCAGGAGGCTATTACCTATAGTTTCGTGGATGCCAGAATACTGGAAATTCTAAACCCTGATGTTGCAACATTAGCATTGGCCAATCCTATTGCCTCTGAATTATCGGTGATGAGAACCAGTTTGTTGCCTGGTTTGGTAGGGGCATTGCTCTACAACCAGAAAAGGCAGCAACCCAGAATTCGATTGCTCGAAACCGGTTTAATCTTCAAAAACAGTAAAAAATTAACTCAGATCCCAGCATTTGCAGGCATTATTTCTGGAAATTTTAATAAAAAACAATGGGATATAAATGATAGGCCATGCAACTTATTTGATTTAAAGAAGGATGTTGAAGCCATTTTCAGTCTGAATTCTCACAAGATAGAGGTAAATTTTGAGTCTATTCAGCATCCAGCCTTGCACCCAGGGCAATCAGCTAAAATAGTTCATAATAATCAACAGCTTGGATTCATTGGTGCCTTACATCCTTCAGTGCAAAAATTATTAGGCTTAACTAGGGGAGCATTTGTTTTTGAAATAGAACTTGAGCATATTTCGAAGCAAATAATAGCAAAATATAAGAAAATATCGAAATTTCCATCAGTTCAACGCGATATCTCAATCGTGGTGGCAGAAGAGACCTCCGTTGCTGAAATTGTGGATTTAATAGGAAAAACTACGCCTGATGTGCTATATAGTCTAGAGTTGTTTGATGTATATCGCGGGGAAGCTATTGATTTAGGGAAAAAAAGTCTTGCTTTAGGCTTGACCTTTCAGCGAATTTCTAGCACCCTTGAGGACGATGAAGTAGAGTCAGTGATGGCGGGTGTTCTGGAGAACCTCCGTAAAGAATTTGGAGCATTACTCAGAGAATGAAAGAATGGCACTAACGAAAGCAGAAATGGCAGAGCGCCTGTATAATGAACTTGGTCTGAATAAAAGAGAAGCCAAAGAACTGGTTGAAATGTTTTTTGAAGAGGTTCGTGGCGCGTTGGAATCAGGTAGTCAGGTCAAACTTTCTGGGTTTGGAAATTTCGATTTACGACAGAAAAATCAACGTCCAGGGCGAAACCCTAAAACGGGAGAAGAGATTCCTATTAGCGCAAGGCGGGTGGTTACATTTCGTCCAGGACAAAAACTTAAGTCGCGAGTAGAGGCATATGCTGGAAGCGTCCAATAATAAAGAATTACCTGCAATACCGGGCAAGCGTTATTTCACTATCGGTGAAGTGAGCGAGTTATGCGCGGTAAAACCACATGTATTGAGGTACTGGGAACAGGAATTTCCTCAGTTAAAACCTCTAAAAAGACGTGGTAATCGACGTTATTATCAAAGACATGACGTTATCCTAATTAGGCAAATCAGAGGCTTGCTATACGAGCAAGGTTTTACGATTGGTGGTGCACGCCAGCGACTGTCTGGCGATGACGCCAAAGATGATTCTAATCAAAGTCAGCAGATTGTGAGACAGCTTCGCGTCGAATTGGAAGAAGTATTAGATTTACTCAGAAGATAGTTTATATACCAACGGCTTGTTAATCTGGTTCCAGTCATCAATTCATAGCCTTAGCCTATTATGAGTTTATTTTTACATCGGGGCGTGGCGCAGTCTGGTAGCGCACCGGCATGGGGTGCCGGTGGTCGGAGGTTCGAATCCTCTCGCCCCGACCAGATAGAGTTTCAATTACTCTGATTGATTTGTTTAGGAGTCTTAGGAGTCTTAGGAGTCTTAGGAGTCTGTAGTGTTAAGTGTTCTGACACTTGTAACTCCCTGTCCTTGCCTTACGCCAGTTAGATCTGATGTGCCCTTGGAAAAACGGAGAGTTTTTTTGCAGCTGATATTCAAAGTCTATCGGCTGCTTGTAGTCGATATCTAGAGTGCCGTCTGACTCGGTTATAATGAGCCTCAATGTGCCAGAAAATCGAACACCTTAATTTCATATCGGCGTTGATAGACCGGCTCATTACTGCTTAAGACTAATACAATTGCTTCATCTTTAAAATATTTGGTTAAATAAATTAAAGTTCTCCGTTAGAATGGGGGCGGATTAATTTGAATTTAAAAATACTTGGAGGTTATCATCTATGCCTGGTCGCAATTTTTTATTTATCCCTGGCCCAACCAATGTGCCGCGTCGTATACAGAACGCCATTAATGTAGAACAAGAGGACATGCGTGCTTTGGATTTGCCAGAGTTTACCAAGCCCTTGTATGCTGACATGAAGAAAATCTTCAAGACTGAAAATGGTCGGGTTTTCATTTTCCCTTCATCAGGCACCGGTGCGTGGGAATCTGCTATCACTAATACGCTACAGCCTGGTGATAAGGTTTTGGCTTCTCGTTTTGGTCAATTCAGTCATTTATTCATTGATTGCGCTCGGCGCCTAGGCATGGATGTCGTTGATGTGGATTGCGAATGGGGTGTTGGCGTACCAGCAGATAAATTTTCTGAAGTTCTAGCAGAAGACAAGAATCACGAAATCAAGGCAGTTTTCGCAACACACAATGAAACAGCGACAGGTGTCATGTCTGACATTAAAGCAGTTCGTGATGCGATTGATTCCTGCGGTCACCCTGCGTTGTATTTTGTTGATGCCGTGAGTAGCTTGGCTTCTATGGACTTCCGTATGGACGAGTGGAAGGTTGATTTGGCTATTGCTGGTTCTCAAAAAGGCCTGATGTTGCCTACTGGCTTAGGTATTTTATGCGTCAGCGAAAAAGCACTGGAAGCCAACAAATCAGCTAGCTGCCCACGTTGTTTCTTTGCTTGGGAAGATCAGATGACAACCAATGACCTTGGTTATTTTCCATATACACCATCAATGAATCTGTTGCGCGGCCTACGTGAGTCCATGAATATGCTGTTTGATGAAGGCTTAGAAAATGTTTTTGCTCGTCATACTCGTTTTGCAACAGCAACGCGCAAGGCTGTTGAAGCTTGGGGTTTGACAACAATCGCACAAGACGGCTGGCAGTCTGACACTGTTACAGCAGTCAAGACACCTGAAGGTTTCGATGGTAATGAAGTTGCACGAAACGCCTATCGTAAATACAATCTGGCCTTGTCAATTACCATCGGCGAGGTAATGGGACATGGTTTCCGCATCGGTCACTTGGGTGATATGAACGAATTGATGCTGCTGCTGCCGTTAAGTGGCGCAGAAATGTCTATGAAAGACCTTGGCTTGGATATTGAGTTGGGCAGTGGTGTTGCTGCTGCTCAGGAGTACCTGATATCTACGGCTGAAGATCGAATTTAATTCTATATTATTGACTTTTCCTCCGTACGCATAAGCGGAGGGGGAAATTAAATCTTACGAGAGTGAAGCTATGAGTTTTACGCAATTTGAACAAGCCACGCCACGCTTACAGCGTAGTGAGTTAGCCGTGCCTGGCTCTAACCCAAGCATGTTTGAAAAAGCTGCTGCATCTGCCGCCGACTATGTTTTCCTTGATTGCGAAGATGCTGTAGTCCCTGATGACAAAGAACAAGCCCGTGAGAATATTATTGAAGCATTGAACGATATTGACTGGGGTAGCAAAACCGTGTCAGTTCGCATCAATGGGCTGGATACACACTACATGTATCGCGATGTGGTTGATATTCTGGAACAGGCTGGTGATAATCTCGATACCATCTTAATCCCAAAAGTAGGAACAGCTGAAGACGTTTACGCTGTTGATATGCTGGTTACTCAGATTGAAGATGCTATGGGTCTGGAGAAAAGAATTGGCCTTGAATGTTTGATCGAAACAGCACTGGGTGGTGCCAACGTATTCGCTATTGCTCAGGCTAGCTCGCGTCTGGAAGCCTTCCATTTCGGTGTGGCTGATTATGCAGCTAGCCTGCGTTCACGTACCACAGTGATTGGTGGTTTGAATCCAGATTATGTCTGTGCGGGGAATCCGACTGACCAATGGCATGCTGCTCAGGTTCAGATGCTGACCGCCTGTCGTGCCTATGGTTTGCGCGCCATTGACGGACCATTTGGTGACTTTAGTGATCCAGAAGCATTTAAAGAAGCTGCAGGACGTGTAGCTGCGCTGGGTTATGAAGGTAAATGGGCGATTCATCCTTCACAGATTGGATTAGCAAACGAAGTGATGTCTCCGCCAGAAGCGGAAGTGACACGTGCTAGACGCGTTCTGGAAGCTTTGCAAGAAGCTGCCGCAGTTGGTAAGGGCGCAGCTCAGTTAGACGGCAAGATGATCGATATCGCCTCTGAGAAGATGGCACGTAATGTCATTGCTCAAGCCGATCAAATTGATGCTAAATCATAAGATAAAAAGTTAAGCATAATAATTAAATTTGAGAGGGTGTAATAGTGGATGTCCATGAATATCAAGCAAAAGAGATCCTCGCAGGATATGGCGTGCCTGTGGGTGCTGGCGGCTTGGCATATAGTCCTGAACAGGCATCATATAGATGTTCTGAAATTGGCGGCAGCGTCTGGGTTGTCAAGGCTCAGATTCATTCTGGTGCGCGTGGTAAGGCAGGTGGGATTAAAGTCTGCTTTAGTGAAAATGAAGTATGGTCGGCAGCAGATGAGTTATTGGGTAAAAAACTGGTTACGCATCAAACTGGTCCTAGAGGTAAGGTCTGTCATCGCCTGTACATTGAAGAAGGTTGTGACATCAATCGTGAAATCTATTTGGCGTTTGTGCTAGATAGAACTGCAGAGCGTGTCACCGTAGTTGCTTCAGCAGAAGGTGGTATGGAAATTGAGCAACTGGCTGTTGAAAAGCCAGAATCTATCGTCAAGATTTCTGTTGAACCAGCAGTCGGTATGCAAGCATTTCAGGCTCGTGAACTAGCCTTTGCATTAGGTCTGGATAAATCACAGATTAATCAGGCCGTGACAACATTTCTTGGTTGCTACCGTGCCATGCGCGACCTAGATGCCAATATGGTCGAGATCAACCCATTGGCTGTAACTAAAGAAGGCAAAATAATTGCTGTCGATGCGAAAATGAGCTTTGATGATAACGCCCTATTCCGTCATCCAAATATTTCAGAACTTCGTGATAAATCGCAGGAAGATCCACGTGAAATGCATGCATTAGACCGTGGTTTAAGTTACGTTGGTCTGGATGGAAACATCGGCTGCATCATCAACGGTGCTGGCCTAGCTATGGCCTCCATGGACATGATCATGCACGCCGGTGGTGAGCCAGCTAATTTCCTTGATATTGGCGGTGGTGCTTCTGCTGAACGTACTGCCAAAGCTTTTAAGCTGGTTCTTTCTGATGACAGTGTCGAATGCATACTGGTGAATATCTTCGCTGGTATTAACCGTTGTGACTGGATTGCTGATGGTGTTGTTCAGGCGGTTAAACAAATCGACTTAAAGGTGCCTCTGGTGGTTCGACTATCAGGCACCAATGTGGAAGAAGGACAGAAGATTATTAAAGAAAGTGGTCTTCCTATCATTTCTGCGGATACTTTACAGGAAGCAGCGGATAAAGCTGTTGCAGCCTGGAAAGAAGCGATTAGTGAACGGGAGACACAATAAATGGCAATTTTGTTAGACAAGAATTCAAAAGTAATTATCCAAGGTTTTACCGGTCAAATTGGTACTTTTCATGCGACTGAAATGATCGAATACGGCACTAACATAGTTGGTGGTGTGACTCCTGGTAAGGGCGGAACAAAACATCTTGATCGTCCTGTTTTTAATACGGTAAAAAAAGCAGTAGAAGCGACTGGCGCAAATGCCAGTATCATTTTTGTACCGTCTCCATATGCTGCAGATAGCATCATGGAGGCTGCAGACGGTGGTATTAAATTCTGTGTGGCTATCACTGATGGGATCCCTTCACAGGACATGATTCGTGTTAAGCGTTACATGCTTCGTTACAAGAAAGAAGACCGCATGGTGCTGACGGGTCCTAACTGCGCCGGTTCTATCAGTCCAGGAAAGTGTATGATGGGCATCATGCCTGGTCATATCTATATACCTGGTCCTGTCGGTGTTGTCGGTCGTTCAGGCACCTTGGGTTATGAGGCTGCTGACCAAATGAGAGAAATCGGTATTGGCATTTCAAGTAGTATCGGTATAGGTGGTGATCCTATCAATGGCAGTGCCTTCGTCGACCATCTTCAGTATTTCGAAGAAGATCCAGATACCAAGGCAGTGGTTATGATTGGTGAGATTGGTGGTCCGCAAGAAGTAGCTGCGGCTCAATGGGCTAAAGATAATATGTCCAAGCCTGTGATTGGTTACATTGCTGGCCTGACGGCACCTAAAGGCACTCGTATGGGCCATGCAGGCGCCATTATTTCTGCTGTCGGCGATAGTGCGGCTGAGAAGGTTGAAATATTAACAGAATGTGGTGTGCATGTTGTGCCTAATCCAGCCTCATTTGCACCTGTCGTAAAGGAAGTAATGGCTAAAACAGGCTAGTACTTTGCAATAAAAATTAAGCAAAGGGCGCTGCATCTATGACGCTATGCCCTTAATATATTTTGAGCAATGATAAAACAAATTTAGGAGTTAAATTAGTGAGTAAATCAAAGGTACTACTTACCCGAAAGTGGCCTGCGGAAGCGGAGAGCAAAGCACAAGAATTATTTGACGTGACCTTGAATGAAGATGACCACAAGATGTCTGTGGGAGAGCTTCAAGATGCTATGAAAAATTATGATGTGGTATGTCCTACGGTGTCAGATTTTTTGATTGATTCAGAGATTCTTGGTGTCGAAGGAAGGAAGTGTCAGGCACTATGTAATTTTGGTGTCGGTTTCAATAATATTGATACTAAAGCGGCCGAGGCTGCTGGTGTTATGGTGACGAATACACCAGATGTGTTGACTGATTGTGCCGCGGATATTGCCATGACGTTATTACTGATGGTGGCAAGACGTGCTGGTGAAGGTGAACGACTGATTCGTGAAAATAAATGGGATGGTTGGTGTCCAACGCATTTTCTTGCAACAAAACCAACAGGTAAGAAACTTGGTTTCATCGGTTTTGGACGGATTGCTCAGGCAGCTGCACAAAAAGCCCATTTTGGTTTTGGTATGGAGGTCAGCTTCTATGACCCTTATCCACCATCAGATGAAGTGATTAAGAAATTTAGTGCGACACAGTTAGATTCCATTGAAGATGTTTTGAAAGATGCTGATTTTATTACCCTGCATTGCCCAGGCGGCGGCAGTAACACTAACCTGATAAATGCTGAGCGTCTGGGAATGATGAAGAATTCAGCATTTCTGATTAATACGGCTCGTGGCGATGTGGTTGACGAACCAGCATTGGTTCAGGCACTTAAGGATGGTGTCATTGCTGGTGCAGGACTAGATGTTTTTGCCAAAGAGCCAATTGTTAGCGAAGATCTTTTGACGATGGATAACGTGGTCATGTTGCCACATCTTGGAAGTGCCACAACAGAAACACGTGTCGCTATGGGTTTGTTGTCGCTTGAAAATGCCAAGGCATTTATCGATGGCGTGAAACCACCAAACAAGGTGGCATAAATAACCATAAAAAGATCAGGAGGTAAGCTGTGTCGACAGGTACTGAAAGGGCTGTAGATGCAGACTTAAATGTGGCCGAGTTATCGGCTGCCTACGCAAAAAAAGTGACCGATTTAATGACAAAGCAACTCAAAGCCGTCATTAAAAAGCGTCAGCCAGAAATTCTCCCCCTGTTCTTGGGGGAGTCCGAAATTCCAGAAGATAATACAGCTCTATTACTTGGCGTGTTGCAAGCGTGGAGTATTTGGTTCCAACTATTGAATATCGCAGAAGAAAATACTGCCATGCGTCGTTTGCGACTTATTGAGAACACACGTGGCGTGGGTCAAGTGTCGGGGACATTTGGCAATGTCTTTGCAACTTCTATGAAAGATCGTGTTTCAGCAGATGAGATACAAAAATTAATTAACGATGCTTGCATACGACCTACCATTACAGCACATCCTACAGAAGCAAAACGCGTCACCGTGCTTGAGATACATCGAAAAATATATATATTACTCAAGGAGCTTGAAAATCAACGCTGGACTGAACGTGAGCGGGAAAGGCTAGTTTCCAACCTAAGAAATGAAATTGATTTGCTCTGGTTGACAGGTGAACTGAGGCTAGAGAAACCCACGGTTAAAACGGAAGTGAATTGGGGATTGCATTTTTTTGAAGAGACATTGTTCGGGAGTGTGCCTGAGATGATAGAGAAGCTGGAATGGGTCTTGAAAAAATATTATCCAGAACGCGACTTCGATATTCCGCCATTTTTTCAATTTGGTGCGTGGATTGGTGGCGACCGTGACGGTCATCCATTTGTCACTAATGATGTTACAGAACAAGCATTACTGGCCAATCGACGGACATGCTTAAAGAGATATGAGCAACGCCTTGCTGAATTGGTACAAAGAGTTAGTATATCTAGAAATGCAGTCGTGGTGTCTAAAGATTTTAATCAATCTCTGGAAAAGATACTTGGCGAAAGTGGTGATGGTGAAAATATAGCCAGCAGAAACCCGGGGGAAGTTTTCAGGCAGTACGTGGTCTGTACGCAGCGATTACTGGAAGGGACGATTTCCAATACAAATGGAGGGACGCTCAGACATATTGGTTATGCGAATGCAGATGAGTTCATTGATGACTTAAAGCAGCTGGAGCAAGGTTTGGTAGAAGCTAATTGTGAAGAGCAATCTACCTCTCTGATCACGCCACTGAGAAGAGAGGTTGAGGCATTCCGTTTCCGTACCATGCGTATGGATTTACGCGAAAACTCAACCATGATAAATAATACGCTTGCAGCATTATGGCGGCAGATCACAGGTGTAAGTGATGGTGATAATCCGCCTGCAGCTGATTCGAAAGAGTGGCAAGCATGGTTAATTTCAGAGTTAGAAAGACCACTTGAAGAGTTGCCTTCATTCAGAGATTTGGATGATGCCTCTGCATCAACATTTGGCATGTTTTGTATGGTCAAAGAGATGATGGAAAAACTTGATAGAGAAGCCTTCGGAAACTGTATTCTGAGCATGACTCAAACAGTTGCTGATATTTTAGGCCTTTATGTGTTGGCTAAATATGCCGGTTTGTTTACTGATAAAGCCAGTATTGATAAATGTACCTTGCCGATTGTTCCTTTATTTGAAACCATTGACGATCTGCAACGCAGCTCAGAAATGATGGAAGAATTTCTGAGTATCCCGGTAGTTCGTCGTTCAGTCGAACAAGTCGGTGGTGTGCAGGAAGTTATGCTGGGATATTCAGATTCTAATAAAGATGGCGGATTTTTTACAGCGAACTGGCAGTTAACCAAGACGCAAGCTGAATTGACAATCGTTGGTGAGAAGGCAGGTATTCCCATATCATTTTTTCATGGACGAGGTGGTTCAGTCAGTCGGGGTGGTGCACCATTGGGACGAGCGATTGCTGCACAACCAGCGGGTTCAATCCATGGGCAGATGAGAATCACTGAACAGGGTGAAGTAGTCTCGAGTAAATTTGCCAATAAAGGGACTGCACAGCACAACATGGAATTACTTGTATCGGGTGTATTTATGCATACTTTAAAGTCGCAATCAGAAACTGAGTTAGTCCCGAATGATGAAATTGATGCTGCGGCTGAAGAGTTATCAAATTTTTGTTTCGACGCTTACAAAGAACTAGCAGAAACAGAAGGCTTGGTCGACTATTACAATGCGGCCAGTCCGGCTGATGAACTGGTGAAGATGAACATTGGCTCACGTCCTGCCAGACGATTTGGCGTTAATTCTCTGAGTGATTTGCGTGCTATCCCCTGGGTCTTTGCCTGGACGCAAAACAGGCATCTGGTAACCAGTTGGTACGGTGTCGGTAGTGGACTCAAAAAATTCATAGAAGCGCATGGTAATGATGCAGATACCTTGCTTGAAAAAATGTTTAAGGAATCAAGAATCTTTCGTTTGATTATAGATGGTGTCGAAAAGAGCTTATCTCAGGTGAATATGGAGATTGCGAAAGCCTACGCTTCTTTGGTTAAGGATGAATCATTGAAAGAAAGAATTTTGGATATGTTCCTAGATGAATATGAACTTACCAAGAAATTAACACTACGAGTCACCGGGGAAAAAGAATTGCTGGATCGTTTTCCTAAATTCAAACGTCAATTCGGAAGACGTGAGAAAATACTTGGCAAAGCAGGATTGTTGCAAGTGAAATTAGTTGAAAGATTCCGTAGCCGTGAAGACGAAAAAGATCAGTCAAATGATCTGGTTCCACTACTTCTTTCTATCAATTGTATCAGTGCAGGTCTTGGCTCCACTGGGTAGATTTTAGAACTTAAGGAAGGTCTGATAAAAGATGTTATTAAAAATTTTTCCAAGTGTGGTTTGGGCAGCATTCAGTCAAATAATCCCGAGGTTCTAACGTTTTTTGATTCATTTTCAACCGAATAAGCCTATGTCAATAATAACCAGTCTTCGACATCACCAAATTGAACAGCGCGGCATGATTCGCATTCTTAGAACACAATGCGTTTATGGAAATGGCTGTATCGATTCCCAGGCTAGAAACGACTGTTTACTTGCCAACCTCTAATTCTGGACATGCAGAAGTCCTCGCGGGTCTATCTGGATAGAAGTACGCCCTCCTGAACATCTGCAATGGTTTAATCAATCGAACATGACTCAATTATTTGAGGATTATGGATTTAAACTGGGCAAAACATTTGCCAAGCATTTGTGTGTACTTTTTATGTGTTTAAACACGTGGAATAGAAATAGTCAGGTTTTTTCTGTTTCTGAGTTTTCCAGAAAAGGGAAAATCTTTACTTTCTTAACTGCATTATCAACTACTTGGGTAATCTCAAAAGTATAATCATCGATACGTAAGCTGGTGCCTGTTTCAGGTATATCTTCAAGATGTTCAAGAATCACGCCATTGATAGTTTTTGGTCCGTCTGTTGACAATATCCAGTTCAATTGTCTGTTAATGTCACGAATAGTGGTTCCTCCATCTACAAAAAATGACCCATCATCTTGTGGCTGGATATCCTGGTTATAGGTTTGTAAATCGGTGGTGAATTCGCCAATAATCTCCTCAAGAATGTCATCCAGCGTAATCATTCCCTGTAATACGCCATATTCATCTACTACCAGACCAATACGTCGTTTTTTTTTCTGGAATTTAAGCATCTGAGTATGTAAAGAGGTGCCTTCAGGCAGATAGTAGGGCTCAATGGCGAGGCTTTCTAACTCATCGATATTAAAATCTTTTTTTCTGCCTAAAACTCTCAATACATGTCTGACGTGCAATATGCCTATGATATTATCTATATTTCCACGATATACGATTAAGCGAGTATGTTGGCAGTGCATCAGTTGTTCGAGAATATCCACAACGGAATTATCAAGATCAATCCCAGTCAGTTCATTCTTTGGCACCATGATGTCATCTACAGTGACTTTTTCTAATTCCAATATACCAAGAAGCATATCCTGGTGATTACTCGATATCCCCATACCAGCCTCATGTACGATTGACCTCAGCTCATCTAGGCTTAAAGGCGTCTCTTCATTATTTTTAGTATTGATACCAAAAGGGAGTAATAAGGTATTACTTATTTTATTGATAACAAAAACGATGGGATAACATAGTTTCAGTAGTGGCGTGAGAATATAAGCAGATGGGAAAGCAATTTTCTCGGGTAGTATAGCGGCGAAGGTTTTCGGCGCAGTTTCTGCAAAGATAATAAATATTATCGCAATGATGAGTGGTGAGGCCGCTGCACCGTAGTCACCTAACAGGCGAAACCCAATAACTGTCGCAATGGCAGCAGCCAGAAAATTGACTACATTATTGCCAAACAAAATAACCCCAATCAGGCGATCTGGTTTCTCAAGGAGTTTACTGACCAGTGTGGCCGCATAGTGTTTATTTTTAACTAGATGACGTAGTCGATATTTGTTGAGAGCCATCATGCCAGTCTCGGAACTGGAGAAGAAGGCGGAAAGAACAATCAATACAAACAGAATGATAAAAAGTATCAATAGAGGAATGGCGCTCAAAAAAGTGTGACCTCGAATTAGAAAGATAATCTATTGTGTCTGAAGGGTAGGGGGGGCTGTCAAGAAAAAGATAAGAAAATAAGTTATTTAGACACGGCCTAAAATTATTTCCAGCACCAGTTTAGAGCCAAAAAATGCCAACATCAGCATGCAGAAACCACCTAGCGTCCAACGAATCAATTTTTGTCCGCGCCAGCCCAGATGCCAGCGCCCCCAGAGAAGTACGGCAAAGACCAGCCATGATAAAAGTGACAGGACTGTCTTATGAATAAGGTGCTGGGCGAAAATATCATGTATAAACATGAAGCCTGTCGCCAAACTTAAGCTAAGAAGAAAAAAGCCAACAGCAATAATCCGAATCAGTAAATCTTCCATGATCTGCATTGGCGGCAAAACATTCATAATTGTCGTTGGATGTTTATGTCTTAACTGATACTCCTGAAAAGCTAGTAATATGGCTTGAAATGCAGAGACGGTAAGTAGGCTGTAGGCAATAATCGAAAGCAGGATATGTATTTTTAGACCCATAGCAGCCGACCCGGCCAAGACACGATGATTTGGAAAGAACAATATGAGCAGCAGTCCAAGTGCGGCCAGAGGAAAGAAAATGACCAATAAATTTTCCACAGGCTTGCGGACTGCGACCAGCAAAACTACCATGGCGATGACCCAGCTAATCAGTGCCCATGTGTTGGATAACCCTAAGTCTAAGCCGTCGCTTACAAATATAACGCTGTTGAGTAGAATACCATTCAAAATGATAGCAATTGCACCGACAACGAATGCCTGTGCCTTAGCTGGCTGGCGCGGCATATCTTCATCAGTATATATTAGCACCCCTAATCGGCTTGCAGCCAGAAGGTAGAAAATAAACGCAATGATACCGAGAGCTGTGTCCATAATTTATCAAAAGTTTAGATTAAATAATTTGACCATGATTGCATATTTGTCCTATTCATTGAAGCTCTAAAATAGGCCCGGGCAAGGGTGAGCCACAGGCTTATTCCTGCTAGAATTCGTTGCTTGGGTAAACTCATATTTGATTAGGAAGCAATAAGCCAAAACATGTTTGATACGCTTTCAGAACGTCTCGCCAAGACGATAAAAGATCTCAAAGGTCAAGGTTGCCTGACTGAAGACAATATCGCCACAGCCATACGCGAAGTCCGCATGGCATTACTGGAGGCCGATGTCGCCTTATCCGTTATCCGAGATTTTATCGAACATGTGCAGGAACGTGCGCTGGGTCAGGATGTAATGGCCAGCCTGACACCAGGTCAGGCGGTCGTGAAGATTGTCGAAGAAGAGCTCATTTCGCTCATGGGTAAAGTGAACACAGCTTTAAATTTCAATACCCAACCTCCCGCCGTCATCATGATGGCGGGGTTACAAGGTGCGGGTAAAACAACCACTGTCGGTAAATTGGCAAGACTGCTAACTGAGAAAGAGAAAAAGAAAATTCTAGTGGCCAGTTGCGATGTCTATCGTCCTGCGGCGATTGAACAACTAAAAATTCTGGCAAATGAAATCAATGTTGAGTTCTATCCAACAGAGAATAGTCAAGATCCAATTGAGATTGCTAAACAAGTTCTGGATTATGCACGCAAACAAAATTTTGATGTTTTAATTGTTGATACTGCAGGTCGTCTGCATATTGATGACGGGATGATGGATGAAATTAAGCAACTACAGTCTGTTTTAACCCCTTCAGATATTCTATTTGTTGTTGATAGCATGATGGGGCAAGATGCTGTGAATGCCGCCAAGATATTTGACGATACCTTACCATTGACGGGCGTTGTGTTAACCAAAGTAGATGGCGATGCTAGAGGTGGTGCTGCGTTGTCTGTGCGGCATGTCACAGGCAAACCCATTAAATTTATAGGGACAGGTGAAAAAACTTCTGAGTTTTCAGCTTTTCATCCGGAACGCATGGCTTCGCGCATCCTCGGTATGGGTGATGTCCTTAGCCTGATTGAAGAAGTTCAGGAAAAGGCAGACCAAAAGGAAGCAGGGAAGCTCGCGAGGAAAATCAGAAAAGGCAAAGGCTTTAGCCTTGAGGATTTTCGTGATCAGTTACAACAGATACGCGGTATGGGCGGCATGACCAGTATGATGGATAAGTTACCAAGCATGGGTGGTTTGCCTGTCAATGTAAATGCACAGACGGATGATCGACAATTCATTAAGCTCGAGTCGATTATTGATTCGATGACGCCTCATGAACGCAGAATGCCTGCAGTAATTAATGGTTCGCGTAAACGAAGAATTGCAGCGGGTTCAGGCACGCAGATTCAGGATGTGAATCGTCTGCTAAAACAGTTTAAGCAAATGCAGAAGATGATGAAAAAACTTTCAGGGAAAGGAGGCATGAAGAAAATGATGCGCGGTCTAGGTGGAATGGGGGGTGGTGGCATACCATTCTAATTTTTCCGACGCATCAGCATGGTTAAACATGCGATTATCAGGCATATAAAACAAATAATGCTCCATTCTGCGATACTGAAACTCATGAAAGTCCATTGTACTTCTGCACATTCTCCTGAACCACTGAGTATCATTCTTAGAGCATCAATAAAAGGAAAAACATCCAGCATGTATTCCAATCCGGGCCCGCATTCGGGAATTTTGTCTTCGGGAAGATGTTGCAGCCAGATCTGACGTCCGGCAATACCTGCACCACAAAGTGCAGCAATTAGCATTAAACCCGTGTAGATTCTTTCGAATAGCTTCTGTGGATTATGTATTGCAGCTATTAGAGCAATCGCGCCAATTACGATATAGGTTATGCGCTGGAAGATACATAAAGGGCAGGGTTTTAGACCCACAGAGTGCTCCAAATAAAGACCGAATCCCAATAGAGATATACAGATAAGAAAGATGATTGAGAAGGTTATCCGGAGCGTAGGCATGTGATCTTTATTCTTGTATTGTATTTAAATAACGAAAAATGATAGTGATATTTTATCGTTTTTTAGGCCAGATAAGTACCGAGAAATTTCGGGATACGTGTTTCTAACCAATACTCTGCATTCCGTGGTGTATTTCTACCAACAAACTCCACATGTCTACTAGGTTTAAATTGGCTTGATGTAATCATTTAGCTAAAGATATCTATAAGTAAGAAAATATTTTCTTACAGACCCTGATAAGGCAGCGCCTGCAATTCCAGTATTGCACCATTCGATTCACGAAGAGTTGTATTATTTTCTACCAATTCTTTTTCAATCACTGCAAGCAGATAATATTTGTCTTTGTGTGCTTGTGCATTAATGACAACGCCACCACTATTTTCATGATCATTTGTATAGATTTGATCGGCAATTTTAATTTCTGCATCTAATGAACATGTTGCTAAATATAAACTGCGTTTAAGTTGCCCCCGAAAATGTAGACGCGCAATAATCTCCTGACCTGGATAGCAGCCTTTTTGATAGTCAAGCCCATCAATTAAATCCATATTTAACATTTGCGGTAGAAACTTTTCGGTAGTCTGAGGTGACAACCATGGGCAGCCAGCTTGTATATCTAATAATTTCCAAACAGATGTACTAACAGGAATGTTATATCGTGAAAGTTCTTTCCATAAGGATGTTAGCCTTTCGACTGTTCCTATGAAAATATAACGTTGTAAATTACTTTCAGAATTGATCATACGCAGGCAATGAAGGTTTGGCTTAATCAAATCATCTGGTAGATTTTCTTTATTAATTTGCAACCCGACCCTGACTAGCTCATCACTTTTATCTGCGAATTTTACACTCGATCGCATTATGTACATTTTTAGTTGTTGCAGGAACGAATCTTTGAGTTCATTTGGCAGTAGGATATTGAGTCCTGCTTCATGGCGATAGATGAGAAATATTATTTTCACCTGGCCTCTTGGATTACACCACGCAGAAATTTGCAGATGGTTTTTCTCTAGCTGCTTAATGTTTGTTGTGAACTGTCCATTAAGAAAGTCAACGGCATTTTCACCTGTAACTTCAATCAGTGCTAGATGAGAAAGGTCGGTGATAATATCTCTAGTTTCTTGAATGTCTGACTTGGGGAGACAAAGTAGGTCTTTAACATCAAATTTCCCAGCTTGGGTATTTAAAAAATCTTTCCAGTCAGGAGACATTAAAATTAAATTGCCTTAATTTACTTGTTTGAATTATTTCCAGCGTTTGTTGCAGATTCACGGATAAAGCTAAGGAGGTCGATATATTTTTCATCAGGGGATGTCTTTTGAGTTATCCACGAGAGGATGTCAAGATCAGTTTCCTCTAGTAGTTTCTCAAAGACGTTCTGTTCTTT
Organism: Gammaproteobacteria bacterium; assembly: GCA_965261165.1. Classification (GTDB taxonomy): domain Bacteria; phylum Pseudomonadota; class Gammaproteobacteria; order Eutrophobiales; family Eutrophobiaceae; genus SMWN01. Next base: position 546,939 of record OZ253445.1, on the reverse strand, counting down.
AGCTGATGCATTGTCATAATGGGATTCAAGGTAACCCAGCAGGAGGATGTCCATTTCCCGTATACCACGTCTACAATGCCAGATTAGCCTAGAATGTTGACTACAGCTCATACAATGTTCCTATACAGTTCGTTCAACTAGCAGTTTTTTAATTTCACCGATTGCCTTGGCTGGATTCAATCCTTTCGGACAAGTATTCGTACAGTTCATGATGGTATGGCAACGATACAATTTGAATGGATCTTCAAGCTCATCAAGACGTTCACCAGTATTTTCATCACGACTATCTGCGACCCAACGATAGGCCTGTAATAAAGTTGCTGGGCCTAAGTAGCGATCACTGTTCCACCAGTAACTAGGGCAACTGGTAGAACAACAGGCACAAAGGATACATTCATAGAGTCCATCCAGTTCTTTGCGCTCTTCTTTAGATTGCAGGCGTTCACGATCAGGCGGGGGAGGCGATTGAGTCTGCATCCATGGCTTCACAGAAGCATATTGCGCATAAAAATTTGTCATATCTGAGACTAAATCTTTAATCACTGACATATGTGGTAAGGGGTAAATTTTGATAGCGCCTTTGTAATCTTCAATGGCCGTTGTGCAGGCCAGCGTATTTGTTCCGCCAATATTCATTGAGCAGGAACCACAAATGCCTTCTCGACATGAACGACGGAATGTCAGGGTTGGATCGATTTCATTTTTGATATAGATGATGGCATCAAGTACCATCGGCCCGCACTTGTCCAGATCAATTTTATAAGTATCCATTCTTGGGTTATCATCGGAATCAGGCTCCCAACGATAAACATGAAATATTCTTTTATTTCTTGCATCAGCAGCAGCATCAAAAGTTTTCCCCTTTTCAACTTTTGAATTCTTTGGAAGTTTAAATTCAGCCATAATCTTTATGTCTCTCGATCTAATTATTTAAATTAGTAAACGCGTTCCTTCGGTGGAAATACTTCAACTTCGTCGGATAGTGTGTACATATGAACTGGACGGTAGTCGAATGACACTTTGTAGTCATCGTTCAGCCAGGTTAGTGTATGTTTCATCCAGTTTTCATCATCACGATCTGCGAAATCTTCTCGCGCATGTCCGCCGCGGCTTTCTTTGCGGTTTTCAGCACCAACGATACTGACCGTGGCGCACTGTAGAAGATTTTTCAGCTCTAATGTTTCAACAAGATCCGTATTCCACACCATGGAACGGTCGTCTATTTTTACATCGGCAAAAGATTTTGAAGTTTCTGCCAACAGATCGATCCCTTCTTGCATGACTTTGCCAGTGCGGAATACGGCAGCATTGTTTTGCATGATGCGTTGCATTTCATTTCTAATATCAGCAGTAGCTCTTGAACCGTTGGCATTTCTTACGCGATCAAATTTTTCAACTAGCTTATTGGTTGTTTCTTCTGGCATTTCTTTATGAAGTGTGCTCGGTTTAATATTTTCAGCAGCGTAAATAGCTGCGGCACGACCGAAGACAATCAAATCTAGTAATGAATTTGAGCCAAGCCGATTTGCTCCGTGGACAGAGACGCAAGCACATTCACCAATAGCCATTAAACCATCAACCACAGCATCCGGGTCACCATCTTTTAGCGTCACAACCTGTCCTTGATGATTCGTTGGGATACCACCCATGTTGTAGTGAACCGTAGGAATCACAGGGATAGGTTCTTTACTGACATCAACACCAGCAAAAATTTTGGCTGATTCAGCGATACCAGGAAGTCGTTCGTTGATAACTTCAGGGCCTAAATGTTCGAGATGCAGAAAGATATGATCTTTCTCTGGACCAACGCCGCGTCCTTCACGAATTTCCATGGTCATAGAACGACTGACTACATCGCGTGAAGCCAGGTCTTTAGCGGAGGGCGCATAACGTTCCATAAAACGTTCACCTTCAGAGTTGGTTAGATAACCACCTTCACCACGACAGCCTTCGGTGATTAAACAGCCAGAGCCGTAGATGCCTGTAGGATGGAACTGAATGAACTCCATATCTTGTAAGGGTAGGCCGGCACGCAGCACCATGGCATTGCCATCACCAGTACAGGTATGCGCCGAGGTGCATGAAAAATAGGAACGGCCATAGCCACCAGTTGCCATGCAGACACTGTGTGCACGAAATAAATGTAGCTTGCCTTCAGCTAGGTTCCAGGCAAGTACTCCACGGCAGACATCATCATCTATGAGCAAATCTAGCGCAAAGTATTCGATAAAAAATTCGGCTTTATGCTTGAGTGATTGTTGGTATAGAGCATGAAGAATCGCATGACCTGTTCTGTCGGCAGCTGCGCAGGTTCTCTGTGCGATACCTTCACCATAATTAGTGGTCATGCCACCAAAAGGACGTTGATATATTTTTCCTTCTTCCGTTCTTGAAAAGGGGACGCCTTGGTGCTCCAGTTCAATCACTGAAGGAACGGCTTCACGACACATGTATTCAATCGCATCTTGATCGCCCAGCCAGTCTGAACCTTTGACGGTATCGTACATATGCCAGCGCCAATCATCTTCACCCATATTACCAAGGGATGCACTCATGCCGCCCTGTGCTGCAACCGTATGGCTTCGTGTTGGAAAGACTTTTGTTAGACAGGCTGTCTTCAGCCCTTTTTCGGCCATGCCAAAGGTCGCGCGCAAACCTGCGCCCCCTGCACCGACAACGACCACATCATATTCATGCTCAATGATTTCGTATTGATTGGACATATTTTTTTATGACCCTAGATAAATCTTTAAAACGGCTGTTGCTGCTGCTAAGCCAGCAAGAATTGAAGCAAGTTTAAGGAGGATAAGTCCCGTGAATTTCGTCACCTTACATTCAATGTAATCTTCAATGATAACTTGCATACCAAGTTGTGTATGATAGAACATGGCGATGATAAAAAGTAACAGAAACACGGCGACCAATGGCGATTGAATCCATTCAACGGCTGCCTGGTAACTCAGTTCTGTCATGCAAGCAAGTGAAAATACGAACCAGATGCTAAGCGGAATAAGTGCAATGGCCGTTAACCTTTGTGCAATCCAATGATGCGTGCCTGATTTTGCTGAGCCAAGGCCACGAGCTTTAGCAAGCGGGGTTTGAAGACTCATGCCATCCCTCTAGCTGCCAAGCAAAGTGTAGTTAACGTGAGAATGATGGACCCAGCAACTACGGTATAACCTGTCTTGTAGGCAACATCAATATCAAGCCCTAGACCAATATCCCAGAATAAATGACGTATACCGTTGCATAAATGGAAATATAAAGAGAACACAAAGGCATAGACTAAACACTTTCCATACCAACTGGTGAGGTGAGTTTGTAGTTGTGCAAAATGTTGAGGACCATGAGCAAGTGCTAATAGCCAGCAGGTCAAAAAAAATGCACCTACTGTTAAAAACACGCCCGTACCACGGTGCGTGATAGACAACACTGAGGTTAGTTGTGGTTTGTAGATTTGTAGATGTGGCGATAACGGGCGATTATCCGTTGCCATAATGTATTTACCTCTTCTTAGCCTTTTAGATTTCTGGTCATCCAAGCATCTCGCCCAAAAAGACAGAAACTTAAGTCGTTTAATTTATTAGTATTTTTTTCAAACCCAAAAAATAAACATCAGAAATCAACACAACGGCCACGTTTCTCCCAATCACCATAACGCGTTGGCTCCAGGCCTTTCGGCCCACCGATTTCTTTTGCTTGTTTTTCAGAGTCTATCTGAATTATTTTCTTATTCTCGTCACCACCACTTGCAGATGTTTTGCTTTCTAAAGTGTTCCCCGCAGTTTGTTCTGCCACGATATTTTCTTGGTCCATGCCTTTAATTATACTCTTAGAAACCTTCACATCATTCAAAACCGCTGAATAAAGCGTACAAACAATATCATTATTTTTATAAAGTTTGTATGAAACAGTTTCATTTTGCGAGAATTTTCCTTTAATCGTCACAGCAATAGCATAAAAATCCCTCAATGAGCGGGCTTTTAGTTATTACTTATCCATTATCGAGCATTCAGACACAATACATCTACAGATAACATATTTGTTACTGTAGGTTCATTCCCTTCCCCTCTCTAAAGGTGATGAATGATTTATGCCCTGCTAAAGGCATATCTGCGAACCAACCTTGAGCAGTTTTTTCAGGACTTTTTTAGGATATGATGAATAATCCTTATAAGGTCTTGAGTAATGGGAAGGTCTTGAGAATGGCCTTATTTTATCTGTTTCGGTGGAATTAGTGTGCATCGCAATAAATTTATGCTATCAAGGGATCCGGCAAGGAGGCCTAATGACATCAGATAAATCAAATTTTGAACTGCCCATTAGATTTCTATTAATCCCTTCAAAATGGCTAATAGCCATGCTTTATTTCTGTCATCTTGGCGCATTACTTTGCATTTATTTTTCAAATATTTCTGTGGTTCTGTTGCCAATTGTGTTTTTACTGGTCTTGCTGAGTCTCGCATATTGGAGCTATAAAATGATTTATCTGCCAAAAAGGAACCCTGCTGAATTATTGCTGAACGATAAAGATGAGTGGTACATCCTTGATAAAACAAGGAGCAAAGAAGAGGGTGAAATGATACCTATTGTGCTATTAGCAGAATCATATGTGCATACACATCTAATCGTTTTAAATTTCAAGCAAAGCAGCTGCAAGAGAACCGTTATCTTGACTTCTGATAATATTTCAAAGACGACCTGTAGGCGTTTAAGGGTGAGGTTGAGATTTTTTTCGCCCGAGAGACAGACCTAACCAGTGTTTGTCGCTGCTGAAACTCAAGGTATTCAGAAAGTATTGTTCTCTCTATCGAGCCAATCAATGATTTCTTCTGGTCTTGAGATCCTTCCGTCGGCATTCCATTCATCTGGATTCTCATTATTGGCGATATAGCCATAGTCAGCCGTCAATGTTTTCATTCCGGCGGCACGCCCTGCTTGTATATCTCTTAAGGCATCTCCAACGTAAAGTGATGTTTCAGGGGCGCATTGGGTAATCTGACAAGCGTACAGTATTGAGCCCGGATGTGGCTTTTGATATTTAGTGGTATCCCCACTGATGACGCAAGCAGCTCTTTGGGTAAGTTTCAATTGCTCCATGACAGGATTGGTTAGCCATTCTGGTTTATTGGTTACCACACCCCAGGCCATATTTTTCTCTTCCAAGTAAGTAAGGGCTTCATCAATTCCGTGGAAAATATGTGTATCTTGGTGTAATCGTTGCTGATAAATATCAAGAAAGCGTTGCTTAAGTCCATCAAATTCAGGGTCATCTTCCTCAATTGAAAACCCCAGTTTCACCATGGCATTGCTACCTAGTGAGACGGAAAGTCTTATTGACTCTAATGGTAGAGCAGGCTTTCCTTGCTCATGAAGTACCTGGTTTAAAGCGGCGGCCAAATCAGGCGCAGTGTCTGCAAGGGTGCCATCAAGATCAAAAAAGACGGATGAAATCATGGTTTATCGTTAACTAGAGCGTTGACCTGGTTATTAGCTTGGGCGCACAAAATATAATTTACATCTGGAGCATCCTTTAGGCGGCACTTTCTGATGAAAGGGAGGTATGAGATGCCTGATATATCAATGACCTCAAATCCAGATGTTCTGCACCACGAAGCAAGTTCTGATGGGCGAATATACTTTGCGTATTTATGCGTCCCTATAGGGAGTAATTTCAGTAAATATTCAGCTGCGATTTTAGTTTGAAGATAAGCCTTTAAATTTCTGTTAATTGTTGATAAAAAAAGTAGTCCCCCAGGTTTAATCAAATGCATGCACGCGTTAATGATAGATTCTGGTTTAGGAACATGCTCAAGTAATTCCATGCAGGTGATAATATCGAAGGCGTGTTTGTATTCGGAAGAAAAGTTCTCAACCGTTCTGCAACTATAAGAAATATTCAGATTAGATTGTTTAGAATGATCGCTGGCTAATTCTATTAGTTCTTCACTGATATCAATACCCGTTACTAAAGCACCTTTTGACGATAAGGCTTCTGACAGGAAGCCTCCGCCACAACCAACGTCCAGAACATTCTTATCTGTTAAATGAATATGACTTTCAATGTAGCTAAGACGTGTCGGGTTAATATCATGCAAAGTTTGTAATTCACCATCTTGATCCCACCACTCAGATGCGAGCGCACTAAACTTGGCATTTTCATTAAGATCAATATTTTCGGTGGTATTTTTCATGGAAGTATTACTTTATTCCTAATTTACTTTAGAGAAGGTCTGATTAAAATATTTTCCAATTGTAGTTTGGACAATATTCAGTCAAACAATCCGCCCGAGAATACATATGTGTTGGCTGGCGTTACCGCTGCCGAATGAATCAGCTTGCTTTGACTACCCATCCCAAAATGCCACTGATTGCCTTTGTGGTGCTGGCGTATATCCCGATCACGCTACTGCTTCTGATTCTTCATCGAGGTCTGTGCATCAATCAACGTGGCATCCATTATCGTTTCTTTAGCGGGTTGTTTTTTGTGACGAGCAAAACTGGACTTCAGCCAGGTTGGTTTGGCTCTTTTGCCAGAATTTGAGTAATCTCTGAAATTTAGGATAGCTCCCAAGATTTTTTATTGGGAAAAATTTTATTCGGAGAGTTCCTGAAGTACTCGGAAGCCAGTGTATTTGTCGGCGGATGATAGCTTCTCTCTGGCTCCAGATCTCAATGCATTAGAAGAATCAGTGTAGGAGCCACCACGAACAACGAACTCATTTACATCAGAAACGCGCACACGTCCATCCTCGGGAGCGCCAGAGTATCCATCATGCCAGCTATCGGCTACCCACTCCCGTATATTACCTACCATGTGATATAGACGGAACTTGTTTCTGTTGATAGAACGATCAGTCTTCGGTAAGGGAGCTGAAAGTTTTTTCTTAGCCGAGAATACTGCATCGGTGATCAGGATTTTATCGCCAAAAGGGTATTCCGTTTTTGTTCCTGCCCTAGCAGCATATTCCCATTCTGCTTCAGTTGGTAACCTGTATAATTGTTCTGTTTTTTGACTTAACCATTCAGTGTAGGAGATAGCATCACTGTGACTGACATTGACGACAGGATAATCTTTGCCAAGCCAAGGCTGTTTTGGGCAACTCAGATTTTCTGACTGGCAGAAAATCTCGTATTCACCAAATGATATTTCATGAACCGACATCGCGAAGGGTGAATTTATTGTGACTGTATGGACAGGTTGTTCAGTTTTTTCCTTTCCACCCATGGTAAATTTCCCGCTGCGGATCACAACCATTTTTGGGCCATTACCAGCACCTTCGATTCTATCTTGACAAAAAGGTTTGCGGCTTTTCACAAGTGAGGTTTTGCACGCGGCTTTATTCATCGATTTCCGGGCGATTATTTTTGTTTCTTCTGGCTCAAGCATAGTTGCGTCTTTTGGAATTTCTTTCGCGGTGTTTTCCTCGACATCAACATCAATAGGCTCTGTGGTAAACGCAGGTGACGATTCGCTTTGATCATTTGTTGCAACGATGGTTTCTATTGGTTCTTCTTCTATTGGTTCTTCTTCTATTGGTTCTTCTGTTAATGAATTTAGAGGTTCTTCATTGACCATGAAACTCTCTTCAATTCCGTTTGTAGCTTCAGCCATAGTTCCTATATTTGAGTCTGGTGTTGTCTGGATAGACACTTCTTCGACCTCAACATCAATATCAACAATTTTTGGTACTGGGTCGAGAATAGTGAGCCGCCCATCATCTATGCCTAACTCATCGGCGAAATTAATCAGTGATTGTTGATTGGCAACTGCATTTTCAACATCACCTAGACTCAATAAGGCGCGTTCACCCAGAAGTCTCTGATAGATAATGTTTATGAGTCTTTTCATCTCAGGGCTCCCTGTAGTAGCAGAATGATCCTGCTCAGAAAGTGATTGCCACGATGTGATAAATGACTTCATATTGTTCTGAGACCAGTTTTTCTGTTGGATGAAGTCAGTGATTAGAATTTGCCCCGTGTTACTTTTGACGACAGGAATTTCTATTTTTTGTGTTGGTGCGCTGTCATCAGTGATAGGCAGTAATAAGGTTGCCAATATGATAACGGCTAGCAGTAAGGTAACCACCATGCCGATGAGAATGTTTTTCTGTTTGATTGACCATGGTGGATGCCCTGGTTTTTCTGATGCTGTTGTGTTTTTTTCAGAGCGAGAAAACTGGGTGACTATATTCTGCCCTGTCTCAGCCAATTCTTCTGGCAAGTTTTTGACAGGAGCCAAATATTCTCGTGTTTTAACCTCAATTTCGCCAGCACAAATCCCTTTAATTAGCTCGCTTCTGGATTTGCGATAGCTATCCCGATCAATCATTTTCCGGGCATATTTTCTTGCAAGTTCGTGTAGATCTTTTGTCATTAATATAAGGGTTGTGTTTTTTTTCGAGCTTGGTTTAATTTATTCCTGTCTTATCCTATTTCTTCTAGGATTAAGCGGAAACCAGTTGTAGTATCAGATGCGCCACTATGTTCTTTGCTAAATGAGATTTCGCATTTGGAATGTGCATCCTCAAATGCACCACCCCTGGCAGTAATATTATCTTTATCAACAACCCATTCCTGAACATTACCGATATAATTCTTTAACCCCCAGCCATTCGATTGACCGGACTTGATGCTCGCGATACCCGTTCCTTTGATAATCTTATTTCCTAAGGAAACCCTGCAATTATAATCTTTTTTTGATTGTTTCCCACCTGCATTAGCAGCATATTCCCATTCGTTTGTTGTTGGAAGACGATAGGTTTTTCCAGTGCGTTCTGAAACCCAGACTGCATAGGCTCTAGCCTCATCCAGTGAAATTCCGGTAAGTGGATCATTGAATTTTTCTTTGTTTTTCTCTGGAGTGCATGATTTTGAAATGGCGCAGTATTTACCATAGTCGCCTACAGAAATTTCATATTTACCGATAGCAAAGTTGCTATTGAATTCCCCGCCGACAGGAACCACCACCATCAGAGGTCCGCGCCAGCTTGCGTTAACAAAGTCGTAGCAGATAGCTTTGGCACGCTTGCCATGACCCGCAAGTCTCTTCTCACAACCTCTGCCGCTATCGGTTGGTTTCCATTCCTTAGGAGCGGCTCCAGGCTTTGCTGTAGCAACGGATTCCAGGTTCACTTCCTCTTTGGCTATTACTTTCTTTGTAGCTGGTTTATGTATCGCGATTAATTCATCCAGCTCCGTCTCAGCCGCATCGTAATCTGGATTATCTGTCCAAAGAGACTGTGTACGAGAGAGGAATCTCTTGACCGTTCTCAATTGTTTATAATCTGTCCCTGCGCCATCCTTTTCAGTCTGATACGTGCTGAAGGCATTATTTGCTTTTGCAATACTGGTTTTCAATGATTCTCCAAAGGCACCAACATCGGGATGTTCAGGAAATTCTATTAGCGCGGTTTGCAATATTGCATTTGCTTCCGTCAGTTTGCCTGAGTTTAAGGCTGCCGCTGCGATAGCTGCATTTGGCCATGGTTGAAGTTTTAGTTCATTCTTAAGGTCTTCAAGTACTGTATTAGGAAAGAAGATTGCGGCACTTTGTGCGAGTATTGCCGCCGCGTTTTCATTACTGGTTCTTAGCGTGTTTATGCGATCTTCCAGGATCTCTATAGAAGCCTGGCTGAATTCACTGAATTTAAGAGAGCTGGATATCTCACGTATTTTTCTCTGGACACTGGCATCATCAAAATTAACTACTGTGGTAAATTGCTCGGTTAAATCAATAATATTTGCCTCGACGATATATTCCGTTCTAGCATCTTTCAGCGCGCTGTTAGCTGGATTTAGTTTCATCCCCTCATTGGCAAATTTCAGTGCATTGATATAATCTTTTACATCAAACCGGCTCTCAGCAAGATTTGCATAGCTTGATGAAAGTAATATCGGTGCTTCTTGCGTGACAAATACGTCATCTGGTACTTCTATTTTGAGTTCTTCATAATATTCAAGCGCCTTAGTGATCTGATTTGCTTCAGTTTGCGCCTTGAAATCTTTTATCAGACCATCAACCAGCAATTGTTTTTCATGTGCAGATTCAGCTTGTGTGATGGCATTTCTCAGATTGAGAATATTTGCATTATTAGGCGCAAAGCGTTCACCTCTGCCGATAAAGTTTTTGGCAGCATCAAAACGTTTAGTATCAAGCGTCTTCTGTGCCTCATCAATATAGAGTTTGGCGATTGATTCACGGATACCTTCGAGAGCAGATGTTATTGAAATATCTTCCTCAGACAAACTGCTAAGCTCTCTAACACTGGCTAGCATTCTGGATTCCCAGTAGGAATCTTCCATGTTGGGAGATGCGAGCGACTCTTCAATGATAGATTTATCAACAGCAACAATGGCCTGGATAGCTGCACTCCGTTCCGTACCTTGAAGATGCGCAAGTTTAATTTGCGTGAGTTCTTCGCCTAGTTGTAAGACACTCAAGATTTCGCCATATTCATCAGCAAGCACTTCAGCATCGGCTCTACTGCCACTGGACAAGGTAATTTCAAGCGCCTGTTTCACTGTGTCCTTCATGGAAGAAGCAATGAGGGAAAGTGTGCCGCTTTCTGGATCAAGTTCGGCCAGATTGATAATATCGGTTTTTATTTGTCGATAATCAGCAAGTGCTGTAAGTCCAGTAGATTGAGCATCAAGTTTTTCTTCCAGTGAGAAGATCTTGACTGTTTTTTCTATCTTGTTTCTGGTGTCAAGCAGTTGTTCATTCTTTGGTGCGAGCTCAATACCTGAAGTAATTAATTTCATTGCCTGTTCAAGATTTCCCAGATCGAACGCGTTATTTGCTAGTAATCTATACTGGTTACTGGCTCGAATATCCGTCAGTAGGGAATCGTTAGGATCAATCTGGGTTCTGATCTTTTTAAGAATAGCCTTGGTGTTATCAAGCATGGTGGAATCATCCTGTTCTTTTGCCAGGACAAGAGCATCTGAATATTCAGTATAGAGTGTGCTCAGCTGTTGTTTCTTGTTGGTTTCAATATGCTTGGATTGTTCCAGATAAAAGTTCGAATCTGGATAGAGTTCGCCAGCTTCAGCAAGTATCAGTCCTGCTTCAGGGAAGTTGTACTTATCACCTGTCGTGTCAGTAAGTCCAGTGATTTCATTTCTGAAGTAGTTTTGAATTGCCGTTTTTGCATCATCAATAATTGCTCTTTGATCGGTTTTTTCTAATTCATTCATTGCGGCTAAATGATCGACGATTACCTGTGGGTCACCGGTATTGATATCGGCAACAACTTGATTGATTTCTTTTTGATGATAGTAATTTATTACAGGCAGTGTTCCGCCAAGAACAGTGACCACGACAAGTATTGCCGCAATAGTGAGTGAGCTTTTATACCAGATATAACGGTTTTCAAGTTCCTCAAGGAAATGTTCAACGGTCGGGCTGCGATCTTTGCGTTCAAATGCAATAGATCTTTGCAAGGCGCGGTTTTGCTTTTTCTTGATACCTTTGATAAGAGGTGGTTTGAGACCATTTTCTTTGGCTTTGTTTGCAGGTAGTTTATTAAATGGGTGTTTACCTATCAGTAGCTCATACGCCATACAACCCAAGGCATAGATATCGTCACGCGTATCCGGTTCTTCTCCCTCAAGCATTTCAAAACTGGCATAGGCTGGTGTCAATGCACCTAACTGACCCGGATCAAAAAGCGTTTTTTCAGCTTCACCAGTGACAGGGTTCTTTACCGCCCGTGCGATACCAAAATCCAGTATCTTGACCGTACCATCGTCACAGCAAAAGGCGTTGCCCGGCTTCAGATCTGAATGTACCAGCCGTTTATCGTGCGCATAAGCGAGAGCATCAACCATTTGTCTGATCATGTTAAAGGCTTTATCAAAGGGAAGGCCGCCTTGTTTTTTCACGGATTTTTTGATGAAATCCTTCAGTTCCATGCCTTCCATCAATTCCATGGTGATGTAGACAGGTGTTCCGGGGCCACCAACACGATCAAAGTCATAGATGGTTGCTATGTTTGGGTGTGCCAGTTTTTGCTGACGACTTGATTCACGTTGTAGAGATATAAATGCTTCCGGGTGGTCTTTGAAATCTTCGTTTAGTAGTTTGATTGCGCAATAGGGTTTTTTGTCTCGAGCTTCCTCTTTTAACAGGTCAAGACCCTTGTAAACCTTGCCCATACCACCAATGCCAAGCACACTGATTAATTTAAATCGCTGTTTGATGACAGAACCAGGACCCAATGTTTTTTTTGGTGCAGGTGCCTGAGCCGAGGGATCTGACCAATCAGTTCCAGCAGGTCCTGAACCTGGTGCCACAGATGGGTCGCTAATCGCGCTAAAATCAACATCGATACCACTCATATCGGAGGCGCCAGTGACATCAAACCCAGTACTATCAAAAAGCTGATCGTCATCACTTGCAATCTGTGCCGCTTCCTCAGCAGAGGGAGTTGGAGCCACGTTATCTTGAATATTATCTTCTTGGGCAAATACAGTTGAATCAACAGATGCCTTACCTGATCCAGTCTCCGTTTCTGAGGCATGAGCCCTTCTGTATCGGTTGATTTGACTTCTGAGCTTTGCGTAATCTTGACCACTGATCGATTTCTGCTCATAAATTTCGTCGAGTTGAGCGAGCATATGATTAGCATATTGCGGCGCTTCATCAAGAATCGAGACTAATTGTTCGGCCAAAGAATCAGCATCAGTGTTGCCTTTTGCAAGCGCTTCAAGCGCTGTTTTAAAATCAGCCACAGACTATTCCTCCACTTGTTAAGCTACTCATTGTTAAGCTACTCACGATTATTCAACATCAATTACAATAGTGGTGACGTTGTCACCAGCGCCTCTTTCCAGAGTAAGTTTAATTAAGGCTTTGCAGGCTTTCTCAGCATTGTCCTTACCCAGCATTTCTTCAAATTCCGTATCTGTCAGATGTTTGGTTAGGCCATCACTACAGAGCATATATCGGTCACCAGACTGCATTTTCTGAATATCAAAATCTACATAAAGATTTTTTGCCGCGCCAACGGCCCTGATTATCACATTACTTTGGGGATGCGTCTCTGCCTCCTCACGGCGGATTCGCCCTTGTTGGACATAAATTTCCACCTGCGAGTGATCGGCAGATAGTCGTCTTAAGGAGCCACTGCGTAATCTGTACAGCCGACTGTCGCCAGCCCAGAAAAAAGTGCAAAAACTATCATACGCAAGCATGCCCACGACCGTACTTCCGATAGTCACCTTCTCTCCTAACTCACGAGCCTTAGCGATTAAATGGTTATTAATTTCTGTAAGTCTGTCTTCAATGTCATCAATATACCGATCCAGTGTAACGTCCTTGTGGATCTTGCCAAGGGAGTTGACAATCAGCTGACTGGCCACATCACCACCTTCATGTCCGCCCATGCCATCGGCGACGACCCACAAACCTATCTCTGGTTTGTCAAGAAAAGAATCTTCATTATAGTCACGAACCTTGCCAGCATTAGTGATACCGAATGACGACCATGAAAAGCTATTGGAAGTTTTAGTTTCTACCACGACCTATCGAATCCTTGTGCCTATTATAAAGCTACCCTATTTTTTTCAAATGTAAATTTCATAGATTAGGTGATTAAATTCCAGAAATAAGCGCAAATTCCACCACTTCGCTAGGATTTTTACTAAAATCTCCGCCAAGGCTGATTCGGCCATTTCCATTCAACGACAATTCTTCTCGACGAAGAAATACTTCAGATGCACCATCTACTAATACGTGCGTACCGTTTGTGCTTTGATCTATGATGAAAAATTTGTCTCTACGCAGTTCTATACGAACGTGTTGCCTAGACGCCAGTTTTTCGTTGATCATGAGATCGCAATTTTGGCTTCTACCCATCATCAGCCCAGGTCGTGCTTTGTTGAGTTCAAGAGTCTGTCCATTATAAGTCAGACTTAGCTTTACTTCTGCTGATTTTTTTTTGGCAGTGATTCTTCTTGTTGCTATGCGCGTGACATCTTCTTCCTGCCAGATAATTTCAAAGATATCGATTTCTTCTTTCTTGCCTTTGATGGGCGCACGATCAACAAAACGTGTACTGTCACGTATTGCAACAGGTAATTTTTCCAATGTATCTTGAGTGGTAATGATTTGTTTTGCTTTCGCCTGCGCGGCCATTCTTGCTGAAATATTTACGGCATCACCAAAAACATCCTTACCTTCTATAATTGCCGGCCCAAAATGCACGCCTATTCTGACTGCAAGAGGGTAGCCGTCAGTATTTGTTTCGGACTCTTTCTCAAATGTCTCTTGCATTTCCCAGGCTGCTTTAACTGCATTCTCTGCGGTAGGAAATATGCACATTACCTCATCACCAATGGTTTTAACGACTGTGCCACTTTTTTTCGAGGTGATCTTTGACATTGTTTCTATCGCCACCGCAATCTTTGCTCTGGCGACCTGATCTCCAAGCGTGTCATAAAGTCTAGTACTGCCCGCTATGTCAGCGAACATAATGGCGATATTGACGGTTTTTGGCGCCATGATTTTATTGTGCCCAGCTTTGCATTTACACTACTCTTGCGACTTATGAAATAGTTACGTCTTGCGACCTATGAAATAGTTATGGCATTCTCTCTGTCTTTCATCATACCCTATTATTCTTCAAGGGAAAATCTTGACATGAAATCAAAAAAAAATAGACCTAGGCTAGTCTAGGCTATTTACATGTGAAATAATCATCCCTTTTTAGCTATTTAGAATGTTGCGTTGCAATTATATACACAAGGATTTCCAAGTCCAAAAAAACAGGGCGGGGTTTGGCCGAGATAAAAATCATGATGAGTAAGCATAAATTTTCGAGAGTTTTTCTTTATTTGTTGGTATCAACGGGAGTCTGTTTCCCTTATTCAGTTTCCGCTTTGTCCATTAAAGATTTTCTTGGTATCGGTACTGATGAAGCGATATCGGCGAAAGCCGAAAAAAAGCAGCAGAAATCTGCTAACGAGAAACCTATATCTGTGAAGGAATCTGTGGAGGAAACCGGCAAATCAGCAAAGAGAGATCAAGGGCAGACCCCTGAGAAAGCCAACTTGGGATTCTCTGATGTTAAAAGCATCTTGTCCATGGCCGTTGAAAGTGAACGAAAAAAAATATTGGCAGATGAAAAGGCTTTTAATGATTTTATCAAACGGGAAGCAGCCAACGTGTCAGTATTGACGGCGGCGAGGGCAAACAAGATTGAAGCCAGAGAAAAGGTGCAGATACTTGCACAAAGGAGCGTCGATAACATTGTCAGAGAAGTCTACCTAAATCAGTTGCTTACATCTAATGTCCCTGTCGATTTTCCAAACAATGAACAGATTCAGAAGTACTATGAGGAAAACAAGGATAAATTTGTCATTGAAAAGCGCATGCACATTTGGCAAATCTTTTTACCAATCGATGAAGGCATGACTCAAAAAGAGGTCGAGTCATTAAGAAAACGCGCAGAATCAATCAGCAAAGATCTGAAGAAAAAGAAAATTGATTTTCCCTCAGCCGCCAGTGAACATTCAAAACATGCTGCCAGTCGCTTCAATGGAGGCTATACGGGCATGGTTAAGCTTTCGAAGCTTAAGCCTGAATTCAAGGCGCTGCCTTCAAGTCTGGAGCAGGGGGGCACGAGTGAACCTATTGAGACAGATGAAGGGATTTATATTTTAAAATTAGGCGCTGTTGTTCCCGAGCAAAGCATTACATTGCAACAGGTTAGGCCTAAGATTAAAGAGTTAATGTTGCAGCAGTTGAAAATTAAGCTCAGGCAGGCTGTATTTGATCAAGCAATTATTACCTATCCTATTGATTTAAAAGATAAGAATTTAGAGGAATGGCGTTTGAAATTAAGGACGAATTAATTATTTATTGACACTAATCTATAGTGTCGCTAATTTTGACTTGAAGCTCGAAATTTCATGAAATACGTCATAGGGCAGGATGAATCAAAATGGTTGACAATATTTTTTCACTAAAAACATTGAGAGGTAAAGTAATTCTTGATTAATCAATGGATTATTATTATTATCTGTCAAATAACATCTATAGATAGACACTAAAGAATTCGTATCGAAATGAGAACTTGTTAGGAGTATGGTAAACAAGATTCCTGTCATAAGCGCGGTGCTGCTTTGCGGCATTTTGGTCATTCCATCAGTTTTTGCAGCCCCTGTAGGCCTGCCCGACTCTGCTCGTCCTGGAGCGGTTCGTCCGCAGCAAGAGCAACATTCAGAAACTCCACCTGATCCTGCTGCTGAGGTTGTTGATATTCCCCCTGTCGTTGATAGACCGTTTGAGGTGGACGAAGGTGATGCCATCATTATCACAGAGTTTCGTTTGATAGATGGTGAAGATTTACCTGAATTAGGTATAAATCTCAATGCAATAAAAACACTCCTGGACAAACAGAAGGCACTTCGACCGCAAGGCTTTACAATCGGTCAGTTGCAAGAGGTTGCAGATATCGTTACCACCCACTACCGCGAGAAGGGATTGATCCTTGCTCAGGCGGTTATCCCCGTTCAAACAGTCTCTGCGGGTATCGTTGATATTCAGATATTTATCGGTAGGTTAGGACGTGTATTGGCAGAAGGCAACGAGATGTATCGCAAAGAGATGCTTGAGAGACCCTTCAAATGGTTGATTGGGCAGCCAGTTACCAAATCAGAAATAGAGGCAGCATTATTAACCTTGACTGACTATTCTGGTCTCAGTGTATTCGGTGTCTTCCAACCGGGTATCCGTGTCGGCACAACAGATATTGTTCTCAAGGTGCAGGAAGAGAAACGATTTGATGTTGCGCTTCGAGCTGATAACCACGGTGCCCAAGAAACGGGTCGTAATCGATTACGAGCCGCTATTGACTGGAACAATACCATGGGATTTGCTGACAAACTTACACTCACAGGACAGCAATCATACAATCCCAAGAATAATATTTTTCTTGGGGCGGACTATGAAAGATTTCTCGCCAATGATTATAAAATTGGTGGATTCTTTAACATCAATGCGCTTGATGTTGGTGGTGAATTTGCTGTAAACCAGATTAGTGCCAGATCGGAAAACCAGGGTGTATTTATAGAAAAATATTTTATTAGAAGTCGTCAACAAAACTTTTTTACACGTTTCGGATTCACCCGTAAAAGATCCCAAACAATTACGGCTGGCGAAAACACAAATAGGGATCGCTTGTCTGTTTTTACCTTGTCTGCTGATTATGATTCTGTGGATAGTTTCAGACTCAGCAACGATCCTGATGATGGTGGTGGCGGTATTAATTTTGCCTCTCTGGAGTTCAGCCTTGGGGTCAACAATCTTTTTGATTCAATAGGCAGCCATGGCGATGCTCTAAGTCTACCAGTCGGGTTTCGGCCAAGCAGACAGGA
Organism: Gammaproteobacteria bacterium; assembly: GCA_965261165.1. Taxonomy (GTDB): domain Bacteria; phylum Pseudomonadota; class Gammaproteobacteria; order Eutrophobiales; family Eutrophobiaceae; genus SMWN01. The sequence continues at coordinate 529,557 of OZ253445.1, read as the reverse complement.
AGGCCCGCCGGACGCGCACTTTGCCTCAGGCAAATTTAATAAAATATTTGCCAGTTACACGCGATTACAAACGGTCAGAAGAAATCATTCCTTGTTATTCAGGGCCGAATTTCAATGGACAAAAGACCCGCTGGTTTCACTGGAACAATATTCTGTCGGTGGGCCGGATAACCTCCGTGCATTTCCAAGCGCACAGGTTCTATGGGACCGCGCTTACTTCTTGTCATTGGAATGGATAATGGATGCCCCGGGCTTCGCAGACAAACCCGCATTTGGTAACAAAACTTGGGGTGAATTGCTACAGCTCAGTGTGTTCTATGACCATGCGGTAGGTCGATTGAATAATCCATTGGAATCAGAAATATTAGGCCACAAAGCACTTAGGGGCGCAGGTGTCGGGTTTCGATTTATATTATCGGAGATGTTTGAATCTAAATTTCTTTGGGCAAGCGAAATCGGCGGCAATGATGTTGAAAACGGACGTAATGTCCAGATGTGGGGAAACGTGACATACCGTTTTTAGGAGAACGACATACCGCTTTTTAGGAGAACTAAATCTACCAGATTAACCACTAAAATAGTAGTATAATCTAGGGATTAAAGGCTGAATTGATCATGGTGATTCTTGAAACTGTGGCATTAATATAGTCGCAATAACCTCACAACAGAGGCTGTTTAGTTTGCGAGTTCAAGGTTCAAGGCTATAATTTGTAGACGTATTAATTTGTAGACGTATTAATTTGTAGACGTATTTTAGAATAATTTTACTTAGGGGTGTTTTGATTGGCAAAACGTAGGCAAAAGAAAGCAGCATTGGTTAAAAAGAAAGGCTTTGCGCGACAAACGCACAACCTGGCAGTGAGACCTATTGTCGAGAGCATTCGTAATGCCTGCTTACCTGCGGCAAGTTTATTTTTAATCTTAAGCCCAAGTGGCGTTTTTGCAGGCCCTGAAGGCGGTCAGGTCGCTGGCGGTCAAGGGAGTATTTCAACGCCTAATCCAACTACCACGGTGATTAATCAGCAGTCAAAAAACCTTGCGATCGACTGGGCCAGCTTCAATATTAATGCCGATGAGCTCGTGCAATTTAAGCAACCATCAAAGACTGCAAGTGCACTTAACAGAATCCACGGTAATAGTCCAAGTCAGATTTTTGGCTCAATCAAGGCAAATGGCAATGTGCTTCTGGTGAATCCAAATGGTGTGTTTTTTAGTCCAAAAGCAAGCGTTAATGTTAATTCACTGACAGCCTCAGGGCTGGATATATCTACCAGTGATTTTATGGATGGCAGGCTCAATTTCAATGGTGTTGATGGTACGGATGGGGTCGTTGTCAGTCAGGGGGTGCTTCAGGCCGCCACGGGTGGAGCGGTCAATCTCGTTGGAAAGACGGTTGAGAACAAAGGACTCATCATTGCACATGCTGGGCAGGTTAATTTGGTTGCTGGGAACCAGACTACGGTAGATTTTGATGGTGATGGCTTGATGCAATTTGCCATAGACCAGGAAGTTGTAGAAAACGCCCAATCTCTGGATGCCGCTGTCAAAAATACAGGTTCTATTATTGCAGATGGCGGCAGTGTGTTGATGCAGGGTTCTGCGGCAAAAAATATTTTCACCGATGTCGTGAATAATACAGGCACGATCAGGGCGGGTAGGATCGAAAATAAAGGCGGCACCATACGTCTTGTTGGTATGGGCGCAGGTTCATCGGTATTAAATACCGGCACCTTAAATGTTGCTGGTACGAATGGCGATGGCGGCACTATCCAACTGCAATCAACCGATACCACGATTGTCTCAGGTGCCAGTGTTGTCGATGCTTCGTCAAACAATGCTAATGGCGGTAATGTACAGATACTGGGCGATAAAGTCGGGCTAACCGATGCCACGACGGTTGATGCTTCTGGGGCAACCGGGGGCGGTGAAGTTCTAATTGGCGGGGATTATCAGGGCAGTAATGCTGACATGCAAAATGCCTCAAGAACCTATGTTGGTGCTGATGCGAGTGTTACTGCCGATGCGACTGTAAATGGCGATGGCGGCAAGGTAATTGTGTGGGCCGACGAACGGACTGGTTTTTCTGGACATGCCTCTGCGCGTGGAGGTGCTAGTTCGGGCGATGGTGGTTTCGCCGAAATCTCCGGTAAGATTGGTTTAAATTTTGATGGGACAGTCGATACGCAAGCACCGCATGGTGAGATAGGCACGGTTCTTTTTGACCCAGAAAATTTGAACATTACATCGAGTGGTACGGGTAGTATTGACCCTACAGATGGCATCCTGTTTGCGGATGCAAGTCCTGCTACTATTGACGCTGGCACCTTAGAAGCGGTGGGAGGTAATGTCATATTGCAGGCAACAAGTGATATTACTTTTGACCAATCAGTAGAGCTAACGACGCTAAACGCAGGCCTGATAGTCCAAGCCGGAAACAATATAAATATTAATTCTTCATCCTCTCTCACAACGAATAATGGTGAGATACATCTGGAAGCAAATTCACATCATGCAGGCACTATTGATGCCGTAGGCACCTTAACGATTGCTGCTGCCTTGGACTCTAAAGGTGGCGACATCACATTGATAGGTAGTGCGTTCGATATCAATGCAGTTGTGAACGCTGGTAGTGGCGCGATAAGGGTCGCTGAATTGTCTATGGCAGTTAGTTCTAGTCTTGATATTGGCGTTGATATAACACAAGGCGACTTGAATAACCTTCGAACAACGGGCTTACTGGTTCTTGGTAATGCCGCCACTGCCGGAACAGATGGCTCCGGTACAGATGCTCTTCAGGTGATAGCAAGCGGTGTCGTTAATAGTTCCTCTATTGCGCCTGGAAGCACAACAGCAAAGGTCGTTTCGATACAAGCCCAAGATAACATCGTGATTAATACCGGGGTGACGCTGACGGCTGCCCAGGGTCAAGACATTCTTCTCAATGCCGATAATCAAAATGGTTTAGGCGTAGCTGATGGGACAGGCAGGGTAACAACGGCAGGCACCACGGGTGCCTTGGTTATGAACCGCGGTAGCCTGGAAATTATTGCTGGTAATGGGATTGGCACTACAGGAGCACCACTCAGAACGATGGGTGTCACATCTTTAGCCGCGACAACAGCAACAGGTGACCTAGCGATCAGTAATAGTTCGCCAGCCACTAGTGCGCCATCCACATCCACACGCATATCAATAATAGCTTTAGATCTAGATGCAGATGATGGTTTGAGTGCAACATCAGGCCTATCGATGACAGGGAATGGTGGCACCATCGATATCACTAACAATGGGGGTATTCACATCGGCGGCAGCAGCGGCATCACCACCGAGGGCGATGTCTCTTTGCAAGCTGATTCCAGTATTGTCATCAACGATGCCAGCAGCATCACCACCACCGCAGGCGCTGTCTCTTTGCAAGCTGATACTGGTGGTATTTTCATCACCAACGGCAGCATCACCACCACCACAGGCGCTGTCTCTGTGCAAGCTGCTACTGGTAATATTACCTTCGGCTTCGGCAGCAGCAGCGGCAGCATCACCACCACCGCAGGCGCTGTCACTGTGCAAGCTGCTACTGGTAATATTCTCATCGGCCGCGGCAGCAGCAGCAGCAGCAGCGGCAGCATCACCACCGCAGGCGGCACTGTCTCTTTGCAAGCTGATTCCAGTATTGTCATCGACGACGGTGGCAGCATCACCACCACCACAGGCACTGTCTCTTTGCGAGCAGATGCCAATAATGCCGCTGATGCCGCTTATACCTTCAGCATTCCGGGCGTTGGGGGCGACCCAGATACTATAGTTACCGTGGCTGCGGACACCTTGGTGATGAGTGGCGATGCGAGCATTGATGCAGGCTCTGGAACAATAACACTTGTCAACTCAAATGGTGATGCCACATTAACAGGCGCAGATATTGTGATTGGTAGATTAACCACCACCAATGCAACTGCAAGTGCCATCACGATTACAACAGATGCCGCTGTTGTTGACGGGAATGGTGCTGGGGCCGATATTCTAGGCCGATGCTCCATATGCACGGTGGCGACGGTTGATGGCACTGACATTACTGCCACAGGTGGCCTGATTATTGATGCGGTAACGGGGGTTGGTAATGTTGATGCTTTGGAAATCAGTGTTGCTAGTATTGATATCGATAACACTGGCTCTAACGCAATTCAGATTGACGCAATGCAGATTCCAGGGGCAGGTGCTCTTGTCTTAACCAAGGTAAATAATTCAGGCTCAGGTAAAATATTAAGTGTAATGACAAGGGGTGTTGGTGATATGCAAGTCGTTTCTGTCGATGCGGCGGCAGCGGATGCGGTGGTTACATTAGCAACTACTGATGGCGCTATCACTGATGATGGTATTGATTCAACGGCTTCAAGTATTACTGCAGATGGCGGCGGCACCGCAGAGATCAATATTATCCTCGGCGGCGGTGGCGGCAACGACATTGGTAGTGCGGGCGGCGGCGGGATTATTTCTGCCAATTACCTAGATATTAATAACATGGGTACGCCAGATGTAGCAATCACTATCGCAAGTGGCCAGGATGTTTTTATAAATTTTTTAAATAACGCCGTTACGTCGTCTCAATTATCAGGTGGAGCAATCACGGCTGCGGCGGCTATAAGTTCTGTCAATATAGGTGTAACAGGCAATGCGTTTACCTTCGATGACGACACTTTTTCTGCTTCTCCCAGCGACCCCGAATTTGATTTGGATCTCATCGCTACGACCATCAATCTGGATTTTGATGACCCGACATATGTTGATATCGGGACGTTAGGCTCAGTCAGGTTACAGGCCACTGTCGGTGGGATTGAAGATGTCGGCTCTGATACGAACCTTGCTGGTCTGGATATCGTTGCCGGTTCACTTGATATAGACGCAATGACTGGCATTGGTAGTGCGGATGAAATCACCGTTCGTGTAACGAGTATTTCAGCCGATACTATGGATGGCAATATTAATATTGTTTCATCGGCGACGGCAGGGGTTACGGCCACCAGCCTAACAACTGGCACTGGCCTAACAACTGACACTGGCAACATCCAGTTTAACCAGGTTGGCAATGAAGCGTTAACTGTGGATTCAGCAATCACTACCAATGGCAGTATCACCTTAACCAACGCAGGTAATGCGGCGGCAGATAGCCTGACGGCGCTAGTGGCGACAGCCGGCGGCGCGAATGACGTGATATTAACGACAACCACCAGTGGTAATGTGTTATTGGGCGCGGTAACGGCAGTAGGTGACACGATAACGATAACGTCAGCGGATGCAATTGACGGTATAACGGATGATAACACCGCAGATGTCGCAGCTGCGACGATCAGCCTGATAGCAGATACGATAGGCACGGGCACGATCCTGGATGTGGCTGCCTCAGCAACATTGAATGCCAATACCAGCGCAGCTAATGGCGATATTCTGATTGATTCCATCGCTGATCTACCAATAGGTTTGATTAATGCTGGGGGCGGTGATGTCTCTGTGCAAGCTGATGCTGGTGATATTGCCATCGGCGGCGGTATCACCACCACAGGCACGACTACATTGGACAGTACTGGCACAGTCACACAGACAGCAGCAATCCAAGCGGGGACCTTAACATTACTAAACGGAATATTTGATCTGAATGACAGAGACAATGTGGTGACGCGCCTAGATGCTGATAATACCCAACTAGGCGGTGACTTGACCTTCCGTGACGATAGCGGATTTATCCTTGAGGGTATCGATGCTAGAGGTCATAACGTTGAGTTACACAGCCAGGGCGCAGTCACACAGACAGGACGTATTCGGGCGGGTGGCTTGGCCTTGACGGGTGCGACGGGCGCATACACGTTGCTGACCAACAATAACATTGCAACCTTGGCAGCAAATACTGGCAGTGTGAGTTATCGAGACAATAATAATTTTGCGGTGGCTGCTGTGACAGTGGCAGGTGGTTCAACCACGACGGGTATCACCACCACAGGCACGACTACATTGGACAGTACTGGCACAGTCACACAGACAGGACGTATTCGGGCGGGGACCTTAACATTACTAAACGGAACATTTGATCTGAATGACAGAGACAATGTGGTAACGCGCCTAGATGCTGATAATACCCAACTAGGTGGTGACTTGACCTTCCGTGACGATAGCGGATTTATCCTTGAGGGTATCGATGCTAGAGGTCATAATGTTGAGTTACACAGCCAGGGCGCAGTCACACAGACAGGACGTATTCGGGCGGGGACCTTAACATTACTAAACGGAACATTTGATCTGAATGACAGAGACAATGTGGTAACGCGCCTAGATGCTGATAATACCCAACTAGGCGGTGACTTGACCTTCCGTGACGATAGCGGATTTATCCTTGAGGGTATCGATGCTAGAGGTCATAACGTTGAGTTACACAGCCAGGGCGCAGTCACACAAGTAGTCACACAAGCAGGACGTATTCGGGCGGGTGGCTTGGCCTTGACGGGTGCGACGGGCGCATACACGTTGCTGACCAACAATAACATTGCAACCTTGGCAGCAAATACTGGCAGTGTGAGTTATCGAGACAATAATAATTTTGCGGTGGCTGCTGTGACAGTGGCAGGTGGTTCAACCACGACGGGTATCACCACCACAGGCACGACTACATTGGACAGTACTGGCACAGTCACACAGACAGCAGCAATCCAAGCGGGGACCTTAACATTACTAAACGGAACATTTGATCTGAATGACAGAGACAATGTGGTGACGCGCCTAGATGCTGATAATACCCAACTAGGTGGTGACTTGACCTTCCGTGACGATAGCGGATTTATCCTTGAGGGTATCGATGCTAGAGGTCATAACGTTGAGTTACACAGCCAGGGCGCAGTCACACAGACAGGACGTATTCGGGCGAGTGGCTTGGCCTTGACGGGCGCGACGGGCGCATACACGTTGTTGACCAATAATAACATTGCAACCTTGGCAGCAAATACTGGCAGTGTGAGTTATCGAGACAATAATAATTTTGCGGTGGCTGCTGTGGCAGTGGCAGGTGGTTCAACCACGACGGGTATCACCACCACAGGTACGACTACATTGAACAGTACTGGCACAGTCACACAGACAGCAGCAATCCAAGCGGGGACCTTAACATTACTAAACGGAACATTTGATCTGAATGACAGAGACAATGTGGTGACGCGCCTAGATGCTGATAATACCCAACTAGGCGGTGACTTGACCTTCCGTGACGATAGCGGATTTATCCTTGAGGGTATCGATGCTAGAGGTCATAACGTTGAGTTACACAGCCAGGGCGCAGTCACACAGACAGGACGTATTCGGGCGGGTGGCTTGGCCTTGACGGGTGCGACGGGCGCATACACGTTGACGTTGACCAACGCAGCGGATGCCGCGGTGAATAACATTGTAACCTTGGCAGCAAATACTGGCAGTGTGAGTTATCGAGACAATGGAGATCTTACGGTGGCTGCTGTGACAGTGGCAGGTGGTTCAACCACGACGGGTATCACCACCACAGGCGCTGTCTCTGTGCAAGCTGATACTGGTGATATTGACATCATCGGCAGCATCACCACCACCACAGGCGCTGTCTCTGTGCAAGCTGCTGCTGGTATTCTCATCGATGCCGGCAGCATCACCACCACCACAGGCGCTGTCACTGTGCAAGCTGCTGCTGGTATTCTCATCGACGGCGACATCACCACCACCACAGGCGCTGTCTCTTTGCAAGCTGATACTGGTGATATTGCCATCGGCGACCGTGGCATCGGCGAAATCACCACCACCACAGGCGATGTCACTGTGCAAGCTGATACTGGTGATATTGACATCGGCACCGGCGGCATCGGCAACATCATCACCACCGAGGGCGACATCTCTGTGCAAGCTGATGTTGGTGATATTACCTTCGGCATCAGCGGCGGCATCGGCAGAATCACCACCACCGCAGGCGGCAATGTCTCTGTGCAAGCTGCTACTGGTGATATTACCTTCGGCCTCGACGGCAACATCACCACCACCGCAGGCGGCAATGTCTCTTTGCAAACTGGTGCTGGTGATATTACCTTCGGCCGCGCCGGCAGAATCACCACCACAGAGGGCGACATCTCTGTGCAAGCTGCTGCTGGTATTCTCATCGACGGCGGCAGCATCACCACCACCACAGAGGGCGACATCTCTGTGCAAGCTGATACTGGTGATATTGACATCATCGGCAGCGACATCATCACCACCGAGGGCGACATCTCTGTGCAAGCTGATGTTGGTGATATTACCTTCGGCATCAGCGGCGGCATCGGCAGCATCACCACCACCACAGAGGGCGACATCTCTGTGCAAGCTGATACTGGTAATATTGACATCATCGACGGCGACATCACCACCACAGAGGGCGACATCTCTGTGCAAGCTGCTGCTGGTATTCTCATCGACGCCGGCAGCATCACCACCACCACAGGCGCTGTCACTGTGCAATCTAATACTGCTGGTATTCTCATCGACGGCAGCAGCATCACCACCACCACAGGCGCTGTCTCTTTGCAAGATGCTGGTTCTGGTGGTATTTTCATCGGCAGCAGCCGCGGCAGCCGCAGCGGCAGCATCACCACCGCAGGCGGCACTGTCTCTTTGCGAGCTGATTCCAGTATTGTCATCGACGATGCCGGCAGCATCACCACCACCACAGGCACTGTCTCTTTGCGAGCAGATGTCAATAATGCCGCTGATGCCGCTTATACCTTCAGTGTTGCGGGCAGCTTAGCTACCGTGGCTGAGGACACCTTGGTGATGAGTGGCAATGCGAGCATTGATGCAGGCTCTGGAACAATAACACTTGTCAACTCAGATGGTGATGCCACAACAGGCGTGACAGGCGCAGATATTGTGATTGGTAGATTAACCACCACCAATGCAACTGCAAGTGCCATCACGATTACAACAGATGCCGCTGTTGTTGACGGGAATGGTGCTGGGGCCGATATTCCAGGCCGATGCTCCATATGCACGGTGGCGACGGTTGATGGCACTGACATTACTGCCACAGGTGGCCTGATTATTGATGCGGTAACGGGGGTTGGTAATGTTGATGCTTTGGAAATCAGTGTTGCTAGTATTGATATCGATAACACTGGCTCTAACGCAATTCAGATTGACGCAATGCAGATTCCAGGGGCAGGTGCTCTTGTCTTAACCAAGGTAAATAATTCAGGCTCAGGTAAAATATTAAGTGTAATGACAAGGGGTGTTGGTGATATGCAAGTCGTTTCTGTCGATGCGGCGGCAGCGGATGCGGTGGTTACATTAGCAACTACTGATGGCGCTATCACTGATGATGGTATTGATTCAACGGCTTCAAGTATTACTGCAGATGGCGGCGGCACCGCAAAGATCAATATTATCCTCGGCGGCGGCGGCAACGACATTGGTAGTGCGGGCGGCGGCGGGATTATTTCTGCCAATTACCTAGATATTAATAACATGGGTAAGCCAGATGTAGCAATCACTATCGCAAGTGGCCAGGATGTTTTTATAAATTTTTTAAATAACGCCGTTACGTCGTCTCAATTATCAGGTGGAGCAATCACGGCTGCGGCGGCTATAAGTTCTGTCAATATAGGTGTAACAGGCAATGCGTTTACCTTCGATGACGACACTTTTTCTGCTTCTCCCAGCGACCCCGAATTTGATTTGGATCTCATCGCTACGACCATCAATCTGGATTTTGATGACCCGACATATGTTGATATCGGGACGTTAGGCTCAGTCAGGTTACAGGCCACTGTCGGTGGGATTGAAGATGTCGGCTCTGATACGAACCTTGCTGGTCTGGATATCGTTGCCGGTTCACTTGATATAGACGCAATGACTGGCATTGGTAGTGCGGATGAAATCACCGTTCGTGTAACGAGTATTTCAGCCGATACTATGGATGGCAATATTAATATTGTTTCATCGGCGACGGCAGGGGTTACGGCCACCAGCCTAACAACTGGCACTGGCCTAACAACTGACACTGGCAACATCCAGTTTAACCAGGTTGGCAATGAAGCGTTAACTGTGGATTCAGCAATCACTACCAATGGCAGTATCACCTTAACCAACGCAGGTAATGTGTTATTGGGCGCGGTAACGGCAGTAGGTGACATGATAACGATAGCGTCAGCGGATGCAATTGACGGTATAACGGATGATAACACCGCAGATGTCGCAGCTGCGACGATCAGCCTGACGGCAGATACGATAGGCACGGGCACGATCCTGGATGTGGCTGCCTCAGCAACATTGAATGCCGATACCAGCGCAGCTAATGGCGATATTCTGATTGATTCCATCGCTGATCTACCAATAGGTTTGATTGATGCTGGGGGCGGTGATGTAACCTTGGATGCCACCAACTTCGCGATTGATGCGATGACGGATGATAACGCCGCAGATGTCGCAGCTGCGACGATCAGCCTGATGGCAGATACGATAGGCACGGGCACGATCCTGGATGTGGCTGCCTCAGCAACATTTAATGCCGATACCAGCGCAGTTAATGGCAATATTCTGATTGATTCCATCGTTGATCTACCAATAGGTTTGATTGATGCTGGGGTCGGTAATGTAACGCTTGATTCCACCGCTGCTATGACTAACGGTGATAATGATGCCGCCGCCGACGTTGTAGGTGAGACAATTGACCTAGATGCTGTCACTGGGATCAGTGGTTTTGATACAGCGGGGACAAATATTTCAGCCGATAATACAACTTCAGGCAATATTGATATTGATAACATACTTGCAACGGCTGTGACAGTGACTTCATTAACGACTGCGGGTTCTGGTTCAGATATTGCATTTGATCAAACTGGCGGCGGAGGTATTAGTTTTGGTACGATTACTGCACCAGACGATGTAACGATTAATTCTGAAGACAGTGTGACATTAAATGATATTACTTCGGAGGATCTTGCAGTTAATGTTGATACAGACAGCAATGGTGTAGATACACTTGATCTTGGTGGTGGTACTTTAACAGTTACTAACCCGATTGTATTCAAGGGTGGTCCGGGTGGTCCGGGTGGTGCCAATGATCCGAATGACATTTTACGTGGTCAACCGAGCGGCCATACCTGGAGCATTACGGGAGCTAACGCTGGCCTTATTGATGCTAATTTTGCGAGCTTTACCAACATTAGGAAAATATTAGGTGATGATTCTGTAGCCACCGATAGCATAGACTATGCAAATGTGAACGCTGTTGATAGCATGGTTGCTGTCGTACTTTCTGGTGTTGGTACGAATGATGGCATGGCCGGTGGGTCTACAGGCGATGTCTCTGGACTGATTAACTTTGATAACATTGATGAGATATTTGGTATTACTGATGCGGCGGCGGATACGCTGACGACCTTTAGCACAACGGCAACATGGACGATTGGCGCAGGCACCACTAACACTAAAAATTATCTCGATACAATTTCTGGTCAGGATCTTGATTTCTCTTCAGACTTTGCAAATCTAACCGGTGGTGGTGGTGCAGACACTTTTAATATTTCTGGTAACCATACTGGTAATATTTCAGGCGGAGCAGATACTGATCAATTTATTTTTACCTCTGCTGCCGTCGTTACCGGTCAGATAGACGGTAATGCTGGTAGTGATACGCTGGATTTTTCTGGTTATGCAACCAACCCGACATTAATGGTTACCGGTGATGGTTCGGTTGATGGTTTTCAAGGAACAATTACTGGTACGCCCGAGCCAATTGTATTTAACGGGGGAGCCGAATTCAATAACATCAGTAGTTTTGTGGGCGGTGGTCTTACTGGCTTTATTGGTCCAAATACAGACACAATCTGGTCAATTACGGGTTCTAATTCAGGTACTTTCGGTACCCTAGGCACAGAAGCAAGATTTGCCAATTTTGCTATAACTGGCGGTACGGCAAGGGATACCTTTATATTTAGCAATGGCACGATTGCTGTACTTGACGGCGGTACGGCTGGTGAAGGGAATGCCATCATTACTGATACAGATGTTGCAGTAGACATTGATATTCTAGGTTCTAACAACGGCAAAATAACAGCAATTGGTGGGAGTGCAGTTGATCTATCATTTTCTGATATCGATCACGTCTTCGGGGATACAGATACTGCCACAAATGACGTATTTAATATTGCCGCAGGTCAGGTCTGGGCGGGCACGCTCGGCGGCGGTCTAGGTAATGACACCCTTAATATTGCCGATGCGTCAAGCACATGGTTTATTAACGGCTTAAGCCCATCCCGTCCTGATATATTTACCAATCCTGAAATCGTAGGTACGACGGCAGCCGTGGATGGTTCAGGCGGCACTGCAAACGCGAGTAGTTTTATTGAGATGGAAATTCTTAACGGTGCAACTGGTATTGATGTTTTCAATATACAGGTAGTTGATAATGCACTCACAATCAATGCTGCTGGGGGTGATGATATATTTAATGTCTCCAGTAATGCAGGTAATGCAGCAGATGGGTCACTAGACAATATTGCAGCCCTGTTGACCGTGCGTGGAGACGGAGACACAGACACGCTGAACCTATCTGATAGTGGTGATTCTGATGCAGCTACTGCGGGCGCATTGTCGGCAACGACAATTACCAATATTTTTGATGGCGGCGGTAGTATCAACTACGGTGACGGCGCGGCTAATGTTATTGAAACCATCGCAGTTACGCTGAGTGATGGTAACGATATTTTTACTATCAGTGACACTGCCGCACTAACAACATCACTGACGATAAATGGCCATGATGGCAACGACACAATTAACGTGCAAAGCATCAGCTCTGCTACGATAGTTAACGGTGATGGCGATGATGACATTATCAATGTCGGTACTGCGGTGAATTCACTTGATGGTATTGGCGCTGCGCTTAGTGTGCTCGGCAATGCTGGTGTAGATATTATTAATATCAATGATCAGGGCGATGCTGAAGCAAACGATTATGACAGAGCCCTGAATACCATTGTTCGAACTGGCCCATCAGCACCAGTTTCAGTGGTAATCACTCTCGATATTCCTGAGATCCTTAATCTGAATACAGGTGCTGGTGCTAATGCCATTACGGCCAGTGATTGGTCATCAGTCGCAGGCAATATTACTGATGTCGGTGGCACTGATACCTTTGCCGTAACTGGGTCGTTTGCAGTCACGGGTGATTTCTCAATTGATGGACTAGAAACATTAGCTGATAGAACTACAGGTGCGGGTGGTTTTGTCTTAGCTGCAGATCAGCTAACAATTAATAATGCTTCAACTGTAGTTGATCTAAGCACTTCTATCACAAACCTGACAATGACTGGCGTAAACGGTACGACGCGCATTGATGAAGCTAATAGTATTGATCTTTTACCGATCACAACTGGCGCAAATGATTTTACCCTAGTAACCGCAGATGGTTCGATAACGAATAATATTGGCGCCAGCATTACGACCACGGGTGATGTTTTCCTGACAGCGGGAGGCGCAGATTCAGTCATTGGTGCGGCGCTGCCGAATAAGATTAATTTAGTGAATGTGAATCAAGTAACTGCTGCGGCTTCCAATGGTGCTGGCGGTATCTTCTTGAATCAAACTGCTGGCGCGATGGATGTTGCAAGTGCAGATGCAGGAACAGGTTCTATTGATTTAATGGCAGTCAGCTCACTAACAGCAGGCGCTCTTATGGCCACAGGTGCAGTGACGACAACCTCGAACACATCTTCTACCTTTAATGCCGCGATCAATGCTGGTTCCGTAAACCTGACATCAGGCACCACCATGGAGATTAATAATAGCCTCGCTACCACGGGTGTCACGATGATAAATAATGCAGGATTGCTGACTAAGAATGCGACTGGTGCTATAACAGCGAACGGTGGATTCATAGTCACAGGTGATGCCAATCTTGCGCATAATATTACGACAGTCAATGCAGATTTGACCATTGCTGGCAATCTGGTGGTTGCTGAAACTGCTGATCTGATGTTATCTACCGGTGCGGGTGCGGGCTTAATCGGCATTACTGGAACCATCAACGGTACAGCAGGTGGCGGTAGTGAAACGCTGACACTGAATAGCGGTACAGGAAGTATTGGCGCTGCGACGGCCACTGCTACGATCGGTGATATCTTTGGCGCTGGTGGTGCAGTCGATACAACAGGGCTTACTACAGTGACGGTCACGGATTCAGGTGCTGTGGCGTTTGGCAAGATTGGTATCGCCGGAGATTTTACACAAACCAATGCTGCCACGGGCGCAACAACATTCACAGATACCGTCAATGTAAATAATGCGACATTGCGTGGTACCAGTATTATTGTGCAAGATGAATTTACTTCTCTGGCTAATACAAATCTGGCCAACATTGGTACAACTGCGGTCTTTCAGGACGTGGTGAATATGGGTTCATTGACGACTAGTGCTGGCGCTTATGCTATCTCTATATTGAGCGCTGCGGCCAATGTTGGAACGAGTACCATTGGTGGTGCAACCACATTTAACAACACTGGCTCGCTAAGGCTCGGTGATGTTGCTGGCGATACCTTGAATTTTACCGGTGGTTTGGTGCATACCGTGGGTGACATCAACCTTGCCGGAACCATTAACACCACTGGTGCAGCCATAACTTTAGCTGATGTAAATATGGATACAAACACCAATATTAATTCTGGACAAGGCAATACGGCTGCCAGTGTAATCACCCTGGGGAATGTAAACAGTTTCGGCTTTGCTCTGGGTCTCGATGCCGGTTCGATGGCTACGATATCAGCAACTACGTTTTCTAATAATGGCGACTTAACCAATAGCTTAACGATAACCGATAGCGCAGGAACGACATTCACAGGTGATGTTGATGCCATTAATGTGTCAATAGACAGTACGTCAGGGACAGTCTTGTTTCAGGGGGGTAACACCATAGGTTCACTCACGGTGAATACTGGTGCTTATAATGTTTCCCTGCCTGGAGACAATACCTTTACTAACAGTGTGGTCTTTACTAACAGTGGCATTGTTACTATCGGTGATGCGGTTGGTGATACACAAAATTTCAATGCTGGGTTGGTCATTAACACGCCATCAGATCTTAATTTAGCTGGTACTGTTAACGGCAATGGTAATAACATCACGCTCAACCCGACAAACATCACGCTCAACCCGACAAACTCAACCGTATTAACAGCAAGCACAACGATTAATGGCGGTAATAATGCAATAATTTCGATTAGTGACCTGGCTATAGGTGCGAATACATTAACCGTAATTGGTGATGAGATGGATTTTACCGGCGGTGCCGCGAGTGTGACTGGTGCAACATTGATATTAAATCAATTTGACGCCGAGCTCTTCGTTGGCGGTGTTGATAATATTGATGTTGAAAATCTAAATATATCAACTAGAGATATTGCTGCCATCGCCGGTGTAACGAATGTCAATCTTGGGCTGGAGGGTATTGGGACAACCTCAATAAGGGATGATGTGAATGCTGGTGCATCAAATCTTACCATCAATGGAGCAATAGCCAAATTCACCGCCGATACTACTTTTACTGCAACAAGAACTATCATTGCTGCATCTATTGATGATGATGTTATGAATGATGGTGATGTTGCGAATAGTGTAACCTTTAACGGCAATGTTACATTGGGCGATGTTACATCAAATGGCACTGTAAATACTTTCGCTGCTGTCCCTATGGATCCTGATCCTATGGATCCTGTTGCCCCTGTTGCCCCTGAAGCTAATGATGGCTGGGATGTTGGCGATTTGACTTTCAATGGCGATAGTCTAACAATCCATGGCGATAATATAATTGAATCTACGGGTGTAATCACATACCCGGCTGCTATTATGGGTGATGGTGCGCTTGTTATTGTGCCGATTGAAGAAGGGTCACAAGTTCTTGGCGGTGAAAATGGTATTGCCCTTAATATCCCGACGGCACCTTTTGCTGGGTTTTCTGGAGACCTGATAGTGGGTGGTTTAACAAGTAATCTTCGTGCAATTACAACGGCTGGGACGATAATTGATATTAAGGCGGCGGCAATCACGACGGCGAGCGATTTTGCAACGGATGGGAGTGTTGCCTTGTTAGCGGGCGACTTGAATTTACCTTTTGGTATTAGTGCTGGTGGAGTTGGTGGAGATGATTTGGTATTTATTGCTGCGCCGACAATTAACTCAGAGCCAGGCGTGGGTAATATTTTAATTGAGAATTCCAATACTATATTTGAAGGTGGCCAGGCAGTGTTGGTCGCGGCAAATAGAATTACCGGTTCGGCTAATGCGGTTCTCCGTTTGGATGGCGGTACTGTTGAAGTAGCAACAGGGTTAGGTACCTCTGTTACTACCTTTGCCGCAGGTTCTTCGGCTGTGAGTGTTGCATCAGGGGGTTCTGAGGATTTTAATGCTTTTCTTGATTCGTTTTCTAGGTCTTATGGGATAACGATAAATGTGAAAACGGTGAGCATCTCAAATCCTGCTGCAGACTTGGTTGGTCTGAAAGAGCTGGGGTTTATTGATGTTGGTTTATTTGAGCAGGATTTGACTTTATTCGGACAGATTGGAACAGGTGTTGCGCTTGCTTTAGCACAGTGTGAAGAGATTGAAGGTTGCGCACCAAATGTCACTGAGGAAGAATTAAGCGGGCTTATTACACAGATAGAGGCTAACCTGGAAGAATTGGTCCGGCGAGCAAGTGAAGTGCGTACCTCGGAAGAGAAAGAAGAACTAGAGAGACTGATTGCAGCTTATCAGCAAGAAATGCAAAACTTCGTTAGTTATCGCGCAACTTTACAAAAACATCTCACGGTTGAAGAAGAAGATTTCGAGGAAGATTTCGAGGAAGATTTCGGAGAAGATTTCGGAGAAGATTCAGGTGTAGATGAAGTTCAGAAATTAGGCAAGATGCTTGAAACTGTTAATGCTCGAATCCAATGGCTAGAAAGCCTCAAAGGAGACCCGGAAGCACGTGCGAAATTAAGTGAATCAACAGGTATTGATCTTACTCAGGAGGCTCTTGATGCCATTATTGAAGGTGCGAAATCAGAAGGTAAATATATTGAAAAGCAGATTAAGTTGTTCCAGAAGGGAACCGAAACAAAGATTGAGTCTGCCCCATTATTCATCGCTGAGACCGGAAACCATAGGTTGGCAAAAATTGTAAGTTACGGACCACCATTGTCGAATCTTGTTAACGATAATGTAGGCTATGAGGAATACTATTAGAGTATGAATCAATTACAACGGTTTTGCGCGGCTGAAGCCCGCGCTTCCGACAATGATACCCGCAGGGCACAAGCACCCGCAGGGCACAAGCACCCGCAGGGCACAAGCACCCGCAGGGCACAAGCACCCGCAGGGCACAAGCACCCGCAGGGCACAAGCATAAAGGTCTCATTAAAAAATTGTTTATTTAGGGGTAATCTGAGGTAATACAAATTTCCCGGAGTAATTGAGAATAAGATGCGCCAAACCACTCTAGCGGAGGTCAGTTTTGCTCGTTACAAAAAAACGACTGGCAAAGGCAGTCAGTGGTGCTTGGGGATGGGCAGTCAAAGCAAACCAGGTTCAACCCAGTGATGTCGAAGATTGGTTATTACCGATATGGACGTATTGGGTTGAAAATAGGGCAAAAAAATGCCATTAGAGTTCAAAAGATGTTAAAGCCTCAAAAGATGTTAAAGCCTCTGGGTTATTTGACTGAATATTGTCTAAACTGCACTTGGAAAATTCTTCAACCAGAAAATAACAGAAAAATGTTAACAACATCTTTTAATCAGGTCTTCCTTGGCATTTCTGCTTATTGCATTATTATTTTTAGCAGCTCAGTTCAAGCCGTGCAACCGAATGTGTTGGACATAAACGAAATTATTAGTGCTGATATAACTACATTATCAGAAGATACGAAAATATTTAATACTATCGGCATGGGGATCGCTTTATCTATTGCTGAGTGTGATGGTAGAGATATCTGTGATCCGACCGTTGATGAGGATGAGATTGGAAAACTCATAGAAACATTAGATCGACGTATAGAAGATGTCATCTCTAGAGAACAAAACGATGAAGAAGAATTAACAACTATCAGAACTGCCTATATTGATACAAGAGATAAATATGCAGATTATATGGAAAGACTAAGTAAAATTACCAAGCCTGAGTTGCCAGAGGAAGAATTAATAGAAGAAGATTTCTTCGTAGAAGAAGATGCGATGACCGAAGACGAGTACGGTGCTTTCGATGATACTGAAGATGTCCTTGAAGATGATGAAGATTTAGGCGACGATGATTACGATCCCGAGGATACCTGATTTCAATTTAGTTTTTCCAATATTCTTTTCTAACACTTATTTTAAAAAAGGATTTCTATGAGCTCTCAACCGCTATTCTATAAGAATATCATTCCTTTAAATAAAGAAATACATGGTGACTGGAGTATCGAAGCAGTCAGTAATTTTAAGCATACCTCAGAAACAAATAGCTTGTTCATTGCTGCGGTTGAATTTTCAAAATCAGCAAGTGAGTATTCGATCGTCTTTGGAATGGGAGATGATGATTCTGTATTTCCGGTTATTTTATTAGGACTCAGGAAAGACGAAAATCTTTTTGTGAATGAGCAAGGTGAATGGTTGGCAAATTACATTCCTGCATATGTTAGGCGCTATCCTTTTATATTAGCAGCAGATGAGAACGCACCAGAAAAATTTACAGTTTGTATCGATAGTGATTGCCCAGAATTTAATAAAAATAAAAAGGGAGATAGATTGTTTGATGATGAAGGTAATGATGCAGATACATTGAAAGATTCTGTTAAATTTTTACAGGAATATCAAAATCATATTCAATTAACTACGTTTTTCTGCAAAAACATAAAAGACCTTGGCCTATTAGAGCCAATGAAAGCTGATATTAAAATGGCTGATGGTGAAAAAATCTCCTTAGGTGGTTTTATGGGCATTAATAGAGAAAAATTAAAGGCACTGGATTCAGAAACATTGATGGATCTAGTCAAGACTGATCAAATGGAGTTAATCTATGCGCATTTAGTTTCACTAGGAAATATTGATTCATTAATGGCCAAGTTAAAATCACCTTAACCAACTGCCTGTAGCGTGATTAAAAAATAACCCGCATTTGCGGGTTATTTTTATTATGGGAGACCTTTGCGCTTGTGTCCTGTGGGTTAATTTTTTAATATTGTTGGGTCTGTGTCAGATGTCTTCCCTTGATCCTTATCTTTAGGGCTATATTTTTCTATATATTCTGCGATGGTTTGATTTGCGGAGGCTAGTTCTTCACTAGAAAGTTTGGATTCAGCCTCATCAATAATATTGATTGATTTTCTATGCTTCAAGGAGGCGCTAACGCTATACCAGACGTAAGCGAATTCCAAATCCTTAGGCACACCTTTGCCTTCGGTGTAGAGTCCAGCTAATTTATACATGGCAACGGTCAATCCCTGTTCTGAGGCTTTGCGAAACCATTTGCTGGCCTCCTCGTAGTTCTGTTCGACTCCTTGCCCTTTCATATACATGACGCCTAAATAGTATTGTGCGATTTCATCATCTGATGTATTTGCTAATGAAATCATAGTGTTATATGCAGTTTCATAATCGCCTTGTAGGTAGGCATAGGCGCCATCATTACGATCTGCATAAGCAGCTTGAAGACCTAGAAGCATTAAAAATATTACGGAATAAATCTTTTTCATTTGACACCTGTAGTTGGACTGTTTGTCATTTTTTCGTATTATGTGCAGCCTATTGACGTGTCTCCACGAAGACCTAAAGGGGCTGCTACGGTAGTTAGAACCACAAAGGTGCGAGATTGTTTCATGCACTTCCCGAAATGTAAATATTTTAGGCGATTATTGATGGCTGATTTTAAAGTTTTACGTGTCTATCAGGAAGATGGAAAAATACGAAACAATCTGGAATACTCCAGACTAGATGACCTTTCGCCTGGAGAGGTGGTCATCAAGGTGGCTTATTCCAGCGTTAACTATAAAGATGCGTTGGCGGCGACAGGCGCGGGCAAGATTCTGCGCAGGTTTCCGCTGATCGCTGGTATTGATGCGGCTGGCTATGTTGTATCACCAGAAAGCAAAGGCTTAAAAGAGGGTGATGCGGTATTAGTGGCTGCTTATGATTTTGGTACAAATCATGATGGCGGTTACGCGGAGTATGTGCGCGTTCCTGCGGATTGGGTGATGCCCTTACCTGGAGGTATGTCTCCTCAGCAAGCGATGTCGATAGGTACGGCCGGTTTTACTGTTGCGCTTTGCGTACAAAGGTTGGAAGAAAATCAGCAGAAACCTGAGCATGGACCATTTGTAGTTACGGGTGCTTCTGGTGGCGTTGGTAACTATGCCGTCGATATATTATCAAATCTTGGTTATGACGTGATTGCCGTTTCCGGTAAAGAAAGTGAAAAAAATAAATTACTGGCATTGGGCGCGAGTAAAGTGATCAATAGAAATAAAATTGACCTTATTGATTCTGTGCTTGAAAAAGCTCAGTGGGGCGGTGCTATTGATAATGTTGGGGGTGATGTACTGGGCTGGCTGACCCGGACGACAAAACCATGGGGCAATATTGCTGCAGTAGGTATGGCAGGAGGGAGTCATTTAGAGACCACCGTCATGCCATTTATATTACGTGGTGTCAGCTTAATTGGAATCACTGCTTCTGCTTGTCCTACAGTATTGCGTCATAAACTATGGCATAGATTAGTGACTGATTTGGCTCCAAAGCATCTGGATAAAATTGTTACTAGAGTAGCGGCATTGGATGATCTGTCAGAAATTTTTGATAGTTTACTGGCAGGTACATCGACGGGCAGAACGATTATTAAAATTGAGGATTAGGAATTTAGTTTGCAGATGATGGCAAGAACGCTTTACGACAAATTGTGGGACGACCATATCGTTCATAACAATAGTGATGGTTCTGTGCTTATCTACATAGACAGACAACTCATCCATGAGGTGACTTCACCGCAGGCATTTGAAGGATTGAGATTGAATGGTCGGAAACCCTGGCGACTCAATGCCAATTTGGCCGTGCCTGATCATAATGTCCCAACGCATCATCGTGGTCAGGTAGACGATCCCGTTGCTAAATTACAATTAGATACTTTGGATAATAATTGTAAGGAAACAGGCATTACAAAATTTGCAATGAATGATCCTCGTCAAGGGATTGTGCATGTGATCGGACCTGAGCAAGGCGCTTGTTTGCCCGGAATGACGATTGTTTGTGGTGACTCACACACATCGACGAATGGCGCCCTGGGGGCATTGGCATTTGGTATTGGTACCTCTGAGGTCGAGCATGCGCTGGCGACCCAATGCCTGGTATTACGTAAAGCAAAAAATATGCGGATTATTGTTGATGGTCAGGTTGGCAAAGGCATAACTGCTAAAGACATTGTTTTGGCGATCATTGGCAGGATTGGCGCGGCCGGTGGCACGGGTCACACTATTGAATTCGCTGGTGAGGCGATTAGTGCGCTTTCTATGGAAGGCAGAATGACAGTTTGCAATATGGCTATTGAAGCAGGTGGTAGAGCCGGCCTTATCGAGGTTGATAATAAAACGATTGAATACATTAAGGGCAGACCTTTTGCTCCTGAGGGTGGAGCGTGGGATCAAGCAGTTGATGCCTGGCAGAATTTAAAGAGTGATGAAGGTGCTCATTTCGACAAAGTCGCCAAGATTAATGCTGCGAATATTCAACCGCAGGTAACTTGGGGGACATCCCCTGAAATGGTTGTCCCTGTCACCGGCGAGGTCCCTGATCCTACAGCGGAAACTGATAATAGTGTCCGTGAAGGCATACAGCATGCCCTGACTTATATGGATTTGGTGCCTGGTACGGCAATCAAGGATATCAAAATAGATAAGGTGTTTATCGGTTCATGCACCAACTCGCGTATTGAAGATATCCGCTCTGCGGCGGTAACGATCGAGGGTAAGCATATCGCGGATAATGTGATCTTGGCCATGGTGGTTCCTGGCTCTGGCCTAGTGAAGCGACAGGCTGAAAAAGAAGGTCTGGATCAGATATTTATTAATGCTGGATTTGAGTGGCGTGAACCGGGCTGTTCCATGTGTCTGGGGATGAATGAAGACAGATTAGCTCCCGGGGAAAGATGCGCCTCGACATCAAATAGAAACTTTGAAGGTCGACAGGGGCGGGGCGGAAGAACGCATTTGGTCAGCCCTGCCATGGCAGCAGCAGCAGCGATTGCTGGTCATTTTGTTGATGTGCGTGAATTATAAAAAGAGATTAATGCAGAGATAATGGAAGCCTTTAAAAATTTTACTGGGATTGTTGTGCCGCTCGACAGATCAAATGTTGACACAGATGCCATCATTCCAAAACAATATCTAAAATCAATTAAACGCAAGGGTTTCGGCTCGAATTTATTTGATGAATGGCGTTATCTGGATGCAGGCGAACCAGGTGATGATCATACGAAGAGAAGAGAAAATCCGGATTTTGTATTAAATCAGCCACGCTATAGAGAGGCCAGAATTTTACTTGGGCGTGAAAACTTTGGTTGTGGGTCATCACGTGAGCATGCCATCTGGTCTTTTCTTGATTATGGTATTGATGTAATTATTGCCCCAAGTTTTGCGGATATTTTTTACAGTAATTCATTTAAAAATGGTCTCTTGCCTATCACGCTTGATACTGATGTGGTTGATAAATTATTCGGTGAAATAATTGCGACAGTTGATTATGAGTTGGCGATTGATTTGGAGAATCCATCTATCACAACACCAGAGGGTGAAAGTTTTTCCTTTGAACTTGATAAAGGACTACAGGAGCGATTGCTTCAAGGTCAGGATGATATTGGTATAACGCTTTCTTGTGCTAATGAAATTCGTGATTACGAATCTCAAAGAAAACAGCAAGCGCCTTGGCTGTTTGCCGAATAATTCGAGGTATAAAATAAACAGATTATGACAGCATCAGTCCGTACCCGTTTTGCGCCAAGTCCTACAGGCTATCTCCATATTGGCGGTGTTAGAACAGCATTTTTTTCATGGCTATATGCACGTCACCATCAAGGTGATTTCATTTTACGTATTGAAGATACTGATAGAGAGCGTTCGACTGATGAATCTGTGCAAGTAATATTGGATGGTATGAAGTGGCTGGGATTAGACTGCGACGAAGGTCCTTTCTATCAGACTCAACGATATGATCGATATAAAGAAATTATGCAAAAATTGCTTGATGAAGATAAAGCCTATTATTGCACTTGCAGCCGGGAAGCGCTTGATGTCATGCGAGAAGAAGCCATGGCGCGAGGTGATAAACCCCGTTATGACGGACGTTGTCGTGATGCAGATCATTCACATGATTCAGATAAAAAAACCGTTGTTAGGTTTAAAAATCCACAGGAAGGGGAGGTTGTAATAGAAGACCGTATTCAGGGAAGGGTGGTCTATCAGAATGCAGAGCTTGATGATTTAATTATCGTCAGATCAGACGGGATGCCGACCTATAATTTAACGGTTGTTGTTGATGATATGGATATGCAGATCACTGATGTCATCAGAGGTGACGATCATCTGAACAATACACCCAGGCAGATTAATATTTCTCATGCCTTGGGTGTAGAAGCACAAAATTATGCACATATACCACTGATATTAGGCGGGGATGGAAGTCGCCTCTCCAAACGTCATGGCGCAGCAAACATATTGCAATATAAAGAAGATGGCTATTTGCCCGAAGCATTATTAAATTATCTTGTGCGGCTTGGTTGGTCTCATGGAGATCAGGAAATATTCAGCATGGCTGAGATGATTGAGTCTTTTAATATTGAGGATGTAAATAAATCTGCAGCATCGGTGAACCCAGAAAAATTACTCTGGTTGAACCAACATTACATTAAGACTGTGGGCAATACTGAACTTGCTGAAAAATTAGCTGAATATTTCAAACGGTTTAATATCGACATAGAAGATGGGCCAGATATATTGGAGCTTGTAGAGGTGCAGAAGGAACGTACGAAAACGCTGGTAGAAATGGCAGAACAAAGCCGATGTTTTTATATCGATTCTGACTCCCATGATGCCGCTGCTGCGAAAAAGTATTTAAGACCTGTAGTCTTGAAACCACTAGAGAAACTTCGTGAGAAATTTTCTTCTCTTGATGCTTGGTTGGATGAGAATTTACATCAGATTATTGACGATACTGCTTCTGAATTTAACATAAAGATGGGCAAGATTTCCCAGCCTTTACGCGTCGCAATCACAGGCGGAAGTGTTTCGCCATCCATAGATGTAACACTGAGATTAATGGGTAAAAAAAGGGTGCTTTCCCGTCTTGATTTGGCGCTAGATTATGTTCGTAGGCGCTTGACAGAAAGTAGGGGGTAACGTAGAGTCTCGCGCTTTCCACAGGGGCCATAGCTCAGATGGGAGAGCGCTACACTGGCAGTGTAGAGGTCGGCGGTTCGATCCCGCCTGGCTCCACCAGATTAGAGCAAGTTCCCAGATAAAAGATGTCATATTTAAAAGATGTCGTATTTAGAGAGATGATTTGTCCCCATCGTCTAGAGGCCTAGGACACTGCCCTTTCACGGCGGCAACAGGGGTTCGAATCCCCTTGGGGACGCCATACATACAAAAAAATCGGTTTTACCTGATTTTTTTGCGTTTTATACCCTTTTACTTTCTCTGGCATGATTCATGTAATGACATGATTTAAAGTGATATAGTTAGACTGTTTTCATTTGGGGAGCTAAGGATGTATCTATGGGGATCAAAACATGGGTAATGGACAGGTTATCTGGTTGGTTATTCACCGTATTTTGACATTATCAAATATCTCTATTTCGGACTAGATTATGTTGCAGCTTATCGAGCCTTGTCCTGGGATAATCTTGCCCTGGGATAATGAAGGCATGGCGCACAATACAAGTGGTAGTTATTTTGCGCCGTTAGAACCCGTTACTGATGCGAAAGTGAGTGATGAAAGTCTACAAGATAGAAAAGATAAGTCTCGTTAAAATACCAAGATTAAGTTCAGTGTTAAGAACTGATTGAAATAATTATTTTTTTATAACCGCCATTAAAATCATTCGTCAATGAATGTTCTCGTTACAGGTTGCGCCGGGTTTATCGGCTCCAGCGTTTCAAAAAAGCTATTAGAACGTGGCGACACCGTTTATGGTATCGATAATCTCAATGATTATTACGATGTCAATCTGAAACTTGCCAGACTAGAGCAGATAAAATGCCACGATTTCTTTATCTTCAATCAATTTGATATCACCAATTATTATGAAATAACTTCTTTATTTAAAGACTATAAGGTTGAGCGTGTTATCCATTTGGCCGCTCAGGCAGGGGTCAGGTATTCACTGGAGAATCCATTCGCCTATATCGAAGCCAATATTCAAGGTTTCATCAATATTTTGGAGGCATGCCGGCACTTCAATGTAGAGCATCTGGTGTATGCATCATCTAGTTCCGTCTATGGAGCGAATACCAGTATGCCATTTTCTATTCACGATAATATTGATCATCCGCTTTCACTTTATGCTGCAACGAAGAAAAGCAATGAATTGATGGCACACACCTACAGCTATCTCTATCAATTACCTACGACAGGACTGAGGTTTTTCACGGTTTATGGGCCATGGGGTCGGCCGGACATGTCGCTTTTTATGTTTACTAGAAATATCATCGAGGGAAAACCTATCGATGTTTTTAATAATGGTCATCATGCGCGTGATTTTACTTATATTGATGATATTGTTTCTGGTGTGATAGGTGTCTGCGATAAAGTTGCGACGATCAATGAAGAATGGACTGGTGATGAACCAGACCCAGGCACCAGTAAGGCGCCTTATCGATTATACAATATTGGTAATAATCAACCTGTAAAGCTAATGGACTACATTCACCTGATAGAAGATAACATTGGTGAGAAAGCAGAGATTAATTTTTTACCATTACAACCGGGAGATGTACCGAAAACCTATGCGAATATTGATGATCTTGAAAGGGACATTAATTATAGACCAAGCACTTCAATAGAAAAAGGCATTAGGAATTTTGTTGAGTGGTACAAAGGCTATTATAAGGTTACATAAATGACGAGCTATGACAAGAAAATTTGTGTGATAGGCCTTGGTTATGTTGGGTTCCCAGTCGCCATGTGTTTTGCAAAAAATGCACATGATTTAATTGAAACAACTATTCTGGTTGCGGACATTGAAAGCGCCGAACTCATAAAATATGCTTCCAATGCATTTTTGGCAACAAAAATTAGCTTTATTAATGAAATATCCATGTTGTGTGAAGCTGTTGGTGCTGATGTTCATGCGGTATCAAAAGGGATGGGGCTGGATGGAAGAATAGGAAGAAAATTTCTACATCCGGGTCCAGGGTATGGAGGGTCTTGCCTTCCTAAAGATACACGTGCCCTAGTTAGAACTGCACAAGAACACGGCGTGTCGAGCCGAATCATCAAATCTGTCATTGAGCTTAATGCAGCTCAGAAAGCGAGAATGATTAAAAAAATTAGTTCAGCCCTTGATGGAGAAGTGGCCGGCAAAAAAATTGCTGTACTTGGCTTAACATTTAAACCTGACACCGACGATATGCGCGATTCTCCAGCGCTTGAAATTCTGCCAGCGCTGCTTGAGGAAGGAGCAAGAATCCATGTATATGATCCCAAAGGCATGGACGGAGCAAAAGAATTATTGCCTGACGGGATAAATTATGTAGCTGCTCTTTATGATGTATTCGATGAAGCAGATGCGGTTGTTATTCTTACAGAATGGAATTCATTCAGAGGGATGGATTTGAAAAAGATAAAAAATAATATGAAAGATAATAAGTTTATCGATCTACGAAATATTTATGAACCTGACGATATGAAAAAGATAGGGTTTGATTATCATTGTATAGGGCGTGTCAGAAGCTGCAATCAGCAAAAAATAAAATAGATGAAATGAAGTCGAAAAATCTTAAATTAGTATTGTCTAAGGGATTTCACTACACTTATTCCATGGATTAACAGGCATGAATAATGAACGCATCAGAATTTACCGAGCTTGTTTTGGATCGTCAGTAAATTCACGCATGTGCCAAAATTCCCTAACGATTAGTTTATGAGCTAACGAAGGCTATTGCTTTCTATTCAGTATGCGTAAACGTAAAGCATTTAACTTAATAAATCCTTCAGCGTCTTGTTGGTTGTAGGAGCCAGCATCATCTTCAAAGGTTGCGATGTTTTCATCAAACAAGCTGTCTGATTCAGACTTGCGACCAGCAACCACGACATTACCTTTATAGAGTTTAAGGCGTACTATGCCATTGACCCGAAGTTGAGTTTGGTCAATCAGTATTTGCATGGCCTCACGTTCAGGACTCCACCAGTAGCCGTTATAGATCAAACTGGCATAGCGCGGCATCAGATCATCTTTCAGATGTGCAACTTCACGATCCAGTGTGATCGATTCAATTGCCCGATGCGCTTTTAGCATAATAGTGCCACCCGGTGTTTCATAACAACCGCGGGATTTCATGCCCACATAGCGGTTTTCAACAATATCTGCACGACCAATCCCATGTGCGCCACCAATCTTGTTGAGTGTTGCAAGTACTGTTGCTGGCGACATAGATTTGCCATTGATGGCGGTAATATCACCTTTGCCATATTCCAACTCTATGATTTCAGCCTTATCTGGTGCCTGCTCAGGAGAAGCGCTCCAACGCCACATGTCTTCTTCAGGTTCGCTCCATGGATCTTCAAGAATGCCGCCTTCATAAGAAATGTGTAGCAGGTTTGCATCCATAGAATAGGGTGAGCCACCACCGGGTTTCTTTTCCACGGCAATATTATGTTGTTTGGCATAGGCCAGAAGTTTTTCTCGTGAATTCAAATCCCATTCACGCCATGGAGCGATGAGCTTGATGTCGGGATTTAGTGCATAGGCACCCAGCTCAAAACGTACCTGATCATTACCTTTGCCGGTTGCGCCATGCGAGATGGCATTGGCACCAGTTTCATTGGCGATTTCAATCAGGCGTTTTGCAATCAATGGTCGTGCGATGGATGTACCTAACAGGTACTCGCCTTCATAAATGGTATTGGCACGAAACATGGGATAGACAAAATCACTGACAAATTCTTCTGTCAGATCATCAATATAAATTTCTTTGATGCCCATGGCTTTGGCTTTGGCGTGTGCTGGTTCGACTTCTTCGCCCTGCCCAATGTTTGCAGTGAAGGTAACGACTTCACATCGATATTGATCTTGCAACCATTTCAGGATTACGGAAGTATCCAGACCTCCAGAGTAGGCAAGAACAACCTTAGATATTGTGTCTTCAAACATTAGATAAAACTCCAGCAACGATCTTCCTGTCAGAAAAAATATGACAGGGCAAACAGAAAGGGATGCCATTGTAACTGCTCAATAATACTGCGTGAAGGTCTGATAGTGACTGATATGGGAGATTCTGTTTGATTCGGGGCAATAGTATGGTGATTAAGGCTTTATTTAATGAACTTTTTGATTTCTCGCACAACAAAATCTGAATTTTCAGTATGTAGCCAGTGACCAGCACCTTTTATCGTAATGAATAAAGCCCGTGTAAATATCTTGAATATTTTTCGTTCATATTGGGATTTTATATAGTCAGATTTTTCACCCTTGAGGAAAAGTACTGGATTCTGGAAAATATGATGGCCGTGATCTGCAGGAAAATCCATGAGTGCATCAACATTGGTTTGAATGGCATTAAGATTGATTCTCCAAAATAAGCCATCTGCCGAGTTCTTCAAATTCTGTAGTAAAAAATGGCGTAAGGACTCAGGTTGTACGCTGGCTTGCAAATGCCGCTCAGCTTCCTGTCTGTTGGAAACCTGCTCTAGTGGCAAGGCCTTGAGTGAGTCGATCAGCTCATCAAAACTATGTTGGTACTTTACCGGTGCAATATCAATAATGACCAGTCGTTTGATAATTTCTGGATGTTGCAGTGCTAATTGCATAGCGACCTTGCCACCCATACTGTGGCCGATGATTGAAACTTCTCTCAGAGAATATTCTGATATGAACTGGAAGACATCATTAGCCATTGCTTGATAGGTCATCTCATCACTATGTTCGGATTCTCCGTGATTGCGTAAATCCAGAGTGAATACCTGAGATTGTTTGCTGAGTTGGCGGGCTATTGATTGCCAATTCCGTTTTGAGCCAAACAATCCGTGCAATATAAGAATGGTTTGCCTACCCTCAGAAGGTGATAGACCAAATTGATTGAAAGCAAGTTTCATGGGTTAAATCATAACGTATCTGCGTATATCAAAGGAGTATGGGATGGTTAATTCATGCTTCGACTTTCTAGTGCTGGTTGCATTTGGTGTTATTATTCCATTTCCCAAAGAATGATAGAACCAAAGAATGATAGAAAAATGGTCTTATCTAAACGAGGATAGTAGAGATAATAATTCATATGGCTTATGTTTTTTTTCTGTGGGTCAGCCTTTTTTGGTAATCGTACATTTTATAATTATTTTTTTTGAAAAAAACAAAATAATGAGCGGTTCAATAAAGTTGTCTGTCAAATTAGGGGCAGATCAAAAATTTAGTGATAAATCTATTTTCGTGATATTAATACATTAGAACAAGAATAATTAATCTATTGCTGGAGCTCCATGACTGATACAAAACAATCCATATTGATAGGTGATGTTTGGGGCGGACTAACAGCCGCAATTGTCGCCTTACCGTTGGCATTAGCTTTTGGTGTTGCTGCTTTTGCACCGCTTGGCGCAGAACATGCCTCGACAGGTGCTCTGGTTGGTTTATTAGGCTCAATCTTTACTGGTTTTGCTGCAGCAAAATTCGGCGGCACGCCTTCCCAGATTACTGGTCCAACGGGCCCCATGACAGTTGTTTCCACGGCTTTTATTGCCCAGATAGTTTCCGTGCATGGTGCGAATCTATCTATCATTGCTGTGTTAATGGCTCTAGGGATAATTATTGGCGGTACAGTACAGATATTGATTGGTCTGAGCGGTGGCGGAAAGGTAGTAAAATACATGCCCTATCCTGTAGTCGCTGGTTTCATGAACGGTATCGCTATCATTATCTTTATTGGCCAGATCAAACCATTTTTAGGTATCGCTGGTGCATGGTCTGAATTCGATTTTTCTGTGGGATGGATACCGATGTTGGTCGCTGGAGGCACGGTTGCTGCTATTTTGATCAGTCGTAAGATTTCGCAATCAATCCCTGGAGCATTAGTGGGGCTTGTCGTGGGTGTCGTTATTTACCTCGTTTTGGCGGTATCGGGATTAGCATCTTTTACCAGTATAGACAATCCCCTCTTAATTGGTACGATCCCAAATCCATTTGCCAGTTGGGAACAGATGCAACGTCTGTTGCCGATTTTTCAGTTCAGAGCATTAGAAAACTTGGGCATCTCAGATTTTAAAATGGCTTTCACAGCGGGTCTGGCGCTGGCGGTTCTAGGCTCGATTGATTCATTGCTTACTTCATTGATTGCAGATTCCGTGACCCACACACGCCATGATTCCCGCAAGGAGCTGATAGGTCAGGGCATTGGTAATATTCTCAGTGGTCTGGGCGGTGGTATTGCTGGTGCTGGTGCCACGGTACGGACCTTGGTCAATGTTCGCGCAGGTGGACGTACTTCTCGGTCTGGCATGTTGCATTCAACGGTTATTTTTCTGGTGGTGATGGTATTCGGAATCCCTGCTGGTTGGATTCCATTAGCGGCATTGTCAGGGATACTGTTTTATACCGCTGTGACCATGGTGGATTATTATTCTCTACGATTAATCACGCGTCGTAATGTCAGAAGCGAATTTATTGTTATGGTTATTGTGACGGCAGTCACCGTTGTTGTGGATCTCATGGTGGCTGTAGGCGTAGGTTGTGCCGTCGCCGCTATCTTATTTATCACGCAACAAATCAATCAGCCAGTTGTGCATCGCCGGGTAAGAGGCAATGAAGTCTTTTCAAGGCGCGTCCGTTCTTCAGCAAAAGAAACAGCTATTCTCAAAGAATTTGGACAACGAACCATCAACTATGAGCTAAAAGGTTCATTGTTCTTTGGTACCACCGATGCATTAATCAATGATGTCGAGAACGATCTTGAATCAGCAGATAAATTTATTTTTGATTTCTCGCGTGTCAAAGATATTGATCTCAGTGGTGTAAAAATACTGTTGTCTATTATTGAAAGATTGCATAGTAACAAGCGATGTGTATATTTCAGTGGATTAGCCCAGTTTGAAGAGATGACAGCATTTTCCGTTCGCAAGATGTTGCAAGATATGGGCGTAATTGCAGAGGTCGGCGAAGAAAATATTTATAAAGCGCATGACTTGGCGATGGAAGCCGCGGAAGAAGCGTTATTAGCTGAACATTACGAAAGTTATGCGGAAGATCAAGCTGCATTAATATTGCTCGATTTTGAATTGTTCCAGAATCTGGAAAGTGATGATGCAGAAAAATTTAGTACGCTATTAGAAGAACAAACGATTAAGGCAGGTGATTATCTATTCTCCAGGGGCGAAGCGGTGGATAGTTTTGTGCTTGTTCGTAAAGGCGAGTTAAATGTTTTTAAACGGGTAAAAGGAAAAGATATCCGTATCGCAACTGCTAGTCCTGGCGCGATGTTGGGTTGGCGTGCATTAATGGAAGATGAACAACGCATCACCGGTGGCATTCGTGCAGAGACAGATGCTGAGGTCTATCTAATTCCGAAGGAAACACTGGTAAAACTGGAAAAAGAGCATCCAACAGCCTTATTACATTTCCATAGAGAACTACTCAGGAATGCCATAGAACGTATGCAGATTTTAACTTCTGAATTAGTGATGCTGGAAGAACACTAACGTAATAAATATAAAATGAGACCTGATATGTTGTGACCTGTCAATCGATTCTTCATTCTTGCATATTTCTCTCTCAGTAAGCCCTTGGGACAGAGCAGGGGCAGCTTGTAACGACGGTTGCTCAATCTGATATTCGCGGGTCGGTACCGCCTGACAAATCTTGGTCGTGGGGCTACCTCTTTCTTTAGTCAAGTCTCAAAGTCTTATTCAATGGTTAAAAAATTGTCATGAATATATTTTTTACTTCTTACGTTTGGGAATATATAAGTCGGTAATTGTTCCTGCAAAGACTTCGGCTGCGAGTCCAATTGTTTCCGAGAGAGTAGGGTGAGGGTGGATGGTGAGTCCTATGTCTTCGGCATCCGCGCCCATTTCAATGGCTAATGCACATTCTGCAATTAAATCGCCGGCATTAGACCCAACAATTGCTGCGCCAATGATGCGGTTGGTTTCTTTTTCAAATAATACTTTTGTCATACCTTCATCTCGGCCTAGCGATAAAGAGCGGCCATTGGCAGCCCAAGGGAATGTTCCTTTGCCATATTCAATGCCTCGTTCTTTGGCCTCTGTTTCCGTGATGCCGACCCAGGCAACTTCCGGATCGGTATAGGCAACGGACGGGATAACACGATTGTCAAAACCAACTTTTAAGCCAGAGATCACCTCAGCCGCAATCTTGCCTTCATGAGTGGCTTTGTGTGCCAGCATGGGTTGGCCGACAATGTCACCAATGGCAAAAATATTCTGGACATTGGTTCTTTGCTGATCATCAACAGGGATAAAGCCTTGTTCGTTAACATTAATGCCCACATTTTCCGCGCCGATTTTTAAACCATTAGGCCGTCTGCCTATGGATAATAAAATAGCATCAAATTTTTCAGATTCAGGGGCATTTTTGCCATCGAAGGAAATTTCCAGATGTTTTTTCGTTGCCTTGATATTAATAACCGTCGTACTTAGATAAATATTTTCATAACGTTTTTTAATACGTTTTTGTAAGGGACGAATAATATCTTCGTCACAACCGGGGACTAATGCGTCCAGCATTTCGACAACACTGATCTTTGAGCCTAGCGCCTCGTATACTGTCGCCATTTCCAGACCAATGATACCTCCACCTATGACTAACAGTCTTTCAGGGGTGTCGTCGAGTAGCAAGGCATCTGTAGAATTCATAATCCGTGGATCATCAGGGAAAGAAGAAATGCTTGTAGGTTGAGAGCCCGCAGCAATAATGGCGTGTTCGAAAGAGATAGTTGTTTTGCCGTTTTTACCGTAAACCTCAATCATATTTGCAGAAATAAATTTACCAGTGCCATGCACTACGTCTATTTTACGCTGTTTGGCCATTGCCTTCAGACCAGTAGTTAATTTGTTGATGATATTGACGGCAAATTCTCGAACAGATTTTATATTGACGTTCGATGTCCCTAGGTCAATACCCATTGTCTTTAATTCGTCAATTTCTGCAATGACTTTGGCGATATGTAACAGTGCCTTGGAAGGGATGCAACCGACATTAAGACAGACACCGCCCAGTGTCGCATAACGCTCAATGAGTATAGTTTTTTTGCCAAGGTCAGCCGCACGAAACGCTGCGGTATAACCTCCAGGCCCACCACCAAGCACAACAACTTCACAGTGTAGATCACCTTTTTCGATATTGGTATTTGTCACTTGAAGTTCTTCGTTACTTACGGGCACTTCTTTAGGTGTGTCGGTGTCTTTGGCGGCTGCATCCGTTGTTTCTGTCGCGCTTTCTTGCTCAAGGGTTAAAATTAATTCACCTTGCGAAACTTTATCGCCAACCTTGGCGGATACATTTTTAATTGTGCCACTGTATGGAGAAGGAATATCAATAGTCGCTTTGTCACTTTCCAAAGTGACTAATGTATCTTCCTGTTGAATCTTGTCGCCATTATTGATAGGGACTTCAATTATTTCAACGGATTCAAAATCTCCAATGTCAGGAATAAGAACTTCTCTAATATCAGACATAATGATTTATAAGAGTATGTGGCGGATGTCAGCCAAGATAGTGCCGAGGAATTGTGTAAATTGAGCACCAGCAACACCGTCAATGACGCGATGATCATATGACAGTGCGTAAGGCATCATTAAGCGTGGAACAAATTCTCCATTCTCATAAACGGGCCTTATGGCAGATCGAGAAATACCCAAAATGGCAACTTCGGGCGCATTTACAATAGGGGTGAAGTTTGTACCGCCAATACCGCCGAGACTGGAAATGGTGAAACATCCTCCTTGCATATCAGCAGGGCTTAGCTTGCCTTCCTGAGCTTTGCCGCCTAGCTGGTTAATTTCATCTGCGATTTCAAATAAACCTTTCTTATCCGCATCTTTAATCACCGGCACGACAAGACCATTTCTAGTATTGACGGCAATACCAATATGAAAATATTTTTTCAAAACCAGATTCTCGCCATCCGCAGTAATGGAAGAATTAAATTCCGGAAATTTTTGCAGAGCGACAACAGCAGCTTTTATCAAAAAGGTAATCAGCGTTAATTTAATGCCTTTAGCTTCCGCGGTTTTTAGTTTGGATTTTCTAAAATTTTCAAGCTCAGAAATATCGGCTTCATCAAATTGTGTGACATGAGGTATGGTGATCCAGCTACGATGTAATGCCTGACCACCCAGCCGCTTCAATCGACTAAGTGGTTGCATTTCGGTTTGTCCAAACTTGGAAAAATCTATTGGCGGAATTTCAGGAAAACTAAAAGCACCGCCACTACCCAATTTATTTCCAGACAACATGCTCTTAGTAAAGGCTTTAACATCCTCCTTCAGAATGCGTCCTTTGGAACCTTTGCCATAGACCAGCCCAAGATCAACACCAAGTTCTCTGGCAAAGCGGCGTACAGAAGGACTCGCATGGGCTTTCTCTGAACGACTACAACCAACAGCCTGCGCAGTTTCCATAACGACTGGAGCAGGTTTGGGGGATGTCTGCGTTGCTGGAGTTTGGTCAGCTGATTTAGCAGGTGTTGCTTCGACTTTTTGTTCAGGCTCTTCTTTTAATTTGGGGGCTTCATTAGGCTCAGCCTCGTCTATTAACAAAAGCGGTATGCCCTCTGAGATTGAGTCGCCAACGCTAACTAGAATTTCGGTGATTTTGCCTGTAGCAGGGGAAGGAATATCCATGGTGGCTTTATCACTTTCCAGCGTAATGATTGTGTCTTCTGGATTAATGCTATCTCCGACATTTACGAGCACCTCAATGACATCGACGGCATCGAAGTCACCAATATCAGGTAGTGTGATTTTTTTTGGATTGGCCATAAATTATTACCAGCTCAAACCGTTACAGGATTTGGTTTATCAGGATCAATGCCATATTTCTTGATCGCTTCTGAAACTTTAGCTACAGGAATGAGCTTGTCATCAGCCAGTGCTTTTAATGCAGCGACGGTGACATAATAACGATCGACTTCGAAGAATTTTCTCAATTTGATTCGAGTATCACTGCGACCGTAACCATCGGTTCCTAATACGACATAACGACTTGGCACGAACTCTCTTATCTGGTCGGCATATGCTTTTATATAGTCTGTTGATGCAATCACAGGGCAATCTGCATCGGGTAGATGAGATGTTACATAAGGTGTCTTGGGTTTTTTATCTGGATGCAGCATATTCCAGCGTTGAACATCCAGTCCGTCTCGACGTAATTCATTGAAACTGGTGACACTCCAGATATCCGACGACACGCCAAAATCTTCTTTGAGTAGGTCTGCCGCGGCAATTACCTCACGCAGTATTGTTCCTGAACCCAGGAGTTTCACCTTGGGTTTTTTCTTGCCACCCGGCTTGAGTAGATACATGCCCTTAAGAATGCCTTCTTCTGCCATGTCTGGCATTGGTGGATGCTGGTAATTTTCATTCATGACGGTGATGTAATAAAAGATATCTTCAAAATCCTGATACATGCGCTTCAGGCCATCCTGAATGATGACGACAAGCTCATAGGCATAAGTTGGATCGTAGGCAACACAGTTTGGAATGATTGATGCCTGTACATGGCTATGACCATCCTGATGTTGTAAACCTTCGCCATTCAGAGTGGTTCTACCTGCGGTGCCGCCAAGGAGGAAACCTCTGGAACGCATGTCACCACCAGCCCAGGCCAGATCGCCGATACGTTGAAAACCAAACATGGAGTAATAAATATAAAAAGGAATCATGTGTATGCCATGATTCTTATAAGAGGTTGCCGCAGCAATCCATGAGGAATAAGCGCCAGCTTCATTGAGTCCTTCTTCCAGTATCTGACCTTTGATATCTTCGCGATAGTACATGACCTGATCGTGATCAACGGGTTCATAGAGTTGTCCGACGCAGGAATAAATACCTAATTGCCTGAACATGCCTTCCATGCCAAAGGTGCGTGCCTCATCAGGAATGATAGGTACAATATTTTTGCCAATATTTTTATCTTTAAGTAGCGCATTGAGAATACGCACGAATGACATGGTTGTTGAAATTTCTCTCTCGTCGGTGCCATCTAATAATTTTTGATGAATATCTATGCTTGGTATTTCAAGCGGGGGAGGTGCTTCTCTTTTACCAAAGAAATAACCGCCTAATGCCTGACGACATTTTTTGAGATATTTAAGCTCTTCGCTATCTTCTGGCGGATGATAATATGGTGCATCTGCAATCTCTTCATCAGAAATAGGGATATTAAAACGATCACGAAATTGCTTAAGGGCCTTCTCACCCATTTTTTTTGTTTGGTGACTGACGTTTTGTCCTTCGCCTGCTTCACCCAGACCATAGCCTTTTACCGTTTTTGCAAGAATAACCGTGGGCTGTCCGGTGTGCTTCATTGCAGCGGCATAGGCGGCATAAACTTTATGTGGATCATGTCCGCCACGGTTGAGTCGCCAGATATCATCATCCGTCATACTGGCGACCATGGCTTTTAAGTCAGGATACTTACCAAAGAATTTTTCTCTAACATAGGCACCATCATTGGCCTTATAGGCCTGATATTCGCCATCAACAGCTTCCTCCATACGCTTGTAAAGCAGACCCTTGGTATCACGGGCGATCAGTGGGTCCCAATAGGAGCCCCAGATGACCTTGATGACATTCCAGCCGGCACCACGAAATGCGCCTTCCAATTCTTGAATGATCTTGCCATTACCACGCACAGGGCCATCTAGCCTTTGTAAATTACAGTTCACAACAAAGATCAGGTTGTCGAGATTTTCGCGTGCAGCAAGACCAATGCCTCCCATGGATTCTGGTTCATCCATTTCACCGTCGCCAATAAAGGCCCAGACCTTTCGGTTTGTTGGTTTCTTTAAGCCGCGATTTTCCATATAGCGCATAAACCGTGCTTGGTAGATGGCCATGATTGGCCCAAGCCCCATGGAAACGGTTGGGAATTGCCAGTAATCTGGCATCAGCCATGGATGAGGATAAGAGGATAGGCCTTCGCCATCTACTTCCTGACGGAAGTTGTCCATTTGTTTTTCGGTAATCCTATCGGTCAAAAATGCACGCGCATAAATCCCCGGTGCGGAATGACCTTGAAAAAACAGCATATCACCACCGTGATCTTTACTGGGGGCGTGAAAGAAATGATTAAAACCAACATCGTATAGGGTTGCGGAAGAAGCAAAACTTGAAATATGTCCGCCTAGATCCCCGGTTTTACGGTTGGCCTTAACAACCATGGCCATGGCATTCCAACGCACAAAGGATCGTATGCGCCACTCAATTGCAGGGTCGCCCGGTGAGCGCTCTTCTTTAGTGGGTGGTATGGTATTGAGATAGGCTGTGTTTGCTGAATAGGGAAGGTAGGCATTGGATTTACGTGCCTTGGAAATCAGTTGTTCAAGAATAAAATGAGCGCGTTCGACACCTTCACGTTCAAAAACAGACTCCAAGGCTTCGAGCCATTCCTGTGTCTCTTGCTGATCAATGTCTTTTTGTTCTTCTGTCATGCCCTGAGCCACCTATTCTTGGTCTGCTTGATAAGCCCGCATAATAGAATTATTTTGCACAAATGTAGAGAAAAATTAGCTTGATAAAGATGCTTTTGCAGGTATTTTCGTAGGCATCGAAAGATACATTTGATTAATCATGCAGCAGGACGCTAGCAACTCGCCATAAAAAACTGGCACTTCTGTTAATAACCCCAATCTTTGATAATCTCCCCCCCCCCCAAGGGGGCAATTATCTAATGGGGGTAATTATCTAATGGGGGTAATTATCTAATGGGGGTAATTATCTAATGGGGGTAATTATCTATGAAGCACTTAAGCTTACAGCTAAGTTTAAAAACGTAATACCGGCTAACTCATCATTATCTGCATTGCCACAAGCGGTTACGGTTACATTTGGTACGGCGAGAATCTGAGTTTGCACCGCTCCAGTACGACCGTATATATCGGCGACATAAGCCGCGGTGGGGCAATAGCAATAAGGGCGAGGAGTGCTGCGAGTAGCAGCCGAAACGATGTATTGTAGGAACGATTTAGCGGGCTTTACACACACACGGAGGGAACTATATGATTTCATTGCTTTTTTCAGATTTTTACGCTTGAATTAGAGTTGCTTTCCAGTTGCTCTGGAATATGCTGATTGGTTTTTGTTTCAGGGATTTTTGCCTAACTTGTCTAATATTAATGGCGTCAAGTTTGAGCCCACTGTCGAATCATGTTGTGATAAACGCCGGTGAGCCGCACGATTTCCGGCGAGTCATCTAGTTTGTCACGCAAAGACTGAATAGCCATGTCCATATCGAACAGTAATGATCGATTTTCATCACTGCCCACCATGCTTTGCAGCCAGAAAAATGAGGCCAGTCGCCGCCCCTTGGTTACTGGTGTAACACGGTGTAAGCTGGTGGACGGATAAAGCACGATGTCGCCTGCTGGCAATTTCACCTTTTGCGACCCATAGGTGTCCTCAATCATCAACTCACCGCCCTCGTATTCATCAGGTTCGGAAAGAAACAGCGTCATGGATATATCGGTGCGTACTTTGACGTATGTCCCTGGAACTTGGCGGATAGCGTTGTCGACATGCACGCCAAAATTTCCTCCGCCTTGATAGCAATTGAACAGCGGTGGAAATATTTTTAACGGTAAGGCGGCAGACATAAACAAATTATTTTGTGCCAAAGCCGCCAAAATCATATCACCCAATTTAATGGCGACATCAGAGCCTTCTGGCAACTGTAAATTATTTTTGGCTTTGCTGCTTTGATAGCCCGCGGTTACACTACCATCAGTCCAGTCGGCTTCTAACAAAAGGTTTTTTGCCTGTTGTAATTGTGCTTCGGAAAGCACCTGTGGAATTTTTAATAACATGGGTTATTTCCAATCTAAATAATAGTTTCTAATGATGAGATGTTCAATAAAAATTCTTTGCTAAGCGGAGTCTTGCAGGTGATACTGTGCAAGAAACCAACATTCGTCGTTCCTGCGGAAGCAGGAACCCAGTAAAACAGCCAAACCCGCCAGGGTTTTCCATATGTAACACGGCTTGGCAGGAGATTTTTGCACAGTCTCAGGCGTGTGCTGCTTGATTCTTAGATAACATAAATCGGGTGGCATTTGCTTCACGCAATAAATGATGTCCCGAATTGATATGGAGCGTTATCGTGGCACGTCCTTGTGCTGCCATGACATGAATCATTAAAATGAGTATGACGTGCTTAGCGAAATATAACGTCCTTCGCCTGGCACAAAGTGTCCGCCACCCAGCACATCGGCATATTCCTCATTGGTCAGATTGCTACCATTAATTTGTACGCCCCATTGGCTATTGATTCGGTAGGATGCCATCATGTCCCAGGTTAAGTAATCATCGGCTTTTTCGCGAGAACCAGGACTTGAGCTGTTATAGCGTTCGCCGACATATTGCAAACCCAGACCCAAGACCAAATTATCGCTGAAGTCGTAGCGACCCCATGCGTTGAAGGAGTGTTTCGGCGTACGCGCCAATGGATTACCTTCCTGCGCCTTGTCCTCACCTTCGGCCTTGACCACTTTGCTGTCCTGATAGGTGTAGGCGGCAGTAACGGAAAATTCGTCGGTAACTTGACCTACGACACTTAGGTCGAGACCATCAACGCGTTGCCCGCAATAATCACTCGCTTCGTCAACGCGATGACCAGTTATTTATGCAGTTGCAGGATGACAAATATAGGCTGGAACGCTGGATAGGTGCCATCGCTGTTATTGCATCCGTGTCACCGTTACTGGGGCTGCTCGGTACCGTCAGTGGCATGATCGAAACTTTTAAAATGATGACGCTGTTCGGAACTGGCGAACCGGAGGTGGTGTCCGGCGGTATTTCTCAGGCCTTGGTGACCACCGAGATGGGGCTGGTGGTGGCGATTCCCGCGCTGATTCTCAATGCAGTGCTTTCCCGTCGCGCCAAATCTTATTACAACGAACTGGAAAGTTTTGCGATTCTGCTCAGTAAAGCCGATGAGGCTGAAGAGGATAGTGAGCGCGATGCTCAGATTGCTGCAGCACAATCTATGCTGGCTGTTGCAGTTTTGGGTGGCCTATTCTTCGAGCCAATTTTTGCAGCATATTACCCCTGAAATAACCAGATAAATACGA
Source organism: Gammaproteobacteria bacterium (assembly GCA_965261165.1). Lineage (GTDB taxonomy): Bacteria > Pseudomonadota > Gammaproteobacteria > Eutrophobiales > Eutrophobiaceae > SMWN01. The sequence goes on along the minus strand of OZ253445.1, from coordinate 489,023 downwards.
TGCCAATTCGACTGCAACGCCGTTTGCAGCAAAAACACCCCCACACCATTGATATGTCGCCACTGTTGGATGTGGTGTTTATTTTGCTGATTTTCTTTATCGTTACCACGGTGTTTGTCAAGGAAACCGGCGTAAAGGTAGATAAGCCTCAAGCCATATCCGCGCAAAAACTGGAACAGACGGTGATGTGTATTACGATGGCAGCAACATTGGTGTCGCTGGTGTGCGCGGCACGGTGGAGCAATCGCAACGCCGTGAGCCTCGACCGGTAGTGATTCAGGCCGATAAAGCGGTGCCTACTGAATTGCTTCTGGAAGTGATTGATGCGGCTAAATTGGCGGGTGCTGAAACGGTCAACCTCGCTGCTCTCAATCCATAGAGGAGTAAACCGTGTCTGTTAGTCATATTCCGAACCCGCGACATGTGCGTTGGTCTGTCAAACACCAAATCCATGCCAGCATATTGAGTCTGATGATATTGTCATTGGCGTTATCTGTCTTATGGCTCGGTCATTGGCTGCCCACCAGTTTGCCAAACAAGATTGAAGTACGGGAAGTAACGCTGACTTTGCCACCACCACCGCCGCCGCCGCCAATGCAACAACAGGTGGTTGAAACACAGATAAGTTTGCAGGTGCCGGGGGCTGGAGTGGCGATTCCCAGGATCGACGTGAAACAGGAAATAGAACCGATTAAGCCGGATATTCCCACCGTTGACATCCAACAAACCGAGTGGCAATCGTTGGAGGTTGACTGGAATGCCTTTGATTTAAAGCAGTTGGACGGACTGCCCAATCTGTTGACACCGTTACAGGTGACCTTCCCCAAGAGTCTGAGGCGCAAAGGCATCAAGCGGGTGTTAGTGAAACTGGATGTGGTCATTGACGAGAAGGGTCAAGTGACGCTAGTGAATATTATCGAAAACCCGCATCCCGAACTCATGGCAGAGATTCAACGCCTAGTGCGAAGCAGTCGCTTTACGGCCCCTAAAAAAGACAACGAGTCCGTGCGGGCGCGATTTATATGGCCGATCAACATTAAATCATAAGAGCATGAGATAGTCGTATGAAAATAAAAACCAGTATCGAAATTCTGTCGTTTTTTCTGGCAATGTCGCTGACATTACCCTGTTGGGCAGACATCAACATCAAACTGAATGCGCCCAGATGGGAGTTTTTGTTAGAGAACCGACCCTTCGGTGCAACCGAGGCGCAACTGGCGCCTGGCGAGAGTAAATTTGCCCGTTCTATTCAGCCGCTGTTGGCGGCTCAGGACCACGTCTCCATCGGGCAGGCTTTTGATAGGCGCGATATCGCCAATGATAGCGCGGCACTACGTCTGTTGCGCGAACAGGTGCTGCTGAGCCTGAAACGCTATCAAGAGGCGAAGCAAGCACTGCAAGCGGCCTTGGATGCTATGCCGAATCTGGCATCGGCGCACCGCAGTTTAAGCATGGTGTATCTGATTGAAAAACAATATAAACCGGCGCGCCAACATTTGACTCGCAGTATTGAGATGGGTGTGGCCGATGCCCAGGTCTATGGACAACTGGCTTTTGTTAATCTGCAACTGAGTTATGCCGCTAGTGCGGTGGCGGGTTACCAATATGCACTGTTTCTGGATGCGGATAATGACCAATGGCGCCAAGGACTTCTTTACGCGCTGATTCGGAGCCAAGCCTTCGAACAGGCTCAGGCACTCGTGGAAGAATTGCTGAAAAACAATCCCAATAATGCCGACCTGTGGTTACAAAGGGGGCAAATTGCATTAAAACAGGAACGCCCACAACAGGCTATTGCCAGTCTTGAAACCGCGTTGCAACTGGGCGTAAAAGATGCTGATAATATTGCCACCACCGCACAACTGCACATACAGGGAGGCAGCCCCCGTAGAGCCGTTGAGCTGTTGGGCGGACACATGAGCACACTGCTGAAAGCCGATAAAATCGATGTGATTGAACAGATTGCTGCGTGGCTGGTATTTCAGGAAGACTGGCATCAACTGGGTAGTTTGATTAGCTCGCTGAATCGTAGCAAGGTTAAATTACCCGCCAGTTACCGTTCCCGCTTTGCCGTTTATCAAGCCCAGCTTGCGCTGTCTGGCAATAAACATAAATCCGCACATAAATATTTGCAAGCGGCTATCATTGCCGACCCCGCTAATGGCGAAGCCTTGTTGGCATTGGCTACATTGCTGCGGGACAAAAATCAAAGCGAACGAGCCGTCCTTATATTACGCACGCGCCGAATCTTTGCCACTGTTTAAGGATAGGGCGTTATTAGGGCGCGCTCAACTGGAAATAGATCGGCAGAATTACAGCGAAGCACTGCGTTTGTTGCGCGCAATGGCTCGTGCTAATCCCAACCGTGGCGATGTGTTGACTAATATCCGGTTTCTTGAGAATCTGGTGCGCCTGTAGCAACCGTCAGATGAAAAAAATACTTTCCACGCTGCATCGCTGGCTTGGCTTCCCGCTCGGTATGTTGTTTGTGGTTACTTTCGGTACTGGTTGCCTCACGGCGGTGGATGAACTGCTGGCACGTGCCGAACATGCGCTCACTAAGGCTGGCTATCTTTACCGCTCTACCAGCATAGAGGAAGACGCGCGGGTATTGTCCATCATTATCAAAGAAAAAGAAGGCATTCAGCGGATTATCCTACCGTCGAAAGATAGGCCCTACTACCAAGTGAGGGGCAGGGCGAACGTTGGATATTGCCTATCGATCAAATTGATCAGGCAATGTACTGGCAAAGTAATAACGAAGGCTTTTTCCATACTGTATTACAACTACATCGCAATTTTTTGCTGAAAAAAGAAAAAATTCTCGGCGTAGAGGGCAAGCACTACGTTGCATGGGTGGGACTGATCGCATCAGCAATTAGTCTGTTGGGGCTGTGGTTATGGTGGCCACTACGCAGGTCATTTGCCATACAAGACTTGGTGCCACGTGGAAAAAAAAGACAGCATTTCTACTACAGTCATATGTCCAATGGCGTAGTGGTATTGGTCGTAATTCTGTTGCTGACACTTACCGGGGCTTCCATCGCATATCGCGCCTTTACCCAACAGCTATTCGGGGTCGAAAGCGAACCTGTATCCTCTGTTGAGCCAATATCTATCGACGCTAATTGGCACTCATGGATGCAAGCTGCTTACGCACAAATGCCAGCAGGCGCGAAGCTGAATCAGATTCGATTTCCGCGTCAGACAGTCGATGATACCAGCCAACAGATACTAGAACTCAGGTTTCATACATTGGGCGATTGGCTAGGTCTGACCGGCAGCAAAGCCAAAATCGACAAACAATCCTCGCAATTGGTGGAGGTGATTCTATTCCACGATTTAGCATTGGGCGAAAAATTTTATTCCATTCTGGTGCCGTTGCACACTGGGCATAACCTGCCCACTGCCTATGTCGCCGTGCTACTGATTCTGAGTTTTTTTTGGCACGTTGATGGTCTGCTCGGGTTTGGTGAGTTTTTTGATAAAGAAAAGAAAATGGTTAAGGATAAAAGTTTTGTTTAATACCAGCCCCACGATGGAAACATAAAAAATGAATCCTAAGATTCTGATGCTCAAACGTGGTTGCCAATCCAGTGAATCGTATGGTCACCAGTTTACCACGGCGTTGTAATGTGATTGAAAATCATCCAATCCACCGGCTGATTGCTTCAACTGCCAACCGCCCTCGTAGAACGGGTAAAGATCATAGCGGGTCGTCCCATTGGCGTATTCCATGCAATTAAGTTTGGGCGATAAAGATATGCAAAAAGGGGCATTACTGCTTTGGGCTAACAACGAGGAGTCTAGTACTCCTCGTTGCTCTTGATGCGCTACACTACCGAAAGATTAAATCTTTGATTAAAAAAAGTTTAAGGGACCTAAGAAAGAAGCAACATGACAAAACCATTCGTCGCCGTTTTAGTCGGCTCTGGTTCAGATTTACCGGTGATGCGATCTACATTTCAGGTGCTGGAAAAATTGAATATTCCCTGGGAAGCAAAAATCACTTCCGCACACCGCGCTCCTGAAGCGACCCGTGACTATGTTCAGGATGCCGAGCAAAGAGGGTGCGCTATCTTTATTGCGGCAGCAGGGTTGGCAGCGCATCTGGCAGGAGCGGTTGCGAGCAGAAACCGAGTCCAATCAGGATCAGCAAGACCATCAATGTTTTGCGTTTGTCCGTTTATTACCGCGCTATGACTTATTGTCGGATCAGCAATTTTTTCCCATAAACGAGTTGAATTAATACTGAGTATGTCTAATATTGGGCTCAGTAGAGCCACTAGCATCAAGCGCCACTACTTTACCTGCTTGGACATCCTGTCCATCACCTGCAGGAGCAATTGTCGACCCCGTTGTTTGCAACGACAGACGTGGTTTAGACGATATGCGGTCAAATCTGGTATTATTTTGCTGGTATAGAAACCTTTTATTTATCAGTGGAACTAATTAGAATGCTGTCTCAATTGGGCTAGATCAGGGACGGGTAGACTGGTAATTTTTATGGGAAGTTTAACAAGATGGGAAATTTAAAGAGTAGAGAAAACACAATGAGAAAAACAATATCTCTAATAGCTTGTGTGTGGTTGATTCTTTCATTCAACATAGCGCAAGCAGCCATTCAGACGGCTGAAGAAGTGGTTGTGAGTACAGTGGATGCGGTGCTTGAACGACTGACGAATGAGCGGGAGGCGATCAATGCTGATCCCAGTAAAATCTACGGTCTGGTTAATGAGTTGGTCATTCCTCGCTTTGATTTTGTCAGTATGTCTAAATGGGTTTTGGGTAAAAAGAGCTGGCGTAGTGCCTCAGGAGCTCAGCGGGAACAGTTTATCAGTGAGTTCAGGACTTTGCTGGTTCGGACTTATGTCAAGGCCTTGTTGGAATACTCGAAGCAATCAATCGAGTATTTGCCAGCAGAAAAAAGTCCTAGTTCAAATCTGGTGGTGGTGAAGACAAAGGTCAATCAAGATAGAGCGAAGGATGTGCCGATCGATTACCGTATGCACGTTAGTGGTGGTAAATGGAAAGTCGTTGATGTCGTCGTCAATGGTTTGAGTCTAGTTTCGACTTATCGAGGTTCATTTGCCTCAGAAATCAGAAAAACTGGGCTTGATTCCCTGATCAGCAAGTTGTCACGTAAAAACGCAACGATGATCAATGCCAGAACGGTCAGCGGCTCAATACCAGAATGATCAATACCAGAATGATCAATACTGGGGGAAATACGGTTTCTAACTGACATTATTTTTTTCGCTGTTTCTTTATAAATAGTAGTATTTAAGGGTTTTTCTTGCCGGCATAAGTGCTTTAATCATGTAAACTGGTCTGCTTTTTATCGGCAGGGTGGTTTTTCTGTTTGACCATTCCTATTTTTTATCAGGTCTTGTTTTTATCAGGTCTTGTGGGGGGCGTATGCAGCTTGAAGAAATCAAGGAGAAGATCGAGCAGGGGTTTGCTGATTGTGAGGTATTTGTTGAAGGCGATGGCCGTCATTTCCAGGCAATCGTAGTGAGTGATGATTTCGTAGGTAAAAACATGGTGCAACAGCACCAGCTAGTTTATCAGGCTCTGGGTGGTAAGGTCGGCGGCGATATACATGCTATATCAATCAATACATATACCAATGAAGAATGGCAACAACAGAAAGAGCTGTGGGGGGCTCACCGAGGGATTTAATAGGCTGACAAATATTTAAGAATATGGATAAGTTGATGATAAAAGGTGGGCGACCACTAGAAGGTGAAATTTTTATTTCTGGCGCGAAGAATGCAGCTTTGCCTATTCTGGCTGCCACACTGCTGGCTGATGGTCCCGTCAACATTAGTAATGTGCCGCATTTGCATGATATTACAACGACCATAAGCTTACTGGTGCAAATGGGTTCAGAGTTGACCATTGACGAGCATATGAATCTCGAAATTGATAGCACCAAAATCAAGGAGTTTTTTGCCCCTTATGAGTTGGTGAAGACCATGCGGTCATCAATTTTGGTTTTGGGGCCACTGTTGACGAAATATGGCAAAGCCGATGTTTCACTGCCCGGGGGCTGCGCCATTGGTTCAAGACCTGTAAATATACATCTGCAGGGTTTGCGCTCTATGGGTGCTGACATTCAGGTCGAAAATGGTTATATCCGTGCGACGGCAAAAAGATTAAAGGGTGTGCGCCTGACGATGGATCTGGTCACGGTGACTGGCACGGAAAATTTGATGATGGCAGCAGCTTTAGCAGAAGGAATCACTGTCCTTAAGAATGCTGCTCGTGAACCCGAAGTTTCTGATCTGGCATATTGTTTGAACAGCATGGGTGCAAAAATTAAAGGTGCAGGGACAGATATAATAGAAATTGAAGGCGTGGAAAAACTCTCTGGTACAACTTATGAAATTATGCCAGACAGGATTGAAACAGGGACTTATCTGGTAGCAGCAGCAATGACTGGCGGTAAAATAAAATTAAAAAATACCAAGCCAGATTTGCTTGATGCAGTGCTCTCGAAATTAACGGAGGCAGGAGCCAGCATCGATGTTGATGGGGATACCGTTACTCTGGATATGGGTGGACGACGGCCTAAAGCAGTCGACATTCATACGGTGCCTTTTCCGGGTTTCCCTACAGATATGCAGGCGCAATTTACAGCAATGAACTGTATCGCAACAGGCAGCAGCGTGATTACGGAATCAGTCTTTGAGAATCGATTCATGCATGTGCAGGAGTTACAACGGATGGGGGCTGATCTGAAGCTGGAAGGCAATACTGTAATCAGTAGTGGTGTTGAGAGTCTGGCAGGCGCACCAGTCATGGCGACTGATTTACGTGCATCGGCGAGTCTGGTTTTAGCCGGCTTAGTTGCAAATGGAGACACGGTGGTTGATCGCATCTATCATATTGATAGAGGTTACGAAACGATTGAGGAAAAGCTGACGCAGCTCGGCGCTTATATACGCAGAGTCGCATGATTTTGGTGGTGTATTTAATTCGGGAAGTTTGATCAATGTCGAATAACATTACAATCGCTGTCTCAAAGGGGCGCATATTCAAAGATGCCATGCCACTATTGGCTGAGCTGGATATTTATCCTGTCAAGGCACCGGAGGCAACGCGCAAATTGATTCTGGAAACAAATCGCCCCGATGTAAAGATTATTATCGTTAGGGCAACAGATGTCCCTACCTACGTGGAATACGGTGCGACGGATATTGGTATTGCCGGCAAAGATACCCTGTTGGAATATGGCAGCAATGGACTATATGAACCGCTTGATTTGAAAATTTCTCAGTGCAAGATGGTGATTGCGGAACTAAAAAAATCCAAAAAAGAAAATAAAGGCGATAGAAAACGTATTGCCACTAAATACGTAAATATCGCACGTAATTATTTTGCCAGTCAGGAACAGCAAGTTGAAATTATCAAGTTGTATGGCTCCATGGAGCTTGCACCAGCGCTGGGCCTCGCCGATCAGATTGTTGATCTGGTTGATACAGGTAATACTTTGAAGGCCAATGGTCTTGTCGAAGTCGAAATCGTTGCAGACATCAGTTCCAGATTGATTGTCAACAAAGGTGCGATGAAGATGAAAAATGATCTCATTAAGCCAATGATAGAAAAATTGACAGAAGTTGTAAAAGCAAAATGAAACTCCGCCGTTTGAATAGTTCTGATACTGTTTTTAATGAACAGTTAGAGTCATTGCTTGCTAATACAGATGAACCTACTGTAGAAATTAGTCGAACCGTCGAAGCTATCCTGACTGATGTCAGAACACGCGGTGATGAAGCGCTGCTGGAATACACCAATCGTTTTGATGAACGTGATGCCAATCTTGATGAAATTGAAATTCCAACGTCAGAACTTGCAACAGCTTTAGCAGCAATTCCGACTGAAATCCGCGAAGGACTGGAGCATGCAGCAATCAGGGTGCGGGAATACCATGAAAGGCAGAAAATGGAATCATGGTTATATGAAGATAAAGAAGGGAATACATTAGGCCAGCAGGTCATGCCTTTGGACAGCGTTGGTATCTATGTGCCCGGCGGCAAGGCAGCCTATCCTTCATCTGTACTTATGAATGCAATCCCTGCCCATGTCGCAGGTGTGTCTGAGATCATTATGGTCGTGCCAACGTCTAAGGGTGAAAAAAATCAGATGGTTCTGGCAGCAGCAGCAATTTCTGGTGTCAGCAAGGTATTTTCCATTGGCGGGGCACAGGCAGTGGCGGCGCTTGCCTATGGAACTGCTTCTGTGCCAAAGGTGGACAAGATCGTTGGGCCGGGAAACATTTATGTGGCGACCGCCAAGAGACAGGTCTTTGGTGCTGTGGGCATCGATATGATTGCAGGTCCATCGGAAGTGCTTATTGTCAGTGATGGGGAAGGTTATCCGGACTGGGTGGCGATGGATTTATTTGCTCAGGCAGAACATGACGAAGAGGCCTGTTCCATTTTGGTTTGTCCTAAAGTTGAGTTTCTTGATGCAGTTGAGGAAAGTATCTATCGCTTATTGCCAGAGATGGAGCGTAAAGACATTATCAAAGGCTCACTTGATAAAAATGGCGCCTTGATTCTGGTTAAAGATGTTGACGAAGCCATTGAGCTTGTCAACCAAGTCGCGCCGGAGCATCTGCAGCTTTGTGTCGCTGCTCCAGAATCATTGTTACCCAGAATTCGTCATGCTGGCGCTATCTTTATGGGGCAATATGCGGCGGAAGCTCTGGGTGATTATTGTGCAGGACCCAATCACGTCTTGCCGACAGCACGCACTGCCAGATTTTCTTCTCCTTTGGGGGTGTACGATTTTCAGAAACGCTCCTCAGTCATTATGTGTACAGAGCAGTCTGCGTCATCATTGGCATCGACAGCTTTTGTGTTGGCGCATGGGGAAGGGTTGACAGCGCACGCACGCTCTGCAAAATATCGAATCAAGCCCTGATTTATATATGTTTACGCCCAAAAAACCTGCTGTAGAAGAGCACTTGCAACAATTGATTAAACCAGAGCTGCTTTAGGCGTGATACTTTTCTTTGTAGAGACCAAAGATAAGGCATCCAAAAGAAAACTGCGTTCGTGTCCTGCGGGTGCTCTCATAAATTAAAGGCGAAACCATTCTTACCTAACCCCTCTTAATATGTGGTCTCTGCGTCACAACTGCATTAATCTTCAATTCTTTCCAGTCTCGGATAATGGTCATTTCAATCTTAGAAGCAGGCGCAATTTTGGCGATAGTATCAATGACTTGTCGTGGGTCGATAATATCCTGCCCCTGAATCTTGGTGATCACATCACCAGGGTTGATGTTGGCGATATCGGCAGGGCCTCCTTGTAGTACGCCCGAAACAAGCGCTCCACCTTTCATCAGACCCATAGCGTTGGCAATGTCTGCGGGCAGGGGTTGTGCTCGAATACCAATCCAGCCGCGAACAACTCTTCCATTGCTGATCAATTGTCGCATGACTTCTAGTGCTGCATTGACTGGTGTTGCCAGACCGATACCTTGAGAACCACCAGTGGTTGAATAGATTGCGGTGTTAATACCAAGAAGGTTGCCTTGAGAAGAGATAAGTGCACCACCTGAATTACCCGGGTTTATATCTGCATCGGTCTGGATGAAATTATCGAAAGTTGTAATACCCAGTCGTTTTCTACCAGTGGCACTGATAATCCCCTGAGTAACGGTTTGTCCAAAATCATAAGGGTTGCCAATGGCAAGAACGACATCACCTACTCGTAATTGGTTGGAGTCGCCAATGGGGATGATAGGAAGATTGTCTAGGCCAATCTGCAGGACGGCTAAATCAGTATCACTGTCAATGCCGATAGTTCTGGCAACCGTTTCACGGCCGTCACGTAAGACGACAAAAATTTCCTCAGCCCCTTGTATGACATGCGCATTAGTGAGGACATGACCATTCGTGTCCATAATGACTCCCGAGCCCTTACTGTCTATTCTTTTTCTGGAATCTCTTGAGGCATGACTATCTTGAGAGGATTTGTCAAAGAATTGTCTGAATGGTGGATCCTGAGGGATTGAATTTTTAGGTTGAGTGATCGTTTTGGCCGAATAAATATTCACTACTGCAGGAGCGGCGATCTCTATTGCTGTGCGATACGAAACGACTTGTTTGGCTGAATTAATAGACAGAATGCCTGGTACTAACAATAAAACAAGGGCTGCTGCTGCGAGGCCGATAACAATAGACTGGGCAACAAAAGTCAGTGTTTGTTTTAAATTCATTGTCTGGGTTTTGTTACAAAATATAAAGCTGATTAGTGGGCAAAAATTAATCGTTTTTTAGGTAATAGGCTTGACATAACATGTATACTACCGAACTGGGATAAAATTAGTAGTAACTTGAATATTTAGGAATATTTTGGGGTGAGTGATATGCAAGACGATGGCCAAAATAATGGTATAGATAAAAAGAGGCGTCATTTTCTTACATCTGCGGCGACTGTTGTTGGTGGCGCGGGTGTTTTAGCGACTGCCGTACCATTTGTATCTACTTTATCACCAAGCGCAAAGACCAAGGCAATTGGCGGCCCAGTTGAGGTGAATGTTGCTGGATTGAAGCCAGGCGAAAGAAAGACGGTTAAATGGAGGGGAAAGCCAGTCTGGATTTTGCGTAGAAGTGAAGAATCAGTAGCAGAACTCTCTGAAATGACGGATATGTTACGCGACCCGGAATCAGCTGTTGAAAAACAGCCTGAGTATGCGAAAAATGCTCATCGTTCTGTCAATCCGGATTTTTTGGTGGTTGTAGGACTTTGCACGCATCTTGGTTGTTCACCAAACTATCTTGCAAGGAATGAGGCGCATAATTTTGGCGCAGATTGGAAAGGCGGTTTCTTCTGTCCGTGCCATGGCTCTAAATTTGACCTGGCTGGGCGTGTTTTCAAAGGTGTGCCAGCCCCGACAAATTTAGCGGTACCGAAACACCAGTTCATCAATGAAACAACCATATTGATCGGCGATGATTCAGCTACTAATGGTCAGAGGGGGAACTCATGAGCAAGCTTATGAATAATGGCATGAAGCTGATGAATGGTACCCTAGGTTGGATTGATAATCGTTTTCCGCTGACCAAGATCTGGAATGAGCATCTTGCCCAGTACTACGCACCGAAGAATTTTAATTTTTGGTATTACTTTGGTTCTCTGGCATTGCTGGTTCTCGTGATTCAGATTGTCACGGGTATCTGGCTAACTATGAATTACAAACCATCTGCCGAAGGTGCGTTTGCTTCTGTGGAATACATTATGCGTGATGTTGATTGGGGCTGGTGGATTCGCTACATGCATTCAACAGGGGCATCTGCATTCTTTGTGGTGGTCTACCTGCATATGTTTAGAGGTTTGTTATATGGCTCTTTCAAGCGACCAAGAGAACTTCTATGGCTGACAGGGATGTTTATTTATCTGGTTCTCATGGCTGAAGCATTTTTCGGTTACTTACTGCCTTGGGGGCAAATGTCTTATTGGGGTGCCCAAGTAATTATTTCATTATTTGGTGCGATACCCTTTGTCGGCCCTGAATTGGCTGAATGGATTCGAGGTGATTATGTCGTCTCTGATGTGACATTAAACCGCTTTTTCTCTTTTCATGTTATTGCTGTGCCGTTGGTGCTTTGCGGGCTAGTGGGTTTACATATATTTGCGCTGCATGAAGTCGGCTCTAACAACCCCGATGGCGTGGAAATTAAGAAATGTAAAGATGCCAATGGTGTGCCTCTGGATGGCATTCCTTTTCATCCTTATTACACAATAAAAGATATTGTGGGAGTAGTGGTCTTTCTAATATTCTTCTGTCTGGTGGTGTTTTTTAATCCTGAGATGGGCGGCTATTTTCTGGAGCACGCAAATTTTGTTCCGGCAGATCCACTGAAGACACCTGAGCATATTGCGCCAGTATGGTACTTCACGCCATTCTATGCCATCTTACGCGCAGTTCCAGACAAGCTGTTGGGCGTTGTGGCCATGGGTGCCTCCACTTTGATCTTTATGACGTTGCCATGGTTGGATCGAAGTCCAGTAAGATCAATTCGTTACCGTGGTTGGAAATATAAAGCTGCACTGACAATGTTTGTCATTACTTTTATTGGTCTGGGTTATCTGGGAATGCAGGTTGCGACACCCGGCGTGACAATGGCATCCAGAATTTTTGCAGTTATCTATTTTTTGTTCTTTTTGTTAATGCCTTTTTATACGGCAAATGACACAGATAAACCTGTTCCGGATAGGGTGACTTAAGGTGAGACCTATAATCATTTTACTTATTGGCGCACTGGTTTGGCCATTAGCCGTGTCGGCGACATCGGCTGACCATCCTCGTTTCAAGGCAGATGTGGATGTGACAGATAAGGCTTCGTTGCAACGTGGCGCGAAGGTCTTTGTGAACTATTGTATGGGCTGTCATTCAGCCGCCTATATGCGCTATAACCGCATGGGTGAAGATTTAGGGATTGAAGAATCAATTCTGCTGAGCAACCTGATGTTTGGTACAGAGAAAAGCGGTGACACCATGACGATTGCCATGCAAAAAAAAGATGCCGAGAGATTTTTCGGTACCGCAGCACCAGACTTATCAGTGATCGCTCGTTCAAGAGGTGCGGATTGGTTGGCTACTTACTTTATGACATTTTACCGCGATGATTCCAGACCCTTCGGTGTTAACAATCTGGCATTTAAAGATGTGGCGATGCCGCACGTATTGTGGGAGTTGCAGGGGATGCAAAAACCTGTTTTTAAGACGATCAGGAAAGAAGATGGTACGCAACAGGAAGTGATCGATCATCTGGAACTGGAAACTCCTGGGACATTGGACAGTGGTGGATATAAGAATACGGTCAACGACTTAGTTAACTTTCTTGTCTATATTGGTGAGCCTGCTCAAATACAGCGCAAGAGCACTGGCATCATCGTCATTTTATATCTACTAGTGCTTCTCGTTATCGTCTATCTGCTTAAGAAAGAGTATTGGAAGGACATTCATTAATCGTTAGTTGCAATCAATTGTGATCAAAATAGTTATTTATCAGGAGAAGTTATAGTGAGTATAGCCAATGGGCGTTCTATAATGGTGTTGTATTCAGATACTATCAGTCCCGCAGGTCATTGCGTGCGATTGGTTTTGGCTGAAAAAGATATTAGTGTTGAAATTAATTATGTCGAGGATGGTGACAGACCTGAAACATTGACTGAAATTAATCCATATAATTCTGTTTTGACATTGATAGACAGAGATCTGGTTTTGTATGATGAACAGATCATTATGGAGTATCTTGATGAAAGGTTTCCTCATCCGCCTTTGTTGCCGGTAGACCCTGTAGTCAGGGCTGGTAATCGTCAGTTACGTTTCCGTGTTTTGAAAGATTTATATTCCTTGATTGATGATATTGAATCATCGGATAGCACGAAAGTTAGCAATGCACGAAAGGCCATGAAAGATAATTTGACTGCGATTGCGCCAGCATTTATACATAAGCCATATTTTATGTCTGATGAATATACCTTGGTCGATTGTTGCATGTCTCCCTTGTTATGGCGTTTGCCAGAATATGGCGTTAAGCTCCCAGCATCGGCTTATCCACTTAAAGAGTATGAAGACAGGCTTTTTAAAAGGGAGACTTTTCAGGTAAGTCTTTCAGATGCAGAGAAAGAAATGCGAGGCATACTGGTTTAGTAATACCCAGAGTAAAGAACAAGAAGCCAGATTACAGTTGTTAAGTAGGAGTGTACGTTGTAATAAAGGATATTTTAACGACTACCTAGTCGATATATTGAAAAAGCTTTACTACTTTTTGTACTCCACCGGTCTGTTGAGCCTCGCTAGTGGCTTTATCAGATTCAGCTCTAGTTAATAGCCCCATTAAATAAACAATCCCTTTCTCGGTGACGACCTTTGTACGTATTCCATTCATGCCCTCAAGTGTAAGTAGTTTAGTCTTTACTTTTGCGGTGATTAGACTATCACTGCTACGACTTGTCCATGAACTAGGTGCTGCGATGGTTAGTTCATCATAAACATGAGTGACCTTTGGAATATCTCTGACAATGTTAACGATGCGATTTCTAATATCTTCACTTGGTGTTTCACCAGTGATCAGTACAACTGTGTTGTAGCTAATTGCATTTATGTGTGAAGTGTCACTGATTTCTTTGTCAGAGAAAAATTTCTTGATTGCTTTTAGTTCTATAGCTTCATCTTCGACGAAAGTGCCGGTTGTTCGTCGATCATGAGCAACAGAGGCAGTTGTTCCCGCCGCTGCACCGACACCGACAACCCCAGCAACACATCCAGAAAGTAATAGTGATATTAATGAAATAAAAATTGATTTTTTGCTAAAATTCATTTTCTCTCTTACTCCTAAATATTGCTTTATTCATGGCCAAGTAGATGACGGTCAATTAAATCGCACAGGGAATGAATAATCATAATGTGCACTTCCTGTATTCTCGCAGTAGACCAGCTAGGGACACGAAGTTCAAAGTCAGCGGATTTTATCATGTCGGCTATTTGTCCCCCTTCACGGCCAGTTAATGCAATGACAGTCATATTACGATCATGGGCTGCATCAATCGCGTGAACAATATTATGAGATTCTCCACTGGTGCTGAATGCTAGCAAAATATCTCCTGTTTGCCCAAGGGCTCGTATTTGTTTGGAAAATATTTCAGCGTACTGGTAATCATTGGCGATAGAGGTAATGGTTGGTATATCAGCTGTTAATGCAATTGCTGGTAACCCAGGACGTTCCATTTCGAAGCGGTTTAACATTTCTGAGGAAAAATGTTGGGCATCAGCAGCAGAACCACCATTGCCACAAGATAGGATCTTGTGTTCATTTAGTAAACAATTTTTCATAGTTTCTGCGGCAACAACAATAACAGGCGCGAGTATTTCAGTAGCTTCTATTTTGACCTGAATACTTTCACTAAAAATTTCTTTTACTCTTTGGATAGGGTCCATAATGTTGTTAGCCAAGGCGTTTATTTATCATTGCGCAAGATTATGCCTGAAATGCGTTTTTAATCCACTCAATCGTTGGAGTTTCTTGTGAGCCAGATAAGGTAACAACATCAAACCTGCAATCCAGTTGTAAGGCGTTACGATTTTCAGAGAGGTATTGGTGGCTGGTAGATATAACGCGATCACATTTTTTCTTGTTAATGGATTCCAGAGGAGTATGAAAGTGATTATTGGATCTATAGCGAACTTCAATAAACAGGATGATATTTTTATCCTGCATAACCAGATCAATTTCACCAAATGCTGATCTGAAATTTTTATCCAGCAGTTTGAGATTGTTAGTTAAGAGATATTCCAGTGCTGTCTGTTCAGCCCAACGCCCTCGTTGATAAGAAGTCTTCTTTGAATTTTTAGGCATTAATTCAAACTAGTTATGTCCGTTAATTCTGGTTTCCCATCAACAAACTGAGCCCAAACCAGTCTTCTTTGTACTTGACCTTTCTCATTAATCTTGAGATAGCCAGTCTTGCCTTCGTATTGTTGGTTTGGCTGCGTACTGAGTTCGGCAAATCGAGGGATAAGACGATAGGCATCGATACCAAAGGCATAAAGTCTGTTATAGGCTGAAAGAGCAGGTTTCCGATGGCGGTCAATCATTCTGTTTAATGAGGAATATTCGTTCTCCGGATCAACCACCCAGGGCATATCAACAAACAAGACACCATTAATATCACTGTCTTCACGTGCATTTACATTACCTGTATAAATATTAGAAATGGAATAGAGGTATATATCTTCAGTCCCGTAGTAACGCAATTGTGGAACCAATTGCCTAGCTATCGTTGGTGGCACGGCCATGAAGATTAAATCCACATCTTGCCTGCGTCTAACTTCGGCTTTCAGACTTCTTTGTAATTTATTGCGCAAGATTTTGCTGCGCTGTTCACTTTGATCAATATTAAGGGCATTTTTGATAGGGTTTCTCAGTTCTTTAACATCTTGTCCGATATTGACATGTTCAAGAAGAATGCCTCCGAATGCCTGCCAGTGTGATGCAAAGGCATTATGAATACGTCGGCTTCGTTCGTCTCCTGTGGTAATGCTGATTGCCCTGGCACGTCCGTCAAACCATGCACGTTCCGCCACTTGTCTGGCTTCTTCTATAGGAGATAGGCCGAACTGTATCAATGTAGGCAGTGGAGAAGGCCTCAAGGTGTTTGTAATATCATGTTCGCCATCATATTGGTTAAGCACCAAGGTCGTGACTGCAATATCGCTCTGCTCAATTAGTTTGCTAATGGCTGATTTTTGTAATGGACCAACGACAAAATTAGCACCTTCGCCAATGGCCTGCGCGTATCTTGCAACAACATTATCGATGTCAGTGTTATAAATTTTTATGATCGGTTTATCATCTATTGATGCATACCATGCCGCCATGAAGCCTTCACGTATAGCAATAGAAGCATCTTTATATCTTCCCGTGAAAGGTAGAAGTAGAGCGACTTGTGAAGGTCGTTCTGCCAGTATTTCGGAGCTGTTGATAATTTTTGGAATAATATCGATCAAGGCAGGATGGTCAGGATATCTTTGTTGCCATGCTGCGATTGAGGCTTTAAGGTTCACCATGTTTTGTGACATAGTCTTGTTGATGATGGCAAGTTTTAGCCAACTGGTGAGAATTCCAGCGTTATCTGTTCGGTAGCTATCAAGTTCACTCGGGGATAATTGGGATAAATTTTGCCAAATATTCTGATAATTATTAGAAATCTCCTCAGCGCCATCAAGATAGGAACTTAAAAAAATGCGTTCTTTGGCAGCGGCAAAATATTCTTTTTTCAGGTGCAATATTGATGCATGTGTTTCATAAAATTTGGCAAGTATAGATCTGGGTATTGCAGAAGGGAGAATAATATTCAATTGCTTATAGGCGGCATCAATCTCGTCGTTTGTCAGAAGAATCTGAGCTTGATAGATCTTTTTAAGAATACCCTGAACATTACTTAATTTTTCCTGTGGTAGAAAATTAATAATCTGTTGGGCGCGATCAATTTCTTGGTTTTTGATCAAGGCATCTACAGCGCCAAGCTGATACTTGATTTTATTATGGGGGTCTAATTCTGCCAGCGCCAAGAATTCTTCAGCAGCAGCATAATAATCCCCTGCCTGATAAAGTTTTTTTGCATGGACATCGGTTTTGAGGACTGAAGTGTCAACAACAGATTTACTTGTTTGCGGGTCACAGCCAGACAAACTTAATAAGGAAAGCAGTAGAACAAGAATGATTGGTGTATTGTATCGCATTATTTATTTAAAGTAGTCCTTAAAAATTTATTTACCGTGGCACTAGCGCCACATTAGCGGAGCGGAGTTCTTTGGCGTCCATTCTAAAAGGTGCCCTGTACATTGTCGCAACACCTATCGGAAATCTTGAGGATCTAAGCCCTCGGGCGAAAATGGTGCTGGAGAATGTCGACCTCATTGTGGCGGAGGATACCCGCCACAGCAAGCCCATGTTAAATCAATTTGGTATCGAAACAAAAGTACGCGCCTATCATGATCATAATGAACGGTCACAAACACCTATGTTGATTGGGCAGTTGCAGGCAGGCGTATCTATTGCGTTGATCTCAGATGCTGGAACGCCCCTGATTTGTGACCCCGGATACCATTTATTGGTCGCTGCACATGTGGAGAATATTAAGGTGGTTCCGATCCCTGGCCCATCGGCATTGATCAGTGCGCTCTCAGTTGCTGGTTTCCCATCTGAAAAATTTATCTTTGAAGGGTATCTGCCTGCCAAGCAAACGGCTCGTCAGCAACGACTACAAGAATTAAAAGATGAAACCAGAACATTGGTGTTTTATGAAGCCCCGCATCGAATATTATCAAGCATAGAAGATACGATAGCTTGTTACGGTGACGAACGACAAGCTGCAGTTGCAAAAGAGATCACAAAAAGGCACGAAAATATCCAACGAGGAACATTGGTTGAATTATTGGACTGGCTACATAGCGATAAAGATCTGACCAAGGGTGAGTTTGTTGTGGTTATCCAGGGTGATAAAACGAGTCAGTTTGATAGGCAAGAGGCGAGTAGAATTCTGAAGATATTGCTGGCAGATCATTCTGTAAAAGAATCAGTAAGACTTGGCGCTAAAATATTGAACGGCAAAAAAAATGAACTATATAAATTAACGATGGCGTTGCAGGGAAAGGAATAGGCAGTCAATTAACAAAAATAATTGTCTAATTGATTTGTATGAGAGGTCTTATTTTGCCTGTTTCGGTAGAATTAGTGTGGATTATGTAAAGACCTCTTTAAGTAAATGTTTTCTTGCAACTTTCAGGCGCTTATCTGATACTGTCGCTAGGAGTCGGCCGGGTAATCGCTCTCTAGTCTTTAGGCAGGGAGAGGAAAGTCCGGGCTCCGCAGGACAGAGTGCCAGATAACATCTGGGAGGCGTGAGCCTATGGAAAGTGCCGCAGAAAATATACCGCCGGCTTTTGTCGGTAAGGTTGAAATGGTGTGGTAAGAGCGCACCGCGCTGATAGTAATATCAGCGGCAGGGTAAACCCCACTCGGAGCAAGACCAAATAGAGGGACGCATTGCCTAGCAATAAGACGTGGTCCGCGTTGTCCTAGGGTAGGTTGCTTGAGGTGTACGGTGACGTACATCCCAGATGAATGATTGCCTCTGCCAGCTTGCTGGCAGAACAGAACCCGGCTTATAGGCCGACTCTCCTTAATTTTTTTCAAATTTTCTATAAAAACCCAAAAATACGTCAAAATATAAAGTAAATTATTAACTATTAATTACAAGTTAATGATATAAAAAGAATTAAAAGCAGCAGTATAGATTTCTTGGGTTATTTTTAGCATTCCATGTACTAGGTATCTGTTAAATTTAAGGCACATTTCCTAAATTAATTAGCAAAGTTTGCTTGCATCCCGCCCTGCGAATACCTATAGTTCGAAAAAGTGGGTAATTGTGGGTAATTATGGGTAAATAAACATTTAGGGGGATCTTTCTTGTTTCGAGGTTTTAGCACACTCAGCGTTGATAGCAAGGGTCGACTGGCGGTGCCTAGTCGACATCGCGAGCGCTTGTCCTCTGAAACCGGAGGCTGTCTGGTGTTGACCCTAAATCCCATGGATAGATCGCTCTGGTTATACCCCCTGATTGAGTGGGAATTTATCGAAACCAAACTCGCCGAATTATCAGATTTTGATAAACAGGGTCGCAGAACCAAACAGATGATGCGTGGTTATGCCGCCGATTGTCAGTTGGATGCTCAAGGCAGAATTTTAATCCCTCAGCAATTACGTGATTACGCGCAACTTAAAAAACAGGCAGTCATTCTCGGTCAGGGAAATAAATTTGAGATCTGGAATGAAGCCGCATGGAAAGAACAGCGGGATCAATGGCTAGAGCAGATTGGAGATGATTCAGGTGAATCCTCTGATGCGCTCAGATCCTTATCTTTATGATTTTTGGCGCTATGAATATTAGCATCATGATTTATATCTGATGAGTTACGTAAGGAATGACCGACACAATTACTCAAGGATCAGACAGTACGGAGTTTACTCATACACCAGTATTATTGAATGAAACATTACAAGGCCTCAAGATACGTTCTGACGGTATGTACATTGATTGTACATTTGGTCGAGGGGGGCATAGTCACGCCATTCTTGACCAACTTGGAAAGAATGGTCGTTTACTTGCTTTCGATAGAGACCCTGATGCCATCGCGGCCATCGATCAACAATTTCTGGATGACCCGAGATTTACGCTTGTGCATGGCTCCTACACTAGGCTGGAAGAAACTGTGAAAGCAATGAAACTTGAAAATAAAGTTGATGGTGTTTTTTTAGATCTGGGTGCTTCTTCTCCACAACTCGATGATGCTGCACGAGGCTTTAGCTTCATGCGTGATGGTGATCTTGATATGCGCATGGATAATAGTTGTGGTATGACCGCGGCAGAATGGCTGAATCAAGCTTCTGCTAAAGAAATTGCAAATGTACTTTACGAATATGGTGATGAGCGATTTTCAAGGCGTATTGCTAGGGTCATTATTGAACGCCGAAATGAAGAACCGATGACGCGGACGGCACAACTCGCTGAACTGGTTGCTTCAACAATTCCAAGCAAGGAAAAAGACAAACATCCAGCGACCAGAACATTTCAGGCAATTCGTATCTTCATCAATCGGGAATTAGAAGAGTTAGATGCCGTGTTAATGCAGGCAGTGAATGTGCTTGCAGCGAATGGCAGGTTGTTGGTGATTAGTTTTCATTCTCTCGAAGATAGGTTGGTTAAAAGGTTTATGCGTGATCAATCTCGGGGTGCTGATATCCCAAGAGAAATTCCTGTGACGCATGATGCTTTTAAATCAAAACTCTTTATTGTTGGGAAGCCTATACGTTCCCAGGCGGATGAGATTAAAAATAACCCAAGAGCACGTAGCGCCGTGTTACGTGTTGCCGAGTGTCTGGCGACATGAAAAACGGTCTCTTAATATTTTTGGGTGTTATGGTATTTTTTTCTGCAGTTAAGGTGGTCATCGCACGCCATGACACACGTAAGTTATTTGTGGAAATACAGAAACTGGAAAAAGATCGAGATAATTTAAATGAAGAATGGGGGCGCTTGCAGTTGGAACAAAGTACTTGGGCAACAGATGCACGAATTGAATTTGTGGCTAAAACCGAGTTGCATATGATCGAACCTAAACCCCGTTCTGTGATGTTGATTTCAAAACGAAGGGTTTTGTAATGGATTCGAATTTAATATGAGAGAGAAAGCAAAAATAATTGAATTCCCAATGCGGCGCTGGTTTCTGCTCAGCCTTTATACGGTCTGTATGATGGGCTTGATTTTCCGCGCCGTTGATTTGCAGGTGTTGAATAAAGAATTTTTACAGGATCATGGTGATGCTAGGGCACTTCGCGTTGTGAAGATACCTGCCCACCGGGGCATGATCACGGATCGTAATGGCGAGTCGCTGGCAATCAGCACACCAGTGAATTCAATCTGGGCTATTCCCAGAAAGGTAATGGAAGCCGATGCAAAGCTGGGTCAGTTAGCCGAATATTTGCAGATGGATGAAGAAGAATTAAGCAGTTTGCTAAAAGATCGGATGGGCAGACAGTTTGTTTATCTTAAAAGGCATGTTGCTCCTGCATTTGCTGAGCAGGTAATGTTGCTGGATATCCCTGGCATCTCATTACAGAGAGAATATCGCCGTTATTACCCTGCGGGCGAAGTCACTTCACATGTAATTGGTTTTACCAATATTGATGACTCTGGTCAGGAAGGTATAGAGCTGGCTTATGATAGCTGGCTTAAAGGCTCTCCAGGTAGTAAACGAGTTTTGAAAGACAGGCTTGGTCGTATCATTGAAAATATAGAAAGTATTACGATGCCAGATTCTGGTAATCAGTTGGTTCTTGCTATTGATAGACGTGTTCAGTATATGGCCTATCGAGAATTAAAAAGCGCAGTCAATCATCATCAGGCACGAGCAGGAACATTGGTCATGCTCGATGTACAGACTGGTGAAATTATTGCTATGGTTGGTCAGCCTTCTTATAACCCGAATAACAGAACTGGTTTGAAGAGTGGTCATTACCGTAATCGAGCATTAACGGATGTCTTTGAGCCGGGTTCAACATTAAAACCATTTACCATTGCTACAGCTTTGGAAAGTGGGTTATACGATTTGAAATCAACCATTGATACACGTCCAGGATTTTTTAAGGTGGGTGATCATACTATTCGGGATCATAGAAATTATGGCGTGATCGATCTGACTAATGTAATTAAAAAATCCAGTAATACTGGTGCCAGTAAAATTGCATTATCTCTAGAGCCACTAGATTTTTGGGCAACCCTGACAAAGGTTGGTTTTGGTCAGGTAACCGGAAGTGGTTTTCCGGGAGAATCTCCCGGTTATTTAAATCCATATAACAATTGGTCTGAAGTCGAACAAGCAACCATGTCTTTTGGCTACGGTATCTCATCGACTACCTTACAATTGGCACAAGCTTATATGCCTTTTGCTACGAATGGCATGATGTTGCCGGTTTCATTTTTAAAGGTCACAGAACCAGTCGTTGCAAGCCGTGTGTTTTCTGCAAGTGTAGCTAGGCAAGTGAGGGCTATGTTGGAAACAGTGGTGCAAAAAGGTGGTACTGGTAACAAGGCTTATGTTGAAGGTTACCGTGTCGCTGGAAAAACCGGAACAGTCCATAAAACTACAGCTGGTGGATATTCAGAAGATCGTTATTTATCTTTGTTTGCAGGCATGGCTCCTGCCAGTAACCCAAGATTAATTGCTGTAGTGATTATCGATGAACCTAAAGGCGGTCAATATTATGGCGGCCTGGTAGCAGCGCCAGTATTTTCGAATGTGATGGCGGGTGCCTTGCGTTTGCTTGATATTCCGCCAGATGATTTGTCCGTATTAAACGGACAGGTGATTACGGCGGGAAAGATTAACTGATAATGTCAGTTAAAAGCCTAGCATATTCCCAAACCCTCAGTCAGTTATTGCAGGGCTTTGTCGATGTTGTAAGTCAGGGCGATACCAAAGTAACGGGCATTACTTCGGATAGCCGCATGGTGAATACAGGCGATTTATTTATTGCCTATAAGAATCCAGACATCATGGCTTATGTGAAATCAGCAATTGATGCTGGTGCATCTGCGGTCATTACCGAGAGTGAGCAGCTTCCAGATGCTCCTGAACATAGTGTCCCCGTCATTGCATTACCACAGCTTTGTGCGCAAGCAGGTTTAATAGCAGCAAGATTTTTTGGACATCCTAGCCATGATATGAATGTGATCGGTGTTACAGGGACAAACGGTAAAACGACGGTGAGTTATCTAATCGCGCAAGCATTGGATATTAAAAATTCGGGCAAGAGTGGTCTGATTGGTACTTTGGGATATGGACCGTTTAATGACATCTGCAAAGGGCCAAATACAACGCCGGAACCAGTGGCGTTACAAAGTACGTTTGCGAATCTACAGCAAGATAAGGTTGATACCGTTGTCATAGAAGTTACCTCTCATGGCCTGGAGGAATATCGTGTGTCAGGTGTCGAATTTGATGTTGCTGTGTTTACAAATTTAAGTCGTGATCATCTTGATTATCATCAGACCATGGAAAATTATGCAGCATCAAAGCGGCGCTTGTTCAGTGATTATTTGATCAGAAAAGCAATTATTAATATTGATGATGCATTTGGTGAAGAGTTGATAGAGGAATTTCAAAATAAGATAGAGTTTGTTGGCTATACACTGGAACCTGATAGTCAAAATCATATTCCTGTTGTATCAGCCAATATTATTTCAAGCAATGCCCCAGGTTTGATCCTGCAAGTGAATTCTCCATGGGGAGAGGGGGTATTGACCTCAGTCTTGATTGGTAAATTTAATGCTTCAAATCTATTAGCAGCACTGTCGGCACTTTGTTTGTCTGGTATTTCATTCGAGGAGGCATTATCTATCCTGTCAGAATGTTCAAGCGCACCAGGCAGAATGGAGTCTTTCAGGCAAGAGGGGAGACCTGCAATCATTGTTGATTATGCTCACAATCCAGATGCTTTGAAGCAGGTTCTCTATGACTTGCAGTCTCAATCATCAGGAAGGCTCGTATGTGTTTTTGGTTGTGGCGGAGATAGGGATCAGGGTAAACGCGCAGAAATGGGGGGCGTTGCTGAAGCACTTGCAGATCATATTTTTTTGACTAATGACAATCCTCGGCATGAATCTGCAGAAGCTATTGTCGAAGACATTATTAGCGGTATAAAAGATCATTCTTGTTTCACAAAAGAACTGGATAGACGAAATGCCATAATGGCGGCGATTGATTTTGCATCAAGTGATGATGTCGTTTTAATTGCCGGGAAAGGTCATGAAGATTATCAGGAAATTGCCGGGACACGGCTCTTTTTTAGCGATCGCTTAATCGTTCAGGAAATTCTGGGGCAGCAGACAAGCGGTATTGCGGAATGATTAATATGCAAATATCAAAGATAGCTGAAACTTTACAAGCAAAATATTATGGGGATGATGTTTGCTTTACTGGATGTAGTACAGATACGCGCACCTTAAGAGACCAGGAATTGTTTATTGCTCTGCGCGGTGAAAAATTTGATGGTCATGATTACCTCAAGAAAGCAGAGATCTCAGGTGCCAGTGCTGTTCTTATCGAGGAAGAACGTAATGAGTCTGGTTTACCAACTATGCCAACAATCATTGTCGAGGACACACGACGGGCAATGGGAACTTTGGCAAAAAATTGGCGAGTAGGTTTTTCCATACCATTGGTCGCAATTACTGGCAGTAACGGCAAGACAACAGTAAAAGAAATGGTGGCAGGGATATTAAGCCGCAAGGCTTCGGTATTAGCTACCAAGGAAAATCTTAATAATGATATTGGCGTACCACAGACGTTATTTGGCTTGGGGGAAGAACATCAGTATGCGGTCATTGAGATGGGCGCAAATCACCTTGGCGAAATTGAATGGTTATCCGAAATTGCACAACCAACAGTTGCTGTGATTACCCAGTGCGCACCAGCTCACCTTGAAGGATTTGGCAGTGTTGAGAGTGTTGCGCAGGCAAAGTCTGAAATTTTTAGAGGCCTGGCGCTAGATGGTCTTGCTGTTATTAATGGTGATGATGATTTTGCTAATTTATGGTTAGAAGACAGCAAATATGTGAGTCAGCTTACCTTCGGGTTGGGCAACCACAATGAAATAACTGCTGAATCAATTCAGATTGAAGAAGATAAGTCTTTTTTCCTTATGAAAACGCCTGTGGGGAATATTGAATTAACGCTTAATTTACCTGGCAAGCACAACATAATGAATGCCTTATCTTCAGCAGCATGCGCTATTAGTTTAGGAATTTCCCTGTCTACGGTTAAGCAGGGTCTTGAATCTGTCAGTGCAGTAAAAGGACGATTGCAAATTAAGTCCGGTTTGAGGCAATGCCGAATCATTGATGATACTTATAATGCTAACCCAGAATCTCTGAATGCTGCACTAAAAGTCCTGCAAGAATTCCCTGGCAGGCATTGGTTGGTAATCGGTGATATGGGTGAGCTCGGGGATGATGCCGAGGCATTGCATGCACAAATAGGCGAGTTTAGTAAAACGACAGGTGTGGAACGTCTTTATGCGTTGGGTGAGTTGACCCGCGCCAGTGCAGAATCTTTTGGTGAAGGTGCTCGGCACATGAATAGTCATCAGCAACTGGCTGAATTATTAAGTGAAGAAATCACATCGGATGTGACTATTTTGATCAAAGGGTCACGGGCGATGAGAATGGAAAACCTAATTAATGCCTTGGTGGTCAATGCGCTGGAGGCGAATGAATAATCAATGTTGCTCTGGCTGACTGAATACCTTACACAATTCCATAGTGGCTTTAATGTTTTTCAATATCTGACATTACGTACAATTTTGGGAGTATTAACATCACTTTTCATTTCATTATTGGTTGGTCCCCATTTGATAAAGTGGCTTAATGAATGCCAGATCGGGCAAAGCGTCAGAGATGATGGGCCTAAATCACATTTGTCAAAATCCGGAACACCAACGATGGGCGGTTTATTAATCCTAGTCTCAATCGCGTTCAGTACATTGTGTTGGGCAGATTTGGGCAGTCGTTTTATTGCAGTTGTGCTGTTGGTCACGCTGGCCTTTGGAATGGTTGGCTGGGTTGATGATTATCGCAAGCTTGTTAAAAATAACTCAAAGGGTTTGTCAGGAAGATATAAATATTTTTGGCAATCAATCATCGGTTTTATTGCTGCTATGTACCTCTATCAAAATGCTATTTCCCCCGTTGAGACCCATCTGATTATTCCTTTCATTAAAGATGTGAGCATAAACCTTGGCTGGATGTATGTTGTGCTGTCTTATTTCGTCATCGTTGGCACCAGTAACGCAGTGAACCTGACTGATGGATTGGATGGGCTTGCCATCCTGCCCACCGTGCTGGTGGCGGGTGCATTGATGATATTTGCCTATGCCACAGGTCATATTTATTTTGCAGAATATCTAGGGATTCCTTATATCAAAGGCGCTGGTGAGGTCGCCATATTCTGTGCTTCGATTGTTGGTGCAGGATTAGGGTTCCTGTGGTTCAACACGTATCCAGCACAGGTCTTTATGGGAGACATTGGCGCATTGGCGCTGGGCGCTGCGCTGGGCGTGGTTGCAGTCGTGGTCCGTCAGGAATTGGTGTTGTTCATCATGGGCGGTGTGTTTGTGATAGAGACTGCCTCCGTTATTTTGCAAGTTAGTTCTTATAAATTAACTGGCAAACGAATTTTTCATATGGCACCACTGCATCATCATTATGAGTTGAAAGGTTGGCCAGAACCCAGAGTGATTGTTCGTTTCTGGATAGTCACAGTGATATTTGTATTGATTGGTCTTGCCAGTTTAAAGGTGCGGTGAGGCAAAATTTTGGAATTTGCAGAGGCGATTATTGTTGAAGTGATAGAGACAAGTAAACAATTTAATACTGTTGTCGTAGGCTTGGGAAAGACAGGCTTTGCTTGCGCACGATATTTGGCAGCACAAGGGATGAGTTTTGCAGTCACAGATAATCGTGCTGAACCACCCATGCTAAATGAAATGAAAGCAGCCCTGCCTGATATTCCATTATGTTTAGGTAGTTTCGATGAATCATTATTAATGAGTGCAGATTATTTATTGCTAAGTCCAGGAGTGTCTTTGCAAGAAGATGCCATTGTTAAGGCCGTCGAATCAGGCGCTGAAGTGTATGGCGATATTGAACTGTTCTGTCGAAATATCACAGCTCCTGTGATCGCAATTACAGGGTCAAATGGCAAAAGCACCGTGACTACGCTGGTCGCAGAAATGCTTCGGGCGACAGGCCTTAATATTGCCGAAGGCGGTAATTTGGGGATGCCGGTGCTGGATTTGTTGGGCGATAATGAACCTGACGTTTATGTATTGGAATTATCAAGTTTCCAATTAGAAACAGTGACTTCATTGAATGCTATTGCCTCGGTTATTTTAAATGTGTCACCAGATCATATGGATAGGTATGAAGGATTGGAAGAATATAAAGCAGCAAAGGAACGCATCTACGACGGTAATGGAATATTGATTATTAATCTTGATGATTCTGCTGTTGCAAGTATGGCTAGAGAACAAAGGACTTGCGTTGGTTTTACCTTATCTGAACCTGAACTAGGTAATTATGGTGTGCGAGATTATGATGGTGTGCGCTGGATAGTGAAAGGCGATGACAAATTGATTCCTGTAAATGATGTGCGAATCAAAGGCGAACATAATATTGCCAATGCGATGGCGGCAATGGCATTGGCGGAAACACTGAGTTGCCTTCCAGTAGTCATGTTAAGCGTGTTGCGTTCATTCCCAGGTCTGGAGCATCGTTGTCAGTGGATTGCCGAGCATGAGAATGTGGCATGGTTTAACGATTCCAAGGGCACCAATGTCGGTGCATCTTGTGCAGCCATTAAGGGCTTGGGCGCGGATGAAAACATTGTATTGATTGTAGGTGGTGATGGAAAGGGTGCGGACTTTTCAGAATTGGAGAGAGTCGCGGAAGGTAGATTAAAAGCCGCGATTGTTTTAGGTAAAGATGGTCCTGAGATTGGTAAAGTTCTTGTTAACGTGGTGCCAGTTCATGCGGTTGATACTATGCAGATGGCAGTTGAGACCGCTGCAAAAATAGTCAAGGATGGCGATATTGTTCTGCTCTCGCCTGCATGCGCAAGTCTTGATATGTTTGAAAATTATCAGGTGCGCGGTGATGTCTTTGTTGCTGCTGTCAGAATGACACTTGGAGATTAGCGTCATGGCTAGACAACAGCAAGCTATCCCAAAAAGTAATCTGTCGAAACAGAACGCCCTATTTCGTTCTTACGATGCTTGGTTAATGACAGTGATTTTTTTGCTTATTGGTCTTGGTCTGGTCATGGTCGCTTCCTCATCAATTGCCATTGCTGAACGTCAGTTTCACGAACCCTTGTATTATTTCTGGCGGCAATTCTTTTCAATTACGGTCGGACTGGGTTTGATTTTTACTGTATTAAATATCCCATTGTCCGTATGGGAGTTTTTAAGTGCGCCACTGTTAGCCTTGGGTTTGTTGTTGCTGATTTTTGTGTTGATCCCAGGTGTCGGTAGAGAGGTTAACGGAAGTACACGGTGGATTAATGTGGGTACGCTTGCATTTCAGGTATCTGAGCCGGTTAAGTTTTTTGTTATTGCTTACCTTGCTGGATATATGGTTCGTCATGGCGAACATGTTAGAAATAACTTTGCTGGATTCATTCGACCTATCTATGTATTAACAATCGTTGCAGGCTTATTGTTACTGGAGCCAGACTACGGTTCCTGTGTTGTACTGTTTGCCACAGCGTTGGGCATGTTGTTTATGGGAGGGGTTCCACTTGGCAGATTTTTCGTATGGGTGCTAACGGCAATCTCTGTTCTTGCAAGTTTGGCGTTGTTGTCTCCTTATCGCATGCAAAGATTAATGAGTTTTTCTGACCCTTGGCAGGATCCTTTTAATACTGGATTTCAGCTGACTCAGGCCCTAATTGCATTCGGACGTGGCGACTGGTTTGGTGTCGGCCTCGGCAACAGTGTACAAAAATTATTTTACTTGCCCGAGGCGCATACTGATTTTGTATTCTCTATTTTTGCTGAAGAATTTGGATTGCTGGGAACAGTGACTCTCATTTTAGTATTTTGTTTTCTGGTTTGGCGCGCGTTTGTTATTGGCCATGTTGCTGAACGAATGGGAAAACTATTCGCGGCCTATCTGGCTTACGGTATTGGTTTGATTATTGGTATTCAAGCATTCATTAATATGGGTGTTAATCTAGGAGTATTGCCGACCAAAGGTTTAACTCTGCCTTTAATGAGCTACGGTGGTAATAGTATGATGACCACTTGTCTGTTGCTGGGTATTTTGTTGCGAGTAGAAGTAGAGAGTCGACAGAAAAAGCATTCGCCTGATGTAGGTAAGCCCTATGCAGGATAGACCCATCTTAATAATGGCGGGCGGCACTGGTGGGCATATCTATCCAGCTCTGGCTGTGGCAAATTGTCTGCGCGAAAGAAATATTCCCACCCTATGGCTTGGCACTAAAACTGGTTTTGAGGCAAAAATAGTTCCGAAAAATGGACTTAAACTACTCACCATTAATATTAGTGGCTTACGTGGTAAGGGAGTGACGCGTTGGCTTATTGCGCCATTCTCAATCTTTATGGCGATAGTTCAATCGATCTTTGTCTTGAGTCAGTATAAACCCGCCGCTGTGTTGGGCATGGGTGGTTTTGTAAGTGGTCCGGGAGGAATTGCTGCATGGTTGATGCGCGTACCCTTGTGTGTGCATGAGCAGAATGCCGTTGCCGGTTTAACAAATAAACTTCTTGCCCCTTTCGCTAGTATAGTGATGGAAGCTTTTCCGAACACTTTTTCGTCATCAAGCAATGCAAATATGACTGGTAACCCTGTGCGTGAAGAAATCATCAGGGTTGTTGATCTGCATCAGCGTTTCCAAAATCGATCTGATGATTCTTTACATATCCTGGTTGTGGGCGGAAGTCTTGGTGCCAGAGCCTTGAATGAAGTTGTTCCCCAGGCACTTTCTGTTTTGGGAGAGAACATAAATATTAAGGTTAAGCATCAAACAGGCGATAAAAATCTGCAATCGACTGAAGCCCTTTATCAATCTTTGAATATTCCTGTTGAGCTGCGAGCCTATATTGATGATATGGCTGCAGCATATGAATGGGCCGACCTTGTGTTGTGTCGGGCCGGGGCAATGACAGTGGCAGAAATTGCGGCAGTGGGTGTTGCGGCAATTTTTGTACCTTATCCCTACGCGGTTGATGATCATCAAACTGCTAATGCCACTTATCTCAGCACTGAAGGTGCTGCCATCCTGATCCAAGAAACGGAATTAAATGGACAGGTTCTGGCTAAATTATTCAGGGATTTTTCGCTGAATCGGGATCGCTTATTGGAAATGGCTAATGCCTCTCGATCTTTATCCAGACCAGCAGCGACGGATCATGTTGCAGATTTGTGCATGGAGGTGGCCTATGGCTGAACACAGGAATTGTGCCAGAGGTGATAATGTTCGATGTGAAAATCCAATGGGTCGAGTAAATCATATCCATTTTGTGGGTATTGGTGGCGCAGGCATGAGCGGGATTGCTGAGGTATTACATAATTTAGGCTATCAAATATCTGGTTCTGATCAGCAAGAAAATCGGATAACCAAACACTTGTCTTCACTGGGTATCAACATTGAACATGATCACAACCCGGTTCAAATAGATGGTTGTGATGTGGTCGTAGTTTCCAGCGCCATTGCCGAGGATAACCCGGAGTTGATTAAGGCGCGTGCTAAAAGGATACCAGTGATACCACGTGCAGAAATGCTGGCTGAATTAATGCGGTTTCAACAAGGCATCGCTATTGCAGGGACGCATGGTAAAACAACAACAACAAGTTTGGTTGCCAGTGTTTTAGCAGAAGGCGGGCTTGATCCAACTTATGTAATTGGCGGATTACTCAACAGCTCTGGTTCGCATGCTCGTTTGGGAACAGGAAAATATATGGTTGCTGAAGCAGATGAGAGTGATGCTTCATTTTTACATTTGCAACCGATGATAACAATCCTGACAAATGTTGATGCTGATCATCTTGAAGCCTATGGAGGTGATATCAATTGCCTACAAGATAATTTTATTGAGTTTCTTCATCACCTGCCTTTCCATGGTCTGGCCATTATTTGTTTGGAGGATGAAGGTGTCAGAAAAATCATGGGGAATATTCTAAAGCCTTTTAAAACTTATGGCTTTGATACTAATGCGGATTATTTTGCACATGATATTCATCATGAAGGTCAGCAGAGTTGTTTTCAGGTTTCGCGTGTAGATAAAAAAGAATGGTTGCAAGTGAAATTAAATTTGTTAGGCAAACACAATATTTTAAATGCGTTGGCGGCAATTTCTGTGGCACATGAAGTGAATGTTGCCGATGAATCTATTATTGCTGCGCTTGCTGAATTCCAGGGAATAAGCAGGCGCTGTCAGGTTCTGGGCGAATTAAATATTCAAGACCAACAGATTTTACTTATCGATGACTACGCGCATCACCCTCGTGAAATAAATGCAACATTATTGGGTGTTCGAGAAGGATGGCCTGATAAACGTGTTGTCGTTATTTTCCAACCACATCGTTACTCAAGAACCAGAGATCTTTTTGAAGATTTCTGTCTGGTGCTTTCCGAGACTGATAAATTGTTATTGCTGGATATCTATAGTGCTGGCGAAAGACCCATCGCTAGCGCTGATGGCCGATCATTGTGTCGGGCAATTCGTCAGAGAGGGCAGGTTGATCCCATTTTCGTCGAGAAGCACGAAGATGTACCACTATTACTGGAAAACCTTATTGAAGATGATGATTTGTTATTGGTGTTAGGCGCAGGAAATGTTAGTGCGGTATCTACAAATTTGCTACAGCAGTATGGATAAGAAAAGCAATTGAAAAAACATTTGGAAAGCGAAGGCGCTAAGTGAAGCAAACGAAATTTATGAACTATCAAATTTGTCTGAAGTACTGGCGTTTAATGCTGCTGAATCTATGAAAAAAGAGCCTATGAAAAAATGCAGTCGGCAAGAGATCGAAGTACGTGGTGTCGTGAAGCTGAATGAGTCTATGAAAAAACATACTTCATGGAGAGTAGGGGGGCACGCGGAACGTTATTTTAAACCAGCGGATATTGACGATCTTTGTTCTTTTTTAAAGCAGGTGCCAGAGAATGAGCCTCTTTTATGGCTTGGTTTAGGTAGCAATCTTCTGGTGCGTGATGGCGGATTGAAAGGAACAGTCATTGTGCTCTCAGGAGTCGTGAATGATTTACATGTTTATGATGATATCAGTATACATGTTGGTGTCGGGGTTGCTTGCGCGAAAGTCGCGCGGATGAGTGTAAAAGCCGGACTATCAGGCGGGGAATTTTTAGTCGGTATTCCTGGAACGATGGGTGGTGCACTGGCGATGAATGCGGGGGCATTCGGCGGAGAAACCTGGAACATTGTTAGCAGCGTTGAAACTGTCAATAGACAGGGGCAGAGAATTAAGAGAGTCGCGTCGGATTTTGAAACAACTTACAGGCATGTAAATTTACCTAGGGATGAATGGTTTATTTCTGCAGAGTTATTACTTGTTAATGAAGAGAGGGCGAATGGTCTGGACCGGATACGGTCATTATTAAATCGGCGAGCAGAAAGCCAACCGGTAGGCAAGGCAAGTTGTGGTTCTGTATTTCGCAATCCTGAGAATGATTATGCAGCTAGATTAATAGAGGTCAGTGGATTTAAAGGTCAATCAATTGGCAATGCTGAAATTTCGGATAAACATGCAAATTTTATTATCAACTCAGGTAGTGCATCAGCTAAGGATATTGAGTCTTTGATACTAATGATCCAGGAAAAAGTGAAACTTGACCATGGTGTTGAACTTGTTCCAGAAGTCAAAATTGTTGGTGAGTATAAAAACTCATGACGTATATTGACAAGACAATAGAATTTGGAAAGGTGGCCGTAATGATGGGTGGTTCATCATCTGAACGGGAGATTTCTTTGCAGAGTGGACAAGCAGTTTTCGAAGCATTGCAAAGGCAGAGGGTTGATACACACATTGTTGATCCTCAAGAAGATCTGATGATGCAACTGGCGGCTGAAAAATTTGATCGCGTGTTCATCTTGCTGCATGGACGTGGAGGCGAAGATGGATTGATGCAGGGCTTATTGGACGCCCTGCAATTATCTTACACAGGCAGTGGCGTACTGGGTTCTTCCTTAGCGATGGACAAGTGCCGGAGTAAGCGTGTTTGGCAAAGCCATAATCTGCCCACGCCAGCATTCGTTGAATTGAATAAGCATTCTGATTGGCAGGCTGTTGTCGAATATTTAGGTCTGCCTTTAATTGTTAAACCAGTCAGAGAAGGTTCGAGTTATGGGGCTAGTAAGGTTCAGGAGTTAGGTGAATTGGAAAGTGCCTGGCGACAAGCGCATCAATATGATGAAAGAGTAATGGCTGAAGCATGGGTTGGGGGAAACGAATATACCGTTTCTATTTTGGGTGATGAGGTATTGCCTATGATCAGACTGGAAACTCCGCGAGCATTTTATGACTTCGAAGCTAAATATCTTGCAGATACAACGCAATATCATTGCCCATGTGGACTTGATGCCGGCGTTGAAAATAAATTAGGTGAATTGGCGCTTGCAGCTTTTAAAGCGCTGGATGCCAGCGGTTGGGGACGTGTTGACCTCATGTTAGATGCTGAAAATAAACCATTGCTAATAGAAGTGAATACGATTCCAGGAATGACTATTCATAGTCTGGTACCCATGTCAGCAAAGCAGGCGGGTATGAGTTTTGATGATTTGACCTTGAAAATATTAGCGACCACTTTGTGCAAAGAATGAGTAATTATTTATGCAAGCGATACTGACAATGGATAGTAAAAAAAACGGCTATTTTGATAATCAAGATCGTTCTAATCAAAGCAACAATTTGCTTGGTGGGCTGATGGCTACGTTAGTGGTCACTGTGATTGTTGCAAGTTTCGTATGGATGATGAAGCCAGACACGATGCCAATCAGGCAGGTGCATATTGAAGGAGAATTTCTTCGATTGGATACGAATCGTTTGCGGAGATTAGTTGCCGAAAAAGTGAGAGGTGGTTTTTTTTATATTGATGTCGTAGCGATACGCAATGCATTGCTGGTGTTGCCATGGGTGAATGATGCATCAGTGCATCGGGTTTGGCCTGAGGATTTAAGAGTTGCTATTAAAGAACAAATAGCTGTTGTTAGGTGGAATGAAACCGGGTTGTTGAATGAACAGGGTCAATATTTCTCTCCACAAAGAAATACTTTCCCTCCGAGTTTACCTCTGCTTGAAGGACCTGAAGAATCACAGGAATTATTATTGAAACGATTTAAATTACTAAAACAAACTTATGGTTTGTCTGTGGCGCACTTAAAGATGGATGAACGACGTGCGTGGACATTTAAATTAGAAAATGGACTCAGTATCGTATTGGGCAAGAGAGACTTTGAGAATCGGATCAAACGGTTTGTGAATGTAGTTATAAATAATCTGGGCAAAAAAACATCTCAGATCAGAGAGATTGACATGCGTTATACCAATGGTTTTGCCGTTCGTTGGAAGTAACTTACTACTGATCATATTGAGAGCGGAGTTAAAAAAGTAATGGCGAAAAAGATAGATAAGAATCTTATCGTTGGTTTGGACATTGGGACATCCAAAGTGGTCGCGATTGTGGGTGAAATGACCAATGATGAAATCGATATCATTGGTCTGGGCTCTAGTCGATCTCGAGGTCTTAAGAAGGGCGTTGTCGTTAATATAGAATCAACAGTACATTCCATTCAGCGTGCGATAGAAGAAGCTGAATTGATGGCGGGGTGTGAAATACATGCTGTATCCACAGGTATCGCAGGAAGTCATATACGCAGTTTAAATTCTCATGGAATCGTTGCAATTCGAGATAATGAAGTAACAATAGGCGATGTTGCTCGTGTGATTGATGCAGCACGTGCTGTTGCTATCCCTGCGGATCAAAAAATCCTGCATATCCTGCCGCAGGAATTTGTGATTGATCATCAGGAAGGGATTAAAGAGCCGATTGGTATGTCCGGGGTCAGGCTTGAGGCAAAAGTTCATATGGTGACTGGAGCAGTCAGCGCGGCACAGAACATTATTAAGTGTGTACGACGTTGTGGGCTTGAGGTTGATGATGTGATTCTTGAGCAGCTTGCCTCAAGTTATGCCGTTTTGACGGAAGACGAAAAAGAACTGGGCGTTTGTCTGGTTGATATTGGCGGTGGCACAACTGATATCGCTGTATTTACTGAAGGTGCTATACGCCATACGGCAGTGATTCCTATTGCCGGCGATCAGGTAACAAATGATATCGCCATCGCATTACGGACACCAACGCAACATGCCGAAGATATCAAGGTGCAATATGCCTGCGCGTTAACACAATTAGCAAATTCTGAAGAAACAATAGATGTTCCCAGTGTCGGAGAACGTATTTCACGACGATTAGCAAGACAGACATTGGCCGAAGTGGTTGAGCCACGTTATGAGGAATTATTCACATTAGTTCAGGCAGAGCTTCGGAGAAGTAGTTTCGAAGATTTGATTGCTGCTGGTGTGGTGCTTACTGGCGGCAGCTCAAAGATGGAAGGTGTCGTTGAGCTTGCAGAAGAAATTTTTCACATGCCGGTGAGATTAGGTATGCCGCAACATATTTCAGGACTGGTTGACGTAGTGAAGAACCCAATTTATTCAACTGGTGTCGGTTTATTGTTATTTGGACGCAAGCAAATGCAAGAAGGTTTTTCATCATTGCAGGTGAGCGGAGGTTTTTGGGAAAGAATGAAAAGCTGGTTTCGAGGTAATTTTTAAGTAGGTAATTTTTAATAGTGATTTTTAGAGATTAATTTTTTAGATGAGGAGATTGTGCCATGTTTGAACTCGTAGATACTGATAATCAGACTGCCGTTATCAAGGTCATTGGCGTTGGTGGTGGTGGTGGGAATGCCGTGCAGCATATGCTGCACGGCAATATTGAAGGAGTAGAATTTATTTGTGCCAATACAGATGCGCAGGCACTGAATAATTCTCCTGCTAAAACTTCATTGCAATTAGGAAGAAGTATTACAAAGGGTCTGGGTGCAGGAGCAGATCCAGAAATAGGTCGACAGGCTGCACTTGAAGATAGAGATCGTGTTATGGATCTTCTGGAAGGTGCTGATATGATTTTCATTACCGCTGGAATGGGTGGTGGTACTGGTACGGGAGCAGCTCCCATTGTTGCGCAGGTAGCAAAAGAGATGGGAATCCTGACTGTTGCAGTTGTGACACGACCATTTTCATTCGAAGGGAAAAAACGAGCAAAAATTGCAGATGATGGTATTAAGGAGCTCGGGAAATTTGTGGATTCTCTAATTACGATTCCCAATGAAAAATTATTGGCTGTCTTGGGTCGTGATATCAGTCTTCTGAATGCATTCAGTGCTGCCAATGATATTTTGCTTGGTGCAGTGCAGGGGATTGCAGAACTGATCACTCTCCCAGGCTTGATTAATGTTGATTTTGCTGATGTGAAAACAGTGATGTCTGAAATGGGGATGGCGATGATGGGTTCCGGAAAGGCGCAGGGTGAAGATCGAGCAAATGCTGCTGCTGAAGCTGCGGTTTCTAGCCCATTGCTTGAAGATGTCAATCTTTCTGGTGCGCGTGGCATTCTGGTGAATATTACTGCAGGTGTAGATATGACGATTGGTGAGTTCGATGAAGTGGGTAATACGGTTAAAGAATTCGCTTCTGACAGTGCAACCGTGGTCGTTGGCACTGTTGTTGATCTTGATATGAGCGGTGAAATGAGGGTCACCATCGTTGCAACGGGATTGGGACAAATAGCAAAAGAAGAAGCGACAAGGGTTCAATTGGTATCGAATGTCCCGGTGAGTAACTATAAAGAGTTCGACCAACCAACGGTGATGCGCAACCAGAATCAGGAGACAGACCCCAAGAATGTTGAAAATGATTCGGAATATCTGGAGATACCTGCGTTTTTGAGGCGTCAAGCGGATTGATAAGCCCTATAATTGCCTGATACTATAGGGGGATAGCCTGTTCCTGACGTATAAAAGTGGTTACATAAAGTGGTCATGTTAAGTCCGGGAAGAGCGAATTTTGAGGGAAACTAAGGGATAGTTCTGTAAAAAAGATTAATAAAATCAATGATTAAGAAAAGAACGCTTAAAAATGTTATCCGTGCAACTGGTGTCGGCCTACATACGGGTAAGAAAATATCTCTGACATTACGACCTGCGCCTGCGAGTGCCGGGATTATCTTTCGTCGGATAGATTTTGATGATCCTGTCGAAATCGAAGCAAAACCTGATAATGTTGGTGACACGATGTTGTCTACTTCATTGGTTAAAGGTGATGTCAAGATCTCAACCGTTGAGCATCTCCTGTCTGCATTGGCCGGTTTTGGTATAGATAATGCCTATATTGATCTTAGTTCTGACGAAGTACCCATTATGGATGGTAGTGCTGGACCATTCGTATTTTTAATTCAGTCAGCAGGCGTAGAGGAGCAGAATGCGCCAAAGCGTTTTATGCGAATTAAGGAAAAAATTCTTGTTGAGGATGGCGATAAGTGGGCTATGTTTGGGCCATTTGAAGGCTTTAAAGTTGGCTTCACTATCGAGTTTGATCACCCGATGTTTCATGATAGGAATTGTAAGGCTGAAATTGATTTCTCAACGACTTCCTATGTAAAGGAAGTAAGTCGTGCCAGAACATTTGGGTTTATGCGAGAC
This sequence comes from Gammaproteobacteria bacterium, assembly GCA_965261165.1. GTDB lineage: Bacteria > Pseudomonadota > Gammaproteobacteria > Eutrophobiales > Eutrophobiaceae > SMWN01. Next base: position 451,573 of record OZ253445.1, on the reverse strand, counting down.
GTTGAATTATTACGAGAAAATAATCTGGCATTAGGCGGTAGTTTGAACAATGCTGTAGTGGTTGATGATTACAGAATCTTGAATGAAGATGGTTTGCGTTATGAAGACGAGTGTGTGAAACACAAAATACTTGATGCCATTGGCGACTTGTATTTACTTGGGCATAGTCTCATAGGTTCATTTACTGGGTTTAAATCCGGACATGCATTAAATAATAGGTTGCTGAGAGAATTATTGGCCAAAGAATCAGCATGGGAATTGGTGAGTTTTGAAGATGAGGTAGATTTGCCCATCTCTTTTATGCAGCCTATCGCTGTAACATAACTAATGAGATTTTCATTAGTTACTTAGCATTTTTGCTGATTTTAAGAACATATTCTCGGAGTTCAAGGTCTGTCATTGAAGTGGCGACTTTTTCGATGAGTTCGGCAGATTTTTTTGAAAGGGATGCTTTTCTGGTCAATCGGCTGCTGGAAATATCTGATTGATTTAAGTGATCTTGATTTGGAGAAACCTTGATACGGACAGAGATTAATTTATTCAGTCCACGTTCGTGTCTAGCGAAATCAAGAATATCAGGAATGCAGTTTCGTAATTTAGAAGCCCAGGCGGATGTGTCGGCATTTATAGTCAAGGTTTTCGTAGTGTAGTTGGCGATGGAATAGTGATTACTTAGAGTAGGGCTAAGATGATTATGCAGCTTTTTATTGAGCGCACAAATACTCTTGGCATGTATATAGAGCTTGTTTAGTTGTGTATTGGAACTGATAAGCTGGTTAAATTGACAGGTTTTAAGATTGCGGGTTTTAAGAGTTTTTTGATCAGACATAAGTATTGATGATAGAGAAAAATAATATTATATGGAACTCATAATAGTATCGAATAATCGAAAGAGGACTTTCAGACTGCCTATAGGTCTGTCGGGAGCATTATTTATTGGGCTATTATTTTCAGCATTGCTTATTGGAACTTTCCATGTTGGAAGTAAGACTGCTATTAGCCAAGCAAAGATATCATATTTAGAACTGGATGTTCAAAAAGAAAACCACTGGAAACATGAATTAGAAAATCAACAAGCTAATATTGATGCTGCGAAGAAAAATGCAGAGAAAAATCTAGATGCTTTATCTGCGCGGTTGAGTGCTTTGCAGGCTCACTTACTCAGGCTGGATGCTCTGGGTTCGCGTCTTATTAATATTGCCAATATGTCGGATAAGGAATTTAATATGTTGGAACAACCTGGACTGGGCGGCCCTCTGATAATGACCGAGCAAACATCTTTGGGCGTGATTGATTTTGTTGAAGCATTGCAAGCTGTCAGTCAAAGGATAAAAGATAGAAATGAGAAGTTTGCAGCGATGGAATCTATGTTGCTAGATAGTAATATTCAGTCACAAATTCTACCAGAAGGAAGTCCTATCGCTGGTGGCTGGATATCATCAGCATTTGGATGGCGCACTGATCCAATATCAGGTAGAAAAGATTTTCATGAGGGCATTGACCTCGCAGGGAGATCTGGGTCAAATGTATTATCTGTTGCCGCTGGGATCATTACCTGGTCAGGTGGACATTCTGGTTATGGCAACATGATAGAAATTAGCCATGGCAATGGATATGTCACCAGATATGCTCATAACAGAGAAAATCTCGTTGCTGTTGGCGATAAGGTAGAGAAAGGACAAAAAATTGCAGTGATGGGTTCATCGGGACGTTCAACAGGGCCGCATGTGCACTTTGAAGTCGTGCATAATGGCAGGCATGTCAATCCTAAAAAGTTTGTTTCAATTAATTAATAATTTAAAATTAACATATCACCCTAGTCATTCTTAATGTCTACACCTTAGGCAATTGAAGCGAATTTTCGTAAGGCTTATAAAAATATCACAATGGTTGTCAGTTTATTTAGAAAAATATTTGGAAGTCGTAATAAGCGTCTTCTTAAAAATCTACATAAAATTGTAGATAAAATTAATAGTCTGGAGGAGCAAATTATTGCTCTACAGGCTCATGAATTTCCCCTGAAAACTATAGAATTTAGAGATCGCCTCAGACAAGGAGAAAGTCTTGATGATCTTTTGCCTGAGGCTTTTGCCCTAGTTAGGGAAGCTGGCAGGAGAGCACTTGGCATGCGGCATTTTGAAGTGCAGCTAGTTGGAGGCATGGTCTTACATGATGGTAAAATTTCTGAGATGCGAACAGGGGAAGGTAAAACCCTGGTCGCGACATTACCAGCATACCTTAACGCCTTGAGCGGTAAAGGCGTTCATGTGATTACCGTTAACGATTATCTGGCAAAGCGTGATTCTGGGTGGATGAATAACATTTATGAATTTCTTGGCCTGACAACAGGTGTGATTTACACGGGCATTAGTCAGGAAGATCGTGGCAAAGCCTATGCTGCGGATATTACCTATGGGACTAACAATGAGTTTGGTTTTGATTATCTGAGAGATAATCTGGCCTTCAGCAGGGAAGGTCGTGTTCAGAAGAAACTAAATTACGCGATTGTTGATGAAGTAGATTCTATCTTGATTGACGAGGCACGAACTCCTTTGGTGATATCCGGAGCAGTTGATGACAGATCAGATCTGTATATCAGTATCAATAAAGTAATCCCTAAATTAAAAAAGCAGCAAGAAGAAGATGGCTCAGGTCATTTTAGTATCGATGAAAAATCGAGACAAGCTTATCTGACGGAAGAAGGTAATGAGTATCTTGAGACATTACTAAGAGATGAAAAAGTCATTGATTCGGAAAAGAGCCTATACGACCCCGTCAATATTAGCGTGTTGCATCACTTGAATGCTGCAATGAGGGCGCATGCCTTATTTCAGAAAGATGTTGATTATATTTTGAAGGACAATGAAATAGTCATCGTCGATGAATTCACAGGCAGAACGATGTCAGGACGACGTTGGTCAGATGGATTGCACCAGGCAATAGAGGCCAAGGAAGGTGTGCCGATTCAAAATGAAAATCAGACGTTGGCATCAATTACTTATCAGAATTATTTCAGGCTGTATGAAAAAATATCAGGAATGACGGGGACTGCTGATACCGAAGCATTTGAGTTTCAGGAGATATATAGATTAGAAGTGGTTGTCATTCCTACCCATATGCCGATGATTCGAGATGATGCGAGTGATGCTGTGTATCTCAAAGCTAAGCAGAAGTTTGATGCAATCATCAGCGATATCAAGGAGTGCAGAGATAAAGGTCAACCCGTGCTTGTGGGCACAGCCTCAATTGAAGTGTCTGAATATTTGTCTGATTTGCTGAAAAAAACAAAGGTGGAGCATCAAGTGCTGAATGCCAAGCAGCATGAGAGGGAGGCGGAAATTATTGAGCAAGCGGGGATGCCCGGCGCTGTGACTATTGCTACCAACATGGCCGGTCGTGGTACAGATATCGTGCTTGGGGGAAATCTGGAAGCGGAACTCAAGCATCTAGAAACAGATAATAAATCTGAAATAAATAAAGCAAAAGAAGCTTGGGAAAAAAGACATCAGGCAGTCATTAACAGCGGTGGTTTACATATTATTGGCACGGAACGACATGAATCAAGACGCATAGACAACCAGTTGAGAGGTCGATCTGGTCGTCAGGGCGATGCAGGTTCTAGCCGATTTTATCTTTCACTTGAAGATAATTTAATGCGTATCTTTGCCTCTGACAGGGTTTCATCTCTGATGCAAAAACTTGGAATGGAAGATGGTGAGGCAATCGAGTCATCATTGGTAAGTCGGGCAATTGAAAATGCACAGAAAAAGGTTGAAGCGCACAATTTTGATATAAGAAAACATTTGCTTGAATATGATGATGTTGCTAATGATCAGCGTAAAGTAATCTATGAGCAGAGGAACGATCTGTTGATGGATGATGATGTGCAGGAAAATATTGAAGCAATGCGCGAAGATGTGGTCAGCGCTATAATCGATACCTACATCCCTCAAGGGAATTTAGAGGAACTATGGGACATCAGCGGTTTAACAGAGGCGCTGGAGCATCAATTTAGTTTGAATATGGATATTGTAACTTGGCTTCAAAATGATTCGTCCCTGCATGAAGAAACTCTTAGAGAGAGAATACAAGAAAGTGTCGCGAATGCAGTACAAGAGAAGGAGAATCTTATCAGCTCTGAGATCATGAGGCGAGTTGAGAAACAGGTGATGCTGGATATCCTTGATAGACAATGGAAGGATCATTTGGTTGCTATGGATCATTTACGGCAAGGTATTAACTTACGTAGTTATGCTGCAAAAAATCCAAAGCAGGAATACAAACGTGAAGCCTTTGAGATGTTTGTTGCTATGCTCGAAAATATTAAGCACGATGTTGTTTCTTTCCTGTCAATAGTCCAAGTTAATGCAGAAGAAGATATCAAGGCAGATAAGCAACAAAAAAATCGACCTCAAGAAATGGAGTTTAATCACGCTCCATCGCCTGATGCGCTAGGGAATCAAGCAGCAAACTTACCAGAAAACAGAGGACTGAAACCCTTTATTAGAGGGCAAAAAAAGATTGGACGTAATGAACCTTGTCCCTGTGGCTCGAGGAAAAAATATAAGCAGTGCCATGGTAAATTGAAATAGAGAATTAAATTTAGGGTTTCCTATGGCTGTAGGTTTAAATAAGATTTCTGAACTCTTGCCTGTCAAAGGTGTGCAAGTCGCCGCCTGTTCCGCAAATATTTATAAAACGAATAGAAAAGACTTGGCGCTGATCTCATTCAGTAAAAACTCAAATTGTGCTGCTGTTTTAACAAAGAATGCCTTCTGTGCTGCCCCTGTTGTTGTTGTCAAAGATCATATTAAAAATGACAAACCTATTTACTGTTTAATCAATTCTGGTAATGCGAACGCAGGCTTGGGAGAGCAAGGGATTAAATCTACCATGGCTGTTTGTGAGTATTTGGCAAATCATACGAATAGTAGTGTGGAAAGTGTTTTGCCGTTTTCTACGGGGGTGATTGCTGAGCCATTACCTGTTGATAAAATAAACAATGCTATCCCCATCTTATTAGGTAAGCTTAGAGAGGATGCATGGGCAGATATTGCTGATGCAATTATTACTACCGATACCATCGCAAAAGGTATATCAAAAAAAATTACTCTAGTAGATGGTGAAGTGACAATCACAGGCATTGCCAAAGGCTCTGGTATGATAAGACCAGACATGGCAACCATGCTGGCATTTATTGCAACAGATGCCAACATCAGTGAGAGACTTATTCAGAGCGTACTAAATGACGTAGTAGTAGATTCGTTTAATTGCATTAATGTAGATGGTGACACTTCAACAAATGATGCCTGTTTTATAGTTGCGACAGGAGAAAGCGGTACTGCCGAGATTAAATTATTTGATGAAGGTTCAGGATTGTTATTCAAGAATGCGTTGTTAGAAATATGTATTTATCTTGCACAGGCAATAGTCAGGGATGGAGAAGGTGCCAGCAAGTTTATTACAATAGCTGTTGCTAGCGGGGCATCTGAGGCAGAATCCAGAGAAGTCGCATTGACTGTTGCCAACTCGCCATTGGTTAAGACAGCTTTTTTTGCTTCCGATCCAAATTGGGGAAGAATTCTTGCTGCAATTGGAAGAACTACGCTTCCTAATTTGGATATTGAAAAAATTTTTATCTCACTTAATGATATAAAGGTTGTTGAGTCTGGGGAAAAATCAAAAGCTTATACAGAAGCACAAGGGCAACGCGTTATGAATCAGGAAGAAATAACAGTATCTATTTCTTTAGGTAGGGGAAGTGCAAGCGCTATCATCTGGACTTGTGATCTTTCGCATGAGTATGTTCGTATTAATTCAGAATATCGTTCGTAATATTCTTGATGAGCCCTGATTTTTTGCATGTTGCAGTAGGCATCATTAGAAATAATAAGAATCAGGTATTGTTATCAAGAAGGCCATCTAATGTTAGCCAGGCTAATTTATGGGAATTTCCTGGAGGTAAGTTAGAACCTGGAGAAACAGTCAGGGAAGCCTTGTCTAGAGAATTAAATGAAGAACTCGCACTTACCGTAAAATCAGCAAAACCATTAATTAAGATCTATCATAACTATGAAGAGCATTCTGTACTACTTGATGTTTGGGAAATAGATTTGTGGAGCTCTGGTTTACTGGATAACAATGCTCAACAAGGATGGGAAGGTCAGAAAATAGAGTGGGCAGATCCCCCGAGCTTGTGTGCTCGCGATTTTCCAGCAGCAAACAAAGCAGTTATTAAGGCAGTGCAATTACCTGATTTCTATTTAATTTGTCCCGATCCTGAAGAATCTTATAAAGATTATATAAAGAAGTTCGAGACATGTATCTCTGCCGGGATATTGCTATTTCAGCTTAGATTCAATGGCGAAGCACAATATGTTAGGCATGCAACATTAATCACCAAGTTACTTGAATTGTGCAAGGATAGTCACTCACGGCTGCTGATTAATGCCCCGCCTGACTATGCAGTGAAAATTGGTGCTCATGGTATTCATCTAAATAGCACGAGATTGCTGCAGTTTCACGAACGCCCATTGGATAAAAATTTTCTGGTATCAGCATCATGCCACAATTCTACTGAGCTGGAAAATGCATGCAAGATAGATGCTGATTTTTCAGTGTTATCACCAGTAAATGAAACAAGCAGTCACGAATCTAGGCAGACTTTGGGATGGGATAAATTTAAAGATCTTGTAGAGTCGGCAAACATTCCAATCTACGCACTGGGAGGTATGCAAGCTGAGGACATGAAAAAGTTTCACAGGTTTGGCGCTCAAGGTATTGCTGTTCTTAGCGGTGTTTGGAACCAGGACGATGTAGGAGAAGCATTAGATAAATATTTGCAAGGATGATTTTTAAATTCAATGTTTTGTATTGAATTCTTTCTCTAGAGATTCTGAAGTTTGATAGCTTTCCTCTGAGTTAATTCTATATTCTCCTTCTATCCATTCACCAAGGTCAATTAGTTTGCAGCGCTTGCTGCAAAATGGGCGATGTTCATTTTCGAGAGAATAGTCAGTTGTTTCTCCACATTCAGGGCATTTAATTGATTTCCTCATAAGATGCAGCAGTGTAATTCAAATTTTACAGTATTCCCGGTTTGAACGGGTCTGTAAGAAATTGAAGGTTGTTCCATAAACCGTACGGTGAAGCGGTGCTTCCCGCCACTTATCTCAGGAAAATAGTTACAGTCCTCAGGAAGAAAGACGCGAATTAATTGGCAGGGTAATTTAGATTCAATGGGTTGTTGGTAAAATCCTGATTCTGCATTTTCAATAATAGGGGTTGCGCTATCTCTTAACCTAAATAAGACGATAGTCAGCGATTCCTGTACTACAGAAAAATCTTTTTTCCATTTATTCAAATCATCATGTCTTAATTGTGTCCGTTTGTTTAACCAGTGATGAAAAGCAGGGAGATCAAAGTTACAGGTACCACCAAGAATAGAAATTCTTTGCTTAATGGATATCGTTAGCTCATCATTTTTCAAACGTTGACCAAGTTGAAACTCACTAGATCTTAGTGTAACAAGATGAGCATTAATGCTTCCTAAAAGATCGTTGAGTCGTTGATGATCTACATTTGGGTTGTTTTTTAGTGCGTCCAAAGTGATCGTATATTTCTCTAATTCCTTGATTAATTCGCTTCTTATATCCGAACGAGAGATTAAGTCCAGGATTTTTAATAAGTAAGAGATAGCTATTCTACTATCCCACTGACTATCCAGTGTTCTATGGTGATCCGCGATACTGAATAAATGCTCAAGACGCAGAAAACTACGTACACGTTCATTTAATGGTTGTTCATATATGATTTTTTTCCCCAAGTGGATGACCAGCTATAGATAGATTTAGTCGCTAATTGTCCTGTACTTGCGCATTGCAAGCAACAAATCACGATTAAATATTTGAGTAAAATTGGTGTAGGTCAAAAATTTTCTGGCGTAGATCATTGATATTACCGCTATTGTCAACAATATCATTGGCAAATGAGAGGCGATTCTTGCGAGATATCTGGGAATTAATAATTGCATCAATGTCGCTCATATTTGTTTTGTCTCGGTTTGATGCACGTTCTAATTGTAGTTCTCTAGGGATGTCTATAATCAGAATTCTATCAACAATTATAGAGGCATTAGTCTCTAATAATAGGGGGACGGAGATGATGCAGTACCTGGAGTTTATGTTTTCAACTTGGACAGAAATTTCCTCATATATAGCTGGATGTAAAATATCTTCCAGTTTTTTTCGCTCTATCTCGTTCTTAAATATTTTATCCCGTATTAGTTTTCTATTGAGGGTGTCATCGTTCGAGATGATTTCTTTGCCAAATATTTTTGTTATTTCTTCGAGCGCTGGCATACTTGGCTGCACTAGGTTGCATGCGATGATATCTGCATCAATAACAGGTACACCGAGCCCAGAAAATATTTCACAGACGGCCGATTTTCCACTACCAATGCCGCCAGTTAATCCAACCTTAAAAGCCATAGCTGTATTCGACTAGAAGCTGTTTAGGTAGATATTTGCCAAATCCTTGCCCCAGATTAGATTAATCCATCCTGCGATGGCAAGGTAGGGCCCAAAAGGAAAGGCTGCGGCTTTGTCTCTATCTTTAAATATGATCATTGCGATACCAATTATTGATGCTGCAATAGAAGACAAGAAAATAATAAGCGGCAAAGATTGCCAACCAAGCCATGCGCCTAAAAGCGCTAAAAGCTTGAAATCACCATGACCTATACCTTCTTTACCAGTGGCTATTTTAAAACTGATAAATATAATCCATAGAATACCGTAGCCAAGCATAGCCCCGATAAGGCTGGAATATATATCTGTGAAAATAGCAAAAATATTACAAGCCAGACCCAACCACATAAACGGGAGTGTTATATCATCTGGCAGCAAGGAATGTTCCAGATCGATTATGCTTAAGCTAATAAGTGCCCATGTGAAAAATACTGCAAACAATGTTTGTAGGCTGAAACCAAAGTGCCACGCAATATAAGCAGTCACTACGCCTGTAAGAATTTCAATGATGGGATATTGCAGAGAAATCTTTGTATTGCATGAGCTGCAACGGCCTTTAAGGAAAAGATAGCTAATTACAGGGATATTTTCGAGGGCGGTTATCTTATGCCCACAGGTAGGGCAGCTTGAGCTAGGATAAATTAAATTTACGTTTTGCTGTTGCGTTACATTCTCATCCTTTATATCCAAAAGCTCGCAACATTGTTCATGCCAGTCCTGATGTATCATTTTTGGTAATCGGTAAATAACCACATTCAGAAAGCTACCGATACACATGCCAACCAAGGTCATGGCAAAGGTAAAAAAAACTGGCTGAGTCTGAAGAAAAGAAATGACCGACATTACTTGGATTACATGACCAAATTTAGTGGGCTGGATATATTATTAAAAGCAACAAGAATGCTTTTGATAATGATTGGTCTTTTGGTATGTCTCTTCCTATACCACTTGCCCCATTTTGAATATAGGTAGATACATACCAATAACGATACCACCGATGACAACACCCAGAAATGCCATAATTGCTGGTTCTAATAAACTGGTTAATGATTCCACCGCATTATCCACCTCCTCCTCATACCAGTCTGCAACTTTTCCAAGCATGGAATCAATTGAACCTGCTTCTTCACCAATAGCGACCATTTGTACAACCATGTTTGGAAATAATCCTGTATCACGCATGCTTGCCTGAAGTTGGGAGCCATTTGCAATATCGCCTTTAATCTTTAAGCAAGCATTATGAAAGATAATGTTACCACAGGCACCAGCAACCGATGACATTGCCTCAACCAGAGGAGTCCCGGCGGCAAACATGGTTTCTAATGTGCGAGCAAAACGGGCGATGGCTGCTTTTTCCAGAACTACGCCAAGGATAGGTAATTTGAGCATGACCCTCTCCATTCCTTGTGAGAAGGTTTTCGATCTTTTATGTAATTCCAGAAGTACATAAACTGTGCCGCCTATGACGCCAAACATCAACCACCACCATTGAACAAAAACATTCGACATATTGATAAGCATCTGCGTTAGTGCAGGCAAATCTGCACCAAAATTACTGAATAGTTCTTCAAATTGAGGTATGACAAAGATCATCAGGATGGTGACAACAATACCTGCAACGATAATCACAGCAGCCGGATAGAATAGTGCGGCCTTTATCTTTGACTTTATGGCCTCGGTTTTTTCCATATAGGTAGCGAGTTTATGTAAGATGGCTTCCAGAATACCTGCATGCTCGCCAGCTTCAACCAGATTACAATAGAGGTCATTGAATTGTAGAGGCCTTTTCTTCAGTGCCTCAGTCAGGTTATTCCCCGCTTCCACATCAGCTTTGACACCCAGAATTAGGTCCTGCATACCAGCATTTTCATGCCCTCTACCGACGATTTCAAATGCTTGAACCAGAGGTACGCCAGATGACATCATGGTGGCTAACTGACGACTAAATATTGTAATGTCTTTAGGTGTTATTTTTGAACTAGCACCACCAAGGAGAGGTTTGGGTTTTTTCTTTATTTTCGGTGAAATTATTCCCTGACGATGGAGTTTTGCCTTAATCAAGGCATTGCTCGTACCGCTGAGTTCGCCCTTAACAGCTTTGCCCTGTCTGTCCTTACCTTCCCATGTGAATATCACTTCTTTTTTTGTTGCTGCCATGATTTTCCCCTTATTCCACTGTCACGCGGTTGACTTCAGTGAGACTGGTCACACCCTGCCTTGCTTTTTGTAAACCTGATTTTCGGATATCCCAGATACCTTCTTTCAGAGCTTGATCTGCAAGCTGTACTGCATTAGCTCCTTCAATAATCAATCTTTTCATTGCATCCGAGATAGACATGACTTGGTAGATGCCCGCCCGACCTTTGTAGCCACTGGGACAATCATCGCCACCATCGCCTGCTTCAAATAATGCCATTCCTTCTTTTATTTCCTCTTCCGTGTAACCTTCATCCAACAGTACTTCATTGGGTAGTTCCGTGGGCTTCTTGTAGTCAGGGTGCAGTTTACGCAGCAGACGCTGTGCAGTGATAAGGTTAATACTGGTGGCAACAGCAAAGGCTTGGATGCCCATATCCTGTAGTCGTGTCAACGTTTGTGGTGCATCATTGGTATGCAATGTTGACATTACCATATGGCCAGTCTGAGCAGCTTTGACTGCAATCCCTGCCGTGCTAAGATCCCGTATTTCTCCGACAAGAATAATGTCCGGATCCTGACGTAGAAATGCTTTTAATGCCTTTTCAAAGGTCATGCCTGTTTTTTCGTCTACTTGCACCTGATTGACACCAGGTAAATTAATTTCGACGGGATCTTCAGCGGTGGAGATATTGATATCCACCTGATTGAGGATATTGATTCCTGTGTATAAAGAGACAGTTTTGCCACTACCTGTTGGACCGGTGACGAGAAACATGCCGTAGGGTTTATGTAGGTTCTCTAGAAACGTCTCTTTCTGATGATCTTCATAACCTAATTGGTCTATCTGCAGGGCAGCAGCATCCGAGTCCAGAATGCGCATAACGATCTTCTCGCCAAATAGCGTTGGGCAAGTATTCACACGAAAATCAATGGACTTGGTTTTGGATAACTTTAGCTTGATACGGCCATCCTGGGGCACGCGTCGTTCAGAGACGTCCAGTCGCGACATGACCTTGATACGTGCAGCGATTTTCTTATTTAGTGCTAGAGGTGGTTTGGCGACATCCTGCAATATACCGTCAATACGAAAACGAACTCGGTAGAATTTTTCATAGGGTTCAAAGTGTAGATCAGACCCACCTCTTTTGATGGCATCTAGTAAAACCTTATTAACAAACCGTACAACAGGGGCTTCGTCAACACCTGAATCTTCTTCTTCTGGGTCATCCTCATCAGTCTCAAGGTTATCTAGGTTATCCAAGTCATCATCATCGTCCATGTCATCTAGGCCACCTTCTGCAGCCTCCAGCGTTTCTTCAATGGCCTTGGCTAGTTTGCTTTCATCGACCAAGATGGCTTCGGTATTCATACTGACAGCGAACTTGATTTCGTCAAGCGCTGTTAGGTTGATTGGATCAGAAACTGCCAGATATAGACGCTTGCCGCGTTTGAATAGCGGTAATGCATGATGTTTCTGAATAAGATCTCCTTTGACTAACTTGGTGATTTCAGGATCAATCTCGATACTATTTATGTCAATGAGGGGAATCCCGAATTCTTGCGATGCAGCGAGCGCTATCTTGTCACCAGAGACAATATCATTTTTGACCAGATACGATACCAAAGGGAGCTTCTTTTTAAGGGCTTCCTGATACGCCTGTTGAGCTACTCCTTGCTCAAGCAAACCATCAAGTACCAATTTACGCGCAAGACCACTTAAATTAATATTTGTGTTCGTGACGACCATATTCTAAATTATCAGCTCGTTTCAAAGGATTGATGTCTAAATATTAGATTATATTGGGAAAATAACCAAATGGTTTTGATGAAATTACTCTATAAAATATCCAAAGATATGCTGATATTTAATGAAGAAACCTGGAATTCTAGGGTCTATGGAAACCAGCCGTGCAGTGACACTGCCCTTTATTGCGACGCAACAAAATAATTAAGAATCAAGATTTATAGCCTTGTTTATTATGGTTATTTTAGATTAAATACTGAAGAGCAAACTGCCTTTTTCTTGCGTATTCTTTTTCTTGCGTATATAGACGATAATCATCCCCCCCCCCGCAGCATAGTTGTCTGGCAGGAATCAAGTGAGTGGTTTAATTTATTTTTTTGACCCCTTGCAGTTGTCTATCCAGATGATGCTGGCCATACGTCCGGCATCTTTATTCTTGCGATATGCGAGAAAACTCTCGTTTTCATGATAAGTACAACGTTGCTCACCATAGATTTTCTCCAAGCCTTGTTTCTGCAGAAACAAAGATACTAGTTTATGTAAGTCTGTTTGCCAGTATTGTGATCTAGTAGGCAGAGAAGGCTTTTTTGACTTCACTGAAAACCGCAAGGCAGGCATTATGAATCTCTATGCCAGTTGCATAATATTCAGCGCAAATACACGGCCCAAGCCCAAGCCAAGCCATAATTTTTTCATTAGGACAGATAAATTTATCAAGTGCAGCAGTAATAATATTTTGGATAAAGCCCTTCCATCCTATATGAATCGCCGCAACCTGTGTTCCTTCATCATTGCACAGCAATAAGGGCAAACAGTCCGCAGTTATGACAACGCAAACACAAATGCTTGCTTCTGTTGAATAACCCCCGCCAGATGCGCCTGTTGTCGCTTCTGGATTATTCTGTGAACCCAATCGAATAATATTATTTCCATGTACCTGATTAAGCTGCTCAGGCTCATTGGAGAGTTTTAGTTTTCGAGCTAATCCCGCCCGGTACGTAGGGTAGTACCTGCATGAATATGAGAAGGTACAGGCCAGTCTGTAGCTAGCCAACTAATCTCATATTGTTTATTTTTCATTGCTGTTTTGCATCTAGTTCAAGTACATCAATAAGCTCTATCATATCTTCAGGAATGGGTGCTTCCCAGTTCATTAATCTATCGCTTTGAGGGTGTCGCAGTTGAATAACATGTGCATGCAGGGCCTGTCTCGGAAAGGAAGTGATTATATCGGCAAGGCTCGTACCCATTCCTTTCACCAATTGTTTCTTGTTGCCATATACAGGGTCGCCAATGATAGGGTAGTGTAGCCACGTCATATGTACACGAATTTGGTGTGTCCTGCCAGTTTCCAAATTGACCTGCAGTTGTGTGTGATGCCTGTATTTCTTGATGATTCGGTAATGAGTCGTGGCTTCTCGACCATTTTTCACAACCGCCATCCTCGTGCGATTTTTTGGGTGTCTACCGATGGGCTGGTCGATAGTGCCTCCCGCTATTATGATGCCACTAACAATCGTTACATATTCGCGGCGCATACCACGTGTTTGTAACTGTTTAACCAGTGAGGTATGACTCTGTGGTGTGCGTGCAATCACCAACAAACCGGAGGTGTCTTTGTCAAGTCGGTGAACAATTCCAGCACGGGGAACCTGCTTGAGTTTTTGATCATGATGTAATAAGGCGTTCATCAGTGTGTGCCGTGGATTGCCAGCGCCTGGATGGACTATCAACCCAGCAGGTTTATTAACTATGGTTAAATGTTCGTCTTCAAAGATGATTTCCAGGGGAATATTTTCTGGCGAAGCCGAGATCTGAGCTTCGATTTCGGCTTGTATCTCAACCTGTTCCCCGCCTTGTATCTTGTCGCGTGGACGCATTAGTTTTTTATCAATTAGCACATAACCATTGCGTATCCAGCTCTGCAGTCTGGCACGAGAATGCTCGGGCAATAAGCTGGCTAATGCCTGATCCAAGCGTTTTCCTGACATTTCATTGGGGATAATAGTATTAATTCTTATGTGTTCATTCATCGTGTTGAGCGATAATTTTAATTCTCAATATACACTAATGCAGTAAAGTAATAGAAATCAACACTATATTCACTTCAAATTTTATTTTGAAATTTTGCTCTAGATGACAGTTTAAGATAACCTTAACCGTATGAAAAAAAATATTATATATTTCTTCATTATTGCATTATCGGGTTGTTCCTACTTCCAAGATAAAGATAAAGATAAAGATGAAGAAGAGGAAAAATGGCCTGCTGAGAAATTGTATGCTGAGGCACGGAGTACGCTTGATTCTGGCAGCTATGATAAGGCAGTAGAGCTTTATGAAAAGCTGGAAGCCAGATTTCCATTTGGCACTTATGGCCAGCAGGCGATTCTGGATTTGGCTTATGCTTATCACAAGAATGCTGATCCCGATGCCGCAGTATCAACCGCAGAGCGTTTTATCAAACTTTACCCGCAAAATGCTCACGTTGATTATGCCTACTATCTAAAAGGCTTAGCAAATTTTCAACGCGGCAAAGGGTTCGCCGAAAGGATTCTGCCTATTGATGAATCACAGAGAGACTCTGGTTCTTCCTTGCAGGCATTTCGTGATTTTTCTGAATTAGTAAAGCGTTATCCAGATAGTCAATATGCCGAAGATTCCAAGTTAAGGATGACTCATCTTAGAAACATTTTGGCGGAGTATGAGATTCACGTTGCTCAGTACTATATGCGCCGAGATGCATTCGTTGCTGCGGCTAACCGGGCTCGATACGTGGTTGAGAAATATGCGCGTACATCTTCAATACCCGATGCATTGGTCATTATGGCAAGAGCCTATAAGATAATGGCGCTGGATGAATTATCTGAGGATGCAGTGCGTGTACTTGAGTTAAATTATCCGAACCATCCTGGGATTTATGAAGTAAGAGAAATACAATTGCAGTAAATCTAGATTTCCTTGTAAGCAGAAGTAATAGGGTATCTTCGATCTCGGCCGAAAGCGCGCTTACTAATCCTTATTCCGGGCGCAGCCTGACGACGTTTATACTCATTTCGATCAACCAGTGAAACAATCTGTTTTACGATTTCAGCATCAAATCCTGATTCAATGATTTCAGTAGGGCTCTGATCAAGCTCGATATATCTCTCTAGGATAGGGTCCAGGATTTCATAGGGTGGTAGCGAATCTTCATCTTTTTGATCTTCCCTAAGCTCTGCGCTGGGAGGACGATCAATGACACGTTGGGGAATAACTCGCTGATTTCTATTTCGCCAGTTTGCTAACTCAAAGACCATTGATTTTGCAATATCTTTCAGAGGGGAAAATCCCCCAGCCATATCACCGTAGAGTGTCGCGTAGCCAACGGACATTTCGCTTTTGTTGCCTGTCGTCAGTACCAATTTCCCGGTTTTATTGGAGATTGCCATGAGCAATATCCCTCGGCAACGTGCCTGTATGTTCTCCTCTGTTGTGTCCTCGGGACTGTTTGCAAAACGCTCGTGAAGCAGGTTGTTAAATGCTGAAAACGATTCGCCGATAGGGATGATATTGAATTTTACCCCAAGGTTTTCTGCCTGTAATTGCGCATCTTCCTTGCTCATAAATGCAGTGTATAGCGAAGGCATCATCAACGCCTCGACATTATCAGCGCCTAAGGCATCGGCCGCGATGCAGAGGGTTAATGCTGAATCAATTCCGCCGGAAAGCCCGATAACAGCACCAGTAAAACCATTTTTTTGTACATAGTCTTTTACACCCAGAACCAGAGCATTGTAGATGCTTGTTTTTCCAGATTGCGCCTGGTAAGCGTATTTATCTGTGGCGGAGAATCTTTCATCCTGCGTTTCTGAATATCGAACAAGGTAAAGGCGTTCTGTAAACTGCGGTGCTCGGAAAATAATATTCCCATTGTTGTTTATGGCCATTGAATCACCATCAAAAACAAGTTCATCCTGTCCGCCAACGAGATTGACATAAATGATATCTAAACCTGATTCTTGTGCGCGCAGTTTGAGTATATCTTCTCTCATAGATGCTTTTTCAGAATGGTATGGTGACGCATTGATATTGATCATCAGTTTTGCGCCCAAAAATTTTGTTTTTTGAGATGGTGCTTCGTCCCAAATATCTTCGCAAATGCTCAGAGTCGTAGATACGCCATGAAGGTCAAAAATTACTGTTTCAGTTCCAGGTTCAAAATATCGTTTCTCATCAAAGACACCATAATTTGGCAACAGTTGCTTATGATAAGTCGTTTCTATTTTTCCATCTCTCAAGAGACTACAGCTATTGTATAGTTTATCTTCCAGCAACAAGGGGTAACCGATAATGACATCAATTCCATGAGTTGCATTACATATATCTTTTAATGATTTTTTTATTTGTAAATGCAGTGCAGGTCTGAGTAATAAATCTTCCGGGGGATATGACGTGATCGTTAACTCGGGAAATATAACAATATCAGCTTGGCAGGCTTCTTTTGCTCGGAGGATATTATCTATGATAAGTTTTGTGTTTCCCTGAATATCCCCTACACACAGATTGATCTGTGCAAGTGCAATCTGAATGTCTTGTTTGGCCATAAGGGTACCTCTATTAATTAATGGTCTTTTTCCGCGATTACAGCGTCAGTCTCGTGCTCAAATCCTCATGTATCCCATATACACTGCGGTTTTCCGTGCACGACTGCCTTGTACTCACGAAAAAATCTTAATCAATAGAAATACCCATAAGCTTGAGAACCTATCTTTGCATCTAATATTCTGGACGGCATGGTAAATAATTCCATTAAAAAACAATATCAATATCATGCCGTTGTATTAATAAATATGTTGTGCACATATTTTTCGTTAGAATCAGCGGCGTTGTCTTGAATATAAAAGAGGTATTAATGCGGAGCCTCTAATATTATTTTTTATGGGGTTGCATGGCTGGTGAGACTATCCAAAATTGACAGTGTCAAAGGGATTGACCCATCCACCTCAAGATATAATTTACTGACATACTGACTGAATAGCTGCTGGGCAAGCTGGAATTTTTCTGATTTTATCAGCGCTGTTGCCTGCGCGATAAATAGTAAACGTTGTTTTGGGATATCCCAGTAGTCTCCTTGTTCAAGTAGAGCAGAAGAATAAATAGCAATCGTTTCGCTATCTCGCTGGCTTAATGCCTGCACAAATTCTAACCAATTAAGTTGGTCGTTATTCAATCCATTCTCACATTCTGGGGTAATAGCATTCCATATAGCCTTGAGTTCGCCTGGTAGCAGGTAAGGCACAGTTAAAGTTGCAAGTATGTTCAGTTCATCAATCCACAGCATAGGAAAGTCAATTGATTGACATGTGCTGGCGAGGGTTGTCATTAGTTTGAGCTTGGTTGCGACGGGGTTTTCAGGTGTTATTTCATCCGGATTATTTAAAGAATGAAACAAGTTTTGCGCTTGATATGTCATCTGATTGATTGTGCTATCTAAAGATCCTTCGCTAACATTTGTAGTTGCGCTATATTCTTTGTTTGGTGACAGTATATCTATGAAGGGGACAGTGGTTGTCTTGATTGTGGTCAGTTCATAAATACTTTCCCTCTTAAAACGCGCTTGGTTGGCGTTTAAATCCAGATAAGGAAAATAATCTGAATTAGTTGCCGAGCTATATTTATCTACAAGAGGACCCAAGATGTGCTCGTCAGCAATGAATCTCACGTTGATATCTTGTATGTTATGGATATTAAGTTTGGCTAGCTCTTCTTTCATCTCGCCATTATTAAACACGGCGATGTCGGGCTTACTAACAGCCAGATTATTTCGGGCAACGATAATCAGGTCAGAATCACTCGTATTATATAATGCAAAATGAGAAAAATTATTTCTTAATGCTTTTAGGACAGAAAGAAACAACTGGGTGTTAGCCCCATATGATTGTATCCACTGGACGAGGATGCCCTCGTCAGACATATAGTTGATTACGTGGTGATAAAACTCATCTGTAAATAGGCTGGACACGCCACTTACCCAAGGGTTAGATGGCACTGAAATAATAATGTCATACTTGTTTTTATGGATTGAAAAGTAAATTTTAGCATCTTCAATGTTAATTTTACTTCTAGGGTCCGTGAATACTCTTTCTACACGAGGGCGAAAATGATGGGCACCTTCCACCATGGCAGGTTCGATTTCTATGGTATCTACTCTTTGTATACCAGGCCATGCGAGTAATGTGTGTGCTGTCAAACCTGACCCCATTCCAATATTAGCGATTAATTTTGCATCGGGGTTCATCGCTATTGGAAGCGCAGCAAGAATTGTTGCGGTTGTTTCGTCATCTGTTGTCCGATCAGAATTGTTCATAACAATTGACCCATCTGTTTTGCCGTTTGTCTTTATTGACACTGAGCCATTTTTATATCGCAATACACCAACGGAAGATGTTTTGGCATCTTTATGAAAAAGAATCTCGGCATCAGCCCCTGTCAAGAGACGTCCTTTGCGGAAAATCTCCGAATTCATCTTCCATATATTAAGATCGAACATGAACAGCATGATGCAAATTACAATGCCAGGGATTGCGGTAAAAATAACAAGCGGATTTTTATTTGATAATTTGGAACGAGACAATAGAAATAACCCGAGCAAGATGTCCAAGCTACAACCAAAAAGCACGGCACCTTTTAATCCTAATATTGGCATGCCTATGAAGACGGTGAAAATAATTCCAGTGATTGCACCAAGCGTATTGCTAGCATAGATTTGACCGACACTTTTCTCGCCATATCCTTGCTGAAGCAATATAAAGGTAAAGAGTGGCAGCGTCATGCCGGCGCAGAATGTCGTCGGTAACATGATAATGAGGCAGATGAGATGACTGGATAGGGTAAAGAGCTGATAACCAGTGTCATTTGTTGCAAAGCCTGATAGAAAGAAATGCATTAACTCAAAGGTATAGTTATATAGTGGCAGGGTAAGTAGAGCCATCATTCCCATGGCGATCTGAATGTAGCTGGATGTTCGGACAGGGTTGTCGAGACTGTCTATTTTGCGACGAATCCACAATCCTCCAAATGCAAGACCAGTTATAAAGGCGCTTAACATCAATTCAAAGGCATGTGTGCTTGCGCCGAGCACCATGCTGAGCATCCTGATCCAGGAAATCTCATAGATAAATGAGGCTGCGCCTGTAATAAAAGCGGCCAGGAGAATCAGAGAAGGAGATTTGGTTAAAGGTGATTTCTTTAAAGTAGATGGTTGCTCTGAGAAACCTTTTGCTATGCCGTAAACAATGATGGCAAGAAAAATATTGATAATTCCTGCGGTGAGAACAGTGCCAGGAAGACCAACAGTCTTGATTAGATAAAAACCGCTAAAAAGGACACCTATGGCGGCACCAATGCTATTGGTAAAGTAGAGTATACCAAGTGTTCTGCCTGGTGTGTTCGGAAACCGACGAATAATCCCATTACTCATTAATGGGAAAGTCATGCCCAGCAGTATCGACTGAGGCAGGATAATGAGTGCCCCGATAATCCACTTGTAGGTATGGACAAGGGCAGGTGAGCCTAGTACTGGAATAATATTTTCATAAGATATTGACAGGGCGGTCTGAAAGAGTGGGTGAAAGACGATGCCGAAACAGCCAATCAAAATTTCTACGATGGCGTAGACAACAAGCAAATTAGTCCATTTGCTACTTAAACGAGTTGTCAGATAGGCGCCAAAAGCCATGCCACCCATAAAGATAGTGAGAACGAGGGCTTGTGCATAAGCAGCATGCCCCAGAAAAAGCTTTAAATAATGCGACCAGATAGATTCATATATCAGTCCCGTAAAGCCTGAAATGGCAAAAAAGGCAAAAAAAATGATCGGCGAATTCTTAGTTTTTATGGCTAAAGCATTCATATTGAGACCTTTGTATAATTCAAAATGTTGGCAGAAGTAGAGATCAAACCTGTTCCTATTGCGACAAATAATGTCGTTTTTAACAAGCTAATGACTGGTTTTTGACGAAAAATCAGGAACATGTTTGTCGCTAAGCTGATTTATGCAAAGCCCTCATATTATTTTTTTTCTAAAGTTAGTTTATGTTGATGTAACGTACGTAATTGAAAATATCCGCTTCTTATGAAGCGCAAGTTCGATGATAACGCGGAAGTATTTTTCAGTGTTTGTTGTTGATGTCAATTTAAAAAAAGCTATTTTTTTAAAGACTATTTTTGATCGCTAAACCAAGATCAGCAGGAGATCGTACTGTAGAGACCCCCGCTGACTCCAATGCAATAAATTTGTCATCTGCAGTGCCTTTTCCGCCTGAGATGATCGCACCTGCATGGCCCATACGTCTTCCAGGGGGCGCTGTGACACCAGCAATATAGCCAACAACAGGCTTACTTATTTTTTCTTTGATAAATGCTGCAGCCTCTTCCTCAGCAGTGCCGCCAATTTCGCCGACCATGATTATCCCCTTGGTTGCCTCATCTTTTTCGAATAGCTCCAAGCAGTCGATGAAGTTCATCCCGTGTATAGGATCACCGCCAATGCCGACGCAGGTGCTTTGCCCGAGACCAGCGAGTGTTGTTTGATGTACCGCTTCGTAGGTCAGCGTCCCTGAACGTGAGACAATGCCAATACAGCCCGCTTGATGAATACTCCCAGGCATGATGCCAATCTTGCACTGGTCAGGACTAATAATGCCTGGGCAGTTTGGACCAATAAGTCTTGACTCGGGATAGTGTCCAAGGCAAGCGCGAACTTTAACCATATCCAGAACTGGGATACCTTCAGTAACGCAGATAATAACCTTAATGCCAGCTTCTGCTGCTTCAGTAATAGCCTCTGCTGCGGAGGCGGGAGGCACCATGATCATACTGGCATCAGCACCGGTTTCATTGACAGATTCCAGAACCGTATTAAATACGGGTTGATTTAGATGCGTTTCTCCGCCTCGGCCTGGGGTGACGCCACCAACAATCTGGGTGCCGTAAGCAATAGCCTGCTCAGCGTGGAAGGTTCCTTGTTTGCCAGTGAAACCCTGCACCATCACTTTAGTATCTTTATTGACGAGGATGGCGATTAGATGCCTCCTTTTGTGGCAGCGACAACTTTGTTTGCGGCATCTGCCAGATCATCTGCGGTGGTGATGGTTAGGCTGCTTTCGGCAAGGATAGTCTTCCCCTGTTCCACATTCGTTCCTTCCAGTCGGACAACGATAGGTACGTTCACACCAACTTCTTTCACGGCTTTGATAATCCCCTCAGCGATCAGGTCGCAGCGAACAATGCCGCCGAAGATATTGACTAAAATGGCTTCGACATTCGTATCTGAAACAATCAATTTGAAAGCTTCTGCAACCTTGTCGGCCGTTGCGCCGCCACCTACGTCTAAAAAATTTGCAGGTTCGCCACCAGAAAGTTTAATGATATCCATTGTCGCCATGGCGAGGCCTGCACCATTGACCATACAGGCAATGTTTCCATGCAGAGTGATGTAATTGAGATCGTAGCGTTTGGCAATGGTCTCTTTTTCATCTTCTTGGGTCGGATCATGCCATTCTTCAAGGTTTGCCTGCCGATAGAGTGCATTATCATCAACAGCCAGCTTGGCATCCAGGCAGAGAAGATTGTTTTTATCGTCAATGATTAAGGGGTTGATTTCAATCAAGCTTAAATCTTTGTCCAAGAATAATTGATATAGTCTTTTCAGGATATGAACGAGTTGAACTTGTTGAGAATCATCAAGCCCCAATCCATCGCTGATACTTTTGGCCTGGTAGTTTTGTAAGCCCATTACCGGGTCTATAATAATATTGAAAATTTTCTCTGGGCTTTTTGCCGCAACTTCCTCAATATCCATGCCACCTTCTCGGGATGCCATGATGGCAATTTTTTTGCTGCCACGATCAACCACCAGTCCAAGATACAGTTCTTTTTTTATTTCAGTCTTTGTTTGTACCAGGACACAATTTATTGGCTGCCCCTCTGGGCTTGATTGTTTGGTTACCAAGCGCTTGCCAAACATATTGGTGACGATTTCTTCAACATCTTCCATTGTTGCCGCAAGCTTTACGCCACCTGCTTTACCTCTTCCGCCGGCGTGCACCTGCGCCTTGATCACCCAACTTTTGCCTTGTTGCGCTGAAGCTTGTTGCAGTGCTTCCTTTATTGAATGTGCGGGCAAGCCTGAAGGAACTGGGATGTTATATTCTCCAAGCAGTTTTTTTGCCTGATATTCGTGCAAATTCATATTATCGCCCTGTTGATTTCAGGAGTCAGAATCGTGGAGTAAGTCCATGATCTTATGCTACATGGTTTTATGCTAATTATTGGCGAACCACCCGCGATTCTACTCATATAGTTTTATATTGGCAAATCACCTACAATTTTATCTGTACTGGTAGTTAAGTAAGATAACTTTACTAAAGCAGATATTGATTAATGATATTGTAAACTTGATTGACTAAGCCTGGATTAAAGATAAATTTATAGAAAAAGCTGGCCATGGAATTGAGTTCAAATACACATTCGGAAACCTCATGGCGCGCGCTGCGGTATTTTAATTTCTATCGATTTTTAGTTGCGTCATTATTTGTAGCACTCATTGGGATAGGCCACCTACCAGAACCTCTGGGAAGCTATCATCATCTGCTGTTTTCGGCGACATGCCATCTTTATTTCATCATGTCGGTCATGATTGCCTTTTTCATTAATTTGCAGATGCCTCGATATACCTTGCAGGTGATGCTGCAGGTGATGCTGGATATAGTTGCGATTAGTTTAATGATGTATGCCAGTAATGGCCTGAGTAGTGGTTTTGGTGTGTTGCTGGTTATTGCGGTGATTGGCGGGAGTATCCTGCTTGTTGGCAGAATTGCTATTTTGTTTGCTGCTGTTGCGACATTGCTTGTGTTGGGGCAAGAGGTTTACGTGCATCTCTTCAGATATTCTTCCTTACCAAATTATACGCATGCTGGATTTTTAGGGGTCGCATTTTTTATGACCACTTTTCTGGGTCAGGCATTGTCCGCAAAGATGCAAAAGAGTGAAGCACTGGCTGAGAAGCGAGCAATCGACCTTAAGAATCTGGGGTTATTGAATGAATATATTGTGCAGAGGATGCGATCCGGACTCATTGTTTTGGATGGAAATTACCAGATACGTCTATTCAATGAAGCTGCGCGATATTTACTCGGTTTGGATGAACGTCAATCTCAGAAATTAAAGAAAGATGCGCCGGAGTTGTTTGTATATCTGGATGATTGGCAACAAAAAGGTGGTCAGCGCACGGTTATATTCAGGCCGACTAAAGGGGGTATTGATGTACAAGCATCATTTGCCCGTTTGAACCCTGACTCAGAATTTGGGGTGTTAATCTTTCTTGAAGATGTTGCGCAAATACGCCAACATGCCCAGAACTTAAAGGTCGCATCTCTTGGCCGCTTGTCTGCGAGTATCGCTCATGAAGTTCGGAATCCACTGGGTGCGATAAGCCATGCCAGCCAGCTTTTGTCCGAATCAGAATTTCTTGAAAATGAAGATAAGCATCTGATTACCATCATTACTAATCATGTCAGGCGCGTAAACAGGATTATTGAGAATATGATGCGGCTCAGTCGGCGTGAGCCTGCAGCCCCTGAAAATATAAATATCAGTGAATGGATGGCGGGTTTTATTGCTGAGTTCTCAAGTCAGAAGCAACTTGAAGAGAAGGATATTCGCATTGGAAAGACACTGGATACTGTTGTCATGTGGGTGGATGTCAGTCAGCTAAACCAGGTGCTCTGGAATCTCAGTGAAAATGCTTTGCGCTATAGTCAGAGTCAGCCTTTGATAGAGTATCAATGGGACGTTCGTGAAGGGACGGGAAAACCATACATTGATGTCATTGATCGCGGATCGGGCCTGCCCGAAGATATCGCTGCTCAAGTCTTCGAGCCATTCTTCACAACAGATGTTGGTGGTTCTGGTCTGGGCTTATATATTTCTCGAGAACTTTGTGAAGCAAACCAGGCCTCCTTGGTGTTGGATAAAAATACTTCCAAGGGCTGTTGTTTCCGGATACATTTCGCGCATCCTATGGGCAAGCATCAAAATTTATCATAATGAAAAAACCACTGGCACTAATAATAGATGACGAACCTGATATCAGGGAATTGCTGGAAATCACCCTGATACGTATGAGTATTGATTGCCTGTCGGCTGAGAATTTACAACAAGCATATGTATTATTGGAAAAACATAAGTTTGACATTTGTTTAACTGATATGCGCTTGCCTGATGGTGATGGCTTACAGTTGGTTTCTTATATTCAGGCAAACATGCCTCAGTTACCTGTGGCAGTCATCACCGCGTATGGCAATATGGAATTTGCCATCCAGTCATTAAAATTCGGGGCATTTGATTTTCTCAGCAAGCCAGTTGATCTGGAAGTTTTGCGTAATTTGGTCAGAACAGCAATCAATCTTAAGAAGCCGGAAAGGGAGTTGGTGTATCAGCTCATTGGCAAAACATCAATCATTGAAGCTACCAAGAAAACCATCAGCAAATTAGCCAGGAGTCAGGCACCGGTTTATATCAGTGGAGAGACTGGAACAGGGAAGGAGTTGGTTGCCAGGATGATTCATGAGCAAGGCGCAAGATTTGCAGGAAAATTTGTGCCAGTAAATTGTGGTGCAATTTCCACTGAATTAATGGAGAGTGAATTATTTGGACATGTAAAAGGAAGTTTCACAGGGGCTATCTCAGACAAAGAAGGCTTGTTTCAGAATGCTGAGGGAGGCACCCTATTCTTTGATGAAGTGGCTGATCTACCATTGCATATGCAGGTTAAATTACTCCGTGCTATTCAGGAGAAAATGGTAAGGCCTGTAGGCAGCAGCAATGAATTACCTATCGATGTTCGTATCCTAAGTGCGACTCATCAGGATCTTAATGCCCTTGTCAGGGAAGGAAAATTTCGACAGGATCTGTTTTATCGAATCAACGTGATAGAAGTCCACGTGCCGGCCTTAAGTGAGCGCCCGGAAGATATTCCTGCATTGGTCGAATATATCCTTTCGCGAATCGAGAGCGGAATGGGAGAAAAAATAACCCATTTATCACACGAGGCGTTGATAAAACTGCAATCTTATAATTTCCCCGGCAATATTCGCGAGCTGGAAAATATCCTTGAACGTGCGTTGACGCTTGCCGAGGGGGATGTAATCGTTCCTGAAGATTTGCTGCTTGGTGAAGGAGTAATCAAACAAAGAAGTGAGGCAATGCAAACCGACTCTACCTCGTTGGAGCATCAGCTTGGTGATGTGGAACGGGAGGCAATATTGGCCGCGCTTGAGAAAACTCGATGGAATCGAACCGCGGCAGCAAAACAATTAGGGCTGAGTTTACGAGCCTTACGCTATCGGTTAGAGAAATTCGGTTTAGTCAACAAACAATAAGACTCATATTTTTTTACCAATACCGTTCAGTAATTGACGTAAATTGTCACTTTTTGACAATAAAAATAATATTCTCTGTTGACAAATTTTATCTAAGTAATTGTTTTATATGGATTAAATTTTATTGGCACAGTCTATGCTAATCTTTTAACCAGTCCCGCTTGTGGGGTTTCCTTCAGCTAGGGATGACTGAACTAAAGATTATATCTACAATTAATTATTGAGGATTAAAAGATGAAAAAGAATCAACAAGGTTTTACATTGATTGAACTGATGATCGTGGTTGCGATTATTGGTATTTTGGCTGCGATTGCGCTGCCAGCTTATCAGGATTACACCATCAAGTCGCAAGCAACCAGTGCTTTAGCAGAGGTCACGCCGGCCAAGACACTGTTTGAACTTGCCACAAACGCAGGCACCGTGCCTTCGCTGGTTGCGACAGACGCTGGGTTTATTGGTGTGACTGCTTCTAGTGGACAATACTGTTCATTTGGTATTGTTCCGTCCGCAGGAACTACTACTCAAGGCGCAATTACATGCACAATTCAAAATGCTAACCCACTGCTTGCGACTAAGACGCTTACCTTGCAACGCAGTACAGGCGGGATATGGACATGTCAGTCAAACATTCCCGAAGCAAAGTACCGACCTGGAGCTTGTTTGTAGTAAGGTCTGGTTTTCCAGCGGGACCACAATGGCTGGCTGGTAATATACCAGCAGGGTGTTTGGACTCGGTGATAAGGCGCGTATCGACTTGCGACGGTACGCGCTTTTTTATGTCCTGTGTTGTCTATTTGTGCATGGGCTGTTACGCAGCAGCAGGGCAGTGGCCCAGAGTGACAAGGCTTCAGACAGTATAGTAAGATGACCCCTTTATCTGATGATCCCTTTATCTTGATGGGCATTATTCATTGACATTCTGAGACCTTTGCACCTGTGCCCTGTGGGTACTGTGGGTACTTGTGCCCTGTGGGTACTTGTGCCCTGTGGGTATTATTCATTGACATTCTGAGACCTTTGCACGTGGGTACTTGTGCCCTGTGGGTACTTGTGCCCTGTGGGTACTTGTGCCCTGTGGGTACTTGTGCCCTGTGGGTACTTGTGCCCTGTGGGTACTTGTGCCCTGTGGGTACAATTCAAAAAATGATCGGAAGTGGGACTTTAGTCCCGCCATCTACAACGGTTTTGCGTGGTTGAAGCCGCGCTTCCGACAATTATGCAAAGGTCTCATTCTGGCTATTGATATTCTGGATTCATCATTTTCATTCAATAAAATAAAAACGATAATGCAATCCGTGCGCCACGAATTAAAATACTATCTCAATCAAATCCACTCGCAGAGGGTATTGCATCAATTGTCCAAATTATTGGAGATGGATAAAAATTGTAAAAATCAAAAACCATACCGTGTACGCAGTCTTTATTTTGATTCAATAGAGGATGAATGTCTGTACCAAAAACAATCAGGCAATCTTTTCAGAAAGAAGATTCGATTGCGTACTTATGGCGATGGTAGCAATGCTATGGTGAGGTTTGAGATAAAACGCAAATACGGACAAATTATAAAAAAAGATACAGCCATAATTTCCAAAGAAGAGGCCAAAGAGATCTGTCTGGGTCATTACGCAATTTTATTGAATAAAGATGATCCTGTACTCAACGAAATCTATGCTACATTCGTGACAAAACTGTACAAACCAAAAGTAATTGTTGAATATAAGCGGATGGCTTTTGTGTTACCCATCTCGAATATCAGAGTGACTTTTGATCAGGACTTATATTCAAATATTAATCATCTGGATCTGTTTTCTACAGTAAAAGATGTAATGCCTGTTATTATCGAAGGTAAACAGATACTGGAGATAAAATATAATGATTTTTTCCCTGACTACCTAAAAAATATGTTAGCTACAGTAAAATCCGAAAGAATGGCCATTAGTAAATACACACTAGCCAGAAGATTCCATAAAGTCCATAAATGGGAGGATAATTGATCATGGATCAAGTTACCTTTGCAGACGTGTTACAGAAAAGCTTTATTGCAATGTCTATGGGC
Organism: Gammaproteobacteria bacterium; assembly: GCA_965261165.1. Lineage (GTDB taxonomy): Bacteria > Pseudomonadota > Gammaproteobacteria > Eutrophobiales > Eutrophobiaceae > SMWN01. Next base: position 423,685 of record OZ253445.1, on the reverse strand, counting down.
AGTACGGACAGAGTAACCACATTAAATATATTAATTAATTTATCAATGTCGTTTTTTGTAGGGATGTTTATATTTTTTATATACAAGAAGACCTATCAGGGAGTGCTGTATCAGCGCAGTTTCAATATTTCACTGGTGTTGGCAAGTGCCGTTACCGCTATGATTATTATGACTATCAGTGGTAATTTGATCCTTTCACTGGGTATGGTGGGTGCTTTATCCATCGTCCGTTTTAGAACGCCGGTTAAAGACGCTATGGATCTGGTATTCCTGTTCTGGGCAATTAGTGCCGGTATTGCCAACGGTGTTGGCTACTACAATATATCAATTGTTGGCTCGATCATGATTGCAATCTTTATGTTGATCTTGACCAGATCAGAGAAAGGTGTATCAGACACATTTCTGCTGGTTCTTCAGATATCCGATCCATCAAAAGAAGAGAGTATACTCAATGAAATCAAACAGCAGACAAAGAAGCTTTCAATAAAATCAAAAACGGTCTCAGAGGCAGGAACAGAAATAACGCTGGAAGCAAAAACAAAGCAAGACCAAACCAGTTTTATGAACAAACTACGAGCCGATGGTAGCGTTACCCGAGCCACCTTGGTGGCCTATGATCAGGATTTGTCTTCTGTATAGAGATTGCACATTGCCTTTTGTTTCAGGAGGCATTTGCATGATCATTATATGCTCCATGATAATGACAGCTACCAGTGTGTTTGCGGAAGATGATCTCATAGCATTCTGTGACAAGCAGAGTCTTGATAAAGTCTATTATTTGATCGATAAAAAAGATTTTTCAGCAGCAACAGATTTTTTTCTGCTAGATGATCTGCAATTTCATTTTGATAAAACAGATTTTTTACGCTTAATTGGGCAACGTAATAGAATTAGCACTTTTTATGACTTTGATAATTTGGCGCTACTGCATGCAAATAAAGAACTATTGCATACCCTGGACAATAACTTGCCAGATTATAGAGTTGAGAAAGAACAAATTATTTATACAGATACATCGTCAATATCAGGGGGCATACAAAGGTTTGAGGTAAAAAAATACAATAAGAAGACTTCTGTTTTGGATAAACATCCATTCTTTGGCCGGATAAAGAGAAAAGAGCGGTCAATTTTAATTGATCACCTCTCTGCTGTCAGTGAAGACTTACCGGAATCAATTTCAGAATCTATAAAGATTAATTCAACGGAGAAGGTTGTTTTAATTACCCTGTATGGAGTTCCACGTGCAGCGCTCACGTTCAGTAATTTTACTATTTCTAATATTGGCGTGCCTAATACCTCGTTGTTATTCAAAATTGAAATCTTTCACGAGCAGCAAGATAATCTAAAAAAACACGAGAAGAAATATCTGCATAATTTGTTTTGCAGTATAGATGAAAATTTCCATAGTCGATTCCCCCATATTAAACCCTATTCATGGTTTGGTTATGTTGAATACAATAAATTGGCGGCAGCTTTCCAGCCAAGTCATGCATTATTCCGACAATACCCTGTGATATTTTCAATTGGACAAATTATCTGCCTCACTTGCATCGGGTTTCTTTTGCTCTACTTTATTTTAGGGAGATATACTAGGCAGACCAGTCACCTTAGAATCTCAAAAGTGAATCACCATCAATAGTATGCGATTCGATCATTCAAAAAACTGTTCTTATTGGTCAGTTCTTGTCGCGTTTCTCATCTTGACAATTTCTATGGGCATTCTTCTTCAAGGCATAGGTGGGTTTCTTAAATTCAGAATTGCAACGGGTTTAAAATTAGATTACGACATTGAATCTATCCATTTCTTTACCAGGGAGTTCATAACACGACAATATCAAAAATACATTGCAAAAGAACTACCAGTGGATTCTACATTGCCATCATTTCACCTATTTGTAGATGAAAAAGATCTGGGGTCTCTGGAAGAAAATTTACCTGCAAGTGCCAAGCTTCAATACAAACAAAGTTATCTCAAGGTCGATAATCCAGAGTTTTCGGGTGCGGCACAGTTTCGCTATCGCGGTGGTTTACCCTTGCACTGGTTCTATAAAAAGAAATCAATCCGGGTGAAATTACCGCCTTATAACAGCTATCGCAATGAACGCAGATTTAATTTGGTTAATCCAGTCTCGATCACCACGATACTGGATTGGGTCAGTTATGATATGGCCAGATCAACGGGCTTATTAACACCTGAATATTTCCCTGTACGCCTTTTTATCAACAATGAATATAACGGGTTGCATTTTTTCCTGAGTGGAATAGATGAATCCTTTCTCCGTAAAAATAAGCGCATGCCCGGGAATATTTATGAAGGCGATACTCAATTTATTGTTAGTCCTTTTGGGCCTAATTCTGGACTTGGAGAAACAGGCTTTTCTACTAACACAGACAAAGGTGTCCAACTAGCGCTATTGTGGGCAGATGAGCGATTATGGGAAAAATCTGCCTCAAGAACTGCAGCATCGTCAGATCGCCGTGATGATATTAAAAAATTCTTTAATATTATTAACACAAAGGAATCATTGGCATTTATGCAGGTATTTGATAGTTACTTTGATAAAGAAAAGTTCTATTATTTTTGGGGGCTAGATAAACTTGTTGGTAGTTACCATCATGACTTATTTCACAATCACAAGCTGTATTTCGATCCCTATAAAGGTAAGTTCGAACCGATTGAATGGGATATACGGTTTTGGTCTGCATACGTGGATATTCCTGTCACGCCATTATACAGGCGAATTCTATTAAATCCGATCTTGAAATATGAAAACGATTTAATACTTTATAAGCTATGGAAGAGATTTACCGTTGATCATGTGAGCAACATGATTAATGCTGCAGATAACATTATAAGAGATGAATTAGCTGCTGATCCATATCGTCAACATGTCGATAGTTACAATGAATATTTTGGACTTAATAAGGCAACGCCTTTTTCCATGTATGAATACACAGATGCGCTTGAAGATCTGAAGCAAATATATAAAGTCAGACATAGAAATATAGAGGCATCACTGGATCTCGGCACTGCAAGTTATCAGCTTGAAGCAATATCTGAAAAGCAGATGCAAATGACCATCATGATTAATGGGAATAGTCCTGTCGATTTTGATCCCTGGTCAATTTTTCCTGAGGCGTTGCATGCGGGCATTGAATTGTTTCGTGTCTATGAAGACAGGGTATATCCTGTATTGAACAATGGACAATTGGATAGATTATACCCAGGGATGACAGCTAATCAGTATCCTGATACAACAAAATCCTTTGTATATGGTAAAGATTATTTTTTACCATCTCCACTGCGTTATCGTTATTTAATCAATGGGGTGAGTGCTCATGATATTGTTAAATTCAGTGAGCTCACTGGTAGAAACGCGATAACTTCTAACACAGTGGTAATTGAGAGGGTTGATGGTTTACCTGACAATAGTGAGCCCCTGTCATTACACCCGTGGCAATTATTATCACAAATAAAGTCACGCAAAGATGAAATCGTATTGTCGGGTGAAATTGAAGTTTATTATGATCTTGTTTTTACCGAAGATCAGGAAGCAACGATTTTGCCGGGTACTGTATTCAAACTTTACAATAAGTCTTCTGTATTTTTTTATGGAAAAGTAACGGCAAGGGGGACGGCTACGCAACCTGTTAAATTTGAACGAATGATTGCAGACCAGCCTTGGGGAAGTATTGTTATTCAGGGTAAAGGAGCATCTGGCAGTTATTTGAGTCATGTTGATATTAGTGGCGGCTCAGTTGTGATGCGTAATTTAATAAATTATCCAGGACAGTTAAATATACATGATGTTGATTCATTCCAATTAGAAAATTGCGCGATTAGTAATAATAGTCTCGGCGATGATGCTCTGCATATTGCCTATAGTCAGGGTGCTATCAAGCGTTGCGAATTTAACAATACTGCATTTGATGCGTTAGATATGGATATCGTTGATGTCACAGTGTCTGATTCAAGGTTTTTCAATATTGGTAATGATGCTATTGATTTGATGGATTCAAGAACCACGATCAATAACATCAATATTATCGGTAGTGGCGATAAATGTATTTCAGTGGGTGAGGCCAGTGAGGTAACGATAAAAAACAGCCAGCTCCAAGATTGCGGGCTTGGTATTGCTGTTAAAGATCAATCAATTGCACAGCTTGAAAATATTAATTTTTCGCTTGAGCCAGGACATGCCATCGGGCTATATCGTAAAAATCCACGTTATAGCAAAGGCGGTGAAATATATGGCAATCATCTTTATGGGATTACTGAAAAAGACATCAGTACTGGCGGTTATTCTATCAACAATATTCAAAAAAGCGCATATTTACCTGCTAAAAATCTTGACTATAAATAACCTAGATATTCAATCAACAACAAATAGAGGCGGATTATGCATAAGTCATCTTATACTGATTCTCTCGATTTTAGTTTGTTCTGTATTTGCTTACTGGCTTTATATGGATTCAGACATAACCAGATTACGCGATTATCACTTCAACTATGACAGGTTGATTGTGTATGAACGATTTGATGATGCTAAGGAACTGCGCTCTGAAACTTTGGCATCAATCTTTGCTGATAAGATTGGTAGAGAATGGTTGAGTGTTATCCAAGAAGAACCAGATGGCTACGTGAAACTTCGATTGTATTCAAGGCTCTTGGCCGGAAACCCTGATCGTGAAGCAACGTATAAAGAAATTGCTGAGGTAATGGATGCTGCTACGGAAGAATTCCCTATTGCTGAAAAAAATAATTACTTGGAATCATTAAAAATAATTGCAGGGATTCGTCATGAACTGTTGGAAAAATATGGTTTACTTATAATTTCTGATTAGGATATTTTTTCTAATATCGCTTTAATAATCTCTGGATTTGCTGAGACAATATCTCCGCTTTCTAAATATTCTTCTCCTCCAGATATTTCACTACTCATCCCCCCAGCCTCCTGAACAAGTAATACCCCTGCTGCCATATCCCAGGGTTTTAATCCCAATTCCCAGAAACCATCGAGTCTTCCGCAGGCAACATAAGCAAGATCAAGCGCAGCAGCACCAGCCCGACGAATGCCTGCCGTCATCGGAAACAGGGCTTTGAAAGAATTGAGATATTCATTTAGTCGATGTTGTTCCTTGAAAGGAAAGCCTGTACCGAGTAATGCGCCTTCTAGATGCTTTTGTTTGCTGACACGTATACGTTTGTTATTCAATATTGCACCTTCACCTCGGCTGGCGGTAAATAGTTCTTGCCGCAAAGGATCATAAACAACGGCTTGCTCTAGTTTGCCTCGTACTTGTAGCGCGATTGAAACTGCATATTGCGGAAAACCATGTAGGTAATTTGTAGTGCCATCTAAGGGGTCAATGATCCATAAGTAAGAGCTCTCTCCTTGCTGACCGCTTTCTTCCGCCAAAAAAGCATGTTTCGGATATGCGGCATGCAGTGTGTCAATAATGGCCATTTCAGCATGTTTATCAACTTCAGTGACAAAGTCATTCCTGCTTTTTTTAGTCACTGGCAAATCCTGTACGTGATCGATTTGCCGTATAATTATATCTCCTGCGGCACGCACGGCACGGATTGCAATGTTGAGCATGGGGTTCATAGACGACTCCGAAAAAAATGACCTTAAAATATAATACTTAAGAATAATAATGGCACCCATTCTAATGGAAACCATGAAATGGGACACTGGAAAATTACTTCATCATGTACTTATGCAGAAATAAATCGAGAAATTTAGCAAATGATTAAAAATTATATAGAGGATATCAGGATAATCATGGTTGAAACCACACATCCCGGCAATATTGGTGCCACAGCACGAGCGATGAAGACGATGGGATATAGCAATCTCTATCTAGTGAAGCCAAAGATCTATCCTAATGCCGAGGCCACAGCACGCGCTGCTGGTGCGGATGACATCTTAAGCAGGGCGGTTGTTTGTGATTCGTTTGAAGAAGCCTTACAGGGATGTGCTACAGTCATTGCAAGTACAGCCAGACCACGTACTATTTCACATTCTGTTTTTACCCCCCGCGAATACGCACCAAAATTATACGAAATGTTAAAACTTGCCCCTGTGGCTCTGGTTTTTGGTCGAGAAAGTTCAGGGCTTAGTAATAAAGAACTGGAATATTGTAATGTCATTTTGCAGATACCAACGAACCCCGACTTTAGTTCCCTTAATGTGGCATCAGCAGTGCAGATACTGTGTTACGAATTCATTCAGTTATTGCAGTTAGAAGATGCAGATAAAACTGATGCTAAGAATAATAATAAAGAAAAAATAAGACTAGCAACCGCGGATGAAATGATATATTTCTACAATCATTTGGAGCAAAGTATGCTCGATGTTGGTTTTTTAAATCCGCAACAACCGAAAAAATTAATGCGGCGATTAAAATCTTTATTTAATCGTGCATATCTTGATGAGAATGAGATGAGTATTTTGCGAGGGTTTCTGGCGGCGGTTCAGGAGGCTGCGGCTAAGAAGGAATAGTTTGTTCACTACTATGTGGTTATTTACTTCGTACAAAAAATCTTGATTAAATAAAACGGACTTGTCCATTGTCTTCCTGTCTATTTTCAACTTTACCAATCTCCCATGCAGTTTCACCTGCTGCTTTTAGGCATTGAATTGCTGCGTCCTTATCTTTGTTGGAAACACAAACAACCATACCTACACCACAATTAAAAGTACGATACATCTCCTGAGTTTCTATATTTCCTTCTTTTTGCAGCCATTCAAAGATGGGAGGTAAAGACCAGCTTTTGGTATTGATGCTTACTTGAGTGTTATTAGGAATAACGCGAGGCAGGTTTTCTGTTAGTCCACCACCAGTAATATGAGATAAAGTCTTCATTTCACAGGTTTGGAAAAGCTGTTTAATTGAGGTCACATAAATTTTAGTCGGTTCCATGAGTGCTTCACCGAGCGTCTTTCCTGCAAATTTTGTGGCTAAGTTGTCATTGGAAACGTCGAGAACCTTGCGAACTAGGGAATAGCCATTGGAGTGTGGTCCACTTGAGGCAATCCCGAGCAGAGTATCGCCGACCTCAACAGTGCTGCCATCGATAATATCCGTTCGTTCAACTGCACCAACACAAAAACCGGCAAGATCGTATGCTCCATTGACATACATGCCTGGCATTTCAGCTGTCTCGCCACCGATCAGTGCACAGTCCGCAAGTTTGCAACCCTGTGCAATGCCGGTAATTACATCATTTGCAGTAGCAACATCTAACTCCCCACAGGCGAAATAATCTAGAAAAAATAAAGGGCTGGCACCTTGGACAAGGATATCGTTGACACACATCGCCACCAGATCGATGCCTATCGTATGGTGTTGATTCATCTCGGTTGCGAGTTTTAGTTTGGTGCCGACACCATCAGTTCCTGAGACCAGTACCGGGTCCTTATAATTCATGGCACCGATGTCAAAGAGTGCTCCGAAGCCACCAAGGTTTCCCATGACGCCTCTATTGTGAGTGGATGAAGCTGATGATTTGATTCGGGCTATCAGCTGATTCCCACAGTCAATACTGACACCAGCATCCTGATAGCTAAGTTTCTGTGGCTTCTCGTTTTCCAAGTCCCAATGGTATCGAGGAGTTGCTGACATCGCAATCCCTCAGCAGTTTTTTCAGGCAGTTTTCTTGTGAATAAATTATGGAATGTTAATCCTTGACTTGTCATCTGCTCTTGAATAGCGTGCGTCAGTATGAAAAGAATCCTAGGCAATATTTTAACGGTGGTGGTGTTCAATATTACATTTTCCTTCCCTACAATTGTTCAGGCCGTCGTAGTTCCTGGTTTATATGAGGCCGAGGTTCCTGTTTCGGATAAGTCGGCAAATAGCAGAAAAAAAAACATGGCAGCTGTTTTACGAGCCGTATTGATAAAGCTTACTGGCGATCTCCATGTCCCTTCGCGTAATCAAGTGACTAAATTATTATTTAGTGCAGAGCAGTATGCACAACAGTTTGAATATCGGACAAAAAAAAATGATGGTATGCAGCAACTCTATTTTTGGGCGCGTTTTAATGAAACTTCATTGGATAAAGTTCTGCGTGAAGCAGCAATACCGGCATGGGGTAGTGAGCGTCCTTCAACGCTGGTTTGGTTAGCAGTAGATGATGCTATAGGCCGGCGTTTATCAGGCTTGAGTGATAGTTCTGGTTACGCAAATAAAATGGAGATACATGCGAAGAACCGAGGCATTGTTCTGGTTCATCCTCTCCTTGATTTTGAGGATACCAATCAACTACAGGTTAGTGATATCTGGGGTAATTCTCGGGATACTGTGCTTGCTGCATCTAATCGATACAATGCCGATGCTGTGTTGACAGGAAGGCTTGAATCCGTTTTGCCTGAATTGTGGGAGGCATATTGGGTAGCCTACATCAATGAACATGTGTTCACTTGGGTGACTCAGGGGAATCTGGCAGAGACGGTGCTTGATGAGGGTATTAATGCTTTGGCAGGTACCTTGGCCGAGGAATATGGGCAGGCAGGAACCTATACGCAGTCAGGGGAGATAGAAATTCTCGTCAATGATATTACTGACTATAACCAATACTCAAAGGTATTAAATTATCTCGAATCATTGAACTCTGTGACTAATGTTGAAGTGAGAGAGGTGGACGAGGATAGCGTTATTTATCTACTGACAACTCAGGCAGATGCCTCAGTAATTTCAAGAGCTGTTGGCTTGGGTGAGACATTGGAACAAATAAATACAAGTAGTTATCGACTAGCGCAATAGGGTAGATGTCAATAAGGATAGACATTAATGAATGATTCACAAAAGTGGTTAATATTTGGTGGTGCTATTTTTTCAGGTTGGCTGTTATATCTTTTATCTCCCATATTGATGCCCTTTATCGTTGGTGCATTGCTTGCTTATCTGGGTGATCCGCTTGTTGACCGTTTGGAAAAGACTCGTCTCTCAAGGACTTTATCTGTCGGTGTTGTTTTTGGCTTAATGTCGTTGTTTGGCCTGATTCTATTGCTCTTTATATTGCCTCAGTTGGAACGACAAATCACTGGATTGGCAACAAGATTTCCTCAATTTATAAATTGGGCGCAGGAAAATATTTTACCGCGCTTGTCAGCTATGTTAGGTCTGGAACCAGACTTTCTTGATTTGGGCGCCATCAAGGAAGCGCTTACCAGTAACATAAAAGATATTAGTGGCATTATGGGCCGCTTGCTAGTAAAGCTGACCCAGTCAGGTCAGTTAGTGATGGCCTGGTTTGTTAATCTAACCTTGATACCAGTAGTGACTTTTTATTTACTCAGGGATTGGGGCATTCTTGTTGGTAAAGCGCACAATCTAATTCCAAGGCCTTATGAGAATCTGGCTGGCAGATTGGCACGGCAGTGCGATGGAGTATTGGCTGAATTTATGCGCGGACAATTATCGGTGATGTTGGCACAGGCGATTTTTTATAGTATAGGTTTATGGATAGTCGGTCTGGAATTCTCCATGTTGATTGGCATGTTGGCTGGGCTGGTTAGTTTTGTGCCTTATCTCGGTTTTATTGTTGGTATCGGTGTTGCTGGTGTCGTTGGATTTATGCAATTTCATGACCTTATCCACCTAGTATATATCCTGATTGTCTTTGGTGTTGGTCAGATCATCGAAGGGATGTTCTTAGCGCCGCTACTGGTTGGCGATAGGATTGGATTGCACCCTGTTGCAGTCATCTTCGCCATCATGGCAGGCGGTCAGTTGTTCGGTTTTGTTGGTGTTCTGGCGGCATTGCCCGTTGCGGCAATGATAGCAGTTTTACTTCGGTATGCTCATGAAAGCTATCTGGAAAGTAATCTCTACACGTATAGTGAGTAGCACGATATGAAGCAACTGCTTTCGGGAGGTCAGATCCCACTGGAATTTGGTTTTCGTGAAACCGCAGATTTTGAACATTTTATCGAAGGCCCTAACGCTGAAGCATATACAGTCAGCCGATCTATTGCGCTTGGTGAAGCAGTTCAAAGTGTTTATCTATGGGGACAGGCTGCCACCGGGAAATCCCACTTACTGCAAGCGGTGTGTAATCTTGCCAGCCAACATAATCTGAATATTGCCTATATCCCATTGAATCAACATACTGAATTTAGTCCAGAAATGCTTGAAGGCATGGAAGATCTGGCGATGGTTTGTGTTGATGATATTGATTGTATTGCCGGACAGGATGTATGGGAGCAGGCCTTATTTTATTTGTATAATCGCTTAAGAGAGCAACAAAAACCTCTGTTGATGACGGGCTCCAAGGGCCCTAGATATCTGGCATTTCAATTGCGCGATCTACAGTCAAGAGTCAGTTGGGATTTGACCTACCATTTGCGGGCATTATCCGATAAAGATAAAATCAATCTGTTGCAAAAAAGAGCCAATACGAGAAATTTTGAAATATCGAAAGAGGTAGCAGCGTATCTGGTTAAAAATGTAAAACGCGATCTGCCTTCATTGCTAGCATTATTGGAAAAATTCGATCAAGCAACGCTCACTGAACAAAGAAAACTAACCATTCCTTTTGTAAAAACATTGATACAAAATTTGTAATTTATCTATTCAGTGCATTGACTACTTTAGCTAATCGTTTACCCAAAGCGAAACATAATTTTTTTTCATCTCCACTTAATTTAAATGCATCATCTTGTCCTGCAGTATGACTAGCGCCATAGGGTGTGCCGCCAGTTGTTGTGCTGGCTAATTCAGTCTCGCTGTAAGGGATGCCAAGGATCATCATGCCATGATGTAATAAAGGCAACATCATGGAGAGCAGGGTACTTTCCTGGCCGCCATGGAGACTTGCGGTTGATGTGAATACTGCGGCAGGTTTGCCAATTAGTGTCCCGGATAACCACGCATCACTAGTACCATCGAGAAAATATTTTAAGGGTGCTGCCATATTGCCGAACCGAGTGGGGCTGCCTAGAGCAAGCCCCGCACATTGCGCTAAATCTTCATGTTGTACGTAAGGTGGACCATCTTCGGGAATGCTGTCCTCGCTGGCTTCACATGTCGTTGATACTGGAGGTACAGTACGAATTCTTGCTTTGGTTCCCTTGATGGATTCAATGCCTCGACCCATATGTTGCGCCATACTGGCTACATTGCCATTGCGGCTGTAATAGAGGACAAGTATCTCCATCATAGCCTAGATAATATCAAGGACGCTTTCTGGCGGCCTACCTACGACTGCCTTGCCATTGTTTACCACCACAGGCCGTTCGATCAATATAGGATGCTCAACCATCTTCGCAATTATTTCATCCTCGGATAAATTTGCATCATCAAGGTCAGCCTCTTTATAGGCACTTTCACCCTTGCGCAAGAGATCGCGAGCCGAGATATTCAGATAAGACAATATTTGTTTTAGAGTCTTGGCATCTGGACTGGATTTCAGATATTCAATGATTTCTATCTCTACATTTTGTTCTTTGAGGATTTCTAGCGTTTGTCTGGATTTTGAACAACGGGGATTATGATATATGGTGACAATCATAGTGATTTCTCGATTTTGATGAATGGGTGAAGCATAGGTAAAAATTCAGGACATGTCATCAACGAATACGTCAATTAGTTATTTATTTTCTAATGCCAAGTCTATTGCGATTTGGATTTTTTGCTTCATTCGTTATGTCTTTCAGCAGTTTTTTGCTGAGCGTACAATGCAGTCTGCATCCTCACTGGCCTACACGACACTTTTATCACTGGTGCCCCTGATAGCTGTGATGTTCAGTTTTTTTAGTAGCTTGACTGTATTCAGTGATGCGAGTGAGATTATTCAAGAGTTTGTTTTCAATAATTTTGTTCCAAGTTTTGGTCAAACGGTTCGGGATTATCTAATCAATTTTTCGATTAAGGCATCGCACCTAACAACAACCGGAAGCATCTTGTTAGCGATCATTGCTCTGATGCTGATATCCACGATCAATAATGCATTGGATAATATATGGCATGTTAACAAACGACGACATTTGATTGCCAGATTCTTGGTGTATTGGGCAATATTGACCTTAGGACCAGTTTTGATTGGTATCGGTCTTTATTCAACATCCTATTTCTTTGCATTACCACTGATTGAGAATGTTGATAGTGCGATAAGAATCAAATCAAGATTATTAGCCTTAATGCCATTCTTTACCAGTAGCATTGCGTTTACTTTATTGTATGTCCTAGTGCCAAATACCCATGTAAATAGAAGGCATGCAGTTACAGGGGGAATTGTGGCGACCATCTTATTTGAGCTGGCCAAGCACACCTTTGCTTTATGTATAAAGGCTGTTCCTACCTATACTGTGATTTATGGTGCCATTGCGGTCATCCCTATGTTTCTCATCTGGATATATGTTTCTTGGCTGATTGTTTTATTTGGAGCGCAAATCAGTTACAGCCTTTCAGTGTTTCGAATGGAAGATATTGGTAAGCATCATTCTGAAATTCGTTGGGGGTTTCTGGATGCTTATCAGGTTATTGGGGAATTATGGTTGGCACAAAAGCAAGGGACAGGAAGATCGGTGATGCAGCTAAGAAAATCTGGGGTCCGCATTTCTCATGCATCCATGAATGTAATCTTCGATATTCTCGTCAAGGCAAATTGGGTGAAGAGGAATTCATTAGGTCAGTGGTGCTTGATCAGGGATCTTGGAGAGTTAACACTCATGGATTTATATAAAATGTTACCCTGTAAGTTGCCTAGCAATATTGACACCCTTGGCAATATTGACACCCCTGCTAATAAATGGCAGAAATCTTTGCAGGGAGTGTTTGCTGATAGTGATGCAAGTCTGACCGTGGCTTTGACGATATCAGTGAGCAAGGTACTGAAATATGCAGAGTAAAAAAAAGCTTAATCTTTTTTAAAACTAAACTGGTCGAAGCCAGCGCCGGACTCCAGTAGATTTTCTGCAATTATCTGATAGGTATTATTTTGGTGAAAAATTTCGAGTTTCCTCTGAGAGGCATACAGGCCTCTATCCGTGATGATGGTGACATTGGCTCCGGTCTTTGGGTCTGTCGTCAAGAATCCACGTCTCTTTTCACAAATTATTGGGCTCCCTGAGAGGGCCCTGATTGTTATTGGCTGGGCATTGGTAGAAAGTTTTTGAATTCCAATCCTATAGTTATTTTGTTGTCGAATCATTAGCCAGCGTAAGACACCAATCATCCAATTATCTTGAGTCTCGTCGGTGTCTAATTTTAAACCAATTAGCTCACCGACCTTTAGCAGAGTCTCTGGTTGTCCGGTTTTGCTGATGCAATAACCGTCTAAACTGTGGTCAGACAATTCCCACTGCTCGCTACTGTATTTAGCTGATTGCGTTAATTCGTGTTCATCTCCCTCCACATAAAGATTTTGATCATGGGTTGAGTCTAATCTTTGCGCCATATCCTCTTTGCGATTATGGAAGTAGTAGCAAGAATTTACTCCAGCCGAGATATCGATCTTCTCTGCTGCGGTCTTGCGCGGGAAATGACGTTGTGCGGGGAGTCCCCAGGCTCTATCCAAGATAATAAGCATTGTTTTCGCATAGTGTTCCGAAAGAAGAAATTTATTATCTGTCGCTTCTCCTGATTCCAAAGTCTGCAAATAATTCTTTATGATATCTCCTAATGAATTTGCATCCAGCAATAAATGATCCTGATTTGCCAGGCTGACATCGAACTTGTTGTAGGAAACGGGCGGCATATCTTCTTTTGTATTGACAACAAAATAGCTGGCTGGATTTTTTACTTTGGTAAAAGTCAGTAACCGGGCAGATTCCGCCCAGAGATTGAGTTGCTCATAGACTTCCCATATAGCACCAGAAGGCAAATGTAGTGGATTAGATAGTAGTGCCAGAAGAATTTGTTTATAGGCACGTTCTATGGTGGTTGGTGTACTTGATTCACCGAGCGGTTTGTTTATTGCGTGCTGCTGGTTGATATTAGATGCGAATTCATATAGTGAGTTTAATTCAAGCCATGTTTTTTTCGGTGCTGGACTATAATCAATGAAACCATATATCAGGGCGTGCGACAGATAAATCATCGACATCAATGCCTGCTGTGTCGGGGGTTTTTTTTGGGCAAATAGTGATGTTGAGCCTAAGGCATCATTCACTGTGATCTTGCAGGCATGTGACAACTGAATGGCATATTGCTTCATGCCTTGTGCTGGAGTAGCTTGTTCTCCTCTGCTGGATGATGATGCTCTGCTTGAATTTTTGATCTGTGTGTTGACGTAATAATCGTATGAACGATGATAGAGCGTGACCAGTTCGAATCGTTGTTTAGCCTTCATTGGCATTTGGTTGGTGGCCTTAACGGCCTCGCTTAGTAGGGCAACAGTCTTATGAAAGTTGGCATACGGCAGTGTCTCAAGCCAATCTTCAATATAGACAGGCCGAGTCTCAATCATTAATTGCTGCCCTTTTTTGCGCATGGGCAGTTTCTTTTGTTCAATAGGCACGAGAACTTACCGTAAAATTATGTTACTGATTGCTTGCTTAAGCCTTTTTCCCTCGTAGGACTTAAGTAATTTTTGGTTGCAATATACGACTCTGATCACCAACAGGCAAATATTTAGACAGGTTTTTATGAACAAAGGTATGCATTGTTTTGTCACAGGCCGAGTACAGGGTGTTTGCTTTCGTCTAGCAACAAAAAAGCAGGCAAATTTGTTCGGATTAACGGGATGGGTAGAGAATTTACCTGATGGCCGCGTTGAGGTGATGGCTTTCGGGAATAAGCGGCAACTGGATAAATTACAACAATGGCTAAAGTCAGGGCCAACTATGGCTCATGTCACTGATTTGGAATGTGAGCGTATAGATTTTCAGGCATTTGAAGATTTTAGTATTCGTTAGACTTATTTATGAGTCAGCCAGTTGGCCTTTAATAAAATCAGTGACTTCGCTTAGCTGGATATCAGTATTCTCAGAATCTTTACGCGACCTGTATTCAATAGTTCCTGCATCAAGCCCCCGCTCGCCAAAAGTTAGGCGATGGGGAATACCGATTAATTCAGCATCCGAGAACATCACGCCGGGCCTTTCCTTGCGATCATCCAGCAATACTTCGAGCCCAGCATCTTGTAATTCTTGGTAAAGATTCTCGACAACATCGCGCAAGCGTTGCGATTTGTGCATGTTGATCGGAACCAGTGAAACTTGGAATGGTGCAATGGCATCGGGCCAGATAATGCCATTTTCATCATGATTCTGTTCAATGGCGGCGGCCAGTATTCTGGATATACCAATCCCGTAGCAGCCCATGATCAATGTTTGGGCATCACCATTCTCATCCAGACAAGTGGCCTTCATAGCGGCACTATATTTTTTGCCTAGTTGAAAGATATGTCCAACTTCTATGCCTCTGGCAATATCGAGTTCACCTGAACCGTCAGGCGTAGGCTCACCTTTTACAACGTTGCGGATATCAATACCTTGTGGTCCAGTTAAATCGCGCCCCCAGTTGACGCCAGTAAAATGCTTTCCGTCTTCATTGGCGCCACAGACGAAATCTGTAGCATGCAGTGCGCTGTGATCAATGATGACAGGAATATTGATATTAACCGGACCGATAGAGCCTAGTGAGCAGTTCAATGATTTTTTGATTTCTTCGGCACTGGCAAACTCTAGTGGTTTGGCAACTTCAGATATTTTTTCTGCCTTAACCTTATTGAGTTCATGGTCGCCTCTAAGCACCAAAGCCACAAGTTGATCATTCTGGCCTTTCACTATCAGTGTTTTAATACATTTATCAGCACCGATATTTAAAAAATTACTGATCTCTTCAATGCTATGTTGCTCGGGTGTATCAATAATTTCCAGTGTTGTTTTTGGGCCATCACGTTTACCTTCAGGCATTGGTGCTTCGGCCAGATCAATATTCGCTGCATAGCTTCCTTTCTCATTGAAGACAATCTGATCTTCCCCGGACTCGGCCAACACATGGAATTCATGGGAAACCTCACCGCCGATATTGCCACCATCGGCCTGTACTGCAAGGAATCTCAAGCCTAGGCGTTCGAATATTCGGGTGTAGGTGGCAAACATTTCTTCATAGGTTTCTTGTAGGGATTCATCCGTCAGATGAAAGGAATAGGCATCTTTCATTAGGAATTCACGTGCACGCATGATGCCAAAACGCGGCCTGACTTCGTCACGAAACTTGGTCTGTATTTGATAAAAATTGGCAGGTAGCTGTTTATAACTTCTGATTTCTTTGCGGATCAGGTCGGTAATGATTTCTTCATGCGTTGGTCCTAGGCAGAATCCGCGGTCATGTCTATCTTGGATGCGTAATAACTCAGGTCCATACTGCTCCCAGCGACCTGATTCCTCCCACAACTCTGCTGGCTGGACACCCGACATCAGCAGTTCTTGAGCCCCCACTCGATTCATTTCTTCTCTAACAATGGCTTCTACTTTACGCAGCACGCGTAGACCCATGGGCAACCAAGTGTATATCCCGGAGGCAATCCGGCGAATCATACCTGCTTTTAACATCAAACAATGACTGATGATTTCGGCTTCGGCGGGAGTCTCTCTTAGGGTGGCAATCAGGTATTTAGAAATTCGCATTTAGGTCTCTGCTGTTAAAATATGCTTGGGTGCGTATCTTAGCTTATTTCCAGGTAGCTTTGGTATAACTAAGCCTAAAGGTGAATTTTCGATTTTTTCTTCAGTGTTAGCAAAATTTTCCCTTTTGCCCCAAAACAGTAATGTCTCTTCTTTGTATTCATTATGGGGCAGTGTTGTTTGAAGAGCGAGTGATCTAGTGCGGGTTTCCATGCGGCCTTTTATTGCCGGTGAAGGGCTTGCTCAACGTGGTTATGAACGGTCTTGCCATCGGCAATCATAACGGCGGTCTCTCCTTTTTTGGAGCGTTCGCCAAGTCAATGTTTTGCCTTGGTGTACTTGGTGTAGCAATGTAACCGAACCGTTAAAGTCCTCGCAGAGCGTAATGCTCGCACCACAGGCTCGATAAGCGCGGGTTAAGTTTACTACCTGCCGGACACCTTAAAGTATATGCCGCACCTGCCTAAGCCGGCGGTCGATAATGGAATGAATAACCGCTACTCGGTCAAGTTCTTGGACAGTTTACGTCTGTGTGGCCTCTGCTGGTGCAAAATGCAAGGACAGTAACCGACCGGCAGCAGCATCAATGAAGACGATTAGAGTGCAACGCGGTGTGCGCCCCTCAAACCAATCATGCGGTGATCGATCAAAAAGGGAAATTTTTATTTGTTGCTAACACAGCTTGGGTTAACAACTTGACCTGAAGCAAGAATATCAGTACCTTTCCGAGGTTTAGACTCACGAAGACTAAAACCAACAGGAAGCAGGATATTGGGCAAATCAAAAGAGGTGCTTCGAGGGGCGGAAATTTTCATTCGTGCCCTGAAAGATGAGGGGATTAAACATCTGTTTGGTTATCCCGGCGGCTCCGTTTTGCATATCTACGATGCGTTATACAAGCAGGATGATGTTGAACATATCCTAGTGCGTCACGAGCAAGGTGCAACACACGCTGCCGATGCATATGCGCGCGCGACAGGCGAACCTGGCGTGGTGTTAGTAACCTCAGGCCCTGGGGCAACCAATTGTGTGACAGGTATTGCCACCGCTTATATGGACTCCATCCCTCTGGTTGTTTTTACCGGTCAGGTGCCGACACATTTGATTGGCAATGATGCTTTTCAGGAGGTCGATGCCGTTGGTGTGACTCGTCCTTGCGTGAAACATAATTTCTTGGTGAAGAATGTTGAAGACTTGGCCTCCACCATCAAAAAAGCATTTTATGTTGCGACCACTGGTCGACCAGGGCCCGTTGTCGTGGACATCCCCAAAGATATCACTGCGGACAGTTGTGAATACGAATATCCCAAGAGTGTGAATATGCGTTCCTACAAACCTGTAACAAAAGGTCATACAGGTCAGATGAAGCGTACAGTTGATTTGATTGCCTCTGCCAGACAGCCAATGATTTATTCTGGCGGCGGCGCCATTCTGTCGAATGCCAATGAAGAATTAACTTCGTTTGTGCGTAAATTAGGTTTTCCGATCACCAATACGCTGATGGGTTTGGGCGCTTATCCAGGTACAGATAAACAATTCATCGGTATGCTGGGCATGCATGGTACCTATGAAGCAAACATGGCAATGCATCAGTGTGATGTATTGATCGCTATTGGTGCCCGCTTTGATGATCGCGTGACAGGCGACTTGGAACAGTTTTGTCCGACAGCAAAGATTATTCATATTGATATCGATCCATCTTCTATCTCGAAGAATATCCCTGTAGATATTCCTATTGTTGGAGACGTGAAGCATGTTCTACGTGATTTATCTGTTTTACTAGAAGACCGAAAAGATCTGCCGACAGCAAAAGAGCTCGAACCATGGTGGAACCAGATTAAAGAATGGCAAGGTATTGATTGTCTTAAGTATGATCGCGATAGTGAAATCATCAAGCCACAATTCGTCGTTGAAAAATTATACGAACTCACCAGAGGCAATGCTTACATTACTTCAGATGTTGGTCAGCATCAGATGTGGGCGGCGCAGTATTATAAATTTGATAAACCAAGGCGTTGGATTAATTCAGGTGGCCTGGGCACCATGGGTTTTGGATTGCCTGCGGCAATGGGCGTTAGGAAAGCCTTTCCAAATGCAGCGATTGCCTGTATTACCGGTGATGCCAGCATTGTTATGTGTATACAAGAGCTATCCACCTGCTTGCAATATGATATTCCATTCATCGTAGTTAACTTAAATAACCGCTACATGGGTATGGTTAGGCAGTGGCAGGAATTTTTCTATGAAAAACGTTACTCGCATTCTTATATGGAGGCGATACCTGATTTTGTCAAATTGGCCGAAGCTTATGGTCATATTGGTATGCGTATTGAGAAATCTGCTGATGTTGAGCCTGCGTTGAAAGAAGCATTAAAGGAAAAACAAAAAGTAGTGGTCATGGATTTCATTACTGACCATACAGAAAATGTATATCCAATGATCGCTTCAGGTAAAGGGCATCATGAAATGCATCTATCGCCGGAAAGAGAGTTGGCCTGATCATGAGACATATACTTTCACTATTGATGGAAAATGAAACGGGTGCATTGTCACGTGTTGCCGGTCTGTTCTCCGCACGTGGGTATAATATTGAATCATTGACGGTTGCGCCAACGGAAAATCCTACTGTCTCTCGTATGACATTGGTCACCTCAGGTTCAGATAAAGTAATAGAGCAGATCACCAAGCATCTGAATAAATTGATTGATGTAATCAAGGTCATTGACTTAAACGAGAGTAGTCATATTGAGCGTGAGCTGATGTTGATTAAATTGCAGGCCAAGGGTGATAACAGGGAAGAAATTAAACGACTGGTAGATATTTTTCGTGGTCGAATTATTGATGTCACAGAAAATACCTACACCATGGAAATGACAGGTGCTGGTGACAAGCTGGATGCTTTTATCAGTACCTTGGACAAAGACGATATTCTGGAAGTAGTGCGGTCCGGTGTCTCAGGCATCGCTCGTGGCGACAAAGCCATTCAGTAGATGCAAATTATTCCTGCATATTTTATCTGGGAATTTATTAGATTTTAATTACAATTGATTTTTTTTTGAGAGCTTAGAAATATGAATATTTATTACGATAAAGATGCAGACCTCACCCTGATTAAAGCTAAGAAAGTTGCAATTATTGGTTACGGGTCACAGGGGCATGCTCATGCGAATAACCTGAAAGATTCTGGCGTAGATGTTTGTGTTGGATTGCGTTCAGGCTCCAGTTCTGCTGCCAAAGCAGCAGCAGCAGGTCTGGCAGTGAAATCAATCGAAGGTGCAGTGGTCTGGGCTGATGTCGTTATGATACTTGCGCCAGATGAGTTCCAAGCTGACCTGTACAAAAATGAAGTTGAGCCAAATTTGAAAAAAGGTACGGTTTTGGCTTTTGCTCATGGTTTTAATGTGCACTTTGACCTTATTGAATTACGAGATGATTTGGATGTCATTATGATTGCCCCAAAAGCACCGGGACACACAGTTCGTAGCGAATTTATAAAAGGCGGTGGTATTCCTGATTTGATCGCAGTTAAGCAAGATAAATCAGGTCAGGCAAAAGCCATTGCCTTATCTTATGCGTCGGCAATCGGTGGCGGTCGAACAGCCATTATTGAAACAACATTCAAAGATGAAACAGAAACTGACTTGTTCGGTGAGCAAGCAGTTTTATGTGGTGGCACTGTAGCCCTAGTTCAAGCAGGATTTGAAACTTTAGTCGAAGGTGGATATCCGCCAGAAATGGCATATTTTGAATGTCTTCATGAGCTGAAACTTATCGTTGATCTTATGTACGAAGGCGGTATTGCCAATATGCGTTATTCCATTTCCAACACGGCTGAGTACGGTGATGTCACTCGTGGGTCACGCATTGTAAATGAGCAAACTAAACTTGAAATGAAAAAAATTCTTTCCGAAATTCAAAGTGGTGAATTTGCAAAAGAATTTGTTGCTAATGTAGGTGGATTACCTGCTCGTAGGGAAGAAATGAAGAAGCACGATATTGAAGTTGTGGGTGAGAAGCTGCGTTCGATGATGCCGTGGATTACAGCTAATAAGCTGGTTGATACAGACAAGAACTAAATCTCCAGTATCCTGGTAATTTATTGATAGATATTTGCAAGAAGACCTTGCGCTCAATTACAAGGTCTTTTTTTTTGAGGTTGAATCATGCCAAGTAATCGCTATCCATTTATCGCTAAAGAAGGCTGGTTGCTTTTGTCTGTGCTGGCCGGACTGGTTTTATTGGCTTTTTATTGCTTTAGTACCAGCATAGCAATTATTTCTGCACTTATATTTTGTCTTTTCTCTTTCCTGTTGCGCGACCCGCAACGAGTTATTCCGTCGTTACCATTGGCTTTGCTCAGCCCGGCACATGGCAAGGTTATTGAGATAGATGAAACTGAAGACCCCTGGCTTAGTCTGCATGGTATTGAGAGACGAGCGAAAAGAGTTAGAATAAAGATGTCGAGTATTGACGTTTACTCTTTCCGTAGTCCTGTTGAGGGCAAGGTCATGGAGCAGTGGTCACGAAAATGCCAGGAAGAAAATGGACAACGTAAATTTGCCTTCTGGATCAGGACCGATGAAGGGGATGATGTTGTTGTTTCTTTTAGATTAAACCCCTATGCTGCAGTCTGTTTTCGCGTCTATATCCAGTCTGGTGAGCGACTTGGCCAAGGACAAAGATGTGGTTATCTATATTTTGGTGGTATTGTGGATGTATTCATTCCAATGGATGCAAAAATTGAGCTTGAACTTGGTCAGTCGATTACTTCAGGCGAAGGTATTATTGGTCACCTTATCCACGAGACCCTGGTAAGTATGATTAATGATAATAACCCTCATGGGAAAAATGCCGTTGCAGGGGATGCTGTTTAACGGTAGAAGCACTAGACTACCTACATTGGCAACCAAGGCAGAAAACATTTGAAACGTCGTCGCGGCATTTACCTCCTTCCGAATCTGTTTACCACAGCAGGTCTGTTTGCCGGTTTCTATGGCATTGTTTCAGCCATGAATTCACAATTTGAAAGTGCTGCCATCGCTATTTTTATTGCTATGGTCATGGACGGCATGGATGGTCGGATTGCACGCTTAACGAATACCCAGTCAGACTTCGGTGTTGAGTACGATAGTCTGGCTGACATGATTTCGTTTGGTTTGGCTCCTTCATTAATCATGTATCAGTGGGCCTTGTCTGGTATGGGAAAATTGGGTTGGCTTGCCGCATTTGTTTATACAGCATCAACAGCACTTAGACTTGCACGATTTAACGCGCAAGCAGCCAGTATAGACAAACGGTTTTTCCAAGGTTTACCCAGCCCAGCCGCAGCCGCCTTGATCACAGGGATGATATGGTTGGGTGAAACACAGGAATTTGTAGAGGTCGAAAACTTGACGATTATTGCATTTCCCATCACGGTGCTGGCGGGAATACTCATGGTTAGCAATATCCGTTTTTACAGTTTCAAGGAAATAGATTTTAAGGGTCGTGTTCCCTTTGTTGGAATTCTACTTATAGTATTATTGTTTGTATTTATTGCCAGCGAACCGTCACTGATATTGTTTTCCATCTCATTGATCTATGCTGTTTCAGGTCCAGCCATGACATTATTTTTTATACGCAAACATCGCGCAGCGAGAGAACTTCAGGAATCTTCCAGCAAAGAAGGTTGACGGGAAAAACTGATTATTGAAAAAGCATTTGCCTGAAAAACTTGCAATACTTGTGAGTGTCGTTATATTCCGTATCGTAATGAAGACATTTAATCAAAATTGTCAGTTCTATTTACAAGCCGAATCATCATTCGGTGCTTTACTGCGTCTGCTGCCCTGTCGGGCAAAATAAACCACCTTAAAATTTAAATCCAAATAGTGTCCGTGTAAGTAATGAACTTACACACGACAAATTCGTTTATGGATGCAGGTTTCGGAGCAGGAAAATGAAAGATAAATTAATAATATTTGATACAACTCTTCGTGATGGAGAACAAAGTCCTGGCGCATCAATGACCAAGGATGAAAAGGTTCGAATCGCCAAGGCACTGGAGCGTATGAAAGTTGATATCATTGAAGCTGGTTTTCCTATGGCCAGTCCGGGTGATTTCGAGGCCGTACATCAGGTGGCTGAAGTGATTCAGGACAGTACGGTTTGCGGTCTTGCGCGTGCCCTAGATAAAGATATTGACAGGGCAGCAGCAGCTCTGAAGTCGGCACGATCTTCAAGAATTCATACCTTTCTTGCGACATCGCCGATTCACATGAAAGAAAAATTACGCATGACGCCTGATCAGGTTGTCGAGCAGGCCGTGCATGCGGTTAAGCGTGCACGTAACTATACAGACGATGTTGAGTTTTCACCTGAAGATGCCGGTCGTTCAGAACTGGATTTCTTGTGTCGTGTATTAGAGGCTGTGATTGATGCTGGTGCAACGACAGTCAATATTCCGGATACGGTGGGGTATAACTTGCCACAGCAATTTGGCGAATTGATCAAACAATTGATTGAAACGATACCCAATTCTGACAAGGCAGTTTTCTCGGCGCATTGTCATAATGATCTGGGTTTGGCAGTCGGTAATTCGCTTGCAGCGGTCATGAATGGTGTCAGACAAGTTGAATGTACCATCAATGGTTTGGGCGAACGTGCCGGCAATACTTCATTGGAAGAAGTCGTGATGACAGTGCGTACGCGTCAGGATGTATTCTCCTGTGATACGACATTGGATACCACGCAGATCATGACTTGTTCACGTTTGATTTCAAGTGTGACAGGCTTCCCCGTGCAACCGAACAAGGCCATTGTTGGTGCCAATGCCTTTGCTCATGAAGCAGGTATCCATCAGGATGGTGTGCTCAAAAGCCGTGAGACTTACGAGATCATGCGTGCTGAAGATGTTGGCTGGAATGCTAATAAAATGGTGTTGGGGAAACATTCGGGGCGTAATGCATTTAAATCCAGATTATCTGATTTGGGCACTGAGTTTGAACGTGAAGAAGATTTAAGCGCTGCGTTCAGTCGATTTAAAGCTCTCGCCGATAAAAAGCATGAGATCTTCGACGAGGATTTACAGGCTTTGGTGACGGACACCATTCAGGATGTAGCTATGGAACGGATTAAACTTGTTGCCATGAAAGTTATTTCTGAAACCAATGAAACTCCTGTCGCAGAAGTAACTTTGACCATTGATGGTGAAGAGAAACATGCTAGCTCGGAGGGCGGCGGACCAGTCGATGCAACATTCAAAGCCATTGAGTCAATTGTAGGCAGTGGCTGTACACTGGAACTTTATTCTGTGAGTAATATTACCACTGGCACTGATTCGCAAGGAGAGGTTACGGTCAGAGTTGATAAAGATGGTAGGGCTACCAATGGGCAAGGTGCCGATACGGATATCGTGATTGCTTCAGCGAAGGCCTATATCAACGCACTGAACAAGGGTCAGGAAAAGATTGAACGGGCTCATCCGCAAGTTTGAGATGACCAAGTTTGAGACGACAATGGTGGGTCTGACACAAAAACAGGAATATTATCTGCAAACCATGGGTGTGGATGTCTATTGGTCAAAGGATAGAGTGATTGTAACTCCTGTCGTTGACTCGGCTATTGGGGAGAGTGAAAACTGGGCAAAGCTTCGACAAAAAGTTGTTGCCTGCCAGAAATGCGAACTACACCAGAGTCGGAAACAGACGGTATTTGGTGTAGGCGATCATCATGCTGATTGGTTAATCATTGGTGAAGCCCCGGGCGCTGAAGAAGACAGACAGGGCGAGCCCTTTGTTGGACGCGCAGGCAAATTACTCAATAGCATGTTGCTTGCCTGTGGCCTACAGAGAGAGCAGGTCTTTATCGCAAATATTCTTAAATGTCGTCCACCAAATAATCGAGATCCGAAACCGGAAGAGGCTGTCACATGTTCGAGTTATCTGCGAGAGCAGATTGATCTTATTCAACCGCAGATCATTTTGGCAGTAGGCCGTATTGCCGCACAAAATCTGCTGGAAACGGAAACACCTATAGGCAAGATGCGTGGTCAGCAATATGAATATGCCGATACCGGGATCCCTATGGTTGTGACTTATCATCCTGCTTATTTATTACGTTCTCCTCGTGAAAAAAGAAAGGCATGGCAGGATCTACAATTGGCGATGAAAGTTTATCAGGAAACAAAATGAGTGCTGTGCTTAAACAAGCAACCATCGTTTTTCGGCCTATGTCGGAAATGGATCTGGAAAAGGTAATGGAGATTGAAAAAAGGGTCTACGAATTCCCTTGGTCAATTGGTATTTTTCAGGATTGTCTAAGGGTCGGCTATTGCTGCTGGATTCTTGAGCAGGATGATGAGGTTTCTGGTTATGGCATCATGTCTGTGTTGTCAGGTGAGGCACATATCCTGAACCTTTGCATCAAGTTAGAGTTGCAGAATAATGGTCTGGGTCAGGAGATGATTGATTACTTAATCAGCCTAGCAAAAGCGCATAATGCCGATCTCATGCTTCTTGAAGTACGGCCTTCAAATGGTCAGGCATTAAAAATTTATGAAAGATCAGGCTTTGATGAGGTAGGGTGTCGCAAAGATTATTATCCAGCCAAATTTGGTCGTGAAGATGCCGTGATATTAGCCAAGCGAATTAACAGATAAGATGGTAAATAATTTAAATAGTATTAGTTTGTGAACGCAAAATTAAATAAACAAGATTTTCCTACTATTGAAGCCTATATTGGCAATACGCCTTTGGTTAGATTGCAACGTCTCTGTGATAACAGCAACATCATCATGGCAAAAATGGAAGGTAATAATCCGGCTGGTTCAGTCAAAGACAGGTCTGCATTGAGCATGATCAATCATGCAGAAGCGCGAGGCGATATCAAGCCTGGCGATACCCTGATTGAAGCAACCAGTGGTAATACAGGAATCGCATTAGCCATGGCATCTGCGATTAAAGGTTACAAGATGGTTCTGATTATGCCAGAGCATATGAGCGAAGAGAGG
Source organism: Gammaproteobacteria bacterium (assembly GCA_965261165.1). GTDB lineage: Bacteria > Pseudomonadota > Gammaproteobacteria > Eutrophobiales > Eutrophobiaceae > SMWN01. The sequence goes on along the minus strand of OZ253445.1, from coordinate 398,110 downwards.
CGTGCTGTAATGAAGGCCTTTGGTGCAGAGATAATTCTGACATCGGAAGCCGGAAGCATGGAAGCAGCCATCGATCTATCTCGTGAAATGGAGGCAGCCAAAAAAGGCATCGTATTGGATCAGTTTTCAAATCAGGATAATCCTCTTTCACATTACGAAGGCACGGGCCCTGAAATCTGGCGCGATACACATGGCAAGATCACACATTTTGTTAGCTCAATGGGCACAACAGGCACCATTATGGGAACGTCACGTTATTTAAAGGAACAAAATCCTGAAATTGAAATTGTTGGCGTGCAACCTGTAGAAGGTGCGCAAATCCCCGGAATAAGGCGTTGGCCAAAAGAATATTTACCAAAAATTTATGATGAAACCAGAGTCGATAGAATCCTTGATGTTGATCAGGATGAGGCAGAGGAGACCTCCATTGCTCTGGGGCGGGAAGAAGGTATCTTTGCAGGTATTTCTTCTGGCGGAGCAACTGCTGCTGCATTAAAGCTTGCAGGGGAGCTTGAGAATGCATTAATCGTTATCATCATCTGTGATCGTGGTGATCGTTATATTTCCACCAGTGTATTCAAATCCTGATGGCAGGCAATAAAGCAACAAAATGAATCTGCTCGTTTTTGATATTGAAACTGTACCGGATATAGATTCAGCAAGAAAAATTCAAGACATGGAAGGTTTGTCTGATGCAGAAGTTGCCGAATCTATGTTTGCTCAACGTCGACAACAAACAGGTGGCAGTGATTTTATCCGACATCATCTACAAAAAATTGTTGCTATCTCAGTGGTTCTCAGGACATCAGGCAAGCTAAGTGTATGGTCATTAGGCGGCGTTGATTCACCCGAAGCAGATATCATTCAACGATTCTTTGATGGGATTGATCGTTACACGCCCAGGCTGGTCTCCTGGAATGGTAGCGGTTTTGATCTACCGGTAATACATTATAGAACACTCTTGCACGGGCTTAATGCTTCACGTTATTGGGAAACTGGAGGCGATGATCAGAGTTTTAAATGGAACAATTACATCAGCCGTTTTCACGACAGACATACCGACTTGATGGATATTATTGCTGGCTATAATCCTCGTGCCAATGCACCGCTGACTGAAATTGCGACGATGCTGGGTTTCCCAGGCAAGATGGACATGGATGGCAGTAAGGTTTGGGGTAATTATCTTGCAGGCGATATCGAAGGTATTCGGAATTATTGCGAAACTGATGTGCTTAATACTTATTTGGTTTATCTTCGTTATGAGCTTATGCGTGGGCAGAAATCAAAGATTGCTTATGAAGCAGAATGCGAACATGTTAGAGACATGTTGCAAGAAGAAAGTCGGCCACATCTACTGGAATTCGCAAGCGCCTGGAAATAATTTATTTCTGAATCCAAAATATTAACCAAGAACTATTCAATTCCAATATGGAGCCCAGATTAAGCTGTCATTTCAATCAACGGGAGAAATTTTTAATTTGAAAGTTAAAAATATCCTAAGATTTCTTGCTGCACTCGAAGTAAAAGATTTAATTTAATCAGAAATTTCTTAGATATTTCTAACAATTACTCATTTATGATAAAACGACGTAAGAGAAAATTCCCGCAGCAACCTGTTTCTGCAAAGATAATATCTCTTTCTCATGAAGGTCGAGGCATCACACATGTCGAGGGTAAAACAGTTTTTGTGAATGGCGCATTGCCGGGGGAAGAAGTATTATTTCAGTATAAGAAGCAGCGTCCGAAGTATGCTGAAGCACATGCGTTGGAAATAAAGAATCCGGCAGCAGAACGAATAGAAGCCAAATGTGAATTTTTTGGGTTATGCGGTGGTTGTAGCTTGCAACATATGCAACATGAATTTCAGATTGAACATAAACAGTCTGCCCTGATGGAGCAGTTAGAGCATATTGGTAAGGTTAAGCCGAAAACTGAAATACCACCATTAATTGGTCCTGTATGGGGTTATCGTCGCAAGGCGCGATTGGGCGTTAAGTATGTAGACAAGAAAGAACGTGTATTGGTCGGGTTTCGAGAAAAATATAGTCCTTTCATTGCCGATATGAAAAGTTGTGAGGTCTTGCATCCTTCCGTAGGTAACTTGATTGAACCGCTACAGCATCTCATTGCAGAATTATCTTTAATCAAACAAATCCCGCAGATTGAAGTAGCCATAGGTGATGAGGTTACGGCGTTAATCTTTAGACACTTTGCTGATTTTGATGATGAAGACATAGACAAACTCAAGGTATTCGCAGAACAACATGATATTGATATTTATTGTCAATCAGGTGGTTTGGATTCGGTTGTGCCTCTAGCAGGTATAAGTCCTAGGCAGTTGTCTTATTCATTACCTGAGTTTGATGTTACATTGAATTTTCTACCAACTGACTTTACTCAGGTAAATCTTGAAATTAACCGTAGTATGGTGTCCAAGGCATTGGAACTATTAGAAGTGAATAGTGAAGATTGTGTGCTTGATCTATTTTGTGGTATTGGCAATTTTACATTGCCACTGGCACGCAAGGCTGAGAGTGTTTTGGGTATTGAGGGTGATCAGGCATTGGTAGAACGGGCGAAACAGAATGCTATGTTTAACAGTATTAGTAATGTGGAATTCCGGGCGATTGACCTAGCTAAAGACGATCTGAGCAAAAACTTCAGTAGTATAGATTTTTTTCGGGGCGGTTTTAATAAATTACTACTGGATCCTGCGCGTAATGGTGCCCAGGAAGTCATAGAAAAGATGAATCTTAAATCAATTGAAAGGATTGTTTATGTTTCCTGTAATCCAGTAACTCTGGCAAGAGATATAGGGATACTGGTTCATGACAAAGATTTCAAGCTAGAGCAGGTAGGCGTGATGGATATGTTTCCCCATACCACACATGTTGAATCAATAGCCATGTTCACTAGAAAGAGAAAATAAAAGAATGATAGATAAACGACTTTTTGTTTTTTTTATCTATCTATTTCACTGTTGTTTATTTCAGCTTGTAGTCAGGAACAAGATGATTTAATTCGTTTTGGCCTAGAATCAGCGTCAGTTACTCTAGATCCCCATTTTTCAACAGATGTCGTATCCTATCGGATCACACGTTTAATCTATCGCAGTCTGGTAGATTTCGATGAAAACTTTCAATTCATTCCTGATCTTGCAGACTGGGAGATACTCGGCCTAAAATGTTATCGTTTTAAGTTGCATAATACAGGCAGACAATTTCATTATGGTGAAAGATTAGCCGCAGCATTGATAGATTCAAGGCATCCCTTTAATTGACAGCCTGTGGGTAGTGGGTTAGTGGCATTTCAGAAATGGCCGAATGATAGTGACCTTCTATATAAAGCGCTTAAATGATAGCCAATTATTAAAATTTATTACCGTTAAAGATCCAACGGTTCGCATACTAAAATTAATGTGAGATGAGTTAGATATTCTTCAAGGCGATATCCCCAGAGAGATAGTTAGCTGGCTTGAGAAGCAGGATAAAACTTATATTGAAAAAGCAAAAGGTGATGCTTTCACTTACATGGGCTTCAATTATATATCACTATGGTATGAAGATAATATACTGGTGACATTGAAGAAATATTAGTGGCTATACATTGGCAGGCGATGGCAACTATGATGGGTTGCCTGCAGTTAAAAGAAATTAATTATTTGAAAAATAGTATATTGCCAAAATAGATCTCTCAGTCGCTGTGCTCGTTCGAGATGACAGAAAGAGGGAGTTTGTTATCCCGAACCGAAGTGATAGATCTCACACACTTCTTCTGGATGCGATATGCGTAACAATATGAAGATAATGCTAAAGTGTCAATATGAATCAAGACAAGCACATAGAAATCAATATAGGCAAACAAACACTTAGTTTGTTTAAAGGGAGCGATGTGATTGAGAAATATATTATCTCGACCGCAAAGAATGGCCCGGGTGAACTCATGGATAGTGAGTGTACACCCAGGGGAAAACACATCATCCATGAAAAGATAGGTGCAGGTTGTGAAGCAAATACCGTTTTCGTTGGCAGAGAACTGACTGGTGAGTTGTATCAGTCAGAACTACGTGAGCAGTATCCAGGTAGGGACTGGATATTGACTCGTATTATGTGGTTGGGTGGTTGTGCAGCAGGCAAAAACAAGGGCGGCAATGTTGATAGTTATGATCGCTATATCTATATCCACGGTGCTCCGGATGATGTTGAAATGGGCATTCCCAGCTCAGGAGGCTGTGTGCGTATGCGAAATCAAGACATCATTGAATTATTTGATCTGATCGAAGCTGAAACAACAGTGATTATTCAAGAATAAATGGTTTCGTATTATTCATCTGGTTTTTCCGCCCAAGGTCTCTAGATCGGCCAAGTCCTTCGCTTTTCCAGTTGCCGTTTTATTTTTTTTGACAAACTGTTCATGTCCAACAAAATGTACAGGGATATTATTAAGCCCCTTCTATCTTTTCCGTTATTTTCCTAATCCCATGTAATCCCGTTAGTAGATATAATAATTATCAACACGACCAGTTGGTTTACCAAGCTGAACAATCTTTCCAGGCCCCACAAAGGTTTCTTCTGTTAAACCTATGACACCAAAACCAAAGTCGTTTAAAGTCTTGACGATACGTTTGGCATTGTCGGATCAGGTTTCATAAATAGATCAATGTCACCAGTGTAACGAGGGGTGCCATGATGTGCCAGCGCATAACTCCAGACAGAGAGTATTTTTATGTTTATTTATGCCCTGTTGTCCCTATGGTTATATCCACCACCCTATAGTTATATCCATTAGTATCTTGCCTTGCAATTTATTAACAATGACTTCCTTTAATCTTGTTTTGCCTGAACCCTTGTTTTGCCTGAACCATTTACATCAGCGATAATTATTGTACTTCCTAAATCATCAATGAATAGATGTTTTACAGGTTTGTAGTCAATTTTTTTCAAAGACTTAATCTTCATAGACTCTCAGGATATATAAGATGCATTATCTTCTGAGGTAAAACTATAACCAAAATCAAAAGGAATATATCCCTCCTAGGTGAGATATGTGAATATTGAAAAACCAAGTTTAGCTTCTTTCCTTATTGCTTCTCTGGCGTACAGATGATGTATGCTGTTTTTGTTCATTTTGTAATTTCTGATAACTTTCCCAGCGACGTTGATCAAGTTCGCCATTTTCTAAAGCTGTCTTGATTGCGCAGCCTTGTTCGGTTTTATGTTGGCAGTTTTTAAATTTACAGACACCGAGATATTTGATCACGTCTGCAAAGGTATCTTTAATGCCTGATTCTGTTTCTGTGAGTTTTAATTCTCTTATGCCAGGCGTGTCGATGAGAATGCCACCGTCCCGCAATAGATGTAGTGATCGTGAGGTGGTTGTGTGTTTGCCTTTGTTACCTTCTTTACTGAATTCTGCCGTCAGCTGTTCTACATCTGTTAGCGCATTGATCAAAGTAGATTTACCGACACCGGAGGAGCCGGTCAATGTGACGGTATGGCCTTTTGTGCAAAGTGTTTTGAGTCCAGATAAAGAATTATATTGATTATTGAGGCCTGATCTTAAAATGGTAATGCTTCTGAGTATTATATTTCTCGCCGCGCTCGAAATGACAAGTGCAACTTAATCAAGAGGTTTCATAGTAAGCTTTTTTGAGTTTCTTCACCAAATCTTTTCAACCATTTTGATGGTAGTGCGTTAGTCTCTGGATAAAAATTTAGGGCAAAAAACCAGTTGAATATTCATCTCTGCGAGTGCTATTGCAACAGCTTGCCTTGCGGTAGTTGTATATAGCTTCATGTTGCTGACACCATCAACAGACGGAAAAATCTCGCCCAATCTGGCTAGTCTCTTATTCTATTAGTCTCTTTTGCTAGCATTCTGGCAAATTTCTTGATCTGCATATCGAAAAGCACAAGTTCCCCTCCTGTCTTAATCGCCGTCAGTGAAATTCTTGCGATCAGTAGTAACAACAATAGCGCAATCGCCCAGGCAAAGAAATAAGATACTCGAATATTTACTGCGCCTATAGAAGTTGGTCTTTGTTTGATTCCATTATATCGTTGAACACTATTCTCGGGGTCATTTTCTACAATAAGACTATCTCTTCTTATAGGGACGAATGTTTTATCAATATTCGAGCCCTTTTCAATGGCAATAGCAAAGCGTTCTATTTTTTCGGGATGCTCATACAGATCTTGTGCTGTTAATAAAACATGGAGGGCGACCCAAAGGCCTGCAAGCAGGAGAAAAAATCCTAATATCCTGACTAGGAGACTCATGATGTTTTTACTAGCATCATCTAATGCATTTTCATTCATATTTTAACCTCTGTGTGGAGAATTCTTTATATTTGTTTTTATTCTTCTATGGTTTATTATTTTTTTAATGGATTATAGGACTTTATTTTGTACCGGTCGATGGAACCAGTTAGCAAAATTAGAAAGATAATAATAAAACAATTATTATGTTGCATTATCTCGGATCACGTTTATTTGGAGCGCTATTAGTGATTAGTGGTGTTTGGCACCTTGCCCGCTGGTGCAGTGATCTATAGAAACAGTTTTTTCATGGCCAGGCATTGGGTAATTAACTATTGATGTCATCCAGAAAAAAGACTATCCCGTCATTCAGTCTTGCGTGCTACTGATTAATCTATGTTATGTCGTCGTGAATTTCTGTGCCGATCTGGCCTATGTCTATCTTGACCCTCGTGTGAATTTGAGCGAATAAATATAATTATGACTACTCGATTTTCATTTCCTTTTCTAAATTATCTCGGCATGGTTCTTTGTTGCTCTGTTTGCAGAGAATTTGCCGCCGCAACCTGATGCCATCATGTTGCATAAGATATGGCTGTCCCAGAGTCTCATGCATGGTTGGGCTATGACGATCTGGGACGGCCGATTGCAGAGCGCCTAGCCATGAGTGCTAGAATATCATTTATAGCGACTATGTGTGTTGTTTCAATTTCTTTTTCCTGAGTACTATAATTGGGGTAATGGCTACATGGTTTGGTGGCTGGTGGGATAAAGTGATCGTATTTGTTATTGATGTCTTTATAACATTTCCGAGAATATTATTAGCCATTGCACTTTCTGGTTTGATGGAGCCAGCAACATGAATGCGGTAGCCGCCTTGCCTGTCGTTGGCCGGGCTGGTTTTGCCAGACTGGCCACTAGGGCACAAACAGTGACCATTAAACATCAAGAGCATGTGGCGGCGACTCAGGCTTTAGGTGCTGGTACAGCAAGTATTGCGATACATCATAATATTGCTATTGATAATAGCTCCATTAGTTATTGAAGCAACCCTTGCTATTGCCGGAACTGTTATCGCTGAAGCTAGCCTGTCATTTCTAGGGTTGGGTGTACAGGCAGCAGATCCATCATGGGATAGTATGATTCAGAGATGGTGCACGTTTTTATGTTGATTGCTCCACATATGGTTTTGACTCCCGGCATGACAATCTTGCTGGTGGTATTATCTATTAACTTACTCGGTGATTCTTTACGAGATAAAATGGATGTCAGAGCAAAAGGTTAAAAAATGAATTTTTTGTATCAAAATTTTCCGGAGCATTATTCATGTCATTAGGATCCATCATGATGGATCTGCGTGGAATTACGCTGGAAAAAGATGAGAAAGAGCTTTTGCTGCATCCTTCGGTAGGTGGAATTATTTTCTTCTCACGTAATTATGAATCGCCGGAACAAATTGCTGCATTCTCAAAAGAAATTCATGACCTACGTGAACCTCGTTTATTGATCGCAGTTGATCATGAAGGCGGGCGCGTACAAAGATTTCAAGATGGTTTCACAAGACTGCCTGCTTTGCGGTTGATTGGAGAACGTTACGATCAAGACAAACATGCAGGACTAGCGCTTGCTGAAAAAGCCGGGTGGTTGATGGCGATTGAACTTCGAGCTGTGGATATCGATTTTAGCTTTGCCCCTGTGCTGGATGTTTGTAAAGGTATCAGTCAGATAATTGGTGATCGTTCATTTCATAGAGATCCAGAATGTGTTGCTGATTTATCCAAGGCTTATATACGTGGCATGCATCGAGCAGGGATGGGCGCAGTCGGCAAGCATTTTCCTGGACACGGTACCGTGAAGGAAGATTCGCATCTGGCAATACCTTTTGATGGAAGAAGGTTTGAAGATATTCAGATGGATGACATGGTGTCTTTTGAATATTTAATTCGTGCTGGTCTGGTGGGGATCATGCCAGCACATGTTATTTATCCTGAAGTGGATGATAAACCCGCCGGATTTTCATCCATCTGGTTACGCAATATTCTACGTCAGCAATTGGAGTTTCAGGGAGTTATTTTCAGTGATGACATTAGTATGGCAGGTGCGGAAGTCGTTGGTGGTTATGTTGATCGTGCATACTGTGCATTAGAAGCGGGTTGCGACATGGTGCTGGTATGCAACAATCAAAAGGCGGCTGTTGAAGTGCTGGATAATCTCAAGATAGAGCCGAATCCAGCATCACAATCCCGATTGATACGCATGCATGGGAGACACGACATTGATTTCGTGGAATTGAAATATGATGAAGCATGGCAAACTGTCGCGGAGGAAATTTCAAGTTTAGTCGTTGAACCAGAATTGGCATTAGGTGATGATGGAATGCAGGCCTAACAGCATATGCTCTCTAGTTTGTAGCTTTTTTTCTGATTTTATTCTCAAATCTGATATCTGTAACAGAACCTGAACGCAACCTGAATAATTCAGGGGCATTGCATCTTCTGGGCGATGAGGGAATCATTGAAATTTTAAATCAAAGAGGTTATAAAATAACCGCAATTTATTGAATATAAATAAGGTTTGTATTGATGAATATAGAAACAACATTAATTGAATTTCAGCAATATTTCAGTAGCAACTTCTGGGTGATCCATGTGTTTGCTGTTTTTTTTCTTACACTGTTTTTCAGTTTTCTAAAACAACGTATTCTTGGGGAACTGTTTGCAAAGTTACAAAATAAACGAGTCTATTGGGATGATGCTCTGGTTGATGCAGCCAGACGCCCGATAACTATTCTTATTTGGGTTATCGGGCTTAGTTTTGTAGCTGAGATCGTTAGTAATGAAACTGATGCGGTGGTTTTTGGAGCTATCGATCCAATTCGAAATGTCGGTATTATTTTTACTCTAGTATGGTTTCTGGTCAGGTTTATTGAGCGCGCTGAAGAAAATATCGTCCTGGAGAAAGAAGCCAAGGGCGAAGAGATTGATCGGACAGCTGCAGATGCAATTGCAAAATTATTAAGAATCTCTGTCATCATCATCGGTTTATTGGTGACGTTGCAGACACTGGGTTATAGTATTTCAGGGGTGCTCGCCTTTGGTGGTATTGGCGGTATCGCCATTGGTTTTGCAGCAAAAGATTTACTGGCGAATTTCTTTGGCGGATTGATGATCTATCTGGATCGTCCCTTCAATGTCGGTGACTGGGTAAGATCTCCGGATAGAGAAATTGAAGGTACGGTTGAGAATATCGGTTGGCGACTAACTCGGATTCGCACATTCGCCAAACGTCCTTTATATGTTCCGAATTCAGTTTTTACTAATATCGCGGTTGAGAATCCTTCGCGTATGACAAATCGTCGTATCAAAGAGACCATAGGTATCCGCTATGATGATGTCAGTAAAATAGAGATTATCATTGATGATGTTAAGAAAATGCTACAGGGGCATGAGGATATTGATGCGAAGCAAACCTTAATCGTGAATTTCAATGAGTTCGCACCTTCGTCACTGGACCTTTTTATCTATACTTTCACCAAAACAACGAACTGGACACGCTTTCACGAAGTAAAGCAGGATGTATTATTAAAAATTATCAGAATTATTGAGTCGCATGGCGCCGAATCTGCCTTCCCAACCTTGACGGTGCATATTCCAGATGGGGTTTCAGCCGAATAATCCTGATTTTTTCTGACCGCATTTGTAAGGATCAAGGTTACATCTAAGGATAGTCCCTGTAACCTACGCATGATGGAAATCCAGTTCACAAAAATGCATGGCCTTGGCAATGATTTCGTTATCATCGATAGCTTTGCGCAAGAGATTCAGTTGACCTCAGATCAAGTAAGATTCATCGCTGATCGTCACTTTGGCATTGGTTGTGATCAGTTGTTATTACTTGCACCTTCTGAGAAAGAAGGCATAGACGTGCGCTATTCGATATATAATGCAGATGGTAGTGAAGTCTCTCAATGTGGAAATGGGGCAAGATGTGCTGTTGCCTATTTGCGCGAGAATGACCTAATCGGTGGTCTGGTTAATGGAAAGGTGATTATGGCTGAAACCAACGGAGGTATCATCGCCATGTATCTGGAAAAAGGAGGTCTGATTAGGGTCAATATGGGCGTGCCTAAATTGGCCGCTATTGAGATACCTTTGGATGCGCAAGAAGATGCCGACCAGTATCAATTAAATTTGTCAGGCACAGAGATTACATTTAGTGCGGTTTCTATGGGTAATCCACACGCCGTAATTATAACGGATGATGTCTCATCGGCACCGGTGCTAACTATGGGGCCTGAAGTACAAGAGCAAGCACTTTTCCCTGAAAGCGTGAATGTGGGGTTTATGCAAATTATTGATCGTGGTCATATCAAATTACGTGTTTATGAACGGGGTGCGGGCGAAACATTGGCCTGTGGTAGTGGTGCTTGTGCTGCAGTCGTGGCAGGATATATCAATTTCAGTCTGGAACAGGAAGTTGATGTGGCGTTACTAGGAGGACATCTTTTGATCAGCTGGGCAGGGCGGGGTGAATCCGTATGGATGACAGGACCGGCTACTTTTGTTTACAGGGGGCAAATATCATTATGACGGTGGATAAAGACACAGATCAAGGGCAAGACTCAGGACAAGAGAAAGAGGGGGCTGAGGAAACAGCTTCGGCACAGATCACGCCTTTAATTTCAGCAAAAGACATTGAGGATTTTTTGCGCAAGAATACGGAGTTCTTTAATGAGCATCCCGCACTGCTCAGTGAATTATCGATACCCCATAATAATGGGGGCGTGGTTTCGCTGGTTGAAAGACAGGTTGCGGCATTAAGAGAGCAAAATAAGCAAACCACTAAACAATTACATGAGCTGATTGAGATTGCGCACCAGAACGAAGAACTGGCCAGAAAGATGCATCAATTAGGCTTAACATTGATGGATGCAGTAGATCCCAAGGACATTTTTGCAACTCTGTACGACAATCTGGGCAAGAATTTTCATGCTGATCGTGTCGCAGTTCGTATCTTTGGTAATCCAACCTTTGCTGATTCTTTCGCGGGTGAAGAATTTGCTGGCAGAGACGTCAAGGAAGTCTCATTATTTAAAACAATGATCGAAACTAGGCAACCTCTGTGCGGACGTATGAAACGCCAACAACAAAAATTCTTGTTTGGTAATGAGACTGATGAAATCATCTCATCTGTCATGGTGCCGTTACTAGGCTCGAATTGGAGTGGGATAATGGCTATCGGTAGCTCTAATCCAGATCGCTTTCAGCCAGGCATGGGTGTGGAATTATTAGCAAATATGGCTGAGGTCTTGAGTTTTATTTTAAAGCCATGGATAGCCGAGGCTTGAAACAAGCAAGAAACTATGTATCGGTTTTTTTACAAGGTTTTCAATAGAAATTTACGTTAGCTTAACCTCTTATGAATAAGCAAGAAGCCTTAAGGATCGACCAGTTTCTGGCCACCTTACAACATCTGTCTAAACATACCAGAAAATCTTACCAACGAGATCTAGCCATATTACTCGAATTTGTTAACGCACATGATGTAAACCAATGGCATGAACTTGATGGACGTCAAGTCCGTAGCTTTATCGCTTGGCGACATAGACAAGGTATCGGAGGTCGATCATTGCAACGGAATTTGTCAGCGACGCGTGCATTCTATCGTTATCTGATTAGTGAAGGTGTAGCACAACATAATCCTGCAGAAGGTGTGCAAGCACCAAAATCTCCGAAAAAATTGCCTAAATTGCTGGACGTAGATCAGGCAGCCCAGCTAGTTGAGATCGATGATAAAGATCTATTGGCGGTACGTGATAAGGCTATTCTGGAATTGCTGTATTCTTCAGGCCTGCGCCTGTCCGAATTAGTGATGTTAAACATCAATAGTCTGGATCTGGATGATGCTGTGGTGACAGTTGTTGGTAAAGGTAATAAAACGCGTGCTGTTCCTATTGGTAAACAAGCAAGGAAAGCGATTAAACAATGGTTGAAGTGTCGTGACAAGATGGCGAATGATGAAGAGTTTGCGGTATTTGTCAGCCAACGAGGCACTCGGATTAGCCGTCGATCGATACAACAACGTTTGAAGCAGTGGGCGATTAAACAGGGGCTCACGAATCATGTTAATCCGCATATGTTGAGGCATTCATTCGCCAGTCATTTACTCGAATCAAGCGGAGATTTACGTGCTGTTCAGGAATTGCTTGGTCACGCGGATATCAGTACTACGCAAGTATACACACACCTGGATTTCCAACACCTAGCAAATGTATATGATGATGCGCATCCGCGAGCGCATAAGGAAAAATCATAAGCTTGATATTTACCGCATTAACCTTATTTTTAGTAAACTAGACAGTCTAACTAGAATGCGTCGATCTTAATAATTTTTGGCAGAAGAATCTGGACCAAATCGGGAGAAATTATTTGAAGCAATTTAGAGGTACAACTATCCTCTCAGTTCGTCGGAATGATAGTGTAGTTATCGGCGGTGATGGACAGGTGTCATTGGGGGACACTGTCATGAAAGAGAATGCCAGAAAAGTCAGGAGACTGTATCACGATAAGATTATTGCCGGGTTTGCAGGTGGCACAGCCGATGCATTCACTTTATTTGAGCGATTTGAAGCCAAACTTGAAAAACACCAAGGGCATTTGCTGCGGTCAGCTGTTGAGCTCGCTAAGGATTGGCGCACAGATAAAATGTTACGCAATCTGGAAGCCATGCTCTGTGTGGTTGATAAAAATATTTCTTTGATCATTTCTGGAAATGGTGACGTGATTGAACCAGAAGACAATATTATGGCGATAGGCTCTGGTGGCGCTTATGCGAAGGCGGCAGCAATTGCCTTAAAAAATAATACTGAAATGACTGCACGAGATATTGTTGTTAAAGGTTTGAACATTGCTGCCGATATTTGCATTTATACAAATCACACACAAACCATAGAAGAACTTTCAGCTAACGAAACTGAATAGATAAAAACAAGACGCCTAAATTATAAGCCAAGGAATTTATAGAAGTAGTTATGAGCGAATTAACCCCGAAAGCGATTGTAAACGAGTTAAATAAATACATAGTCGGACAGGATGATGCCAAACGTGCAGTTGCTATCGCATTGCGCAATCGTTGGCGTCGGATGCGGGTAGATGAAGAACTGCGTAATGAGATTACCCCGAAAAATATTTTAATGATTGGACCTACAGGCGTGGGGAAGACAGAGATAGCGAGAAGACTCGCAAAACTGGCTGATGCTCCATTCATAAAAATTGAAGCAACTAAATTTACAGAAGTAGGTTATGTAGGTAGAGATGTCGAGTCTATTGTTCGTGATTTAGCTGATATCGCAGTGAAGATGACTAGGGAGAGTGAGGTAGAAAAAGTTAAGGAGCAGGCAGAGATTGCGGCAGAAAACAGAGTGTTGGATATTCTTTTGCCAGCACCACGTCGATTTGCTAATGAACCTGATGATGAGGAAGATGCGCCGACTGATAATACCACCAGAGAAAAATTCCGTGATATGCTGCGCGAAGGAAGGCTTGATGACAAGCTTATCGAAGTAGAGCTCAATGCACCTTCTATTGGTGTTGAGATCATGGCACCTCCAGGGATGGAAGAAATGACCAGCCAATTACAGGGTATGTTTCAGAATATATCCGGAGGTAAGAAGAATACGCGGAAATTACAAGTAGAGGATGCATTAAAACATTTGGCTGAAGAAGAAGCTGCCAAGCTGATTAATGAAGATGACATTAAGGCTATCTCAATTGAAAGTGTTGAACAGAATGGTATCGTTTTCCTAGATGAAATTGACAAGGTCACTCGTCGTTCAGAATCAAATGGCCCAGATGTTTCTCGTGAAGGTGTTCAGCGTGATTTATTACCGTTGGTTGAGGGCAGTACAGTATCGACCAAATACGGCATGGTAAAAACTGATCATATTCTTTTTATTGCCTCAGGTGCTTTTCATTTGGCCAAGCCGTCAGATTTAATCCCTGAGTTACAAGGTCGTTTACCTATCAGGGTGGAATTAAGTGCACTCAGTGTCGATGATTTTATACGCATATTGATTGAGCCAGATGCTTCATTAACTGAGCAATACGCCGCTTTAATGAAAACTGAAGGTGTTGATCTTTCATTTTCTGAAGATGGAATTAAAAGAGCGGCAGAGATTGCATGGCAAGTAAATGAATCAACTGAAAACATTGGAGCACGCCGTTTGCATACTGTTATGGAAAGGTTACTTGAAGCACTGTCCTATCAGGCATCTGATCTAAACGGAGACTCGATTGTGGTTGATGCAGTTTATGTTAATGATCACCTCGAAGAATTAGTACAGGATGAAGATATATCAAGGTATATTTTGTGATGGGAAAAGAACCATCACAACCTGAGTCAATCAATCTTCATCAAAAATCCAGAATTCTGGAGATAAAATTTAGTGATGGTCAAAACTTTGAATTATCCTGTGAATTTCTCAGGGTTTATTCGCCCTCAGCAGAAGTAAAAGGTCATAGCCCAGAACAATCTGTATTACAAACAGGCAAGGAAAATGTCTCTATTAAAGAAATTGAGCCTGTTGGACATTATGCCATAAAGCTAATTTTTGATGACGGACATGAAACAGGCCTGTATGCCTGGCCTTATCTTTATGAGCTTGGTAAAAACAAGGATGCACTATGGAAAGATTATCTTAAGGCTCTCAGTGATGCTGGTCATCAACGACAGGAAATTATCTAGGTCTTTATATCTAATAAAAATAAAATGAATAGTAAAACAACAGATTTTGGTTATCAAAAAGTTGCTTCGGAAGATAAAGCAAGTCTTGTTTCTGAGGTGTTTCGTTCTGTTGCAGGCAACTATGATTTAATGAATGACTTGATGTCATTTGGAGCACATAGACTTTGGAAGAGACATGCCATCAATTTATCAGGTATCAAAAAAGGTCAGTCAGTGTTAGATGTGGCTGGCGGCACAGGTGATCTATCAAAGTTATTTCATCAACGCGTAGGCAAAGAAGGAAGCGTGATGATGATTGATATTAATAGCGCCATGTTGCTTGAAGGTCGGGATAAACTGATTGATGCGGGTATTGTTTCCGGAATTGATTATGTGCAGGCTGATGCAGAAGAACTTCCATTTGCAGATAACAGTTTTGACTGTATCGGTATTGCATTTGGATTGCGTAATGTGACCGATAAGCAGAAGGCAATCAATTCCATGTTTAAAAAGCTACGTTTTGGCGGTTGCTTGATTATTCTAGAGTTTTCAAAAGTGAAGTTATCTTCACTGAAAAATCTTTATGATGCTTACTCATTCAATGTGATTCCAAAGATTGGAAAGTTTGTGGCAAGGGATGAAGCCAGTTATCAATATCTGGTTGAGTCAATTCGCATCCATCCTGACCAGGAAATATTAAAAGATATGATTGAAACAGCAGGATTTTCTAGAGTTGAATGTTTTAACCTTACAGGTGGTGTTGTTGCGACACACAGAGCTTACAAGCTTTGAATGAAAATATGAATCCAGATGATCGCCACACTGTAATACTTGATGGTGTCGAGAAGATGGTGAACAAAGTCTTATCTCTGGATGAAGAGACATTTGTTTCTCTGGAGGAATTAACCGGTAAAGTTGTTGAAATTGATGTCCTGAGTACAGATATTAGATTGTTTATTTTCCCTTCAGGTAAGGGGGTTAGGTTGGCGTCAGAATATGGAGACAAGGCAGATGTCTCGATAAAAGGAACGCTTCCTGCGTTGCTAGGAATGATTGCTGCCGAAAAAGTAGGCGCTGGTGATGTTGAAATCATTGGCAATGTTGGACTGGCTCGTAAATTTCAATCCATCTTGAAAAAAATAAATATTGATTGGGAAGAATATCTATCACAAATTATCGGGAATATTGCTGCTCATAAAGTGGGTAATTTTCTAAAAGGGATGAGTTTGTTTGCTAAAGCAACAGCCAAGACGATTAGTTTGGATATTAGTGAATATCTTCGTTACGAGAAAGAGGCATTACTGGATAAATCAGAGTTGGATGAATTTAATCATGCTGTAGATGAAATTCGTAATGATGTAGAGCGTTTACAGAAACGTGTGGAAAAACTAGGAAAAGAGAACGCTTGAAACTGGGCGAAATATCGCGATTGATCAAAATCCAGAAGGTGCTGGTTCGTCATGGGCTGGATGAAATTGCCTTTGCTTCAAATGTGTCTCGCTCAACAAAAATATTGTTTTATATATTTCCTTGGAACTGGTTTGGGAGAAAGCAGGGTCCGAGAGGAGAGCGACTAAGGTGTGCTCTGGAAGAATTAGGGCCGATATTCATCAAGTTCGGGCAGCTTTTGTCTACACGTCGTGATTTTCTGCCAGAAGATATTTCACAGGAAATTTCCAAGCTTCAAGACAATGTACCGCCTTTTCCCAGCAGAGAAGCAAGACGTATTGTTGAGGATGCATTCGAAAACAGAATTGAAGATATATTTCTGGAGTTCGATGATACGCCTTTAGCCTCTGCCTCTATAGCACAGGTACATGCTGCGACGATGAAAGATAGTAGGAAGATGATAGTTAAGGTCGTCCGACCAGACATTGAAGGAGTTATCCGACGAGATCTTGGTTTAATGTATTTCCTTGCTGAGAAAGCAGAACGGTATACAGAAGATGGTAGGCGTTTTGGCCCAGTCAATGTCATTGCAGAGTTTGAGAAAACATTATTAGCTGAATTGGATCTGATGCGTGAAGCTGCTAATGCCTCACAGTTACGTAGAAATTTTGCTGACTCAGATAAGTTATATGTCCCTGAAGTCAATTGGGAATTAACACACAAGAATGTCATGGTCATGGAGCGTATTTCAGGAATTCCTGTCAACGACATTGAATCACTTAAAGCCGCTGGGGTCGACTTGAAATGGTTAGCGGAAGCAGGTGTTGAAGTATTTTTTACTGAAGTGCTACGCGATAGTTTTTTTCATGCTGATATGCACCCTGGGAATATATTTGTCTCGCGCCCAGAGCCTGACAAGCCAACAAAAATAATAGTAGTGGATTTTGGCATTATGAGTTCACTCAGTGAATTTGATCAAAGATATCTCGCCGAAAATTTCATGGCCTTCCTTGATCGTGATTATCGGAAGGTTGCTGAACTACATGTTGAATCTGGTTGGGTCCCTGCTGGGACACGTGTAGATGAATTTGAATTCGCTATCAGGACTGTATGTGAACCATTATTTGACAGGCCATTAAAAGAAATATCTTTTGGAACCCTATTGTTACGTTTGTTTCAGACAGCCAGACAGTTCGATATGGTGATCTTACCGCAGTTGTTATTGCTACAAAAAACGCTAGTTAATATTGAAGGGCTAGGTAGGCAACTCTATCCTGAACTGGATATTTGGAAAACTGCGAGACCCCTGTTCGAACACTGGATGCATAATCGTCTTGGTGTTAAAGGCTTGGCAAAAGGCTTGAAAGATAATTTGCCGAGATGGCTCGATCGATTACCAGATTTCCCAAATAAAACCATTGATATCATTGAACGTTTTCGTGATGGAAAAGTTCAAGTGGAATTGAAAGCGACTGAACTAGAAAAAATAAGAGCTGAAATAAAGCAAGGTAATCGGCGAGCAGTATTAGCAACGGTTGGATCTGCCTTTATCATCTGTGCTGCAGTGATATTTGGTCTAGATGATTTTTCACCATCAACGATTGTTGGTGTTCCATATTTGACCTGGTTGTTTGGTGGCGTGGGATTGGGACTACTGGTATTTTCCCTTGGTGAATAAATCAGGGTGAATAAATCAGGGTGAATAGTTTTCGTTGAATAAAAAGATTTTTTTAATAGCTCAGATACTGCGTTCTAACTAAAGCAGCTTCTATAATATCTCTTGTTTCCCTGCCAGAAAGTACTTTAATTAACTCAAGAGAAAATCCATTGTTGTGCTAGCTCCTCTTGAAGTAATAATTTTCCACACAGCTTCATCAGGTATTATAAGTTTTGGTAGTGTCGAGCTATAAAGAAAGTCGGAGTAATAGGTAACGGTTTTACCAATGAGCGCGTCTAAAAGCATTTATGGTGTAGTATAGCCAGCGGCAATGTACTTATTGTCATTCGCCATTCTTTTTAATGGTTGATTTGAGACGTTCATCATTCTCAAGATGAGCTGTGCTAGGTAAAATAATCATGTCGTAGTCATCATCTTTTAATGCGGAATCCAGATCGGTGTTCGGGATAAATTTTGCACCACGGTTGGCGGTTATATTTTTAGTATTGGCCCAGTAGAGATTGCTTTTATCCCTGTACGTGTCTTAGTAGGTTGATAATGGCAATGGCCTCCAGTTCCTCATAGCTTTGTCCCAGAGGACCAAAGCACGGGGAACCAGCGCTTGGGAATTGTTGCCTCTGTCATGGAGTTATCTCGTTTAATTTTTTATGATTGCCAGGCCTTTTAATACATTTAAGGCTTCATAAAGCTCATAGTCTCGTGAAGAAAGTGGTGGAGTATCCTTTTCTTCAGGCGCATCATTTTTAAGTTCCCGATCTCCTTTTATGATCGGGGCTTCTTCTAGCTCATTATCAAGATGTCCTTTGAGGTCAGACTCTTTTAAACGAGAATCAAAAGCGTCTTCAATCTTGGATAGCTTGACCTTATCGATGATGATATCCGGTATCACGCCAGAGGCCTGAATTGAACGGCCATTGGGCGTGTAATATCTGGCAGTAGTCAGTTTTAACGCTGCATTATTATTCATAGGCAGTACTGTTTGCACGGATCCTTTGCCAAAGGTTTTTTCACCCATGATAATGCCACGCCTATTATCTTGCAGGGCACCGGCAACGATTTCTGAAGCAGATGCTGAACCAACGTCAACTAGCACAATGAGTGGTACGTCCGGTAGCTTGGCATTGGGTTTGGCATTAAATTTTAATTTTGAATCCTTAATACGACCTTCTGTGTAAACAATCAATCCTTTGTTAAGAAACATATCTGACACACCAACAGCAGCATTTAAAATGCCGCCAGGATTATTTCTGAGATCAAGAATAATACCTTTGAGTTCATTGTTGTTGTCTTGTTTAAGTTGATTAATTGCCTTGAGCAGATTTTCAACGGTGTGTGATTGGAAACTGGAGATACGTAAGTAGCCAAAGCCGGGTTCTAGTGTTTCGAATCTGACGCTTTTAATCTTTATTACATCTCTAATCAGGGTAAAGACTAGGGGTCTTTCTTCATTCTCACGAATGATGGTTAGTATAATTGGATCGCCAGGTTTGCCGCGCATGAGGTCGACGGCTTCATTTAACGATAGGCCTTTAACCGATCTGTCGTCGAGTTTAATAATCAGATCGCCAGCTTTTATTCCGGCTTTTTGTGCGGGGGTATCATCGATAGGGGAGATAACTTTGATAAAACTATTTTCCATTCCTATTTCGATACCAAGACCGCCAAATTCACCAGAAGTCCCTTCTCTCAGTTCGCTATAGGATTTATCGTCTAGATAGGTAGAGTGAGGATCTAGTCCTTCCAACATACCACGGACGGCATTTTTAAGTAATTCTTTGTCATTGACAGGCTCAACATAATCGCTTTTTATTTTTGCAAAAATTTCAGTAAATGTACGTATATCATCTAGGGGCAGTGTTTCAAACTCTTGTATTTCAGCTTCCCCGGCGACTGCTCTGGCCCCCGGCAGTAAAAGTAACAGGCAAATAAAAAGATTACGAAAAGCATTATTCATTTTTTTTCTCCGAGCCTCATACATTAAGGGGGAATTTAAGGCTACTTAGGATTTCTTATTTATACGGCTTATTGCTTTGTCAGGTATAAATGACTCTGTATTATTCAATATTAACAGCATGCAAGCGTCAAGTATGCAGCAATAAGAACAATGATGTTGTGGCAAAAATATTACGCTAATTTCTGCACCACTTGATCGGGTTGACCGGGCTACCATTGTTACGTATTTCGAAATAAACACCAGAATGAAGTTGCCCACCACTATCACCAGCAAGGGAGATGACTTCACCTGGGAGTACCCAATCTCCATTTTTTTTCAATAAACTTTGGTTATAACCATACAGGCTCATGTAACCATGACCATGGTCAATGATGATCAATAACCCCAGATTTCTAAACCAATCTGCAAAAACGATTCGTCCACCACTGACTGCTTTAACTTCGATGCCAATCTCAGCATTGATGACAACACCTTGCCATTTTAAATTGCCGCCTCGTTTACGAGTCCCGAAACGAGTTAATAATTTTCCATTTATTGGCCAGTCCAGCTTTCCTTTGAGACTGCTAAAGGGCGGTATGTCTTCAAAAATAGCGATGCTGCCATAGTCATTTTTGGCTCGTTTTTCACTGAGTTTTTCCAGAAGGTTTTTTGTTTCAATTTCCTGTTGTTGTAATGCCTGTAATTCAAGCCCTTGTTTTTCAAGTTCATTCAATAGTCTGGCAAGAATATCTTCTCTATCTCTTCTTGATTGAATAATCCTGCTATTCTTTGCGAGTAGATTTTCTTTTAGTTTGAGTAAGGCGCTATTTTCACGAGCGATATTATTTTCTAGTTGAATGATTGCTTTGATTTCCGTATTTACTGAGTTAATTTGCCGAACTCTTGCCTGATTACGGTAGTCATAATAGGCAAGAGCTCGACCGACCCTGGCAGGGTCTTCCTGATTTAGTAATAATTTCATATAGTCATTTTTACCTATCACATACGCTGAACGGATCTGTCGGGATAAGGCCTGTTTCTGTTCAGCCAGCGTCTTCTCATGAAATGATTTTTTGTCGTTTAATGTATTTAGGCGTTTGTTTTTTTGTTGTAACTGCCGCTCAATTTCTCTGATGTTCAAGGCAATATTGCCAGCAGAGGTCTCATTTTCTTTTAATTCAGTTTGCAAGGCATTTGTTTCAAGACGTGCTTTTTCTATACTGGTTTTGACATCTTTAATTTGATTCCTTACAGAGTCTAGTTGAGCGGATTTTTTTTCAATATCTTCGGCGTAGATGGGGGCGCTGGTGAGACAGATAAAAACGGGTACAAGTCGAAAGCATTTTTGCAGGTAATTATAATTATTGTATAGCGATAACCTAGGACATATTGGGGTAATGTTCATTGTGATTTCAGCAAAGGCTTTCCTGTCATTTCCTGAGGTACTTCAAGCCCCATCAAATACAACATTGTGGGGGCGACGTCTGATAATGAGCCTGATAGTTCTGATATGACTTCAGCATCGCGACCAATATAGACAAGTGGAACCAGATTCGTGGTATGGGCAGTATGCTGGTCGGATTTTATTTTCTCAGTGGCGTAGGTTTTCATTTGTTCGGCATTACCATGATCAGAGGTGATGAGAATTTCTGCATTTGTCTTTTTAGCAGTATCAATGATTTTTCCCAAGCAGGTGTCAATTGCCTCAATCGCTTTGATGGTTGCTTGAAAATCGCCAGTATGACCGACCATATCGGCATTGGCATAGTTGCAAATAATTGTATCGTATTTATCACTTTGCATTGCTTCTATCAGTTTGTCTGTTATTTCAAAGGCACTCATCTTGGGTTCCATGTTGTAGGTGCGAACATGAGGTGAGGGCACCAATATGCGATCTTCGCCATCAAATGCCTGCTCTTCGCCGCCATTAAAGAAAAAAGTGACATGTGCATATTTTTCTGTTTCTGCAATGCGCAACTGTTTTAGGCCAAGTTCAGAAATATATTGACCAAAGACATTGTCTAGACTTTTGGATGGAAAAGCGACCGGGAACTCATAGTTAGCCTTGTATTCAGTCAGACTGATAAAGGCATCAAGCTTGGGGATATTTTCTCTTGGGAAGCTTTGGAAATCTTCTTTAGTAAAGGCGCGGGCCAGTTGCCTTGCCCGGTCAGCACGATAATTAGCAAATACAATGATATCGCCATCTTCGACTTGAACTGGAGGTTCCCCATGCTCAGTAATGGCCGTGGCGCGGACAAATTCATCAGTCTCCCCTCGGGCATAAGCCATATCCACCGCAATAAATGGATCATCTGATCGATAATCAGCTTTCCCTTGGCTAATCAGGTCATAGGCTTTTTGGGTTCTTTCCCAGCGCTTATTTCTATCCATGGCAAAGAATCTGCCAATGATGCTGGCAAATTGACCTCTTTCCAATTCCTTCATTTTTAACTGAGCAAGATGAATGTTCTCTTCCGCGCTTTTAGGAGGAGTATCTCGACCATCCAAAAATGCATGCAGATATATTTTTTTAACACCAAATTGAGTTGCCAGTTCCATCAGTCTGAAAATATGTTCCTGGTGACTGTGCACGCCACCAGGAGAGAGCAATCCCAGAATGTGTACAGCTCTGTTATTTTTAGATGCTTGATTGAAGGCATTATTGAGTATTGCATTCTTGAAGAAGGAGCCATCATCGATGGCACGCGTAATTCTGGAAAACTCCTGATCGACCAGACGACCAGAACCAATAGTCATATGCCCTACTTCTGAATTACCCATTTGCTGAGAGGGCAGGCCAACATCTGTCCCTGATGCTTGGATTAGCGTGCGCGGACATTCAAGCCACAATTTTTCCCAAACCGGCTTTTTTGCACTGTGGATTGCATTATAGACAGTGTTATCCGTGTATCCCCAACCGTCCAAGACAATCAGGATCAGAGGTTTAATTGACGGCTGCATTTACAGATTCGTTTGCTTTATATGGCCTAACATCTTGAAAATAGGCAGGTACCGTTCAAAGTTATGCCGTTGGAAGGATTTCAAGAGAGGCATAGCATTTAAGAGAAAAAAGCAATTTGGTTGCTGAATTCAGGGTAAATTGCATCTCATATCTATTCATTTCGGTGAATTTTAGCATACAAAACCTGAGTGCATAATATCATCTGGATAAGGCTCGAAGATGACAAAATTATGACGTATTATGCACGCCTCATAATCAGGTTTTGCCGAGGAAAGAAAGCTAAAATATTATGGAAAGAATTCCGGAATTTATTGCCAATAACTTGTTTCTTTTTTCACTTTTTATTGCGATTGCATCGCTGCTATTTTTTAATATTTTTGCTGGAGCTTTGGGAACATCGCAAGTTGTCTCGTCTGAAGTCACGCGTTTGATCAATCATGAAGCTGCAAAGATTCTGGATATCCGTAAAGCTGATGAATTTGAAAAAGGGCATATTATTAATGCCATCAACATAGAGGTGGCAACTCTGGATGAGCGAGAAAAGGAGTTGGAAAAATACAAGAATAAAACTGTTGTGATTTGTTGTCGTCAGGGGCAGCAATCAATACGTGTTGTGCGAGATTTAAAAATGAAGGGCTTTGAAAAACTTTATTTTTTAAAGGGCGGTATTAACGCGTGGCAAAATGCCAACTTACCCTTAACGAAAGAAAAGGCTTAGGTATGGCTGAAGAATATCAAAATATTGAAGTAGGTGCCGAAGAAGCTAGGCAAGGTGAATTTGCTCCACAAAAGATTTATATAAAAGATTTATCTTTCGAAACGCCCCATTCTCCAGAAATATTTACAGAAGAATGGAAACCTGCGGTGAATATGAATTTGAGCAGTGAAGCTCGATTCTTAGGTGAAAAGCTTTATGAGGTTGTTTTGAATGTTACAGTAACTGTAACCATTGAAGAAAAAACTGCCTATTTGGTTGAGGCGCATCAGGCAGGTATTTTTCATATTGATGGATTCCCTGAAGAAATCGTTGGACGCATGGTGGTAACTGCTTGTCCAAATATTCTTTTCCCCTTTGCGCGTGAGCATGTTGCTGATTTGATTGCTCGTGGTGGTTTCCCTCAACTCTTGCTTGCACCAGTAAATTTTGAAGCCCTATATCAACAGCAGCAGGTGCAAGAGCAGAATGCGGCCACTGATACAGAAACGAAGCATTAATTTGGCGGAACAAAGCCTTGAATCTGATAGTGAGTACGGGAAGATAATGCAAAAGCCAATACTTGTCATCGGTGCAGGCTCTTGGGGGACTGCCCTAGCAATGGTGTTGGCTGGAAATGGCAATATTGTTTATCTTTGGGGACGCGATAGTTCGCATATAGCAGAATTGAAGGCAGAGGGTTGCAACAAGCGTTATCTTTCCGGCGCAAATTTTCCAGAAGGTCTTTTGCCGGTTGACGATCTTGAATTCTGTCTGCAGGAATGCAATGAAATAGTCCTCTCGGTTCCTTGTGCAGGTTTGCTCAGTGTCCTTGAGTTTATAAACGCTCATGGTAGTAAAGAAATTAAATTGTGCCTCACAAGCAAAGGACTAGGAGCCAATGCACAATACCTCAATCATAAGATTGTTGAAGATTGTCTTGGGGATAAGGCCAACACTGTCGTATTGTCCGGACCCTCTTTTGCGAAGGAAGTTGCTGTCGGTTTACCAACAGCAATCACTATTGCTGGAAATGATTTAGAAATAGCCACATGGTTTGCCAAAAAATTCCACAACGAAGTTTTTAGAGTCTATACGCATGACGATGTTATCGGTGTAGAGGTAGGTGGCGCAGTCAAGAATGTCATGGCTATTGCTGCGGGTATCGCAGATGGCTTAGGATTTGGTTCTAACGCTCGTGCAGCTCTAATCGCGAGAGGTCTGGCAGAAATTATCAGGCTTGGGGTTGTCATGGGCGGCCGACAGGAAACTTTTATGGGTCTGACGGGGTTAGGTGATTTGATACTGACTTGTACAGATGATCATTCTCGTAACCGAAGATTTGGTCTTGAATTAGCCAAAGGCTCTATGGTGTCCGAAGCCTGTAAAAATATCGGTCAGGCAATTGAAGGCATCAGAACCTCACAAGAGGTATATCATCTGGCTATAAGAAATAATATTGAAATGCCAATCACTGAGCAGGTTTGTAAGATAGTGAATGGTGAAATATTGCCGAGTGATGCAGTCAAGGCCCTACTTATGCGCGAACAAAGGCGAGAGCTAGATTAGAAAGATATTTCTTTACATTTGGAAGTGATTTTGTTTCCAGGCTTCATAAACAAATATTGCTACAGCATTGGAAAGATTCAGACTACGACTATCAGGTAACATAGGTAGCCTAAGTATATCAGATTCAGGAAGTTTATTGAGCAGTGACTGGGGTAGACCTCGGGTCTCAGGTCCAAACAATAATACGACATCGCCAGAATACTCCGCTTCCGAATACAGGGTCTTTCCTCGGGTTGAAATGGCGTACATTTTTTTCAGGTTTATGATATTGACAAAGGCATTCAATGATTTGTATTCATGAACGTCAACCCATTCATGATAATCGAGACCTGCACGTAAAAGCTTGGCATGATCAAGTCTAAAGCCAAGCGGACGAATCAGGTGTAATTGTGCCCCAGTATTGGCACATAGTCGTATAATGTTACCAGTATTGGGTGGGATTTCTGGCTCGTACAAAACAACATGAATCATAAAAAATACCTCAAGATGGAAGTGCAGATGGACAAAAAATTGGATAATAAACTTGCGATAGACTTCTGTGGAATAAAATTTAACTCGCCACAGGTGCTCCTGTCTGGTTGTGTTGGTTTTGGTGAAGAATATACACGTGTGACTGGCTTTTCCAATACCGATGTTGGGGCTATTTGTCTGAAAGGCACAACATTAGAGCCACGCCTGGGCAATTCACCTCACCGGGTAATGGAAACACCAGTAGGCATGTTGAATGCAATTGGCTTACAGAATCCTGGCTCCGCTATAGTGGTTGATGACTACCTGTCTAATCTTGATTTTGAAGAAACACGATTTATTGCCAACCTTTCAGGTTCTACGATTGAAGAATATGAAGCCATCACACGAATATTTGATGATTCACCGATTGATGCCATGGAAATTAATATTTCCTGTCCCAATGTTAAGGAAGGGGGCGTTGCCTTTGGTAATGATCCTGATATGTCGGCTAGAGTTGTTGGAGTTTGTCGCCGTGCAACTAATAAACCCATCATTACTAAATTATCACCAAACCAGACAGACATTGCCGAAAATGCGCGCCGTTGTATCGAAGCAGGGACAGATGGATTGGCCGTGATTAATACACTTATGGGCATGGCGATTGATATTAAAAAACGTCAGCCCGTTATCGATAACAATCAAGGCGGACTATCAGGGTCTGCCATTAAACCCGTTGCTTTACTTAAAGTACATCAGGTCTATCAGGTCAGTAAAAACCATAACGTACCCATCATAGGACAGGGTGGAATTACTTCAGCCAATGATGCCCTAGAATTTATTATTGCTGGCGCTGCTGCAGTAGGTATCGGTACTGCGCTTTTTTATGATCCACTTATTTGTCCAAAAATTAATCAAGGCATTGTGGAATATCTAGACGAACATAACATTGAGAATGTTTCCAGCTTGGTAGGGATGTTAGAGTTGCATAACAATTAATTAATTGCTATCAATTGCGACTTCAGTCGGTTAATGCAACACATGCGTTAAATCGTTTCATGCGCAACGTGTTTACTCTCAATCATCTGGGTATTATCTTTTTAACCAGCCGTCAATCTGCTTTGGCGACCAATTCATTCCAAGATTTGATGTAATAATGCGTTGCTAGTTCACCGGGTTTTGGTTAGTGCGCTCTATCTCAGACGGCTTTATCTGCCTGATTGGCACGATATTGCCGTAAGCTGCCATTATGCATCATTTCTCTACTAATTGTTGAGGGTGAACGGTCCAGTTGACCAATTGAACTCACAATCCAAAGCAGACATTAATGTAGTGACGCAGCAAGGATTATCTAAATGGGAAAACGAAAATAGGTGATTTTATTAAAGGATTAAAATGAACTTATCGATTAATAGCTCGAAACATGAGATGACCCGACATGCAAAACGGGTCTTATTGATGCGCAAACACCAACAAAATAGGTTGTTTATAGCACTAGACTGTCTGGTGGTAGCAAACCATCCCTAGTCTAAGCTTGAGGCCTTATTGTCATTCGATGAACTGGCCAAACCTTAGGTTAAGCTCTATTCGGTTAAAGGTCATAAAGAAAAAGGGTTGCCTTTGGCTTATGCGCCCTGGTGTTACAATTCATGGAAGATATGAGCGCTCGTGAAATGGAACGTTTTTTGCGAATGGATTTTTTTGCAAGAGAATGTTCTTTGCAAGAGAACACTTCTGGAACATGCTGTTACCCATTGGGCTTAGGAGAGAAGACCCCAGATCACAGTAATCTTGGTGATTGTCGAAAACGTGATGATCTTCGAGAACGCTTGGACACAGAAAACTTAATGACGGTTCTTAACCGTGTTGGTGAAGAACTGAAGTCTATGGGTTTAATGCGCCAAGTCTTTACCTTTGTTGCTGCCAGTCACTTGGTGAGTCAGCTAAGCACTTGGGACGATAGAGATCGTGCCATTCAGGCCGGTTTAGAGAAGTTTAATCATAAGACCGCTGAAACAATAACGGTTGCTCAGCAGGCACGCTTTGGTGGTAAGGGCGGTAACAAGTTTTGCTAGGGCGATAAAGAACACATATTGATTGCTAGGCGAAGTGGTTTAATCAATAAGATTGCGGCTACATCGGCGATAATAACCGATGCTGAAGGACTTGCCCACGTTGCCCCAGTGGCGGTGCTGTCTTTGGCGATAAGGGGCGATAAGGGGTACTGTGTGAACCTGGCCAAAACCACCATCAAGCGCAAGGGCTGTCATGATGCCACGATCAAGCCAGCCAATATGCAAGGCAAAGAGACTAAATTAAAGATGGTTGGCTTGCAGCCATGCGTTCAGCCTATGAACGTGTCTTTGCTCACCGTAACCGGCGGGTTGATTATCGTGGTTTGCAGAAGGTGCAATCTCAGGTAGGTATGCGTGTGCTGACTTTCAACCGCAAAAGAGTGATGACGCTGGGTTTTGAAGACATAGATAGATTGGGTTTTGAAGACATCAATTTAATACCTGCCCAGGGTAAATACTAGGGTAAACACTAGGGTAAACACTAGGGTAAACACTAGGGTAAATCCGCCTTCCATTTACCTAAAGGGCAGACCTAAGGCACTCATAGCCTAAAATAGCCCATTGGGACTTAAATAAAGCGGACTATTGTCGTTTATTTGAACCAATATTTGCATCTTGACATTGTTTTAGATTAACCGACAAGGCCGATCAGGGTGAAGGCTTTTGCATACTCACCGATACAGAAGCTGCTGCGGTAGGTATCCTGGCCGCTTATCGCCGCGTCTTGTTTATCCATCAAGAGTTTATCCAGCAAGGGCTGCCAGTTAGAAGCATTTGCCGTTGCTATCTGTGCGCACATCGCGGCACTGGTCTTGGCACGAATGGCATACCCGATCCCTTGCTCATGACAATATTCAATGATTCTTGTTTGCTAGCCAGCGGCATCAATACGCAGCGCCTTCACGGTACAGTCTTTCGGGAGCGATTGTTGGCATTGCTGGATAAACGCCTTATTACCTTGCGTTGGCGACACATTGCCCTGACGGAAATCCACCGCCACGATCTGCCCGACCATCGGCATACAGCCCTTAGTTCTTGTTGTAGGTCCATTGTGCATCCGCTTTGTGGGCAACAATTTCAGTGGCATCAAGGTCCAGCGTTACTTTCTTACAACGATGCAAGGCTGACTGCAATACGGCTTTATTGATCTCTATCCAAGCAGCCTGGATTTGCGGCTGGCTTGCAACCCGCCTGAGCCAATCTCCAAGCGTGGTCGCTTGAGGAAGTTTCTTGAGATCTAACATTTAGCGCGCAGTGCCGCATCATCCTCAAGGTGGCGAACCTCATCCAGATAAAAACTGCCTTCATGCTGCATCAGGATGAGGGTCTTGATAAATTCCCCTTGATGAATTCAGAGGGCTTATACCCCCCGATTACTTTTAAGCTAGGGGAAGTGCTTATCGATTCACTCAGACAGGTTCATGTAGTCTATTAGGGGAGTCCATTAATTGAGCAATGACCAATAAACCAGCACGAGAGGTGAGTCAATCGTTGGTGGTGTCGAGTTTATAAGATACCCTAGTCATAAGCCTTGAGTTGTGCGCCCATTGGGTGATGGTGGGTTTTGCTGCTAACCCCTGTTGCCTAACCCCTTGTTGTTAACTAGCATACAGCCAAGGCTTGCTACGTTTTAGGGGGTTCTATCTGGGGTATTTTAAATTAACCGACAAGCCCAAAATAGAAAGGGTTGTGTCAGATAGTTTGTTAGTCCGTGAAATCCCATCACTGCTTGAGTATGCAGATATTGCCAGTCTGATTCATGACATGATGTCATTGACGAAATCTGATAAACCTGATGACGAGATAATTATTTATGATGTCTGGTCATGTGAATGATGCAGGATTGGCAAAAATAGACAATCAAATGGTAACTCAATTGATGACTGAAATGAAAAATTTCAGTAAAGGTTCGAGTGCTGAAAAAACGTGGCGTGGCGAACGCTGGATAGTAAAATGCTAAGCAAATTATTAAAAAAGGAAGGTTTGAGGTGACGTTGCCCGTCATATTTTTAATGGGGTCAACAGCAACGGGTAAAACCGATATTGCAGCGGCGCTGTTCAAGCAGCTACCCATAGAACTTATCAGTGTAGATTCTGCACTGGTTTATCGAGGTATGGATATTGGTACGGCCAAACCATCTAAAGAATTCTTGGATAATACTCCGCACCGTTTGATCGATATCTGTGAGCCTGACGAGACTTATTCTGTGGCAAAGTTTCATGATGATGCCTTGCAAGCCATTGATGAAATACATTCTCAAAATAGGGTCCCGCTTTTAGTAGGCGGCACAGGTTTATATTTTCGTGCGTTGGAGACAGGAATATCAGATTTGCCAAATGCAGATGTGGACGTGAGACAGCGGCTCGAGTTGGAGGCCAGAGAAATTGGTTGGGAGGCGATGCATTCGAGACTCGCCGAGATAGATCCTGTGTCAGCAGATAGGATCCACCCAAATGATCCACAACGTATACAGCGTGCCCTAGAAATTTATGAAATTAGCGGTCGTAGCATGACAGACCATTATGAGGATAAAGCGACAAGTCCATTTTCCATTGAGGTCATCAAGATTATTTTGAATCCGGTTGACCGTTCAATACTGCATAAGAGAATCGAACTCCGTTTCATGAAGATGCTTGATGAAGGACTGGTAGAAGAAGTCAGGGCTTTTTATGTGAATGGTCGTTTTTCTGGCTCATTGCCTGCTATGCGCATGGTGGGTTATCGGCAGGTCTGGAATTATCTTGATGGGGAAATAAATTATGAAGAAATGGTTGAAAAGGGCATTGTTGCAACGCGACAACTGGCTAAACGGCAGATGACTTGGTTCAGAAAGGAGGAAAATGGCATCTGGCTTGATCCTGGTGATTCTGGGCTGATTGAAAAAATACGGGAAATTCTCGGTGCGAAGGTGCATTTATTGGCCTAAATGTAATATAATTACGCAAAAAGGAACCCATGAGCGATTAGAGGTTCTAGATAATATTAAAGAACCGACATCCCTAGGTTTATAAAAAATAATAATCTTAACATAGCAAGGAGGGTTGTCATGAATAAGGGGAATACACTTCAAGCTCCGTTTCTGAACGCCTTACGCAAAGAGCGGATACCTGTGTCAGTATTTCTTATTAATGGGATAAAACTTACAGGTCAGGTGGAGTCATTTGATCAATTTGTCGTACTTTTAAAGAATTCCGTTAGTCAATTAATTTACAAACATGCAATATCAACCATTGTTCCAACGCGCAGCGTCAGGCTCCCCAGAGCAGACGATGACCATTATAACGACCACGAAAAATCTTAATATCCGAGGATTGATCGTTCAGGGTTTGAGGTATTTGTTTGACTGACGAGGCAGTCATCAGCGAGCCCGCCGTTCTCGTTAATATCGATTTTCAAAATAATGAATTTAATGAAGGTCTTGAAGAATTCATCGAGCTGGTGACCTCTGCTGGGCTTGAGCCAGTGGCTACCATTACCTGTTCT
Source organism: Gammaproteobacteria bacterium (assembly GCA_965261165.1). Taxonomy (GTDB): domain Bacteria; phylum Pseudomonadota; class Gammaproteobacteria; order Eutrophobiales; family Eutrophobiaceae; genus SMWN01. Next base: position 366,898 of record OZ253445.1, on the reverse strand, counting down.
AGAAATACACCAGATGCTGGTTTTTTTATTGGCAGCGGCAAGGCTGAAGAGATCAGGCAAGCAGTGATACAGGAACAGGCCTATGTGGTTATCTTTAATCATATTCTCAGTCCTCGACAAGAATGTAATGTAGAGAAGATTTGTCAATGTAGAGTGGTTGGTCGAGTGGACTTGATTCTTGATATATTTGCTCAGCGCGCTAGGAGTTTTGAAGGTAAATTACAGGTCGAACTGGCTCAATTACGATATTTGTCTTCCCGTTTGATTCGAGGTTGGACACATTTGGAGCGCCAGAAAGGTGGTATTGGGCTAAGAGGGCCTGGCGAAACTCAGTTGGAGACGGATCGTCGCCTGATAGGCAAACGAATCAAGACAATTAACGCACGTTTGGAGAAAGTCAGGTGCCAGCGGCAACAGAGTAGAAAAAGGCGAAGCAGATCGCATACGCCAGTGGTGTCGCTTGTGGGCTATACCAATGCTGGTAAATCAACCTTGTTTAATAAACTCACAGGTTCGAAGGCTTATGCTGCCAATAAACTTTTTGTGACGCTTGATCCAACATCCCGTCGTATCGAATTGGCCCCAGCAACCCCGGTGATCTTGACCGATACAGTAGGCTTTATCAGACATATTCCACATGATTTGGTGGCGGCTTTTCACGCCACCTTGGAAGAAACTCAGGAAGCTGATTTATTGCTGCATATTATTGATGTCAGTGGTGAGCAACGTGATGTTCGGATGGAACAGGTGAATCAGGTTATTAATGAAATTGGCGCAGAAGATGTGCCGCAAATTGAGGTTTATAACAAGATTGATCAGTATGGCGGGTTGAACGCGAGGGTAGAAACAGATGAAAATGGTTTTCCAGGCAGGGTCTGGTTATCGGCTAGAACCGGGGAGGGAATTGAAGGCTTACTAGACGCAATGACCACGTTCATCCGCTCCAAAGTTCAACATCATAGTCTGAATATGCCCGCTTCGGCAGGAAAGCTACGAGCTCACCTGTTTAATATGGGGGTTGTACGAAGTGAAGAATATGGCGAGAAAGGTGGCTGGATGATGGAAGTAGATATGGAATCTCATAGATTAGACCAAATCTTTCGAGAATCTGGCCTGGAATTGAGCCAAGTATTAAGTATGGAATTGGATCTGGAAGATATCTTGCTACAGTGAGACAATGCCGAACCTTGAGAACGACGTTAATAGAATCAAAACACTTTTGGCGTAATGCCTGCGAATTGGAGAGTTAAATATAATGGGTTGGAATGAGCCGCCTAGCGGTAACGATGGTAAAGATCCCTGGAGCAACAACGGGGGCAAAAGAAATAATGGTGATGGGCCACCGGATCTGGATGAAATTGTGCGCAAGATGCAGGAAAGTCTTGGCGGATTTTTTGGCAATAAATCATTCAATGGAGGTGGTTCAGCATTGCCCAAAGCATTCATCTTAATTGCACTTGCTGCCTGGCTTACATTTGATTCTTTATACGCGATAGACGAACAGGAACGTGGCATAGTCTTACGTTTTGGCGAGCATGTGGCTAATCTGCAACCTGGGCTTAGCCTACGTTTCCCACGCCCAATTGAAAAAGTGAAAAAGGTTAATGTCGGACAATTACGTTCGATTACACATAAAGCAAATATACTGACGCAGGATGAAAATATTGTCGATGTTGAAGTTGCTGTGCAATGGAAAATCAGAGAGCCAGCGGATTATCTATTTAATCTTTATGCGCCTGATGCGACATTAAGACAGGTGACAGAAAGTGCTTTACGTGAAGTGATTGGCAAGAACAAACTTGATTTTGTTCTGACAGAAGGTCGAAGCGAAATTGCTCAGAAACAGGAAGTATTGATTCAGGAAATTATGGATCTTTACCGATCTGGCATTGTGATTGCCAAAGTGGAAATGCAATCGGCAAAACCTCCAGAAGAGGTTAAGGCAGCCTTTGATGATGCTATTAAGGCAAGAGAGGATGAGCAAAAATCAGTTAATCAGGCAGAGGCTTATAAAAACGAAATTATTCCCAAGTCCAGAGGTGCTGCCGCGCGATTACGTGAAGAAGCAAGCGCTTATAAGGCAAGAGTGGTCGCCAAAGCTGAAGGTGAAGCCAATCGTTTTGAGCAATTACTTGTTGAATACCAACGCGCTCCTGAAGTGACACGCCAGCGCCTTTATATTGATGCGATGGAGTCAGTGTTCTCAGAATCCAGCAAAGTGTTTCTGGATTCTGACAATGGCAATAGTTTGATGTACCTACCTATTGATAAATTATTGGAACAGCATGACAATACTTCTGCTTCTCAGAAGAATTTGCCAGTTCCAGGACAATTCAGATCAGATGCTCAGTCAAAGATTCAGGATGCGAATTCTAATCAGCGTGGTAGCAGAAGCAGAGGAGTACGTTAATCATGGGACTAAAAATTATTATTTCAGTTGTTTTACTATCACTGGTTGCTTCAGTTTCTTTATTCAAGGTTGAGCAATGGGAGCAGGCAATTGTTTTCAAATTCCGTGAAATTGAGAAATCCGATTATAAGCCGGGATTGCATTTCAAGATACCGGGTATTAATACCTCACAGAACTTTGAAGCAAGACTATTGAATCTTGATCAGGAGCCACAACGTTTTCTGACGAAAGAGAAAAAAGATGTGATTGTTGATTATTATGTTAAATGGCGTATTTCTGATGTTAATAAGTTTTATACAATATCTCTTGGTGGTGATGTTCAATATGTGAACGGATTGCTTGAACAGAGAATCACCCGAGCATTACGAGATGAGTTTGGTAAGAAAACCGTACAGGAAGTGGTAGCAGGTGAACGTGGTGAGATATTTGATGCAGTTGCATCAACAATATCTCAATTACCAAAAGAGTTAGGAATTACTGTACTCGATATCAGAACCAAAAGAATTGATTTGCCGGAAGAAGTCAGCCACTCAGTTTATGAAAGAATGCGCGCTGAACGCTTGCGTGTCGCCAAAGATTTTCGTGCTCGAGGCGAAGAAGCCGCTGAAAGAATCAGCGCAGCGGCTGACAGAGAACGAGAAGTTATATTAGCCGAAGCCTATCGTGATGCCGAGGTCACCCGAGGTGAGGGGGATGCTCAGGCTACTGAGACTTATTCAGCGGCCTTTGGTAAGGATAGGGAATTTTATGCTTTATCCAGAAGCCTGTCGGCATATCGGAATAGTTTTAGTGGGCAAAGTGATCTTTTGCTGATTTCGCCTGATTCAGACTTTTTTAAATATTTTAATCATCCGCAAGGCCAATAGATTTAAACCCTAGACTGAATCAGAGATATTCTGTAATTAGCAGAGTATCTCTATAGCAGACTTCGATTGCGCGATGACAATAGATTATAGAAAATTTTGATGTGGACTGAATTTTTAACGGCAGTAGCTCTGGTTTTTGTGATCGAAGGTATCATGCCATTTTGTAATCCTGCGGGTTTACGGAAGATGTTCATTCTTGTCTCAAGTATGGAAGATACAAAATTACGATTTATGGGATTAACTAGCATGCTGTCTGGTTTAGTGTTGCTTTATCTGGTTCGTTGATTTAGAAAAATAAGTTTAAGAAACAATGTTTAAGAAACAATAATGAAAACTCAAAACAGTTGGATATTACCTGAAGGAATAGAAGAGATTTTGCCGCCTCGTGCTGGGCAGATGGATACGCTGTGTCGAGAAATTATTGATCTTTACGCGACCTGGGGATATCAATTAGTTATCCCACCGATGATTGAATATATGGATTCTTTGCTGACAGGGACAGGAAAAGATCTGGATCTACAAATATTTAAACTGACTGACCAGATGAGTGGCCGTTTGATGGGTGTGCGTGCTGATACAACGCCACAGGTTGCGAGAATTGATGCACACAATCTGAAACGGAAAGTGCCGACAAGATTATGCTATCTGGGAACGGTGTTACACACACGTCCTGAAAATACAGGCGGGAATCGAAGCCCATTACAAGTAGGTGCGGAGCTATATGGACATAAAGGGTTTGAGAGCGATGCAGAAGTCTTGTGTCTGATGATCGAAACAATCAATAAAGCAGGTATCGAAAAGATTCATGTCGATCTTGGTCATGTCGGTATTTACAACAACTTGGTGCAATTGGCGAAGTTGGATGATGACTTGGAAGCTGAATTATTTGACGTGCTTCAGCGTAAGGCAATGCCTGAGTTAGACGATATGATTATCGCAGGGTCCTTATCTAGCGAAGCGGGGCAGATGTTTAAAACATTGATTACTTCGAATGGTGCGATCAATGATCTCAAAGAAACCAGAGCTATTTTTGACAACTTTGGTTCAGAAATTAGAGACTGTCTGGATGAATTGCAGAATATCGTCGGTTTGGTAGGCGAAAGAATGCCTGAGTTGACACTGAATTTCGATTTATCTGAGTTGCGTGGCTATCATTATCACACGGGTGTCATTTTCACAGCCTATGTGCCAGGATATGGTCAAGGCATTGCCTTTGGTGGGCGATATGATGATATTGGCAGTGCCTTTGGACGAGCACGTCCAGCAACTGGTTTCAGTACAGATATTAAAATCTTACTTGGTTTGAGTAAGTTAGCGCCCGAAAACAGAGCGGGTATTTATGCGCTATGCAGCGACGATCCAGGTCAGCTGGAAGCGATAAACAGCTTGCGAAATCAAGGTGAAACTGTTATCTGTGAATTGCCAGGGCAAAATGATGCGTCAAAAGATATGGGCTGCGACCAGCAGCTCGAATATCAAGATGGGCAGTGGACTGTTACTCCTCAATAAAAATATCTAAACAATCTTAAGGTCATAAGAGCAATCTAATGGGTAAAAATATTGTCGTTCTCGGCACTCAATGGGGCGATGAAGGTAAGGGTAAAATTGTTGATCTGTTGACAGATCGGGCTGCGGCTGTTGTGCGATTTCAAGGCGGACACAATGCTGGGCACACAGTTATTATAGAAGGTGATAAAACAGTATTGCATCTGGTTCCTTCTGGGATTTTACGAGATGGTGTGCAATGTCTGATTGGGAATGGCGTGGTTTTAAGTCCGGCAGCCTTGTTTGAAGAAATTACCATGCTTGAAGGCAATGGTATTAATGCTCGTGAACGATTAAAAATAAGTGAAGCATGTGCATTGATCTTGCCTCATCACGTAGCGCTTGATCAGGCAAGAGAAAGAGCAAAAGCAAAAGGCAATAATGCCATTGGTACCACTGGACGTGGGATCGGACCTGCATACGAAGATAAGGTTGCAAGAAGAGCTCTGCGTGTTAGCGATCTTCTGGATAAAGACAAGTTCTCAAAAAAATTGGAAGAAGTTCTGGAGTTTCATAATTTTATTTTGAAAGAATATTTCAACGCTGAGGTTGTTGACTATCAAACAACACTTGATGAAACCATGGAGCTAGCAGAATCAATTATTCCCATGATTACTGACGTGACAGAATTAATCTGGCAGCTGCAAAAGCAGGGAGATAATATTCTCTTCGAAGGTGCGCAAGGAACATTGCTGGATATCGATCACGGTACTTATCCATTCGTTACCTCTTCCAATACGACAGTCGGTGGCGCCTCAACAGGGGCAGGTGTAGGCCTAGGATGTTTTGATTACGTACTTGGAATCACCAAGGCTTATACAACGCGTGTAGGTTCGGGGCCATTCCCAACAGAGTTATTTGATGCGACAGGAGAACATCTTGCAAAAGTCGGTCATGAATTTGGCGCAACAACAGGTCGCGCACGCCGCTGTGGATGGTTCGATACCGTAGTATTAAGAAGATCAAAGCAGGTCAATAATCTGACAGGTCTATGTATTACCAAACTTGATGTAATGGATGGCTTGGATGTTATTCAGATTTGTACTGGATATAATTACAAGGGCGAGACAAGGTCTACACCTCCATCTGGAGCAGATGCAATCGCTGAATGTACTCCTGTTTACGAAGAAATGCCTGGTTGGTCCGAATCTACCTCGGGAGTAACCGAATATGATGCACTTCCACAGAAGACGATTGATTATCTAAACAGATTGGAAGAGCTTATAGAAATTCCTATTGATATGATTTCTACTGGACCTGATCGTATTGAGACAATGATTCTTAAACACCCTCTGGATTGAACATGAGGAAACCCTAATTTTTCTTTTTTTAGGAATTAAATATAGCAGAGAGTTTGATGGTGCCGAGAAGAGGACTTGAACCTCCACATGGTTGCCCATACTAGCACCTGAAGCTAGCGCGTCTACCAATTCCGCCACCTCGGCATGAGTGTTGGTTCTAAGGAGAACGGCGGACTCTACATAGTCAAAGAAAGGTTGTCAATGAAATCAGATTATAAAAAAAACACCTATAAAGTCAGCTTGCCAGAGCGACAAGAGATACTGAATTATTTGACAGAATGCAATCGACCGAGAACATTGAGGAAGATTGCAGATGCTCTGAATATTGATGGCAGCGAGAGCCGACAGGCGCTGCTGAGACGTATCAAGGCCATGCAACGTGATGGACAGATAGTGCTTAACCGTCGTGGCGGTTATGGGCTAGTTGATAAAATGGCTCTATATCGGGGAGTAGTTATTGGCCATCCTGATGGTTATGGGTTTCTCAATATTGAAGATGAAGAGGATGATCTTTATTTGTCCTCTCGGGAAATGCGTAGTTTATTACATGGTGACCGGATTATTGCGCGTCTTGTTGGTATAGATAAGCGTGGACGTAAAGAAGGTGCCATGGTTGATATCCTGCAGCGTGCAAACCAGCTCGTTGTTGGGCGTTACTTTGAAGAAAAAGGCGTTGCTTTTGTAGTACCTCAGAACAAAAAATTTCATCAAGATATATTGATTCCAGAATCAATAGAAGGGAAAGCAGAATCGGGGCAATATGTGGTGGTAGAGATTACCAAACAACCTGATAAGCACACTCAACCCTTGGGTGAAATTGTGGAAACTCTGGGTGAACATGCAGCGGCAGGGATGGCCGTTGAGATTGCCATCAGATCACATCAGATTCCTAATGAATGGCCGGACGAAGTATTAGAGGAAGTCGCCAATTTTACAGATCAAATTAATCCAGATGATATTTGTAACAGAGAAGACATAAGGAGCTTGCCACTAATTACCATTGATGGTGAAGATGCGCGAGATTTTGATGACGCTGTCTATTGCGAGCAACAAGATTCTGGTTGGCGTTTATTAGTCGCGATTGCCGATGTCTCTCATTATGTTCATCCGCGTATGGCGATGGATAATGAAGCTTTAAATCGTGGTAATTCTGTTTACTTTCCTCAACGTGTCGTACCTATGTTACCCGAGGTTCTTTCCAATGGGCTATGTTCTCTCAATCCAAAGATTGATAGATTATGTCTGGTCTGTGAACTTCATATTAACAAGCAGGGCAAGGTAAAGCGTCATCGATTTTTTGAGGGAGTTATGCGTTCTGCAGAAAGGATGACTTATAATAAAGTTGCCAGTATTTTATTAGAGAAAGACAAAAAATTAATTGAAAACTATAAAACTATAATTCCCCATCTGGAAAACCTCTATGAGTTATACCAACTTTTACATAAGCATAGAAAAGAAAAAGGGGTGCTTGATTTTAGGTCAGTAGAGCCTTGTTTTGTATTTAATGAAAATCATGAGGTATCTTCAATATATGCGCTCGAAAGAAATGATGCGCATAGATTAATCGAAGAATTCATGCTGGCAGCAAATATTGCCTCTGCAGAGTTTCTGCTTAGGCAAGAAATTCCTGCGCTATATAGAGTGCATGAGACACCTAAAGCATCAAAGTTGGAAGCATTGTATGGTTTTCTTGGCGAGCTAGGGTTAAGCATAGGTAGTGGCGAAATACCAACCGCAAAAGATTATGCTAACTTGATTGAGAAGGTGAAAGACAGGGAAGATGCGCACTTAATAGAAACGGTATTGTTACGTAGTATGCAGTTAGCCGTTTATAGCGAAAAAAACATGGGCCATTTCGGATTGGCATTTCCAGCATATGCGCATTTTACTTCCCCCATCAGGCGCTATCCTGACTTAATGGTGCATAGGGCTATTCGTCACTTGATTCGAAATAAAAACGCAGCGGGCTTTAGCTATACGAACAAAGATATGCACAGTATTGCTGAAAATTGTTCTTTAACAGATAGGCGCGCTGAAGAGGCAAGCAGAGATGTGATTCAATGGTACAAATGTGAATTCATGCATAGCAAAGTGGGCGAGGTCTATGAAGGGACTATCAGTGGCGTGACCTCATTTGGAATGTTTGTCGAGTTGGATGGTATCTATGTCGAAGGTTTGGTTCATATTACTGCATTACCTGCAGATTATTATCATTTTGATCCCATTGGGCATCGTCTCACCGGAGAGCGTACAGGAAAAAAATATCGTTTGGGGAACAGAATTAAAGTTGAAGTAATGAGAGTCAGCCTGGATGATAAGAAGATTGATTTTGAGTTAGTGGAATAAACAAGAAAGAGATAAATTTGTGAGTAGACAATCTGAAATTACCTGTGGGATACATGCAGTCCGACATGCTTTGAAAAATACTTCAGCCGATGTGCTGGAGATGTGGGCATTGGATAATAAAAGACCAGCCAAAGGGATATCTGAAATTCTCGAACTGGCAAAAAGCATGCGAATCTCTGTTCAGTTTGTGGCAAGCAAAACACTGGATAAGCTAACGCATCAGGCGAATCATAAAGTAAACCACCAGGGGGTTGTGATAAGACGTAAGCCAAGACCTATTGATAACAGGATCAATTTAGCATCAGTATTGGAAATGGATAAGGAAAAAAAATCACTTTTTCTGGTACTTGATGGTGTGCAGGATCCTCATAATCTTGGCGCTTGTCTACGAACCGCTGATGCCGTGGGCGTACGCGCTTTTATTTTATCTAAAGATCGTGCGGTTGGAGTGAATGAAACTGTGCGCAAAGTCGCGTGTGGTGCAGCGGAAAACACAGCTGTTATTTATGTCACTAATCTGTCTCGCGCCTTGAGAGAAATGCAAGACGCAGGTATCTGGGTGATTGGTATGGCTGATGAAGCTGAAAACACTATCTATGAAGAAGATTTAACCTCGTCCATTGCCCTAGTAATGGGTTCAGAGGATCAGGGACTCCGACAAAATACCCGCAAGCATTGCGATAAGCTGGTGAATATACCCATGGTAGGTGTAGTTGAAAGTTTGAATGTCTCTGTTGCTGCCGGAGTTTGTTTATACGAGGCTCGGCGACAGCGCTATCTCAATTAGTATTATCTCAATGGATAATTTAGGCAGTCTCAGCTTTATCTTTGCTGCGGTTGTCACGTTTGCGTTCATGTTCTAATAATTTTTTCTTGCGAATACGAATATTCAAAGGAGTTACTTCGACCAGTTCATCATCGTTAATAAACTCAAGCGCCTGTTCTAATGAAAATATAATGGGTGGCGTTAACGCGATAGCATCATCTTTTCCTGAAGCACGCACATTAGTTAGTTGTTTGCCTTTCAGTATATTTACGACGAGATCATTGCTACGTGAATGTATGCCGATGATCATGCCTTCATAAATTTCAACACCTGGATCAAGCAGCATTTGTCCTCGTTCCTGAAGATTAAATATGGCAAAGGCAACTGATTGGCCTTTACTATTTGCAATCAACACACCATTTTTTCTTTTGCCTAATGTTGATTTATGAATGGGGCCATAATGGTCAAAAACATTGTAGATTAATCCTGTCCCTGAGGTTGCTGTGAGAAAATCTGTACGTAGTCCGATTAACCCTCTTGCAGGAATGATGTAATCAATACGCACGCGACCTTTACCATCCGGCATCATGTTTTTTAGATCGCCGCCACGAGATCCCAATATTTCCATGACAGCACCTTGATATTGTTCTTCCATATCAACAGTCAATTGTTCGTATGGCTCAGACAACACACCGTCAATTTCCTTGGTAATTACTTCTGGTCGAGAGACCCCCAGTTCAAATCCTTCACGACGCATATTTTCAATCAATATCGAAAGGTGAAGTTCTCCTCGACCAGATATTTTGAATTTATCCGGGTCGCTGGTATTTTCAACACGAAGTGCAACATTATGTTTGAGTTCTCCATGCAGTCGATCAGAGATCTGGCGAGAGGTGACAAATTTCCCTTCTTGCCCACATAAAGGTGAATTATTCACCTGAAATGTCATGCTGACAGTAGGCTCATCAATGGAAAGTGTTGGCAGTGCTTCTACTTGGGCAGGGTCACACAAGGTATCCGATATATCAAGCTGCTCCAATCCGCTGATGGCTGCAATGCCTCCAGCTGAAGCAGTATCAATCTCAATTCTATCAACGCCGTGCAGTTTATAGATTTGCAGGATTCTACCAGAGCGAGTTTCATCATCTTTATTAATCACGGTAACATTAGTATTTGCCCTAATATATCCTCGGGTTATTCGGCCAATACCGATAATGCCAACGTAACTATTGTAGTCCAGTGCGCTAATCTGCATTTGGAATGCTCCGTCTACATCAACATCAGGTGCGGGGACTTTTGAAATAATGGTCTCAAATAATGGCGTCAAATCATCTTTAATTTGATCAGATTCATAGCCAGCGACACCGTTGAGTGCAGAGGCATAAATTACCGGGAAGTCCAGTTGCTCATCAGTAGCATTTAACTGATCAAACAAATCAAATGTTCTATCAAGTACCCAGTGGGGTCTGGCACCAGGCCGATCTATCTTGTTGATAACGACAATCGGACGTAAGCCACGTGCCAACGCCTTTTGTGTAACAAAACGTGTTTGTGGCATGGGGCCATCAACGGCATCAACCATGAGTAAAACGGAATCGGTCATGGACAATACGCGTTCAACTTCGCCGCCGAAGTCAGCATGTCCTGGTGTATCAATAATATTAATCCGGCAACCGTCCCAATCCACTGCGGTGTTCTTTGCCAGGATAGTGATCCCACGTTCACGTTCGATATCATTGGAATCCATAATACGCTCGGTCGGGGCTGCGCGACTGTCAAGCGTACCCGCCTGTTGCAATAGTTTGTCAACCAGAGTGGTTTTGCCATGGTCAACATGAGCGATGATGGCAATGTTTCTTATGTTTTGAATCAAAGTAGCGGTATTCTAAACTGTTGAATGCGTATATTGCAGTGCAAAAACGGCGCATTATAGCGGATTGATTACCCGAGTGTTGTTTTTTGTCACAGAAAGTATAGAGAGCATCTCAAGAATGCCCATAATCATGAGATCGGGAAGCAGGCGTTCTTTCTTAAAATTCTACCTTCATACCAACAAATCCAGAGATAGGTGCACTGACACTGACAAATCGTGGATTATTGAATCCAGCAAAGATTTCACCGGGTTCACCCAGTAAGCCAAAGGTTTCGTATTCAGAATCAAGTAAATTGTTTACGTTAGCGAAGACAGACACGTTTTTATTAAACTGGTATGCTGCCCTGGCATTGATGACAACATGACCATCAATGGTGTCCAGCAGATTTGCTTCATCTCCACGAAAATGTTGATCTGAGTTATAGACCAAATCTGAGCCAATACTAAATCTTGATGTAACATGATAATCGCCGCCGAGCTTTAAATTATGTTGTGGAAGACTTGGGATCCTATCTCCCCGCTGAACAGCGATATCACCATTAGCATTTGCCAGAGGATTGTTTGGGCTACTCGATGCGAAGCTATTATCGAAGGTCGCTTGGACAAAGCTATAGTTTGTAAACCAGTCCAGTTTCTTCCAGGCGCCTGAAAGATTGAGTTCTATGCCGACCCGTTTGGTATCACCAATGTTGTCAAAGAAGCCTTCATTAGAGCTGATACCTCCAGTACTGATAAAAATAATGTCGTCCTTATTGACGCTGTGAAATGCGCCCAAACTCCATTTCATATCAGAATTCAATGTCCCGCGAAAACCGCCTTCGAAACTCTTGGTCACGACCTGCTCCAGTGGTGGGTCAGCAAGAAAGGCATTAGGTAAATTGCATGGTGCAGAAGGATCAGCACATGATAGTTCTACTGTTGTGGGTGTTCGAGCTGATTCACTGTAACTACCGTAGGCAACAATATTAGGGTGGAATAACCAGTTTAATCCTATGGCAGGATTGAAGTTCCCATAATCATGTTCGCCATTTAAAGCCGCAGGATCGTCTGGGGCGACTAATGGATTCAATGTGCTGCGGTCGCCAATCTTGATACTAGTATTGTTATAACGACCGGACAGTGTCAGGGTCAATTCGTCGGAGATAGAAAATGTATCTGTGATATAGATTGACCATGTTCTAGTATGAGTTTTGATTTGTGTACCATCTCCGATGACAAATAGTCCTGCGCCAGAAGTCCCCCTGTCAGCATTTAAGGATGCGACTTCAACAATCGCCCAGAAAGCTGTCAATGCCTGATTGTAGGTTGCTCCAACAATCAGAGAATTCTGATGACCAAATGGATCATTCAGAAAAGATGTTTGTATATTTGCGCCAAAGCTTTCTTGTTCACGGCTACTGATATTATTGATGGCATCTAAATTTGCACCTGCGATTGTATCAGGAATCTGGTCGCCGTTTTGATCTCTTATTACTTCTTCTGTCGCAGTATTTAAATCAGCATTTTCCTCACATAAAAAACCAGCATTAGCGGCAAATCCACAATCTTCAAATTCAGTCCCATCACCATTGAATGAATCGGCATCATTACTACGGTAAAAGATATTGCCAGCAAGTTGCAGTTCATCATTGAGCCAACGCGAGCCTTCAAAATTGACCAAGAAAAGATCATTTTCGGTGATGTCTGGAGAAGTAAAAATTGCGCTTCTGTCTATCGCTTCCAGCTCAATTGGGATAGGGCCATTACCAATCAATTCAGTATCACCATGATTGAAGGAAAGCTCCAGTGCACCATCATTACTCCACCAACTAATCGCACCAAAAAGATTGAGCGCATTGGATGGCGAAGCATTACGCCAACCTTCTTCATTAAAATAATTCCCGGTAAAGAAATAACCCCATGCTCCGTTATTCCCGCCACTTTCGATGGTTGTAACAACACGCTCAAAAGAACCGCCGTAAACTTCCAGGTCATGCCCTTCGTGAGTGAAACCATTTTTAGTTGTGATTGAGATTGCGCCACCTAATGTGTTTAGACCAAATATCGGGTTTGCGCCACCAATAAGATTGATACTGGCGATGGATGATTCTGGAATCAAATCCCAATTGACGGTATCGCCAAATGCTTCGTTCACACGAACACCATTCTGATAAACGGCAAGACCTTGCGGAAGACCAAGCAGTGGAGATGATGTGAATCCACGATACTGAATGTCAGGTTGTAATGGATTGTTTTGCGCTTCATTAATCGAGACACTACCTAAATTACGATTGAGGAAATCACCTAGGGCAAGGCTTTTATTTTTGTCGATATCTTCCGCGGTTGCTGATTGTATCGAAAAAGGAATCATATATGTTGGTAGGCCAGTACCATGTGATGGCGTGACGCCTATCACTTCGATACTTTCATCTTGAATGGCATTAGTTGCTTCGGCGAGGATGTGGCTACTGTTTAAAGCAATAAACACCGCTATACCAATCAAAAGAACTTGACGTAGATAACAATTTTTCATTAAAAAATCTCCTCTAAACAAGCAATAGATGTTGCTCGATCAATAATTTAGACAGAAAGATTCAGCAGAATGATAGAGTTATTGCTGAAGGCCGAACTAAAGAGGATAACATTTGTGACTATCGAAGAAATGGATAAATTGAATTTACAGGCAGGAAAAATTCCCATAACTAATGCAATTCCTATACAAACTCCTCGAGCATATCTCTTTCGTCCGCTGAGATCTTTGCGTTTTGTAAGCGATTTTTGACCATGTCTGATGAAATATGTTTTTGTTCAATCAATTCTCTTTTTTCATCAGGTGAGATATTCTCCATGAAAAAGAAATTACTGGGTGGAAATATACCCGCGCTAATCATTTCATTAAGCTCACTGGAGATGCGGCGATACCTCCCAATATTTTTTTGTATTCTTTCTTCTGCAAAAGGTTTATTTGCGATCCCCGACTGATATATCGAGTGTATTTCCATCCGATAACTGATTGTTTGACTGGGGTCACCAGTTTTCTCAATATCGGCTTCGATATGTTGAAGTCGTGGTTGAAGTAATTCTCTCAGGGTTTCAAGAATCTCTATATCTTCCAGCCGCTCCGAATAGATGTCCAAAATATTGTCTATGCCGAGTTGCTGGTAGGTATCTGTCGTAAATAATTCATTACGACGATAGGCCATGACCTTATACGATTTAAAACCGAGGATTGTTATAATATCGGTTAGATTGCGTATATTCTTATTAAAGCCAATCGCACAAACAAGTTGAGAGTGATTAAGTTGCAACTGTATAGCGATACTATTTATGTTCTTTATAAAATCAGCCGAGGGATCAGATTTAACCTTGCAAAAAGTTTTGACAAGATCTGAATCGCTAGCTGTGAATAAATCAGTAAAACTAATCATTAGTTAGCTGTTCCATCAGTATTTTTTTACGGTTGAATGCGAGAAAATCATTCAGCATTTGTCTTTCTTGTTTTGAGATATTTTTTTCTTCAAGACGAGATTCCACCAGTTCTACAGGAATCAGATTTTTGTTTAACAATTTTCGTTTTTCCTCAGGCAAAATCGTTTCTCTGAAAAATATATCTCCGGCAGGGATTAGTTTGCTCTCAATGATAATGCAGGCTTCGTTTAATAATGCTCTAAATCCACTCTCTATATTATTCAATCTTTCTTCAGCGAAGTCGATATCAACAATCTTATCGGCGTAAATAGCTTTCATTTCAGTTTTGTATTTCTCAATCATAAGCAAGTTTACATTAGCTTCTATCTTGGATTCTATATTTTCTAGCCTGTTTTTCAAAAGATATTGCATTATCTGCAATATCTCGCTCTCATCTTTGACGGAGCTATACAGCATCAGTATATTTTCTAGGGAAAGATTCTGGTAAATATCATTGATATAAATTTCATTTCTTTCTTTTATGAGTTCTTTCAGATTTGCATAACCAAGCGTAGTAAAAATTTCATTCAGTTCCTTGGTGCGCCGGTTAAATCCCAGTGCAAAAATGAGCTGTGCTGGTTTGAGCTTAAGTTTTTTAGCAGCTGCAACGAGATTATCTTTTGGATTTTCTTTCCCGTGGAAGCTATAAAATATTTTGACCAGGTCTTCTTCTTTTCCTGTCAGAACGTCACTGAATGTTGACATACAAATCTCTTTTTAAATGGCTAACTGCATTAGATTGGTACAGCTATTTAATATGAAGCCTTTCATTTTTGATTGATTAAATTTTGTAAGATGCCAAAATTTCTTATCCAAGGTTTGTTTTTACCCAAACTCTTGGGAAGGGAAATGACTGCCTTCTTTGCTTGCTCATATGTTGCATAACTTCCGTATAGCGCATTGTACCGAGTTGTCCCTTTGATAACTACTTCAATGTATGCAGTATTTTTCGCTAGCTGATGTTTCTGTATAAAATCAACGATATCCTTTTCCTTAAGCAAGCTTAAAAGTTGCAGTGTGTATGTTCTAGCATCTTGTTGTTTAACCCAGCCTTCTCTTTTTATGTTGTTATCGTTAAGTGCCATAGTTGTCTTCTGAATAGAGGTCTTTTTCTGAACAGGTTGATTACTTGCTAGCTTAGGGATATCAGAATGTTGAATAGTTTTCTCAGTCTGTTCAAGTTCAACAAGTCTTGACTTTGCTTCAGCTAAGCCAGCACTGGCAGCGAGGGCATACCACTTTTTAGCGGTAGCAACATCTGCATCAAGACCGTAGCCATTCTCATAAAATACGCCCAGATTAAATTGTGCCTGAGTAACATTATGCGATGCAGATTTTTTGAACCATTTTAGAGCTTGCTTATAATCTTTATCTATACCTTGACCAAATGCATGCATTACCGCCAGGCTGTATTGCGCACGGGGATGTTCTTGTTCTGCTGCTGCCATGAATAGGGCTGAAGCCTTTTGATAGTCGATCTCCAGACCAGTGCCACTGTAGTATAATAATCCCAAGTTAAATTGGGAATCAGCTGAACCAGCATTGGCTGATTGCTCCCACCAATATGCTGCCTTCAGGTAGTCTTGCTCAACGCCTTGACCTTGAAAATATTTAACGCCAACGCTATATTGCACAGCAGAGTCCCCTTGTTCTGCTGCCTTGATATACCATTTGATTGCTTGAGCTGGATCTTTACTAACACCGTGACCAAGGTCATACATGACTCCCAAAGTGGCTTGCGCCTGAGAATCTCCATTTTCTGCAAGTGGCTGGAGAATTTCTAAAGCCAACGCATAGTCCTTGTTCAGATATGCCTGCATGCCCTCTTCGTAGTTTGCTGCCCAGGCAATAGTAGATTGTAAAAGTGTCAAGAAACATAAGAAAGGAAATATTAATAAATTTCTATTCAAATCTATTTTCAGGCTGAGCATCAAATTATGTATGAGCATGAAGTTGACCAGTGTTGGTTTGAGTAAAAATTATTACGCCATTTCCCTTGCTGCCATTTCTTTGGCAAGCGCAAAATATTTCTTCAGCATCAAACGCCTGCTCATCAATTTCCGAATAATTTTTTTGATACTGGTTCTATGTGCCGCCAATTTCACGGCACCAAAGCCAATGGCTCTCCAGATAATCTTGCCGTTCCTTTCTGTGCCACGGTCAAACATTTCAGTGCCAACAATTCCTAAGAGAGGGGTAGCGTTGGCATCAGCAATGAGCTACATGTTTTCGCTGTCTTACCAATGCTTTGCCTCGAGTAATTCAGTATTGGCTGTTCCCGTGGCGAATATTGCCTATACATCGTCAATACAGCAGGATGAGTATCGTTGTCTAACTGGAAAAGTAGTTTTTTCATGACGATCTCTCTAAACTAAAATTTATTATTTTTTTATACAGGCTTTACGTGAAACCCGAGCGGATTGCGACTGGCTTCTGTTTGGGCGGTATACTAGCACACCGTGGGCGAGAGAAAAATCTCGGGACCCAGATCCCTTCAGGTCGAATCGAGCCTAATCGATTGATATTACAACCGAATATTTCTTAATTTCGAAGATGACGCAATCTGACTTATAACCGCTTATGTTTGGCCACAATAGCAATTCCAATTTAAAGTAATCATTGTAATCTCAAAAATTTTCCACCTTTTCATGTCCGATTAAAAAAGCGCATGGATATATCCAGCGCCCTTATATGTTTAGTCAACGCGCCGATAGAGATATAATCGACCCCGGTTTCTGCTGTCTCACGCAGGGTCTTCATATCAAATCCTCCTGAAGCCTCTAGCCGTGCGCGACCATCAGTAAAAATGACGGCTTCACGTATATCTTGCAGAGAAAAATTATCCAGCATGATGATATCTGCTCTGGCATCAATGGCTTGTTGCAATTCATCCTGTGTTTCAACTTCAATTTCAACGGGTGTTTCTGGATAATGTTCCCTTGCAGTACTGACGGCATTGGCAATAGAACCGAAGGCTGATACATGGTTTTCCTTGAGCAGGATGCCATCAAACAATCCTAGTCGGTGGTTATAGCCACCACCTCTACGTACCGCATATTTTTGTGCTTCTCTCAGGCCAGGAATAGTCTTACGTGTATCCAGTAATTTCGTCGTTGTGCCTTCCAGTATTTTGGCATATTCACGCGTAGCTGTTGCTGTGCCAGACAAGATCTGGATGAAATTCATTGCCGTACGCTCGCCAGTTAACACGGCACGCGCTGAGCCTTTTAAAATACACAATTCCTGATCGATAACGATGTTATCACCATCTTTAACACGCCATTGGATATCAATGTTTTCGTCCAGTTTCTTAAAGATGCTATTGAACCAACAAGTGCCACAAAGCACCGCGTCTTCACGCGTGGTTAATCGTGCTTTTATTTGCGCATCTTCCGACAATAAATTTGCCGTGAGATCACCATCGCCTAGGTCTTCATGCAACGCCTGATAGGCGACTTCATCAACACTGTGTAACAAATGCATTTATCAGGTTTCCATTGTTTGTTTATTTTCTTGGTCAATCTTCTTTGTAAAAATATTCACGTGTAATAGAAAAAATAACTGGGCTTAACAGGAGTAATGCAATCAGGTTTGGGATTGCCATAAGCCCATTTAAAACATCAGCCAATGCCCAGACCAAACCTAATTTCACTAAGGCGCCAATCAATGTGGCAGCCACCCATAGTATACGGTAAGGTAGAATTGCTTTAACGCCCATAAGGTAGCTTGCACAGCGTTCACCGTAATAACTCCAGCCAAGGATTGTAGTAAAGGCAAAGACAATCAATCCGAACGTGACAATATAACCACCACCTGCGAAACCAGTATTAAATGCAAGTGAGGACATGGGAGCGCCTTTGATGCCGCTATCCCAGGCGCCTGTCAGTATGATGACCAACGCGGTCATTGAGCAGATGATGATGGTATCGATAAAAGTACCTAACATGGCAATCATACCTTGACGAACCGGGTTGTTTGTTTTGGCAGCAGCATGAGCAATAGCTGCGCTGCCCAGTCCTGCTTCATTCGAAAATATGCCGCGAGCAAACCCCCAACGGATAGCCATCATCACAGTTGCACCCAAAAAACCGCCTTCGGCAGCGGTGCCGGTGAATGCATCTTCAACAATTAATTTCAAGGCAGCAGGTACATCATAAATATTTAGAAGAATGATGAGCAGAGCGCCAATTATATAAGCACTGGCCATGAAGGGTACAAGTTTTTCCGCAACATTAGCAATACGTTTAATGCCGCCTAGGATCACTGCGCCTGCTAAGGTCGCCATGATGATACCCGTCACCCAGGAGGGAATTTGAAACGAGGCGTACAATTCACTGGCGACAGTATTTGATTGCGCCATGTTGCCAATACCAAAAGCGGCAATCATGCCAAACAGGGCAAAGGCCGTGCCCAACCATGCCCAGTTTTTCCCTAGGCCATTTTTGATGTAATACATAGGGCCGCCGACATGATTGCCAAGTGCATCGATTTCTCTATATTTTACTGCCAGAACACCTTCAGCATATTTTGTTGCCATGCCAAACAGGGCAATGACCCACATCCAGAAGATGGCACCAGGTCCACCAAAATAAATAGCTGTAGCGACACCTGCGATATTGCCTGTGCCGATGGTGGCGGACAGGGCGGTCATCAAGGCCTGAAATGGAGAAATATCTCCCTCATTTGCATCATCAGGTTTTCGGTCATGCCATAGCGTGGAAAATGCTTTTGGGACCAGCCTCCAGGGCATAGCCTTGAGACCAAGTGTCAAATAAATGCCGACCAGTGCCAGTAAAGGAATAAGGATATATTCGCCCCAGATAATCCCGCTGATTTTATCGAGTGAATCTTGTAATGTTTGCATATCGAAATCCAGTAATGTAATTCTTTCTTGAGGATGCAGGAAACGGAGCGGCTAATCAACTTAGGTTAAATCCCCAAATCCCCAGATAGAGTAGCGCCAGTGCTTCAATGACCTGTAATCCCGCTTGCAAGCCTTATGACTGGCCATTACCGCAGATTACAGCAGATAGTGCCGAGAGGTTTACTGAAAAAACCCTGTTTACTAAAAAATACTGGCTCAGCGCCTTCTGTATATTAAGTCCCGCCATTAATCAGTGTTCAATGGGCTTTTTTTGCACGCACCTATCTTGCAGAAGCCGTTACGCTTGCCCTATATCGGGTTAAATGGACGGTGCTGCAAACTGCTTCAGTGCCAGTAGCACTGGTTCTAGGAGTATTCGGTGGTTTTCTTGCAGCTTTATAAATAATTGTCGTCCGGTTCTAACCACTTTTGCCGCAATGGCGACCAGACACCAGTGCAGAGTCAGCACAAGATGGAGACTGTGCAAAAAACCAACATCCGTCGTTCCTGCGCAAGCAGGAACCCAGTAAAACAGCCAAACCCGCAAGGGTTTTCCACATGTAACGCGATTTAGTGGGGTTTCTTACACAGTCTCGATGTCGGGACAACTCCACTAGCAGTAGCTGACGCATGAGGGCACATAGATTGTAGGAAGATGCTGAGGTTAAAAAGTACAGCACATTGGCAGCAAAATCAGAGCACGACAGGGGGTCACCGCCAAAATCTCGTTGCAGTTCCTTGATGTGGCCCTCACTGTCCTCGCCACGCTGCCATATTAGTCATATTGGCCTGTGGACAATCTGGCTATGGCTAAGGTCATCCCGATGAGTGGCCGATGAGTGGCCGATGAGTGGCAATCGCACGATCAATATAAGCACTCGAGTTTATTTCTTCTGAGCTTGTTCCCTCTGCGCTATCTTGTGAACTGTCTTCTGAATTACCTGATGAATCTAAACCCAGACTTGCTTGACCGGTAACGGCTGTTCTCTGAATGATCAAGGTGAAGGCTTTTGCATACTCACCGATACAGAAGCTGCTGCGGTAGGTATCCTGGCCGCTTATCGCCGCGTCTTGTTTATCCAGCAAGAGTTTATCCATCAAGAGTTTATCCAGCAAGGGCTGCCAGTTAGAAGCGCTTGCCGTTGCTATCTGTGTCCGCATGGCCGTGCTGGGATAGTGTACGATCTCTTGTTATTTTTTTGATGCCTGGTGCTGTTGTGCCAGATATTCGACCCAGTGTATGACGCGAGTCGCGCTACCGGTTTTATGCCGATGCTCTAGGGCACTATCTAGGTGTATCTGACAACCAACGTTAGCGGTTACAATAAAATCCGGATGATGTTCCGTCAGTGCTGTGATTTTCTGTGCTGCCAGGGCGCTTGACAGAGTAGGCTCCAATATCGAATAGGTACCCGCTGCGCCGCAGCAAAGATGTTTATCCTTGTGGGCCGTGAGTTTAGCGCCGCACTTCAATAAAAAATTTTCAATCTGAGCGGGTAATTTCTGGCCGTGTTGTAGTGTGCAGGGGGTATGTACTGCCACTGCTTTGCCATCACATTGAAATTTGAACCGCGCTAACAATTCAGCAATGTCTACCACCTTCTCGCAAACCCTGGCTGCCTTTTCGGCATAAGCCGCTTCATGCTTCAGCAGCTCGGCATACTCCTTGATGGTAACACCGCAACCGCTGGCAGAAGATACGATATAATCCACCGCATGCAAGCGATCATACAACCGATCGAGCAGGGTTTTCATTCTTTTAATACCAGCTTCATGGGCCGCCAGGTGATAATCCAGGGCGCCACAACAACCCTCTTCGCTAAGGTAGTGGGTTTGTACGTTATGCTCAGATAGTAGATATTCGATAGCTTTATTCACATTCGGCGTGGCGGATTTTTGTACGCAGCCTTGCAGGAGGATAATATTCAAGCTCGGGCTTTTCAGTGGCTGCCAAGCCGGGGCATTGGTGGCTGACGGCACTGATCTAGGGATGTGATGCGCGACAAATTTCGGCAGCATAGACCGCATCCACTGCGCTGATTTCAGCAAGGGGTCAAATAACCAGCGTCTGGTAATAAGTTGGCGCAGGGTCCAACCGATGAGGTTGCGCCGCAGGTCACTCGGCCTGCCCCGGGGCTGAAAGGATTCGCTGATCAGGCCGCGCCCTATATCTAACAGCCTGCCATAGGCAACACCAGATGGGCAACTGGTCTCACAGGCTCGGCAAGTCAGGCACCGATTGAGGTGATCGACAGATTTGGCGCTGATGTCATTCTCTTCCAGCATGGATTTTATGAGATATATCCGACCTCTTGGCCCATCAAGCTCATCCCCTAATAATTGATAGGTAGGACAGGTTGCCGTGCAAAAACCGCAGTGTACGCACTTTCTCAATATATCATCGGCCTCCTGAATCTCTGGGCGCGACTGTAATGTAGGATGAATGATTGTTTGCATGGTTTAGAATTCGGCACACATTTTATGCGGGTTCAAAATACCCTTAGGGTCAAACTGATGTTTTAAGCCCTGATGTATTTTTAACAGCACCGGGGTTAAACGCTGAAACTTATCGCCAGGGCCGGGCACCCCGTCTTCTTTATGACCCTGACGCCTGACTAGAGTAGCATGGCCCGCCGATGCAGCACCTAAACTAGGGTCTAAACTAGGGTCTAAACCGGGATCAAAACCAGGGTCAATTAACCAGCGCTGCCCGCCGCCCCAATCAATCAAAGATGCCTCACGCAAATACAAATCACTGGCAGCCCGAGTTGAGATTCGCCACAAATCCTTGTAGCCGGTGAGCAGGGTCAAATTATCGATGGCCGACCAAATAGCATTGGCCGCGCATTCACCACCCAGGGTTTTCGCACATTGCCGCACTGATGATTCTGCGCCCGATAGACGAATATACAATGCGCCATTAAAGTAAGCAGATGCAGAAACCAGTGGCTGCCGTAACTGGGCCAGCATTGTTTTTCTGGCATCCGCCAAGGTTAAAACAAGACTTAGGCTGGTTTCAAATTCGGGTTTTGGTAACACCTTAAAACTAACCTCGGTGATGACGCCAAGACAGCCAAGACTGCCGGCCATAAGCCTAGACACATCGTAACCGGCTACGTTTTTCATTACCTGGCCGCCAAAGGCCATCGACTGACCCATGCCATCTATCATATTTACACCTAAAACATAGTCTCGCACTGCTCCCCCATAGGGTCGGCGGGAGCCGGATATGCCCGCAGCAACCATGCCGCCAATGGTTGCATCGCCGCCAAAGTGTGGCGGCTCAAAAGCCAACATCTGCTGTTCTGCATCCAGCAGGGCCTGAACTTCAGCTAACCTAGTGCCGGATCTAACGCTTAGTACCAGCTCATCTGGCTGGTATGCAACAATGCCCTGATGGCTGGTTACATCCAGAACCTCTGGTGCGGTGCCATCTTGCCCCAGGCAAGTTGCGGCATAGAAGGCTTTGCTGCCGCCACCGACAATATGCAACGGCTGATTTTTTGCCGCTGCTTCGGTGATTTTTTCTACTGCCGCGGTGTATATTTCCATAGCCATTAAAAGCGCTCCAGATGCGGGAATTTTGCTTCACCTTTATGCACACGCATAGCGCCAAACTCGGCACACCTATGCAGGGTTGGCACGGCTTTGCCCGGATTAAAAAACCCAGCCGAATCGAATACTACTTTAATACCATGGAACAGTTTGAGTTCATTGTTACCAAATTGTATGCACATCTGATCAATTTTTTCGATACCCACACCATGCTCACCAGTAATGGTGCCGCCAAGCCGAATGCAGAGTTCGAGTATTTTGGCGCCAAACGCCTCGGCTTTATCTGTCTCGCCAGGCTGGTTAGCATCAAACAGGATTAACGGGTGCAGATTGCCATCACCCGCATGAAACACATTAGCCACGGTTAGCCCATAGACCTCAGACAGGCGGGCTATCTCGGCCAGCGCTGCGGCTAATTCTCGCCTTGGGATGGTGCCATCCATACAGTAGTAATCTGGTGCAATGCGCCCGGCCGCCGGAAAGGTAGCTTTACGCCCTAACCAAAGGTTAGCCCGCTCGGCTGGCGCCCGGGCCACTTTAATATGTTTGGCACTCTGGCGCGTTAATACTGCGGTCAGTATCTCTAACTGCGCTTCAACCTCGGCTTTATTACCGTCTAATTCACACAGCAAGATGGCATCTACATCCAATGGATAGCCGGCATGAACGAAGGCTTCTGCTGCCCTGATCGCCTGCTTGTCCATCATCTCTAAACCCGCTGGCAATAACCCCGCGCTAATGATAGCGCTAACCGCTTCTGCTGCATCGGTTACCCGAGCAAAGCCGGCCAGCACCACCAGCACATCTTCTGGCTTTGGCAGTAGTTTGACGGTAACTTCCATCACTAGGCCCAACATGCCTTCTGAGCCGTGCATCAAGGCCAGCAGGTCAAAGCCCGGACTGTCGTATCCATCACTGCCCAGATAATAAATCTCGCCCTCTGGTGATACCATCTTGAGTCTACGCACATTGTGCACTGTGAGCCCATATTTCAAACAATGCACGCCGCCGGAATTTTCTGCGACATTGCCGCCGATAGTGCAGGCAATCTGGGATGAGGGATCCGGCGCATAGTAAAGCCCCCGGTCATCAACCGCTGTGGAAATAGCCAGGTTGGTAACCCCTGGTTCGACCCTGGCAAGCAGGTTTTCTGCGTCTATTGCAAGGATACGATTAAATTTAGCCAGGCCCAGCAATACGCCGTCCTTGTGCGGCATGGCGCCACCAGATAGGCCGGTGCCAGCGCCGCGCGCCACCAGCGGTACCTGCTGCTCGAAACAGAGCCGCACCACTGCTTGCACTTCTTCGATTGTCTCTGGCAGAGCCACGAATCTAGGGGCTGTTTTTTTGGCCGTCAAGCCATCTGTTTCGTATGCTTTAAGGCGCGCCGAGTCGGTGATGATATGTCGGCAGGCTGCCATTAGCTGCCGTTCAAATGCTGGCAAACCTAACCCTCCTGCCTAGTTTCAATGCCTGCCATTGTAGTCCATGAGGATATTGAATGCTCAGGAACTATTAGATAAGCCACAGTAAGCGGTTAATCCAGCCGGCCAGCGGCTGGCTTTTTCTTGTGTACTGCGCCGGTCATTTTTACTCGGATTGGAGCTGCCATGTCGGTTAATACCGTCGAATTGAGTTCTTTTAGCGGGATACCCTTTCGGGCACGAGGAATGAAATGCCCATTCAATCGTTCTTCATCATCAAAGCCGTAGCTGGCCTTATCGCGTTGCATCGAGTTTAAGTTAGCAACAAAAATATTACTCGCGTCGACTATATTTTGACTGAGTTCGATAGGCGCTTGCTGAGCCAAAGAACTCGGCAACAGAAACACTGTAATTACTGCTGCCAGGCACAGTCGTAAAGATTGGGATGTGGGGAACGGCATGTCGTTGCACTCCGGCTTCATTTGAATTCAACTCGTTACACGGAATAAACCTGTTGCCAATACCCGTCCAGTGGCGTATTTACTGGCATTAGTAGCAAACCAATTGTCAGCGTCAGTAATTTCTGCGATAAAGGGCCTTTTAAGCAAGGGAAATTGGCAATGAAAGCGGTAACAGTTAAGGCATACGGCGGCCCTGAAGTTATGGGCTACGAGGAAGTGGATAAGCCGAATCTGGCGGCCACTGAAGTTCTCATCAAGGTGGAAGCAGCGGGCATTAATTACATAGATACCTACCAGCGTTCTGGCCTCTATCAAATCCCCTTGCCTGCAACTCTGGGCCTGGAAGCCAGCGGCACGGTAGAAGAAATTGGCGTGGAGGTCGCCCGCTTCCGCATTGGTGATAGAGTCGCCTACACCAACGTACTGGGAGCCTATGCCGAATATGCTGCGGTAGATCAGGAAAAAATCGTGTACATCCCTGACGGCGTTTCGTTTAACGAAGGGGCGGCAGCGATGTTACAGGGTTGCACCGCACACTATCTTTCCCAATCCACCTATCCAATTAAAAATGGCGATAGCTGTCTAATTCATGCAGCGGCTGGTGGCGTCGGCCTGATTCTTATTCAGATGGCGAAGAATGCGGGAGCTTTTGTCATCGGCACAGTCTCGACTGAAGAGAAGGCTGAACTTGCCCTAGCAGCGGGTGCGGATGAGGTCATTCTTTACTTCCAAACAGATTTCGAAACCGAAGTTAAGCGCATCACTGACAACAAAGGCGTCAATGTAGTCTATGACTCTGTAGGCAAAACTACTTTCGAGAACAGCATAGACTGTTTGCAGCGTTTCGGTTACATGGTACTTTACGGCAACGCCAGCGGACCAGTAACTGAGTTTAACCCTGCAACACTGGGCACAAAGGGTTCACTTTTTCTCACTCGTCCTACCTTATTTGATTATACGGCTGACCGAGAAAGCCTTGAATGGCGCAGCGGCGATGTTTTTAATTGGATAGCTCAGGGGAAACTAAAATTGAGACTTGAATATTTTTTCCCCTTGTCTGAAGCGCAGGAAGCGCATCGAAGCCTAGAAGGTCGAAAAACAACAGGAAAAATTATTCTGATGCCCTGATCAAAAAGAGCTTGTCGGTTAATCTAGAACAATGTCAAAATTCACATATTTGTTCAAATAAACGACAATAAGTCCGCTTTATTTAAGGCCCAATGGGCTATTTTAGGCTATGAGTGCCTTAGGTCTGCCCTTTAGGTAAATGGAAGGCGGATTTACCCTAGTATTTACCTTGGGCAGGTATTAAATTGATGTCTTCAAACCCCAGCGTCATCACTCTTTTGCGGTTGAAAGTCAGTACACGCATACCTACTGAGATTGCGCCTTCTGCAAACCGCGATAACCAACCCGCCAGTTACGGTGAGCAAAGACACGTTCATAGGCTGAACGCATGACTGCAACCCAACCCTCTTTATTTAGTCTCTTTGCCTTGCAAAGGTGCGAATTCAACCCATAAGTGCAACACTCGGGTTTATATTATGATTCATTCCCAGTGCGTGGGAAAAGACCTCCCGAGGGGTTTTATACCCCAAGCATTTTCTAGGTCGATTATATTAAATCGGTGGCTTGTTGCAATGGCATTTGCCCTTTTGTATTACGCTTAGTTTTACGGCGGATGGTTGGTTTGCTTCTGCCCATGGTTTTAGCGATTCCTGTTGGGGGTAATGTTGCTGATTCACTGGGCAAATAGGGTATCTTTTGTGCAGTCAAACGGGTATCTATTTATGCTTTAGGGCTTTTTCGGTTTGGTTAAAAGAGTACGAGTGTCCCCTTTGGCTGGCTTAGGAGTGTTACACTTATGGATACAAAGACGATTAACCGATAAAGATACTCGAAAAAACATGAAATACATAGCCCATGCAAAAGAAAATTCATCCGCAGAAAAAGGCTTTGACATACACCTGCTGGAAGATCATCTACGAAAGGTCGCAAAAAAAGCACAAGAGTTTGCGAAAGAGTTTGGTGCAGGTGACTGGGCTTATCCCGCAGGGCTTTGGCATGATTTAGGCAAGTATCGTGCAGCTTTTCAGGCATATATACAACGTGGCACGGGCATAAATCCGGATGCACACATAGAGAAAGACAACGACCCGAGAACCAATCACGCATCGACAGGTGCTATTTATGCACGAGACAAACTAGGCGGCATGGGTTTACCGCTTGCGTATATGATTGCCGGGCATCACGCTGGATTACCTGATTTTGTCAATGGAGAGGCAAGAGGAGCATCGCTTAGTGAAGTGCTTGAACGTGATAAACCGCTTTTGCAAGAAGCCCTTCGCGAGCAAATTCCAGAGTGCGTTCTTTCTTGCGATGCACCGACAACGCCGTGTCCGGGCGAAGACCCGAGCGGGGCGCATCTGTGGATCCGTATGTTGTTTTCCTGTTTGGTGGATGCTGACTTTCTGGATACAGAGTCCTTCATGTCGCCGCACCGTTCCAAACAACGACCCGTAGCCATTCCGCTTGGTGAGTTCTTGAACGCTTTCAATGCGAACATGGCGACCAAGACGCAAAACTCTGAGTCGTCGCCGGTCAACAAAATTCGAGCGGAATTCTTATCTCAATGTCGGCAAGCCGCCACAAAGTCACCGGGTATTTTTACGCTAACGGTTCCCACCGGTGGTGGCAAAACCCTGTCGAGTTTGGCTTTTGCGCTGGAACATGCTGTCCAGCACGAAAAGAGACGCATCATTTACGCCATTCCCTACACCAGCATCATTGAACAAACAGCAACGGTATTTAAGGAAATTGTTGGGTCGCTGGGTGATTCAATCCTGGAACATCACAGCAATGTCGAGCCAGATAAAGAATCCCAGGAAAATGCCAAATCTCGACTTGCCACCGAAAACTGGGACGCACCCATTGTGGTTACTACCACAGTGCAATTCTTCGAGTCGCTGTTTGCCGCTCGCACAAGCCGTTGTCGCAAATTACACAACATAGCCAATAGCGTTGTCGTTCTCGATGAGATTCAGTTGTTACCGCTACAACACCTTGCGCCTATTCGGAAAATCATGGCACTTCTGGCAGAACATTATGGTGTTACATTTATTCTCTCGACAGCGACCCCAACCGGACTAGATGAACAAAACAACCCGTTTGGGAAAAAATTACTTGAGGGATTAAGCAGCACGGAAATTGTTCGCAATCCCAACGAATACTACGCCCAGCTTAAACGGGTTAACTATAAGTTACCAAAAGATTTTGAGACATCTCGTGGCTGGGTTGAGATAGCCGAAGAGTTAGCGCAATATGATTCAGTGCTTGTCATCGTCAACAAGCGGCAGGATGCAAAGGATTTGTTTGAGTTGATGCTTGAGTCGATGCCCTCGGGCACTTACCATCTTTCGGCTCTTATGTGTGCGGCGCACCGCTCTTGCGTGATTGATGAAATTAAAAAGCGACTCAAGGACGGCAAACCAACCAGAGTGATTAGCACACAATTGGTGGAGGCAGGTGTTGATTTTGATTTTCCGGTGGTTTACCGCGCGATGGCTGGGCTGGATTCAATCATTCAGGCTGGCGGTCGCTGTAATCGTGAAGGCAAACTTGAAGCCGGAAAGGGAAAGGGGAAAGTTGTGGTGTTCGTGCCACCTTCAACCCTGCCCAAAGGCACAATCGGAACGGCTATTGCATCTTGCATATCGATTCTGAGTTGTTTTGACGATAATAAATCTATCGATAGCCCGGAAATATTTGAACGCTACTTTGACCATTTATTCCATCAGGTAGAGACCGATACCGCCAATATGTACGATTTGTTGGAACGCGATGCTGGAGGCTTACAGATTCAATTTCGCACTGCCGCGCTTAAATTCCGCATGATTGACGATGCTAATACCCATACGATATATGTAAGGCACGGGAAAGAGGTTGACGACTGGTTGAAGGAATTGGGGTTTCACCCGAACAGGGAACTATTAAGAAAACTCCAGCGTTACAGCGTTACAGTATATAATCACCAGTTCAATGCGATGCTCGCTAGGGGCGATATTAAAGAGGTATCATCAGGGTTTTACGCTCAATGTAATAGCGAAATTAATAGCGAAATTTACCATGATAAACTCGGCTTGCTGACGGGTGAAATAGAACTCGCGCCCGGCAATTCTGTTCTGTAGAGGAAACTTTTATATGCCAAGTAAAGAAACCTTTTGTCTTGAAGTTACCGGTGATTTCGCCTGTTTCACGCGCCCGGAAATGAAAGTCGAAAGAGTATCCTACGATGTTATTACCCCATCGGCGGCGCGGGCTATATTCGAGGCAATACTCTGGAAGCCAGCCATGCGCTGGCACATTAACAAAATAGAGCTACTAAAACCCATTAACTGGGTCAATGTGCGCCGCAATGAAGTGGCATCCGTAATCAGCACCAACAATGTCAAACAGGTAATGAATGGCGGCAACAGAAACTTGCATATTCTGATTGAAGACGATCGCCAGCAAAGAGCCGGGCTTTTTCTGCGCGATGTTGCCTATCGGCTTTATGCGCGTTTCTCATTACAGGATGACAGCAAACATATTCACCACTACCCAAATTTGCAATGCGCGGACGCGGATCGCTCCGAAAACACCTACATGAAATTCGCCGAGATGTTTAAGAGGCGAGCGAGAAAAGGACAGTGTTTTAATCAACCCTATCTTGGTACACGCGAATTTTCCGCTGATTGGCGATTGATTGAAACCTTCGAACAGGAGCCATCAGCCTTACCGTTTGAGCAAGACCGTCCGCTAGGCTGGATGCTTTATGACATGGACTTTTCCAAGCCAGAATCTCCTTCGCCACGATTTTTTAACCCGACACTCAAAAAAGATGGTTCAATTGATGTTCCAGAATGGGATAGCGCGGAGGTGCGGGGATGATTTTGCAGGCGTTAAATCAATATTATGACAGGAAAAGCACGTCCTCCGAAGGTGTACTCCCATCATACGGATTTGAAGTAAAAAATATTCCTGTCATCATTGAAATAGATATTGATGGAAATTTTGTTCAGACTATCGTTCGTGATGAAAAACATCCAGATACAAATACCAATGAATTGGTTCCGTGTTCCGTGAAACGAAGCGTAGGCATTAAAAGCAACCTGCTTTGGGATAACGTCGAATATGTTCTGGGCATTGATACCCGAGACAAACCAGAACGTGTTGCCAAACAACACCAATCTTTTAGAGATAGAATTCAATCTCTTGATACATCGGATGCCAGTATTCGGGCTATCATGTGTTTTTTGAATAAAATAGACCGAGAGTCTATTCAGGAAGACACTGCTACATGGGAGACACTCGAAAAAAATCCTAATGTCAGTTTTCGGATTGCTGGTGAACCTTGCTTGATTTGTCAGAAGCCAGAATTGAGAGAAATACTTGCAAACACCAATCATTCACATGGCAAGGCTTCCTATTGCTTGGTAACAGGCGAAGAAAATCAGATGGAGCGATTACATCCTGCCATTAAAGGCGTATGGGGCGCACAGAGCTCCGGAGGGAATATTGTCTCCTTCAACCAAGATTCATTCAAATCATATGGGAAAGAACAAGGTGCTAATGCGCCGGTGGGAGAAGAAGCCAGTTTTGCTTATACAACTACTTTGAACCACCTGCTTAGGAAAGGATCAGAACAACGCATTCAAGTCGGCGATGCGTCAACAATTTTTTGGGCAGAAGAAAACCATTCATTTGAATCTGATTTCGGCACAATTTTTGGCTCAACCCCGAAGAAAGTTAAAGACGACCCCGATGCCTACACACGGGCAGTAAAAGCAGTATTTGATTCAGTTTATCAAGGGCGGCATGAGGATGATGTGTCGACAAATCGCTTTTATGTATTAGGATTGTCCCCGAATGCGTCACGTATTTCGATTCGCTTTTGGCAGGTGGCAACGGTGGCTAAAATATCGCAACGCATCAAACAACACTTCGACTATTTGGAGATAACGCACGCCCCACATGAAATGTCCTATCTGCCATTATTCTTACTTTTGGTCAACATAGCATCGCAAAGAAAAAGCGAAAACATACCCCCGAATCTTGCAGGTGAGTTGATGCGAAGCATTCTTGCTGGACAACCCTATCCTTTCACTTTGCTGTCCGCTGCCGTTCGTCGTTGCAAAGCAGAAAGGGAAGTAAATTACCAGCGGGCTGCGCTCATAAAAGCCTGCTTGAACCGTAATCACCCTAATAATGAGGAATTAACAGTGAGTTTAGATATTAAAAACACGAATCCCGCTTACCGTTTAGGCAGGCTCTTTGCTGTGCTGGAAAAAACACAGGAAGAAGCAAATCCAGGTATTAACGCCACCATCAAAGACCGTTACTACGGAGCGGCATCCAGCAACCCGGTCAGCGTATTTCCTACTTTGCTAAAACTCAAAAATCACCATCTGAGCAAATTGGAATCGCCGGGGCGTAAAATCAATCTTGAAAAACTTATTGGTGAAATTATGAGCGAAATACTCCCGGACTTACCTGCAAGCCTGAACCTTCAGGATCAGGGTCGCTTCGCTGTGGGTTACTACCACCAGCGTCAAGATTTTTTCACACCTAAACAATCCAAAGAATCAGGAGAGCAATCATGAGTTTAGACATGAATTTAGAAAGCCGTTACGATTTTGTATTGTTATTTGATGTTAAAGATGGCAACCCGAATGGCGACCCAGATGCGGGAAATATGCCGCGCATTGACGCTGAAACGGGTCGCGGGCTTGTTACCGATGTCTGCCTGAAGCGCAAGGTGCGTAATTTTGTGAGCGTCAGTAAAGGCGATGAACCACCCTACGACATTTATGTTAGAGAAAAAGCAGTGCTTAATGAGACACATGAGAAAGCTTTTATTGCCGTTGGTGCTGAAGAAGATTTGAAAAAAGAAAAGGGACGTAAAGGCACGAGCGAAACCGTTGAGAAAGCGCGTAAATGGATTTGTACGAATTTCTTTGATGTGCGTACTTTTGGTGCGGTGATGTCCACAAACATCAATTGTGGACAAGTTCGCGGTCCCGTTCAATTGACTTTCGCACGATCCATGAATCCGATAGTTTCGCAAGAGCATTCGATCACCAGAATGGCGGTTGCGACAAAAGAAGAAGCGAAAAAACAGGATGGGGATAATCGAACGATGGGGCGCAAGCATACCGTTCCCTACGGGTTATATCGATGTCATGGTTTTATCTCGGCACATCTCGCCCAACAAACCGGCTTTTCAGAAGAAGACCTGGAGTTATTTTTCACTGCTCTTGAGCAAATGTTTGAGCATGATCGCTCTGCTGCCCGAGGGGAAATGACCACTCGTGGACTGTATGTATTCAAACACAACAGCCTGCTTGGCAACGCCCATGCCAATAAACTTTTTCAACGCATCAAAGTAACGCTCAATAGTGAAGATAAGCCCCCGAGAGATTTCGCAGACTATAGCGTAACGGTAGATGAATCAGATATGCCAGCAGAAGTCGAGCTGATTCAACGGGTTTAGGGATTAGGGCGTACTCGACAATAATGGAGAATCACATGGAATGTCGCCACCGCCCCGAATAACCAAACAACCAATTGAGTAGATCGGTGACCAACCGTGCAAAACATCTCCATCCCGATTTCCGCCCTCCAGCATTACGCCTTCTGCCCGAGGCAATGCGCCTATATCCACATCGAACGGGCGTGGATGGACAATTATCTCACCGCCAAGGGTAGCCAGCTACACGAACGGGTACATAGTAGCGAAGCGGAAACACGCGGCAATATCCGCTCTGAGCGCGGGGTACAGGTTTGCTCGGAAAAATTGGGTGTGCATGGTCAGCTTGATCTGCTGGAAATGAATCGCGATTCTGGCGCGGTCATGCCCATTGAATACAAAAGAGGCAAACCCAAAGTGGCGGATTGTGACCGTGTTCAGCTTTGTGCCCAAGCTCTGTGTCTGGAGGAAATGACCAAGCAGCAGATAGACAAAGCGGCAATCTGGTATTGGCAGGTTCGGCGGCGCGAATGGATTGATATTGACGATGCGCTAAGAACATCAACACTGGCGATTATCAAGGCAACAAAAAAATTATTCGCTGCCGGAAAACTGCCGCAAGCAGTTTATTCCCCCTCATGCAAAGCCTGCTCGTTTATTGAGCGATGCTCCCCACAACACAAGGATCACAGCGGTTCGTATGTGGAAAAAATGTTTTACGATGAAGAAACTACTCAATAATCTGTACATTACTACCGATGGTAGCTATGTGCACAAAGAACGCGAAACCATCGTTATTGAGCAGGAAAGGAAAAAAGTATTGCAACTGCCGTTTCATGCGATTGGCAATTTGTTTTGCTTTGGCCGGGTCATGGTATCGCCTGACTTCATGGCGGCATGTGGTGAAAAAGGCATTGGACTTTCGTTCTTTACTGGATTTGGCAAGTTTCAAGGGCGAGTGCAGGGACCGCAAAGCGGCAATGTGCTGTTACGCCGCACACAATACCGGCTGGCCGATAATGCGCCCGCCGTGTTATCGCGGCTTTTTGTAGCCGCAAAACTGACCAATAGCCGACAAATACTGATGAAACATCAACGCAACCATGGCAACGATGATTCGATAAAGCAGGTTGTAACCATGCTCGCAGGGAGCATAAGACGGCTGGAACACCAGACCGATGTCGATCAAATACGAGGCATAGAGGGGGATGCCGCCGCCCGCTATTTTTCTGTATTCAACCGCTTGGTGCTGGAAAACCAGCGAAATAATTTCACATTTAGCGGCAGAACCAAAAGACCGCCGCTTGATAAAGTAAACGCACTGCTTTCATTCAGCTACACCTTGTTGACCCATGAAATCGCCTCGGCGCTGCAAGGGGTGGGATTAGACCCTTATGTTGGCTTTTTACATACCGACCGCCCCGGACGGGTAAGTTTGGCGCTGGATATGCTGGAAGAATTTAGAGCTTGGTGGTGTGATCGGTTCGTGCTGACTTTAATTAACCGCAAACAAATTACATCAGCCGATTTTATAACCGAAGCCAGCGGCGCTATCAGAATGAAAGACGATGCCAGAAAAATGTTTCTTACCCAATGGCAAGAGCGAAAGCAGGAAAATTTGCAGCATCCCTATATCGGAGAGAAAATTCAGATTGGTCTGTTACCGCATGTACAATCCATGTTATTGGCAAAATTTTTGCGTGATGATATGGAATGCTATCCGCCGTTTTTGGTTCGTTGAAGAGTAGTCATGTTAGTGTTAATAACCTATGATGTAAATGTGAGCGGGGCTGGGGGCAGCAAGCGTTTACGACACATCAGTAAACTGTGTAAAGACTACGGTATTCGCGTGCAATATTCGGTTTTCGAGTGCGAGATAACCCCAGCCCAATGGGTGAATCTAAAATCCGCATTGCTGGAAGCCTATGATGCTAATCTCGACAGTTTGCGGTTTTATTATCTCGGCTCCAACTGGAAGCGCAAAGTGGAACATCATGGAACAAAAGAGACGCCAGATGTGCTTCGAGATTCGTTGATTGTGTGAACGCCAACTGTTCGTTATCATAGAATCAGCAACCGGTTAGCGGAATCATAACCATTTGATTTTTAATACTATAGTTTCAGGTGCGGTGTAATGCTTCGATCTTTTACAATTTGGGATTTATGGTTAGCGTTATATCGGCTATTTCTTTAACAATAACAGTAGGATAGAATGCGATTGTCGCGCCCCGCACGGGGCGCGTGGATTGAAACCGTTATCTTGCGGATCACGATTTGACGTATCCGAGTCGCGCCCCGCACGGGGCGCGTGGATTGAAACTTCATCGCAGATAAGAAAAAAATAGCGCAACAGGGTCGCGCCCCGCACGGGGCGCGTGGATTGAAACTTGGGCTTAACGCTAATTCGCTTGATAGAGTTATGTCGCGCCCCGCACGGGGCGCGTGGATTGAAACATTTTATGGTGATGTTTATTCCACTCACTCTTCCGTCGCGCCCCGCACGGGGCGCGTGGATTGAAACCCTACCGCCGCTTCATGGAGCGGGCTATCCTGCCCGTCGCGCCCCGCACGGGGCGCGTGGATTGAAACATCGATAATGCCTCATCTTTGTCGGATACGTCAAGTCGCGCCCCGCACGGGGCGCGTGGATTGAAACATAAAAATCTACGGTGATTTTAATGAAGACGTTGGTCGCGCCCCGCACGGGGCGCGTGGATTGAAACATCATATACCCCCGAATAAAAAGGATTATTCTGGTGGTCGCGCCCCGCACGGGGCGCGTGGATTGAAACTTCAGATTAGCATCTCGCAGATTAGCATATCGCAGTCGCGCCCCGCACGGGGCGCGTGGATTGAAACATATAAGAACAGCTACAGGTGGGAGGATTATTATGTCGCGCCCCGCACGGGGCGCGTGGATTGAAACTTGTAACAAAAATAACAAAAGAATTTAGAGCTGAAGTCGCGCCCCGCACGGGGCGCGTGGATTGAAACTTTACTTAAGAAACTTAGCTACGTCGCGGCTGGGTACGGGTCAGCGCAGTCGCGCCCCGCACGGGGCGCGTGGATTGAAACTTTACTTAAGAAACTGCCAGATAACATAAGCAAAAGTCGCGCCCCGCACGGGGCGCGTGGATTGAAACCATCACCAGTAAGCTTCCTGCGGATTGGTTCCCGGTCGCGCCCCGCACGGGGCGCGTGGATTGAAACATACTATTAGGTGATAGTTATGGCTTTGCCTTTGGGTCGCGCCCCGCACGGGGCGCGTGGATTGAAACTTCTTTATTTTGTTGGTAATAGGCGTTTTATTTTCGTCGCGCCCCGCACGGGGCGCGTGGATTGAAACTGTTCCCATAACAGCAAGCGCTGCTGTTGCTGAAGTCGCGCCCCGCACGGGGCGCGTGGATTGAAACAACCGTCTTGATCGCTAATATATCCACAAACAAGGTCGCGCCCCGCACGGGGCGCGTGGATTGAAACACTTGGACTGACGCAGATAATAATGAAGTAAGGATGTCGCGCCCCGCACGGGGCGCGTGGATTGAAACTTCAAAATTTCAATTTCATATTTAACATTGTTTGGTCGCGCCCCGCACGGGGCGCGTGGATTGAAACTGTCGCGCTATGGATGTTAGCTTAGCTTGCAAACGTCGCGCCCCGCACGGGGCGCGTGGATTGAAACCCGAGCATAACTCCGGGGGTTGCTGACTCAGTTAGGTCGCGCCCCGCACGGGGCGCGTGGATTGAAACTTTCTGCCGAACGATAAAATCGCGAGGCGTGTCCCGGTCGCGCCCCGCACGGGGCGCGTGGATTGAAACTTAACAATGATGAATCAACGTCTCTAGTAGCGACGTCGCGCCCCGCACGGGGCGCGTGGATTGAAACATAGGATCATAAATAAAGTTAGTTGCTAAGCAGGGGTCGCGCCCCGCACGGGGCGCGTGGATTGAAACCCTCTAAAGCAGTCACAACAACGCTTGTAGCTGGCGTCGCGCCCCGCACGGGGCGCGTGGATTGAAACGCCAACCGCAATCGCAATAATCTTCATGAATTAAGTCGCGCCCCGCACGGGGCGCGTGGATTGAAACTTTGCTCTGACATGTACACTGTCTGAAACATCAAGTCGCGCCCCGCACGGGGCGCGTGGATTGAAACTTCTGATTTTGACAACCACATCACAGAGATCGTAGTCGCGCCCCGCACGGGGCGCGTGGATTGAAACAATACATCTTTTGCGGAATTAAAAAATATTCCAGGTCGCGCCCCGCACGGGGCGCGTGGATTGAAACACACGCTAGAGAAACTTATAAGCGCAATATTGAAAGTCGCGCCCCGCACGGGGCGCGTGGATTGAAACTCTGGCTGCAACACTCGTGGGACATAAACATTATGTCGCGCCCCGCACGGGGCGCGTGGATTGAAACAGGCAATATTGACGTTGAATTTTTTGGAGACATTGTCGCGCCCCGCACGGGGCGCGTGGATTGAAACCTTTTGTTCTCATTTTACAAACCCTCTTTTTTTAGTCGCGCCCCGCACGGGGCGCGTGGATTGAAACAGGATTATTCATGATGGCAACCCGAATATTTTTGGGTCGCGCCCCGCACGGGGCGCGTGGATTGAAACCCGGCGAAGATGTTTGGAAGAACGAAATTACCAGGTCGCGCCCCGCACGGGGCGCGTGGATTGAAACTTTTCTCGGATCCTGTAAAGGTGGGAGATTTGGGTCGCGCCCCGCACGGGGCGCGTGGATTGAAACTTTTCTCGGATCCTGTAAAGGTGGGAGATTTGGGTCGCGCCCCGCACGGGGCGCGTGGATTGAAACGCCGAAAACGGCACGTGTGGACTATTAACTTTAGGTCGCGCCCCGCACGGGGCGCGTGGATTGAAACTTCTCGATGGAGAGAATGATGTCTATGATGATAAGGTCGCGCCCCGCACGGGGCGCGTGGATTGAAACCGATTTTTGCATGTAAATATAATTGGATATGAACGTCGCGCCCCGCACGGGGCGCGTGGATTGAAACTAACAACATCAGATATAAATAGTAGCACTATTAAGTCGCGCCCCGCACGGGGCGCGTGGATTGAAACCGGCAGTGGTGGAATATTTAGCTCTATCGCTCAAAGTCGCGCCCCGCACGGGGCGCGTGGATTGAAACCGTTTGAAAAACATGTGATGTTACAGCGGGGTAAGTCGCGCCCCGCACGGGGCGCGTGGATTGAAACCACCCAACTTTTTAAAGTATGTTTGACAAAATGTAGTCGCGCCCCGCACGGGGCGCGTGGATTGAAACAGGGCAGTCGCGACTGAGTCAACGAGTAGATTTGGTCGCGCCCCGCACGGGGCGCGTGGATTGAAACAGCTTCAGCTCGTATAACTCTCGCACCAGCCATCGTCGCGCCCCGCACGGGGCGCGTGGATTGAAACCACAGATTCGAGTATGGACATGGTGATAGTGTAATGTCGCGCCCCGCACGGGGCGCGTGGATTGAAACGCTAACGTAGGGCGCTTTCAATCTGACTTAGCGAAGTCGCGCCCCGCACGGGGCGCGTGGATTGAAACATCGTCTCTTGCTACAAGGATGCGAATGTCTCAAGTCGCGCCCCGCACGGGGCGCGTGGATTGAAACATCTAGCTTAACGCTGTTGTTTACTGAGCTAGTAGGTCGCGCCCCGCACGGGGCGCGTGGATTGAAACCCCGATTATAGAGATAGTATGTTTAATGACAGCAGTCGCGCCCCGCACGGGGCGCGTGGATTGAAACTATCTCTTGTTGTTGATACTCGTTGATATGCTGCGTCGCGCCCCGCACGGGGCGCGTGGATTGAAACATTCCAACGGTTGAAATCGTTCTGGCGCGTATGTCGTCGCGCCCCGCACGGGGCGCGTGGATTGAAACTCCATGTTTCGCTGAGGCATAATTGCTGTCTCAAGTCGCGCCCCGCACGGGGCGCGTGGATTGAAACCCTGGACTAATGATCATTATGATGAGTATGTTAGGTCGCGCCCCGCACGGGGCGCGTGGATTGAAACTGTATCATCCTTGATGTCATCGAGAAAACCTCTTGTCGCGCCCCGCACGGGGCGCGTGGATTGAAACCAATTTCATATTTAATATTGCTCGGGATGAGGACGTCGCGCCCCGCACGGGGCGCGTGGATTGAAACCACGTTAAAAATTCTTTATGCCCGTTAACTACGCGTCGCGCCCCGCACGGGGCGCGTGGATTGAAACATCGAAGACAGGGAGCAATGGCGTAATGACAGTAGTCGCGCCCCGCACGGGGCGCGTGGATTGAAACTGGCTGTTTGTTACATTTATCCCAAACATTTTTTGTCGCGCCCCGCACGGGGCGCGTGGATTGAAACACAACTGAATAGTACAGCACAATCAAGAGATCAAGTCGCGCCCCGCACGGGGCGCGTGGATTGAAACACGCGTTGCAGATAACACTAGATTAGTTGGATTAAGTCGCGCCCCGCACGGGGCGCGTGGATTGAAACTCTTAAAGCTTTGTTTTTATTTAATCATATAGGCGTCGCGCCCCGCACGGGGCGCGTGGATTGAAACTTTTTAGTCATTATGATTTTACTACAACGCCAGTGGTCGCGCCCCGCACGGGGCGCGTGGATTGAAACACCTATGAAAATGTATGATCTCTCTGTCATTTAAGTCGCGCCCCGCACGGGGCGCGTGGATTGAAACATCAAGTTTCTCACTTTTTTACAGATACCCCAAGTCGCGCCCCGCACGGGGCGCGTGGATTGAAACGTGTAGTCCAACGTACATTTTTGGCAAAAGCTTAGTCGCGCCCCGCACGGGGCGCGTGGATTGAAACTCTTGCTCAATTTGTTAGAGATAACGTTGAGTTAGGTCGCGCCCCGCACGGGGCGCGTGGATTGAAACATCATAATGATCCGCTGTCCAAGAGCCTTGTCCAAGTCGCGCCCCGCACGGGGCGCGTGGATTGAAACTAAATATTGCTACAAGTAGAGTAGATAGAATTAAGTCGCGCCCCGCACGGGGCGCGTGGATTGAAACCTACATTTTCATTTGATGAAAAAGATTTACGCGGGTCGCGCCCCGCACGGGGCGCGTGGATTGAAACACGATAACGTCGCAAGAGACATACACGCAATTAGGTCGCGCCCCGCACGGGGCGCGTGGATTGAAACCACAAAATACAAACCTAAAAAAAATATAGAAGGGGTCGCGCCCCGCACGGGGCGCGTGGATTGAAACAAGAAAAATAAAAGTTGCCCTCAACGCAAGTATAGTCGCGCCCCGCACGGGGCGCGTGGATTGAAACCGAGCATGACTCCGGGAGTTGCTGACTCAGTTAGGTCGCGCCCCGCACGGGGCGCGTGGATTGAAACTTGTCTATTAAAATTATTTATTCATTAATCTTGAGTCGCGCCCCGCACGGGGCGCGTGGATTGAAACCAAGCATGACCCCGGGAGTCGCTGACTCAGTTAGGTCGCGCCCCGCACGGGGCGCGTGGATTGAAACATTACCACGTCTTAATAATAGCATACAATCTAGAGTCGCGCCCCGCACGGGGCGCGTGGATTGAAACAAGTACTAAACCTAAATCTTTTGCTTGTTGTTGTAAGTCGCGCCCCGCACGGGGCGCGTGGATTGAAACTAAAGTAAGTGCAGAACAGTTAGAATCTTTTGCGCGTCGCGCCCCGCACGGGGCGCGTGGATTGAAACTTGTGCCCAGGCAGGAATAAAAGCATTAACAGCAGTCGCGCCCCGCACGGGGCGCGTGGATTGAAACTCGTTGTGCTTAACTTAGACTCATACCATTTTATAGTCGCGCCCCGCACGGGGCGCGTGGATTGAAACCAGAAATAACGAAAGCGATGAAACATTGGGGGCCCCGCACCCCGCACGGGGCGCGTGGATTGAAACATGCGGATCGATGGGGAGCTGGCTGACAGCTCTGGTCGCGCCCCGCACGGGGCGCGTGGATTGAAACTGACTCTATCATAACACTAACCGAGACTGTGTTGGTCGCGCCCCGCACGGGGCGCGTGGATTGAAACTTTATTAAAGAAACTACCAGATAACATAAGCAAAAGTCGCGCCCCGCACGGGGCGCGTGGATTGAAACATCAACAGAGTCACTGACATCATCCATAACAAAAGTCGCGCCCCGCACGGGGCGCGTGGATTGAAACGCGCTGCGCAAAATCTTGTCGATGCAGGTTGGGCGTCGCGCCCCGCACGGGGCGCGTGGATTGAAACATCTATGACCCCGCGAATGATGTTTGTTTATCGCGTCGCGCCCCGCACGGGGCGCGTGGATTGAAACATCTATGACCCCGCGAATGATGTTTGTTTATCGCGTCGCGCCCCGCACGGGGCGCGTGGATTGAAACACAATAAGACTTTCTAAATTTCTTAATGCTGGTGGTCGCGCCCCGTACGGGGCGCGTGGATTGAAACCCATGAGAATCGCGCTTGATCATTTTTCTATTCCGTCGCGCCCCGCACGGGGCGCGTGGATTGAAACCAAACATTAATTAATTTAATGATTAGGGGTATAAGTCAATCGTTGGTTCTATCGAGTTTGTAAGATACCATAGTCATAAGCCTTGAGTTGTGCGCCCATTGGGTGATGCAGGGTGATGGTGCTAACCCCTGTTGCCTAACCCCTTGTTGTTAACTAGCATACAGCCAAGGCTTGCTACGTTTCAGGGATTTCTATCTGGGGATTGGGGCTTCTTGTCAGAGTATACTCAGACTGTGAAATATATTAAGATTCCCGCCTTTTCTGGCGCGGACTTACCATAGAAATGACACGACGCAAGCCATTAGTAGTAGCAAACTGGAAAATGAATGGATCGCTAGCCAGTATCCGTTCTTTGTTGGAAGGTATATGCAATGGCCTGGAAGCAGGTTGTGCTGCTGAGGTAGCTGTCTGTCCGCCCTATGTCTATTTGGCAGAATTAGCAGAGAAATTGAACAAATCGGAGATAAATTTAGGTGCGCAGAATTTGTCGCATCTTGAATCTGGCGCATTCACTGGCGAGATTTCAGCAGATATGCTGAAAGATTTTTCGTGTCAGTATGCCATTGTAGGGCACTCGGAACGTAGAGTGCTCTATGGCGAGACAGATGGTTTGGTTGCAGCGAAATTTTTGCGGGCACAGGATGTGGCATTGATACCGATACTTTGTGTCGGTGAGCAATTAGCAGAAAGGGAATCAGGAGACACGGAAGCAGTGATTCAAAGACAGCTAGATACTGTCATCGAACTGGCTGGAATATCGGCGTTTAATAATGCTGTAATTGCCTATGAACCAGTATGGGCAATTGGGGCAGGGAAGACGGCAACACCTAAACAGGCGCAGGAAGTGCACGCATTTGTGAGATTATTATTAGCCAGCCATGGTGATGCAGTGGCAGATAAAATCAGAATACTTTATGGGGGTAGTGTCAAAGCTGCCAACGCAAATGAAATTTTTAACATGACTGATGTTGATGGTGGTCTGATCGGAGGGGCATCTCTGGATGCCGATGAATTCCTCAGCATTTGTCATGCAGCAAGAGGTAGTTAAGTTCATGGAATCATTACATTTAATTTTACTTGTTTTTCAGGTTGTTATTGCGGTTAGTTTGATAGGCTTTATTCTTATTCAGCATGGTAAAGGTGCTGATGCGGGCGCAGCTTTTGGTAGCGGCGCTTCTTCAACGGTATTTGGTAGTCAGGGCTCAGGTAATTTTCTGACCAAGGCAACAACCTTTCTCGCATTTTTATTTTTGAGCAACAGTTTGGTGCTAGGCTATTTGGCAACGCAGCAGGTTGGTGGAGGGTCAACGAGTATCATGGAAAGTGAACCTGTGGCCGTGGAAGAAATGATGGCAACAGATGTCCCAGCGATGGATGTGACCGAGTCTGATATACCTTCGATTCCTGTAAAATAGAACCTCAATCTAATTTCGCTGGGTTCAATCAAACTTGCCGATGTGGTGGAATTGGTAGACACGCTATCTTGAGGGGGTAGTGCTTTAGGGCATCCCGGTTCGACTCCGGGCATCGGCACCAAATGTTTATAGAAATTACATGTAAGGCATTAGTAGTTTCTGCCGACCGCTTGTGAATGATATGTCTTAATTGCTTGGAGCAAGATCCGCAAAGGTGCGACTGTATATCTTGGTATAGTTAGAGTTGAAAACTGAATGAAAGGTGGTAGTATCAGGGGGATGGTAACAATGAAATCTAGGAGATTAGCTGGTGATTTTTGGTAAAAAAATATTTTCGCTATTTTCGGTAAATAAAGATGCTGACAATACTGCTGAACTTAAGGTAAAGGTTAAAGAGCTTGAAGCAAAGAATGAGATCTTGCGAACTGCATTGAAATTTTATGCAGATACGAAAAGTTGGGAGGATGCTCATAAATACACCGACGACGACGACGCTACGATTTTGATCGATAATTCAGAAACTGGAGCAACTATCGACAGGGGTAGTCGTGCCCACAGGGCGTTAAAGGCCTGTGAGTCCTAAGCAGTATTTTTAAATAGCCATGTTTCAAATGGTCATGGATGATCGAGTGTAATTTGAAGGAGTGCCAGTTTATTATCACTAGGTCTATTCTGGGCTTGGTGTTACCTACTTGGCTAGAGGCAGTAGCCTGAACCATGATGTGGCGATCAGGGAGTCCATACTGCAAGTCTATGCCACTGTTCTGTTACCCAATTTACTTTATGCATCTCAAATAAACAGGTTTTTCATAAAAAAATCACTATTTCAGTGCTCGTTGCGTTGCAAGATTGTATACTATCGGCATAGTCTAACTGGTATAGACAAAGCTAGAAGGTTATCACTTATTCGCATGTTGTTTTCTTCAATTATTTGGATTGAAAAGGGCGTAGAGCACTAAGATGTTGGAAAATTATTTTCCCATTCTTGTATTCATTGTCATCGGTCTGGTGATGGGCACCTTGATGATCCTTATCGGGTTTGGTCTAGGTAAATTTATGGGGCATGCCCGTCCAGATAGCGCAAAACAATCTTCTTACGAGTGTGGTTTTGAAGCATTCGAAAATGCCCGTATCAGATTTGACGTTCGTTATTATCTTGTTGCCATTCTATTTATTATTTTTGATCTCGAAATCGCATTTCTGTTTCCATGGGCTGTTGCTCTCGGCGAAATAGGCATGGCAAGTTTTTGGGCGATGATGATTTTTCTTGGTGTACTTGTGATTGGTTTTATTTATGAGTGGCGTAAAGGAGCTCTTGAATGGGAATAGCACAGCAAACTGGAGTACTGGATACGAAGCAAGTCATGGAAGGTACAGTCCATGAGAAAGGAATTGTCACGACAACGGTGGATAATGTTGTGAATTGGGCCAGAACAGGATCCATGTGGCCAATGACTTTTGGCCTGGCTTGCTGTGCTGTAGAGATGATGCAGGCAGGCGCTTCACGCTATGACATGGATCGTTTTGGTGTCATTTTCAGACCCAGTCCTCGTCAATCCGATGTCATGATAGTTGCTGGTACGCTGGTTAATAAAATGGCACCCGCGTTACGAAAAGTTTACGATCAGATGGCGGAGCCACGCTGGGTAATTTCCATGGGCTCATGTGCGAATGGAGGTGGTTATTATCATTATTCCTATGCGGTGGTCAGAGGTTGTGATCGTATTGTTCCTGTCGATGTTTATGTGCCAGGTTGTCCGCCCACTGCAGAAGCACTGTTATTTGGGATTATGCAACTACAAAATAAAATCAAACGAACTAACACGATTGCGCGTTAGTTTAAACAGTCATAAATAAAAACAGCAAAAATATGGCAAATTCTGTTGAAATATTAGTGAATTCCTTGAGGCAATATTTCGGTGAAACGCTGCTCGATGCTCAGGTTGCTTTTGGTCAGGCTGTCATCGAATTAACGCCAGCTCATTTGCTTGATGTTTGCCAGTCGCTTAAAAACGAAGAAGAATTTTCCTTTGAGCAATTAATTGATCTTTGTGGTGTTGATTACTCAGCTTTTGGCAAGGCAGATTGGGAAACGAAAAGTACTACCAATACCGGATTTAGCCGTGGCGTTAGCAAAGGGGTTTTCGATGATCAAGCAGAAGTAAAGCCACGTTTCGCTGTGGTCTATCATCTGTTATCGATTAAATATAACCACAGAGTCCGCGTTCGTTGCATGATTGATGAAACACCCGCCAAGATTGAGTCTGTGGTAAAACTCTGGTCATCAGCAAACTGGTATGAACGTGAAGCATTTGATCTATTCGGTATTCTCTTCGAAGGACATCCAGATCTAAGAAGAATCCTGACAGATTATGG
The DNA here is from genome assembly GCA_965261165.1 of Gammaproteobacteria bacterium. Lineage (GTDB taxonomy): Bacteria > Pseudomonadota > Gammaproteobacteria > Eutrophobiales > Eutrophobiaceae > SMWN01. Next base: position 322,217 of record OZ253445.1, on the reverse strand, counting down.
TTTTGTCGGACATCCATTTAGAAAAGATTTTCCATTGGAAGGTAATGTCGAGGTGCGTTACGACCCTGAACAAAAACGTGTGATTTATCAACCCGTCACTATCACCAATCGTGTTCTGGTTCCAAGAGTTATTCGCCACGATAATCGTCATGAAGAAGGGTGAATGATAGGGAAGGCACATGTCGCCTACTGCCTACAGCAGAAACGGGAAATTTTGAGTTTCTATATGATTAAAATACAGGAAAAACATAGGCGTGCCTGAGATCCGAAACATGACAATGAATTTTGGACCGCAACATCCTGCGGCACATGGTGTATTACGTCTAGTGTTGGAGATGGATGGCGAAGTGATTGAAAGGGCTGATCCACATATTGGTTTGTTACATAGAGGTACGGAAAAATTAGCAGAATATAAACCATATAATCAGAGTATTGGTTACATGGACAGACTTGATTACGTTTCCATGATGTGTAATGAACACGCTTATGTGATGGCGATTGAAACGCTCATGGACATTATCCCGCCGATTCGTGCGCAATATATCCGTGTAATGTATGCCGAAATTACCCGTGTGCTGAATCATCTTATGTGGTTAGGCACACATGCGCTGGATGTCGGTGCCATGACCATGTTCCTGTATTGTTTTCGTGAACGTGAAGACCTGATGGACTGTTATGAAGCGGTCTCTGGCACACGCATGCACGCAACTTATTTTCGCCCTGGCGGTGTCTACAGGGATCTGCCTGAAGACATGCCTCAATATAGAGCATCAAAATGGCATAGCGAAAAAGAAGTTGAAAATATGAATCAGGATCGACAGGGTTCGCTGCTCGATTTTATCGAGAGATTCACAGAAAAATTTCCAGGCTGTATCAATGAATATGAAACACTATTAACGGATAACAGGATCTGGAAACAACGTACTGTTGACGTTGGTATTGTTTCAGCAGAACGCGCATTGCAACTGGGTTTTACTGGTCCGATGTTGAGAGGTTCAGGTGTTGAATGGGATCTCCGTAAAAAACAAACCTACGATGTTTATGCTCAGCTTGATTTTGATATTCCTGTGGGCACCAATGGCGATTGTTATGACCGTTATCTGGTTCGAGTTGAAGAAATGCGCCAATCGAATCGGATTGTCAAGCAATGTGTAGACTGGTTAAAACAAAATGCAGGTCCAGTGATTCTGGATGATCATAAATTAGTTCCTCCGAAACGTGAAGATATGAAAGGTGATATGGAATCTCTTATTCATCACTTTAAATTATTTACTGAAGGTTATTGTGTTCCTGAAGGTGAAACGTACTCGGCGGTAGAGCACCCAAAAGGAGAGTTCGGTATTTATTTGATTTCTGATGGAGCGAATAAACCCTACCGAGTGAAGATTCGTGCGCCGGGCTTTGCACATTTGTCCGCCATGGATGAAATGGTCAGAGGTCATATGTTATCTGATGTGGTGACGGTGATTGGTTCGCAGGATATTGTATTCGGAGAGATTGATAGATGAAAATGTGAAATATTAAAGGTGAGGAGTAAAATTCAAAAAATCTTTTTACCTTTCACACTTAATTTTTCACGAATATCGTAAAAGATTACATAAGTTATTTAAAATGAATAAGGTAGATAATAAAAAAATATCCAAACATGTCCGATCAGAAATTGATCGCTGGATAGCAAAATATCCTGCGGATCAAAAACAGTCAGCAGTATTGGCAGCATGTCGTGAGGTGCAACATGAGAATAAAGGATACTTAACTGCTGAGTTAATGGATGCTATTGCAGAATATCTGAATATGCCATCTATTGCTGTTTACGAAATCGGCTCCTTTTATTCCATGCTAGAAACAGAAAAATGTGGTCGACATAGTATTTCTGTGTGCACCAATATCTCATGCATGTTGAGTGGTTCTGGCAAGATTATGCAATACATTGAAAATAAACTCGGTATCAAGGAAGGTGAATCAACTGCAGATGGTCGTTATTACATTAAGCAGGAAGAGGAATGTCTAGCCGCTTGTTGTGGCGCACCGATGATGATGGTTGATCATGTTTATCATGAAAATTTGACCCCTGAAAAGGTCGATAAAATTCTGGATAAATTGGAGTAAGCGACGCATGAAGAATATGGACCAGGTTTGCTACGCAACACGCCAATTTAATGAGCCATGGATGCTTGAAAACTATTGGAGAATTGGCGGTTATGAAGCATGGTCAAAGATCATTAATGAAAAGATTGCGCCGACAGACGTTATTGAAATTGTAAAAGAGTCCGGTTTGCGTGGTCGTGGCGGTGCTGGTTTTCCAACCGGATTGAAATGGAGTTTCATGCCGCAAAATACTAACGGTCAAAAATACGTGGTATGCAACTCGGATGAAAGCGAACCGGGAACTTGTAAGGATCGTGATATTTTACGTTTCAACCCCCATTCACTGATTGAAGGTTTAGCCATCGCCTGTTATGCCATGGACACCAAAGTGGCATATAACTATATGCGTGGTGAATTCATGGATGAGCCTTACCAACGTTTCGAACAAGCATTAAAAGAAGCCTATGAGCAAGGCTATCTAGGTAAGAATATCATGGGTTCCGAGGTGGAAGTGAATATCTACGGGACTTTGGGTGCAGGCGCTTATATTTGTGGTGAAGAAACTGCATTACTCGAATCTTTGGAAGGCAAAAAAGGTCAACCACGTTTCAAACCACCTTTTCCAGCCAACTTTGGCTTGTACGGTAAGCCTACCACTATCAACAACACCGAATCATTTGCCTCTGTGCCATCCATAATAAAAAATGGTGCCAGCTGGTTTTCTAAACTTGGTGTGCCTAATAGTGGCGGTAGTAAATGTTTTTCAGTCAGTGGTCATGTGAATAATCCAGGTAATTTTGAAGTGCCCTTAGGAACCCCTTTTGCAGATTTACTGAAACTTGCTGGCGGCGTGCGTAACGGCAATCAACTTAAAGCTGTCATTCCCGGAGGTTCTTCCGTGCCAGTGATGCATGGCGGAGACATGATGGAAGTGAATATGGATTATGAATCCATTCAAAAAGCCGGAACTTATCTTGGCTCGGGTGCCGTCATCATCATGGATGAAACTACTTGTATGGTGCAGGTACTTGAACGTATTTCGCGATTTTATTATGCAGAATCCTGTGGTCAATGTACGCCATGTCGTGAAGGAACCGGTTGGTTGTATCGCGTGATTAAACGCATTGAGAATGTGCAGGGTGAACAGGAAGATCTGGATAAATTAATTGATATTGCTAACAAAATTGAAGGCAGAACTATTTGTGCCCTGGGCGATGCCGCAGCATGGCCGATACAAAGTTTTGTCAAAAGATTCCGTGAAGAATTTCAATATCACATAGATCACAAAACTTGCCTGCCAGGAACAGGCAATATGTATATGTAAGTAAAAAATGAAGAGGTAAGTTTAAGAGATATAATTCTTGCAAATGTGATCGCTTCACATTTCACAATTGGGTTATTTAAAAGATGTCAGAAGAAAAAATTACAATAGAAGTAGACGGCAAGAACCTAACGGCAAAGAAGAGCCAGATGCTTATTGAAGTGACCGATGCCAACGATATTTACATTCCCAGATTCTGTTATCACAAAAAATTAACTATCGCGGCCAACTGTCGCATGTGTCTAGTGGAAGTTGAAAAGGTGCCAAAACCATTGCCGGCATGTGCAACACCGGTAATGGATGGCATGAAGGTGAAGACTCGTTCAAATCTTGCTATTGAAGCACAGAAATCCGTGATGGAATTCCTGCTGATTAATCACCCGCTAGATTGTCCGATATGCGATCAAGGAGGAGAATGCGAATTGCAAGATCTTGCCGTTGGATATGGTGAGGGTGTCTCGCGTTATCAGGAAAGTAAACGAGTTATCAAAGACAAAAATATTGGGGCACTGATACAAACGGATATGACTCGCTGCATCCATTGCACACGTTGTATTCGTTTTGGTGAAGAAATTGCAGGCCTGCGCGAGATGGGCGCTACTGGTCGTGGCGAACGCATGGAGATTGGTACCTACATAGAAAAGAGCGTGTCATCTGAATTATCAGGCAACATCATTGATGTCTGTCCTGTCGGCGCATTGACCTCAAAACCTTTTAGGTTCTCAGCGCGTGCCTGGGAAATGGTGCAGCGTGAAAGTATTGCGCCACATGATTCTGTGGGCTCGAATGTGCAGCTTCATGTCAAAGATGATCGCGTTATGCGCGTGGTTCCGGCAGAAAATGAGGCCATCAATGAAGTCTGGATTTCTGATCGTGATCGATTTAGCTATGAGGGAATGTATAACGAAGATCGTTTGCAGACATCAATGATTAAGAAAAATAGTGTCTGGCAAGAAACAGACTGGGAAACTGCACTTAAGTTTGTGCGTGATGGTCTGGATAAAATCTTATTAAGTCACGGAGGTAGTCAGTTAGGTGGTTTAGCTTCGCCTGCATCGACACTCGAAGAACTTTATTTATTTCAAAAATTATTACGCAAGCTTGGGTCTAACAACATTGATTCCAGATTACGTCAAAACGATTTCAAGCAGCAAGAAGCAGACCCAGTCTTTCCCTACTTAGGTCAATCCGTCGCAACACTTGAAGATCTTGATGCAGTATTGCTGATTGGCAGTAATGTCAGAAAAGAACAGCCTATGATCAATCATCGCTTGCGCAAAGCTTCACTGAAAGGCGCAGATGTGATGGTGATCAATTCAGTTGATTATAATTTTAATTACGATATTCCTGAAAAAATAATTTCATCGCCCGCAGAAATAACAATAGCATTGGCGGGGATTATTAAGGCCTTTGTTGAAATGGGTAAAAATACCATTGATGATGATATTCAATCATTAGTAGATAATGTAACCATCAATGATTCACATCGGGCAATAGCCAGAAAATTATCTGATGCTGAAAGTGGTTCGGTATTATTAGGCAATCTTGCAACAGCGCATGATAGATATTCAACATTGAAATATTTAGCGCTCATTATTGCCAAACTCGGCAATGTAAGATTTGGTTTTCTCAGTGAAGCAGCAAACACAAGCGGTGCACATTTGGCAGGCGCATTACCTCATCGAAGAGTTGGCGGTGAAGCGATTAATAGCTCCGAGTTTAGTGGTAAGTCCGCTAACAATTCTGGCCTGAATACCAGTGATATGCTGGGAGAATCATTGAGAGCCTACCTGCTCTTGGGGATTGAACCAGAGCTTGATTGTTGGGATGGGCATAAAGCACTTCAAGCAATGCAGGCTGCTGAGTTCGTTGTTTCGTTCACAGCATATAGATCAGAAACCATGAAGCAATACGCAGACGTACTCTTGCCTATTGCACTCTTTGCAGAGACTTCCGGTACCTATATTAATGGCGAAGGACAATCACAAAGTTTCGCAGGCGCAGTGCCACCAGTAGGTGAGGCACGGCCAGCATGGAAAGTATTTCGCGTTCTGGGTGGTCTGCTAAATCTTGAAACATTTGAATACAACAGTTCGACAGAAATCAGGGATGAAGTTGCCAGTATTATTGACAATGCTGCTCTAAGCAGTGCCGGTAGTTGGGCGGCGCCAAAGCCACCAAAAAATGGTACAGCAAACATTGATACGGAGAATAAAGGTACACTACAAAGAATTACAGAAATTCCAATGCGCAGTATTGATGTCATGACCAGGAGGGCACAGGCATTACAAAGTGAGGATGATAGGAAGGGTTTGATTCAAATTAATTCAACTCTGGCGAAGCATTTAAGCGTTGTCGCTGGCGAAATCATTGCCGCAGAACATGAAGGCAATACAATTAGTTCTGCCGTTATGATTAATGAAGGTGTTCCTGATGATTGTGTATTGATACCCGCTGCCCAGTCAAATCATGTTAAATTAGGCGCATGGCATGGAAATGTCAGCTTGAGGAAGGCGTGAGTATGATGGAGTGGATCCGATCAAGCCTGATTACGCCATTGGCAGAACAATTATTCCCAGTTGCGATACATGTCTATGCAATATTGACCATTGAAACTGTTCTGAAGATAGTTGCAGTCCTTGTGCCAGTGCTGTTCACAGTGGCTTATTTAACCTATGCAGAGCGCAAGGTGATTGGATATATTCAGGGGCGTATTGGGCCTAATCGAGTAGGTTTCTTTGGTTTCTCCTCTTGGGGGCTTGGCCAACCGATTGCCGATGCCTTTAAATTAATCTTTAAGGAGATTATCGTTCCATCAGGATCGAACAAATGTCTATTTATCATTGCTCCGATCTTGTCATTCGCCCCCTCAATTGCTGCATGGGCAGTGATCCCTTTTGGAGATACTTTGGTATTGGCGGATATTAATGCCGGTTTACTCTATGTTTTGGCACTGACATCGTTGGCTGTCTATGGTGTGATTGTTGCTGGTTGGGCATCCAACTCGAAGTATGCTTTCTTGGGGGCTATGCGTTCTGTTGCGCAGATCATATCTTATGAAATTGCCATGGGTTTTGCCTTGGTTGGTGTGTTGGTTGCGGCGGGCAGTCTGAATCTCGGTGATATTGTTGATGCGCAGAATGGCAGTATTGTCCACTGGTTTTGGTTTCCTCTATTACCATTGGCCGTAATTTATTTTATCTCTGGCGTGGCAGAGACCAATCGCGCACCGTTCGACGTTGCTGAAGGTGAATCTGAAATCGTTGCTGGTTTCCATGTGGAATATAGCGGCATGGCCTTCTCAGTTTTCTTTATGGCTGAATATGCCAACATGATTATTATTGCGATCCTGACCTCCGTGATGTTTTTTGGTGGATGGTTATCACCTTTTCAGGGTGTGCCGTTATTGGGTGCCATACCGATTCTTGGGCCGGTATTAACTTCATCAAGTATCTTCTGGTTACTAGGCAAGACTTCATTCTTTCTATTTATGTTTTTATGGTTACGTGCGACGTTCCCACGTTATCGTTATGACCAGATCATGCGTTTGGGCTGGAAAATATTTATACCAATCACCATCGTTTGGTTAATCGTCGTTGCAGTGATGGTAGTGACAGATATGCCATGGTGGTTTAATTAGGTGCTATGATGATTAAAAAAATAGGACGATATATAAAAAGTTTATTTCTTATTGAGTTGATCAAGGGCTTGCGATTGACTGGACGTTATTTGTTCAAAAATAAGATAACCGTGCAATATCCGGAAGAAAAAACACCACAATCACAACGTTTCCGCGGTCTACATGCACTGCGTCGTTATGCAAACGGCGAAGAAAGATGTATTGCCTGTAAATTATGTGAAGCAGTGTGTCCTGCATGCGCGATTACGATTGAGTCTGAAGAGCGTGAAGATGGAAGTCGTCGAACCACGCGTTATGATATCGATCTATCCAAATGTATTTACTGTGGTTTCTGCGAAGAATCCTGCCCAGTAGATTCCATTGTCGAAACCCGTATCTTTGAATATCACGGCGAGCAACGCAGTGATTTGATCATGACCAAAGAAATGTTGCTTGAAGTAGGAGATCAGGCAGAAGGACAGATTGCAAAAGATCGTGCAGAGGAAGCGCCTTATAGATGATTGAACAAATAATTTTTTATGTTTTTTCTGCGTTATTGCTCATGTCTGCCGGGCTAATGGCCACTGTGCGTAACCCTGTTTTTGCAGCATTATTTTTGATCCTTACGTTTTTCTCAACGTCGGCAATCTGGTTATTGCTTGAAGCAGAATTCCTCGCCATTACTCTGATTGTGGTATATGTCGGTGCGGTCATGGTTCTGTTTATGTTTGTGGTGATGATGCTAGACATTAATCTATCTGCCATGAGGGAAGGTTTTGCAAAATATTTACCCATCGGCGGGGTTGTAGCCATTTTGATGGCCCTATCCATGGGGCTTGTGATTAATGCTGGTGACTTTGGTCTGATAGGTGATTCTGTCCAACGGCATGGTGCAGATTACAGTAACACCACCGAACTTGGCGTGGCGTTATATACGAATTATTTATATCCGTTTGAGATTGCTGGCGCCATTTTACTGGTTGCGATTATTGCTGCGATATCATTAACAATGCGTAAACCACGCTCTACTAAAATACAAAGACCCAGTAATCAAATTGCAGTCAAGAGTGCGGATAGATTACGTATTGTAAAAATGAAGAGTGAGAAGGAAACAGATGAAGGTATAGAAGGTTCAGAGGATATGACAATGAGAAAAGAACTAGAATGATTACCTTGTCCAATGTTCTGGTTCTGGCAGCATTGCTTTTTTGTATCAGCGTTGCTGGCATATTTATCAATAGAAAAAATATTCTAATCTTGCTGATGTGTATTGAATTGATGTTGTTATCAGTCAATATAAATTTCATTGCTTTTTCACATTTCCTTGATGATATCAACGGACAAGTGTTTGTCTTTTTTATCTTAACCGTTGCCGCTGCCGAGTCTGCGATTGGTTTGGCGATCCTTGTTGTCCTATTCCGCAACAGGGGCACGATCAATGTTAATGATCTAAAGAGCATGGAAGGTTAAATAAAAACATGAATTTATTTGAAAACATGGAAAAAATTTATCTAACTATTGTTCTGGCACCTTTGATTGGATCAATTATTGCGGGATTCTTTGGCAAGTTAATTGGGCCTAATGGCGCACACAGATGCACCATTTTTGGTCTGGGAATTTCATCTATTCTTTCTTTAGTCGCCTATTACCATTTGTTTTATAATGGAGGTGAAGTCTATAACGCAACGGTCTATACTTGGTTAAACAGTGGTAAGCTGCATTTCGAGATCGGTTTTCTGATCGATCAACTTTCTGTCACCATGATGGTGGTGGTGACATTCGTTTCCTGGATGATTCATATCTATACCATCGGTTATATGCAAGGTGATCCAGGTTATCAACGCTTCTTTAGTTATATCTCCCTGTTTACCTTCTCCATGTTGATGTTGGTGATGTCGAATAATTTCATGCAATTATTTTTTGGTTGGGAAGCGGTGGGCCTGGTCTCCTATCTATTGATAGGTTTTTGGCACACACGTGAAACAGCAATCTTCGCTAATATGAAGGCATTTTTGGTGAACCGGATCGGTGATTTTGGGTTTTTATTGGGGATTGCCGCAGTACTCATGCATTTCAATTCTATGGATTATATTGAAGTATTTAAACAAGCGCCGGTTTTGGCTAACGCAACAGTGAATATCTGGGGTAATGAGTCATGGTCACTGATGTCTGTGATTTGTATCTGTCTTTTTATTGGCGCCATGGGCAAATCAGCCCAGGTTCCCTTGCATGTATGGTTGCCAGATTCCATGGAAGGCCCAACACCTATATCGGCACTGATTCATGCTGCGACCATGGTCACTGCAGGTATCTTTATGGTGTCTCGCATGTCACCGCTCTTTGAATTATCTGCAACAGCCTTGAATTTCATCTTGATCATTGGCGCAACTACCGCATTCTTTATGGGGCTGCTGGGTCTGGTGCAAAATGACATTAAACGTGTTGTTGCTTATTCGACCTTGTCGCAACTGGGTTACATGACTGTGGCTTTGGGCGCTTCTGCCTATGCTGCGGGCATGTTCCATCTAATAACACATGCCTTCTTTAAAGCCTTGTTATTCTTGGCTGCTGGTTCTGTCATTATCGCTATGCATCATGAACAAGACATGCGCAAGATGGGCGGTCTGTATAAATATTTGCCCATTACCTGGATTACCTGTCTAGTGGGTTCAGTTGCCTTGATTGGTTTCCCTGGAACATCAGGTTTCTTTTCCAAGGATGCCATTATTGAAGCGGTACATCTCTCCGCATTGCCTGCTGCTGGTTACGCCTATTACGCTGTTTTATCAGGTGTTTTTATCACCGCCTTGTATAGTTTCCGTCTTTTTTTTATGACTTTTCATGGCAAGGAAAAGATGGAGAAACATATATGGAAGCACCTGAAAGAGAATTCATGGGTGGTGACATTTCCCTTGGCAGTCCTAGCGATTCCATCTTTAATTCTGGGTGCGTGTCTGGTTGGCCCTGTACTTTTTGGTGATTACTTCGGTTCAACAATACTGGTAGCAGAGGGTCATGATGTATTGCTTGAAATAGGCCGTCATTACCGCGGTGAATGGTATGAAATTGCCTGGCAGTTCTTCGTCCATGGGGTATTTAAAAATCCAGTTGTCGTATTGTTGGCATTGTCTGGCGTGTTTACGGCCTGGTTATTGTATATCAAATTTCCAGATGTCCCTGAGAAGATCGCAAATAATCTGAGACTGATTCACCGTTTACTCGAAAACAAATATGGTTTCGATGCCTTTAACCAGAAATATTTCGCTGGAGGTTCTGTAGAAGTAGGGCGACTGCTTTGGCAGATCGGTGATGTCAAAATTATTGATGGTTTAATCGTCAATGGTTCTGCACTCTTTGTCCGACGGATCTCTGGTGTGCTTAGGCAAATACAATCAGGTTATTTATATCACTATGCTTTTGCGATGATCCTTGGCTTGTTACTTTTACTTGCAGTGTTTGTGCATCAATTAATCTAATTATAAAAACCAATATTAAGTAAAAGAATGTTTGCTGAATTACCAATTTTGAGTTTGTTGATCTGGTGCCCGATTCTTGGTGGCTTATGGGTACTGTATGCGGGTGATCGACAGGAAGAGACTGTCAAAATATTGGCGTTGGTAATCTCTGTGACGACATTTCTATTATCTGCCTTACTTTATAAAAATTTCGATATCACTACCCACGAAATGCAGTTTGTGGAATTTACCTACTGGATAGAAACATTCAATATTAATTATCATCTGGGTGTTGATGGCATCGCCATGCCATTGATTATACTTACCACCTTTATCACGGTATTGGTTATCCTTGCTGCATGGGAAGTCATAGAAGAAAGGATTTCTCAATATCTGGCGGTATTTTTGATCATGGAAGGACTGATGAACGGTGTCTTCTCTTCTATAGATGCCATGTTGTTCTATGTCTTTTGGGAAGCCATGCTGATACCCATGTTTCTGATTATAGGTATCTGGGGTGGGCCAAGGCGTGTTTATGCCACCATTAAATTTTTTCTATATACTTTTTTAGGCTCAGTCTTCATGTTGGTTGCCTTTTTGTACCTATATTCACAGTCAGGCACTTTTAATATCAGTGAATTACATCTTTTGTCACTGGATGCTGATGCGCAAAAGTTAGTCTTTATCGCCTTCCTTCTCGCCTTCGCCGTGAAGGTCCCTATGTGGCCAGTACACACGTGGTTGCCGGATGCGCACGTTGAAGCGCCGACAGGTGGCTCAGTGATATTGGCTGCTATTATGTTGAAATTGGGTGGTTATGGTTTTCTTCGTTTCAGTATGCCGATCACGCCTGATGCCAGTATGTATTTTGCCGACATGATGATCGTCTTGTCACTCATTGCCATTGTTTATATTGGATTTGTTGCTCTGGCACAGCGGGATATGAAAAAGCTGATAGCCTACTCATCTATTTCACATATGGGTTTTGTAACATTAGGTTTCTTTGTCGGTTTTAGCATTTATGCCGCAACTGGTTCATCTACAGGCGCAGTGTTCGCGCTTGAAGGTGCCATGGTGCAAATGATCTCTCATGGCTTTATCTCTGGCGCATTATTTCTCTGTGTTGGAGTCATGTATGACCGAGTACATAGTCGAGAGATTAAGGATTACGGTGGTGTGGTCAATACCATGCCGCATTTTGCTGCTTTTATGATGTTATTTGCCATGGGCAATGTAGGATTGCCAGGCACTTCAGGCTTTGTTGGTGAGTTCGTGGTTATCCTTAGTGCATATCAGGCTAGTTTCTGGATTGCATTTCTGGCAGCAACTACTTTAATCATTGGCGCTGCCTATACATTATGGATGTATAAAAGGGTGGTCTTTGGCGATGTGGCCAATGATAATGTTAAGCATCTAAAAGATATTAATTCGCGCGAGACACTCATTCTGTCAGTACTGGCCATCGCTGTTTTGTTATTTGGTATTTACCCAGCACCATTGTTTGATGCCATACATCCGACACTGGGACATTTATTCGAACATATGTTACAAACCAAGGTAGGTCAATAAGATGATATCCAGAGCAGACATATTGGCGCTGACCCCTGAAATATTCATGCTGACTTCGGCGAGCATTATCCTAGTGCTTGATACTTTCAGTAATGATCCGCAACGTAAACTCACTTATTACCTTTCGCAGCTAACGCTTTTTCTGGCAGCGCTGTTGGTAGTTGCGCTCTGTTCAGAGCAGACAGTCTATGCCTTTGGCAACAGTTTTATCAACGATGGTATGAGTGTAGTGTTGAAGATCGCTATTTTTATTATTGGCATCTTTGCATTTCTTTATTCCCATGAATATTTAAAAGAACATGGTTGGATGTCCGGGGAATATTTTATCCTCGGCCTATTTTCTATTCTGGGCATGATGATATTGATCTCGGCATATAGCCTGTTAACGGTATACCTTGGTCTGGAATTATTGTCCTTATCCCTTTACGCCATGGTCGCCATGCATAAAAAATCGACTGCTGCCTCAGAAGCAGCCATGAAATATTTTGTTCTGGGCGCATTGGCTTCAGGCATGTTGTTGTATGGAATGTCCATGATCTACGGTGTCACTGGCAGTCTTGAGTTAGCAGCGATAGCAACAAATATTGAGAGTGATGCAGATAATATATTACTGGTCTTTGGGCTGGTGTTTATTCTGGTGGGTATTGCCTTCAAACTGGGTGCCGTACCGTTTCACATGTGGGTGCCAGATGTTTATCAAGGTTCGCCAACCTGCGTAACATTGTTTATTGCCAGCGCACCAAAACTAGCCGCCTTTGCCATGGCCATACGCTTGTTGGTCAATGGTCTACATCCTTTGTTGAGCGACTGGCAGGGCATGTTGATCATCCTGTCTATTCTGTCTATGGCCATAGGTAATATCGTTGCCATTTCCCAGGTCAATATCAAGCGCATGCTGGCCTACTCGACCATTGCACATATTGGTTATTTCCTATTGGGTATCTTGAGCGGCACAGCTTCGGGTTATGCCGGGTCGATGTTTTATATCATTAGCTATGCAATGATGAGTTTGGGTGCATTCGGCATAGTTATCCTGCTAGGAAGAAAAGACTTTGAAGCCGATGAGCTGGAGCATTTCAAAGGTCTATTTGAAAGAAGTCCATGGTTCGCATTTATCATGATGATCCTGATGTTTTCCATGGCCGGTGTACCTCCATTCCTTGGTTTCTGGGGTAAATGGTTCGTACTGAAAGAGTTAGTCGATGCCGGTTTTGTCTGGTTAGCGGCAACAGCGGTGTTCTTCTCCATTATCGGCGCCTATTACTATTTGCGTGTAATCAAGCTCATGTATTTCGATAAAGCCAATTCAATGACCGCAATCAAGGCATCAAGACAAATGCGCTTTGCTCTCAGTATTAATGGTTTGGCATTATTCATTCTGGGTCTAATGCCTAGCACGCTATTGTCTATTTGTGTTAGCGTAATGTTAACAGCAACTTAATGAGTGCAAGCACAGCAGTTTGGTTATTATTATTAATATCTTTTTTTGCTGCCAATCTTCCCTGGCTTAATGAGCGTTTTCTGTTCGTCATAGAACCCAAACCCAACAAAACCCCATGGATGCGATTGTTTGAATGGTTACTACTGTATTTTATCATCGGTGTGACCGCATTAGGATTTGAGAAAAAAATGACAGGGCAGTTACATGCTCAGGAATGGGAATTCTATGTCATAGGTTTTTGCTTATTTATAGTCTTTGCCTTGCCCGGCTTTATCTATCGACATGATTTCCTGAGCTATTACCAACGATGGAAAAGACGACAGGTAAAGTAATAAATGTAGTAATACTCAAATTTGAATTACTCAGGGATAAAGCTCAAATCAGTAAACCACTATAATAGCTATTCATAAATCGTGTTATCAGATATTTTATTGGCGTGGTCTTTTTTTATCACTCAAAGAAAAGATACACGTTAACAGGCGGAATTAGTTATTTAACGAAGCCAATTTCCTTGCCCATAACTATCCCTCTATCAGCCGCTATCTCATCAGACCACTCCATAATATCTTGCGGAAACAGCAATATCACAGTAGATCCCATATTAAATCGACCCATCTCCTGACCCTGTTCTAATAGAAACTCATTATCTGAATATTGTGTGTCACTAATAACTCTGTCTTTTGCTGGTGTAATTTGACCTGCCCAAACCGTCTCTATACTGCCAACATTAAGTGCGCCGACCATGACCATCGCCATGGAGCCGATGCCTGTATTAAAAATATTAATCACACGTTCATTTCTTGCGAAGACACTATTAACCACACGAACAGTATGCGAATTTACAGAAAAAAGTTTACCGGGCACATAGATCATGCGGCTAAGCTCGCCTGATAATGGCATATGAATACGATGATAATCTTTTGGCGAAAGATACAGTGTGGCGAATGTGCCGCCTGAAAATGCGGTCACAAGATTATTTTCTATCAATAAATTTTTCAGAGTATAGGACTTACCCTTTGCCTGAATAATAGTGCCATTCTGAATATTGCCGATTTGGCTGACGGCGCCATCTACTGGACAAAGGATTTTCCTCTCATCTAATATTATTGGCCTTGCTTTCGCTGAGAGTTCTCTAGTAAAGAACGTATTAAAACTGGGATAGCTTTCAGGATCTGGATTGTTTGCCAGTGATATATCCACATCGAAGACACTGATAAATAATTTGATTAATATATTTTTAAACCATGGTATTTCGCAGCGGGTGATTTCATATACCAGACTGGTAATGAAATGTTGCGGAATAAAATATTGCGGCAGAACTCTTAGCCTGCACAGCCAGCTTGCTATAGGATCGTTCATAAAGGATAGGTAATTAAAAATTAATGATGATATTCATGGTTGTGGATTTCAGTTGAATCAAATCGTTTTACTACGGCATCAAAAACATGCATCTCACCACCTTCAAATGTTAATTTGATTGAAGTGAGCTTGCCTTCCCGCATCGGACCGACATGATTAAATAACATCAGGTGATAGCTGTTAGGTTCAAATACAAAGGTTGTATTTGCAGCAATCATAATTTTATGCTGTTGCTGCATTCTTGCTACATTATTTTCTGTTTGACTTAGATGGAATTCAATGCGTTCAAATTCATTACTTTCTGCGGATACTAGGACAAGCGCCTTATCGGATGAATTTTCAATCTCCAGATAACCCGCCATAATTTTTATGGTAGGCGGTGCTTCACGTAGCCATGCATTTTTAATTTGAATACCTTCATCTGCAAAAGCACTGGCCTGAAGCAAAAACATGAGAAAAAATAATGTGATGATTAAATAGCGTGACTTCATTTGCCTGATCTATGATTATTTTGATAATTAGTGTAAGTATTTCTGTGTTGACGTCATTCTTCTTTTTTTGGGTATAATACACGTTGAGACGATATCAGGCATGTATGGATTTCATATCTGTTTCGAGGATTCAGACCCCGCAATGGCGGGGTTTCACTTGTTTTGTAAGATGTATTGTAATGGTATGAAGCAATATTACTGCTTAGGATATGATTGTCGGATGGAAAGTTTTTTAGGTCTATATAACTACTGGATAGCTATTATCCTGATGATGATGGGGTTTTATATCGTTATCGCTAATAGCAATTTAGTCAGGAAGCTCATCGGTCTGAATATCTTCCAGGTTTCTGTATTTATTCTATTTATATCAATGGGTTATCTCACTGGCGGCACAGCTCCTATCTATTCAGAAGCCTATACTCAATATTCAGCCCCATTGCCCCATGTCCTGATTCTGACTGCCATTGTCGTCGGCATCGCCACCACCGCGCTTGGTTTGGCCTTAACCGTACGTATCTACCAAGCATACGGCAGTATTGACGAAAACGAAATCAACGAGATGGAACAAAATTGAGTACAGAAAATAGCTTGGTAATTTCAGAGCATCTGCCTGTATTACAGGTCGTTTTCCCTCTTTTATTTGTACCCATTTGCATGTTAGTGCACAAACACAATCTGGTCTGGGGTATTGTTCTAGTCAGTAGCTGGGTTAGCTTTCTTATTGCTTCACTCCTATTGCAACAGGTACTCACCAACGGTGAAGTTATTTATGCCATCGGCGGTTGGGATGCTCCTTGGGGAATTGAATATCGTGTTGATATTCTGAATGCCTTTGTCTTATTAATCATTACGGCGATTGCTTCCATTGTCATTACCTTTGCGCGCGAAAGTGTATACAAGGAAATCTCGGAAGACCGAATCTATCTTTTTTATACGGCTTTTCTGCTGCATTTAACGGGTCTATGTGGCGTCATCATTACCGGCGATGCCTTTAATATGTTTGTCTTTATCGAGATTGCCTCATTGTCTTCTTATGCAATGATCAGTGCCGGACGAGATAGACAGGCATTATTGGCGGCTTTTCGCTATCTGATATTGGGCACGGTAGGGGCGACATTCATCCTCATTGGTGTTGGTTTGTTGTATGTCATGACCGGCACACTGAATATCGCTGATATGGCAGAACGTATTCGAGATGTGCAGGATACACGAACCATCGTGACCGCATTTGCCTTTTTTACCGTTGGTATCTGCATCAAATTTGGTTTGTTTCCTTTGCATCATTGGTTACCCAACGCCTATACCTATGCACCTTCAATCGTTTCTGCATTCCTGTCAGGTACCACCAGTAAGGTTTTTATTTATGTCTTGCTCAGATTTCTGTTTAGCATTTTCGGTGCAGAGTATGTATTTGATGTGATGTTGCTTGATCGTATGATGATGATGATGGCTCTATTGGCAATCTTCAGCGGCTCACTGGCAGCGATATATCAAGATAACATTAAAAAGATGTTGGCTTATTCCAGTATTGCCCAAATTGGTTATATGATTTTAGGCATAAGTCTGGTTTCAGTCGCTGGAGTCATGGCGGGCATATTGCATTTATTCAATCATGCCTTAATTAAAACGGCTTTGTTTATGGCTATTGCATGTTTCTTCTTCCGCTTCGATTCAGCTTCACTGAAAGACTTAAAAGGTGTGGGCAGGCAAATGCCATGGACGACAATGGCATTTGTGATTGGCGGACTAAGTTTGATCGGCATTCCAACGACGGTGGGTTTTGTTAGTAAATGGTATTTAATCGTTGCTGCCCTGCAAAAGGGTTGGTGGTTAGCTATATTGATTCTTTTAGGTTCAATCCTGGCAGTTATTTATATCTGGAAGGTTGTCGAAGTTGTTTATTTCCAAGATGCTGACACTGAGCCTATGCAGTTCAAAGAAGCACCATTATCTATGTTAATTCCGCTATGGATAGTTATTCTTGCGAATATTTATTTCGGCGTGAATGCGTCATTTACTACGGACATCGCCCAACAGGCAGCCGTTTATCTGATGGGAGGGCAATAAGTCGATGCTGATTGAAGCTGCGATTCTTATTCCCGCCCTAGGCGCAACCTTAATCGGTTTAACGGGTCGGCATCCTAATCTCCGAGAGTCAGTGACTTTAATCTCTTCAGTCAGTTTATTTATGATTGTCACCAAGATTTATTCTTCTCTCAATGCGGGTTCTGTGCTTGAAGTGACATTACTGGAAGTCGTGCCAGGACTATCCTTAGCCTTCGCAGTTGAGCCGCTGGGGATATTGTTTGCCTTAGTCGCCAGTTTTCTCTGGATTGTCACTTCAATTTATTCTATTGGTTACATGCGCGGTCACCATGAGAAGAATCAAACACGTTTTTATGTTTGTTTTGCATTAGCGCTGTCGTCTGTCATGGGGCTTACCTTTAGTGCCAACATGTTTACGCTATTTATTTTTTATGAATTAATTACACTAATCACCTATCCATTGGTAACACATAGTGGGACTGATGAGGCAAAATATTCTGGGCGTCGTTATCTGGGATATTTATTAGGAACCTCCATTGCCTTGCAATTGTTAGCCATCATCTGGACGTGGACAATTACTGGAACACTGGATTTTACTGATGGCGGTATTCTTGCAGGTAAAACAACCGATGCAGTGATTACCATTCTCTTCGCCCTTTACATCTTTGGCATTGGCAAAGCGGCACTGATGCCATTTCATGGTTGGCTACCGGCGGCCATGGTCGCGCCTACGCCTGTCAGCGCCTTGTTACATGCTGTTGCCGTGGTTAAAGCGGGTGTGTTTACTGTATTAAAAGTCACGGTATATATATTTGGCATTGATTTACTGGCAAACACAGGTGCAAGTGAGTGGATAATATATATGGCGACGGCAACAATTCTGATTGCTTCGATCATTGCCATGAGCAAGGATAATCTTAAGGCGCGACTGGCTTACTCGACCGTCAGTCAATTGGCTTATATTGTCCTAGGCGCAATGCTGGCAAGTACCATGGGCATCATTGGCAGTGGCATCCATATCGCCATGCATGCATTTGGAAAGATTACTTTATTTTTTTGCGCAGGCGCCATCATGGTCGCCAGTCATAAAACCAAGATCAGTCAGATGCGTGGTTTGGGCAAAACCATGCCATTTACTATGATGGCTTTTTTGATTGGCAGTATGAGTATTATTGGGTTACCGCCGATGGGAGGCATGTGGAGTAAATGGTTTCTGGTGATGGGAACATTGGAAGCTGAGTATTATGCCCCACTGTTAGTGCTGCTTATCAGTTCTTTACTGAATGTAGCCTATCTATTGCCTATTTCTGTGCGCGGATTCTTTAGCGAACCTGATGAGGCATATGCAGGGACTAAGGAAGCACCGTGGCCTTGTTTAATTGCAATGGCAATTACTTGTGTGGGCTGCGTGGCGTTATTTTTCTTCCCTGAACCTGCGTATGAATTAATGCAGTCAATTGCCGAATAAATGATTTAAATAAATATTATGCCAGACGAAAAAGAATATTATTTCGACAAACCAGAGAATGTGAGTTTTGCGTTACGTATTTTCTATGTCATTTGTGGTTTGTTGGTGGCGGCCGAAATATTTATTCATCGACATACCATTCACTCATGGGAAGGCCTCTTCGGTTTTTATGCCATTTATGGTTTTATCGCTTGTGTGGCGTTGGTGCTGATGGCAACAAAGATGCGTAAAATACTGATGCGGGATGAAGATTATTATGATGATGAATAGTCTTCCTCCCTTTATTTTATTTTTTGTTGCAGCATTATTGCTGCCATTTCTTCGCGGCTATCTTCGATATGCCTTGTTACTGGCATTGCCAATTATCGGCGGGTTTAGTCTGATTGGGTTAGAAGAGGGCAGTACCTTACAGTTTTCTCTATTCGGTTATATTCTGGAACCTTTTAGAATAGACAGACTTAGTCTGCTGTTCGGTTATTTATTTCATATTGCTGCACTTATTGGAATTATTTATTCATTACATGTGCGTGATAACATGCAGCAAGTCGCGGCTCTGTTTTATGTTGGTAGCGCATTGGGCGCCATATTCTCTGGCGACCTTATTACTCTGTTTATCTTTTGGGAGTTGATGGCTATTTCATCAACCTTCCTGATTTGGGCGCGCCGTACAAACAAGGCCATGGCCTCAGGCTTTCGTTATCTCATTATTCAGATGAGTTCTGGTATGTTATTACTGGCTGGTGTCGCGATGTTTATTTATCAAAATGGCGATGCACGATTCGAATACATTGGTTTAGATGGTTTAGCCTCGTGGCTTATTTTTATAGCTTTCGGAATTAAATGCGCCTTTCCACTATTGCATAATTGGCTAACAGATGCCTACGCGGAAGCAACGCCGACAGGGACAGTATTTTTAAGCGCCTTTACCACCAAGGTAGCAGTCTATTGTATGGCGCGTGCGTATCCTGGGATAGAATTGCTGGTTTATATAGGTATGGCAATGACTTGTTTCCCGATTTTTTATGCCGTGATTGAAAATGACCTGCGACGTGTATTGGGTTACAGTATGATCAATCAGTTAGGTTTTATGATCTGTGGCATTGGGATTGGCACAGCCTTAAGCATTAATGGTGCTGTAGCTCATGCTTTTACTGACGTGATCTTTAAGGGTTTATTATTTATGTCTATGGGCGCGGTGTTGCACATGACAGGGCGGATGAATGGTTCTGAACTGGGTGGCCTGTATAAGACCATGCCGAAAACAACCATCCTCTGCATCATTGGCGCTGCTTCTATCTCAGCCTTCCCATTGTTCAGCGGTTTTATCAGTAAGTCCATGGTCATGAGTGCTGCCTTAGCCGAAGGCTATCATGGGGTTTGGCTGGCATTGTTGTTTGCCTCAGCCGGGGTATTCCACCATGCTGGCATCAAGATCCCTTATTTTGCATTCTTCGCCCATGACTCTGGACTACGAGTCAGTGACCCTCCAAACAATATGTTAATCGCAATGACCATTGCAGCATTGTTATGTATCTTTATTGGCACAAATCCACAATTACTTTATGGCTTGTTACCAAATTCGGTTGAATATACACCATACGATATGACACATGTGCTTGTACAGTTGCAGGTATTGTTCTTCTCGGCACTGGCATTTGTCTGGCTACAAAAACAGGGACTCTACCCACCAGAATTGCGTTCAATCAATATTGATGCGGAATTTTTGTACAGAAAAATATTGCCCGGTAGCTGGAGTTTTATAAAAAAGATTTATTGCTCATTGGCTACTTATGTTAGTGGCGCAACAGATAGGCTGTTATGTAGTGTTGGTTTGGGTATTTCGCGTATTTATGGCGAACAGAGTTTTATTGGTAAAAAATTTCAAACCAGTGTTGCAGTCTTTTGGGTGATGCTCTTCCTGCTTGGATATCTGTTATTTTACCTATCAAATCTCAGCTAGAGATTATTTCTTCCTTGTACTATTTTTTTTCGGCAGTAACCATTTTTTATAAACCAATCTATAGCATCTTTGATAGCCTCTTTTGCAGGCCTGATTTCATAGCCTAGTTCCTTAATAGCCTTGTCTGAAGAAAAATACATGAGTTTCTTGGACATACGAATCTCATCAACAGTTGCTCTGGGTTCAGTTTTACTGATCTCTGCCCAGCACTCCATGCACCAGGCGATAGGTAAGATAAGGTTGTGTGGCAACTTAATCTTTGGCGGTTCTTTATCTGACAATTCACAAATGATACCGAGGATAGCTTGTAGACTAAGATTTTCACCACCAAGAATATAGCGTTCACCAATCTTACCTTTCTCAAAGGCCAATAGATGACCTTTAGCAACATCATCCAC
This sequence comes from Gammaproteobacteria bacterium, assembly GCA_965261165.1. GTDB lineage: Bacteria > Pseudomonadota > Gammaproteobacteria > Eutrophobiales > Eutrophobiaceae > SMWN01. Next base: position 301,002 of record OZ253445.1, on the reverse strand, counting down.
ATGCGCAATATTCAAACCAGTATCGACATAGGCGGGCATGCGGTCATTCAAGGTATCAAGAATAATACTGCCTGTTGGCGTAGGTTTAATATCTCCATGCCCTAGAGGTGCTGACGGATTGACAATGATTGCTGGTAGTCCATCCTCATCAACTAGCTTCGATACTTCTTTTTCCGCCAAATATTTTGATCGCTTATAATGACCAATCATATCTCCGATAGTCATGGGAGACTCTTCGTTAGAAGGTGTGCCATCTGAGTTTAATCCAAATACGGCAACACTACTGGTATAAACAATTTTCTCAACACCTGCTTCTGCACTAACCAACATCAGATTTCGCGTACCAGTGACATTAGTTTGATACATATTATCTGGATCGGGGATCCATAATCTGTAATCAGCAGCGACATGAAATACTGCATTACAATCTTTCACTGCATTTTTCTGTGAAGTTTTATCCTGTAAATCCCCCTCAAAAATTTCTATTGGCAGATTTTCAAGGTTTTTTCGATTACTACCAGGTCGGACAAAAACGCGGATATCCTGATCATCGTTCAGACAATGCCGCATGACTGCTGAGCCAATAAAACCATTTGCACCTGTTATCAGTGTTTTCATTCAGATTTATTCTTAGTTTCCGCCAGTAAAGCAGGCAGGATAATCAATGTACAGAGTAATGTCATACTGATTCCAATGGTCAGCAATTTTCCCATACTGGCTGTGCCAAGGTGTGATGAAAAAGATAGATTACCAATACTAACAATGGTGGTGAGTGCGCTGACCAATACAGCACGGGCTGAACTGGTAGCGAGAATAATGCCATTCTTTGGAGGTGCATTTCTATAGCGATGCAGGATATGTATGCCACTGTCTACGCCTATTCCCAGCAATAATGGCAAAGCAATAATGTTGGCGAAATTTAATGGGATAGAAAAGACCATGCTGGTTGCCGCAGTTAACATTGCTGCCATTAGAATAGGGCTCATGATTAGCAGTACATCCCGATATTTATCCATTAATATATATAGTAAGAAGGAAATAACAAACAAGGCGGTGATGAAAGCCTGTTTAAAAGCAGAGATAACTGCTTCCCCTGCCTCTACACTGACAACAGGCGAACCAATGACGTTTGGAAAATTAGATTGTAGTTGTACTACGAATCTTTCTAAAGCTTCATTGTTTTGCAGATTTTCTACTGGTGATATCTCAAGTAAATATTTTCCATTTTGCCCGATCCAGCGACTGCTCAATTCTGTTGGAAGGCTATTCTTGCTGACCGCTTCTGCTGTAAGAGAATTATCCAGTGAATCCAATCGACCGGGTAATGAGCCAAGCAGGCTATGCTCAAACTTCATTAATAATTCACTCTTTTGTTGTTCACCTAATTGAGCCTGGTGTTGCATAAAAATTTCAAGTTTGTTTAATAGATCTCTGGCAAGCGATATTTGATCTAGTTCGTCCTGCCTGGAGATCATTAACAAGCGTAGGTTATTGATGGCGGTAATTCTGTCTTCGACAGCAGGAGTAGGTAGAGACAAATTTAAATTCATGCCGCTGAGGATAAGGTCTATCTCTTCAATAATAAATAATTTATCTTCCTGTTGTTCAGGGATAAATTTATGCAGCCAGGTAACATCGTCAACTAAAGATAATGTTTTCAGTTTTTCCTCTAACAACATAGCTTCATCTGCATTATCTACGAGAATTTTAGCTATCCATGGTGATGATTCGCTTTCTGCCAGAAGCTCCATATAAGTCTTGACAGATTCATTCTCAGGATTTTGTAGATTCAGGGTGTTGTGATCAAATTTGACCTTGGGCACAACCAAAATGAGTATGCTAGCAATCAGAACAGAAGCAATCTTTATTGCTTTAGCATGAGTGATCGGGAAAGCAAGCAATTTATTTATTGAATTATTAAGATTTGAATAAGGCCTATTTTGAACAATAGGTTTCGCCTTAAATGGGAATATGCCCAGCAGTGCTGGCAACAATGTCATGGTGACAATAAAACTGATAAACATGCCGCCGCCAGAAATCCATCCCAGTTCTGCGATGCCATCATAATTCGTGGGCATGAAGGCATAGAAACCGATTGCTGTGGTGATTGCACATAAAAAAAGCGAGCTACCGGAGCTTTCAGATGTTTTACGCAGGGCAAGGGCGCGATCATTATTATTTAAAAGATATTCTCGGAAGCGCAGACAAAAATGAATCGCAAAATCTACACCCAGTCCGATATAAAGTACCGCGAAAGCGACGGAGATTAGATTTAATTCTCCCACAGTCAATGTCGCCCAGGCAGCGGTGATAATAAGCCCACTAATCAAAGTGATGATGGTTGCCAACACCAACCAAAAAGAACCCAGACCGACAATCATAATCACGGTGACCATACATAGAGCAAGGATGACGGAGAGTCGCGTACCTTCCATCACGCTTTGTAGTTCTTCATGAGAGAGTACAACGCCACCGCTCAGCTTTAGGCGTAGATTATTTTCTGCATTGATAGACAATTCATTGCCAATAGCTCTGATCTTTTCAATGACATCCTCTGCTGGAAACAGGTCGCTATAATCAAGTTCTGGTTGCAGGATAATAAATTCCCGATAAATATCTTTATCAAGTTTCTCGCCAGTCATAAGGCTATGCCATGAAAGCTGATAGGGCTGGTTTGATGAGATAGCATCAAGTGAGGCATTGATTTGTTTGATAAGTGGGGAGAGTTCAATTGCTTCCCCATCAAGTTTGGCGCTAATCGCTTCTTCGAGCATGGTGAATAAACCGCGAATATTTTGATCTTCAGTCAATCTGGCAAGGAATGGCTGGATTTCAGCAAGGCGATCAGATAAATCCTGTAATTCATCTTCTTCAAAAAACAGCAGTGATGATTTTTTAAGGAAAGGTAAAGCGCGAAAAGAGAAGATAGATTTAAGGGTACCTCTATTGATTCTGGATGAGTCAGATTGAGGTTCAGAATATCTAAGAGCAAGGCGGGAAGTGCTTGTAATAGTTGTGCTATTGCAAGTGCTTTCCAACGCAGTTATTGGAGATTCTGGACTCAAGGTGCTCGTGCACGAATTGATAGAGGCACCCTTGGGTAATGTTGTTTCCTGTTTTAGTTGTTCATAAAGCCTATCGGCAGCATCCATCGCTTGGTCCGGTGTCGATGCTTCGATGACGACCAGAATGTTACTGTTAAACTGAGGGAATTCCGCTGATAATTCCTTATCCAGTTTTCGCCAAGCAAGATCAGGAGACAACATATCTTCTGTATCAGTATTCATTCCAAGATTATTGTTGGTGTAATCAACAGAGACAATAACCACGATAAGGCAGAGGACAATAGTCAGTATCTTATGATCTTGAACAATATCGACCCAGACGAGCAATAAATAGTTGGATATCCGACCTAGGAATGTAAGCATGATGAATATATCTGTACTATTTAATTGGGTCTTGTTTATCTAAATAGAGCCTGATTTTTGGCAACGGTATTCAATGTCTTGGCAGCGGCTCTCATGCCTGCGCCTAGCTTGATCAACTCAGCTATCAAACTTGGTTGTCGAATCAGGCTGGAGAATAGGGGAAACAGAGATGGGTGTCCAAAAATATCCGTGCTTTTAATCACTGCTTCAGGAATGCATTGTGAAACCTCATCGACAATGGCACGAATTGACACACAGGGAAGCGTAGATTCATTGGCAATCTGTGCGATGGCAATGGATTCCATATCAACGGCCAGAGCATTAGTTGTCCTATGCAGAGTCTTTTTATCTTCAGTTGTTGTCAGTACCTGCTGAGCATGAGCAATCGTGCCATTGTGTATTTTTAATGAAGTATTATAGAGTTTGTTGGCAAGTCGTTTGTTCCAGTCATCATCAAATAAGTAATTATTTTTATCATTAGACACAATATTATCTGCGAGTAATAAATCTCCAGCATGCAGCTCTTCTGTCAATGCCCCTGCTGTTCCCCAACTGACTAACGCCATCACATTTTTCTCAACTAATTTCTGTGCCGCATCTCGGGCATTATCTTCACCCATGCCGCAGACTATTGCGATGGCATGTTCATTAATTTGTACAGGTATATTAGTAGGGATAGTTTTACCTGTGAGACAGTTTGCCTCTGCGGATAACGCACAGACAATACCGATATAGCTCAAGACAGGCGGTTTAGATTGTTGTATCTAGCAAGTGCCCAAAGGGGGAAATATTTGCTGTAGCCGTGATATTTGAGATAAAAAACACGAGGAAACCCCGGCGCTGTATAATCAGGTTCACTCCAGAATCCATTTATTTCCTGACATTTGAGCAGGTAGCTAATACCACGCTTTACCGCTTCAGAGTTGACTTCATCAACGGCAAGTAATGCCAACAGTGACCATGCGGTTTGAAATGATGTACTGGAACAGGAACGCCGATGCCTTGGCAGATAATAGCTTTCATTACTTTCTCCCCAACCACCATCTTCATTCTGGATTTCTTCAAGCCATGAGATCGCATGGCGTATATAGGATTGCTGCGGATCTTCCTTAGCGAGTTCCAGTGCCGTGAGTACAGACCAGGTACCATAAATATAATTGGTTCCCCAGCGACCAAACCATGAGCCTTCTTCTTCCTGGTTATCTTTTATATATTGAATTGCATTTTTTATAGTTCGTTCATACTTTGTTTTATCTGCAAGCGAAAACAACGCAACGCAACGACCAGTAACATCTACAGTCGGCGGGTCGAGTAAGGCACCATGATCAGCGAATGGAATATAATTTAGATAATACTGGGTATTGTTGACCTCGAAAGAACCGTATCCCCCTCCTTTTGATTTCATTCCTTCGAGCCAGATGGCCGCACGATGAATAGCCTCCGCATAGGTCTTATCTTCGGCTCGACACATTGCCCAAGCAACCATCGCAGTATCATCCAGATCCGGGTAATAATAATTGCTGTATTGAAATGCCCAACCGCCACCTTCTAATTTAGGGCAGGGGATACGCCAGTCACCGGGCTCATTACGCAGTTGTCTCTCTTTTAGCCAGTCAAGTCCATCCTTAATTTTTATAGTTGTTTCGTCGTGTTCATCATTTCCCCGTACTTCAATTAGGGTCTGACAAGCAAGTGTTGTATCCCATACCGGAGAGTTACAGGGCTGGCAGTAGCTTTTTTCGCCCTCATGAATCAGAAGATTGTCTATAGCTTTTCTGGCTTGCTTGACCACAGCGCTATTTTTATCATGACCTAAAACAATCAGAGATTCATAGACATTAACCATCGCTGGAAAAATACCGCCGATGCCATGTTCTTCATTCATCCTGTCGGTGAACCATTTTTCACATTTACGTGCAGAAATATTTCTGACAAATTTTGGCACTAGTTTTTCGAAGAGATTACCCGCACGATCAAGGAGCAGGAAGGCGCGGCTGAGTGGCGTGGTGATTTGAAAATAATGTTGCTCTTTTTCCGGAGGGGTGACGAACAATTCTCTAATATCAACGGCACGGGGATTGACGGCTTTAGCTTTCAGGGTGCAAAGCACGAATAAAGGCACCATGACAGTTCTGGACCAGTAGGAAACCTTATCTATATGAAAAGGAAACCATTTGGGCAGCAGAATGGCTTCAGCGGGAATAAATGGTGTTGCACGCCAGGGTACTTGTTCAAACATGGCCATGAGAATACGAGTAAAAACATTGGCATGTGCTGCACCACCATGTCGAAGTATGGCATCTCGCGCCTTTACCATATGTTCATCGTCAGGGTCGTCGTTTGCCATTTTCAGGGCATAATAACTTTTAACTGAACAGCTTATATTAAAATCGCCACCATAAAATAGTGGCCAGCCACCGTGATCGGCCTGATGTTCGCGAAGGTATACGGCAATTTTGGATTCAAGTTCATCATCGATTGTATCGACGAAATGATTCATGAGGATATATTCCGCGGGGATGGTGCAATCTGCTTCTAGGGGATAGACCCAATGCCCATCTTCCTGTTGTTCCGAGATCAATGCATTTCTGGCATCGATAATGGCTTTCTGCAAAGATCGATGCGCTTTTTTATCTCTGGTTTTATCTAGCATCGAGAATTGAGTATCCGCTAATTAAATAGTGCATAAGTATATGTTTCAAATTCAATTATTATTTGCTCAGGGCTTATTGAAGCGGCTCAAGTTTCTCACGAATATCTGTTGTCGGCAAATTTCGGCTGATGAAATTAAACAGCCTTTTTAGTGCCCAATCGTGACTAACCAATAAGCTGGTTGAGGCAGCCGTGGCCTTAACACTTCTTCTGGTAATCTTTACTTCAGTTCCGCTACTAAAGTCGCGATGTTTGTTCAGCTTGTCCAGTGACAAGATCGCCATGCCCAGAGCCCACAGGCAGAATTTCCGAATGCCTTTTTCGTGCGTGGGGAGCATCAGGGTATAGGTGAGGGCATCGTTTAAGTGGCCTCTGGCAATAGCAATCAGTTGCTCTAGTCCATGCTGGAAATTTTCATTCTTGTTATTCTCATTTAAATCGCTAAGATCAAAGTCTTCTGTCTCAAAGATATCTCTCGGCAGCCAACAGGCGCCTCGTTTCCTGTCATCCCAGATATCCTTAAGGATATTAGTCATCTGTAATCCCTGACCAAAAGAGATGGCCAGCTTCATAAATTCATCTTTGTTGGCATTGATTTCGTCTGAGTAATCACAGAACAATTCCGTCAACATCTCACCAACAACGCCAGCGACGTAATAGCAATATTCATCCATTGCTGCCAGATTCTCCAGGCCATCAAGTGTTTCTGTATCCTGATAATCGGCCATGCCTTTAGCCATGATACGAATGCAACGTTTTAATGCCTGACGTTGGTTATCATTAAAACTATGTGTGATGCGGATGACTGATCCTGTATTCTTGATTAGATCATGTTCTTCTTTGATCGTATCGTCGGAAAGCAAAGGGTGTAGCCGGTTTGAAAACTCGCTTGCTGAGACTGTCCCAGCGACCACCTGTGCAAACATATTAGCCAGACAACGTGTTTGCTCTGAATCGATCGCATTATCATCTTCGATGGTATCGGCAATGCGGCAGAGCAAATAGGCATTACTGACGACACGTCTCAAACCTTCTGGTAATTGCGGGATAGTCAGCGCAAAGGTACGCGAGACATATTGTAGGATGTATTCCTGATATATCTCGTCAGTTTCACTTGGCGATGCGCCCGATTTCTGAGTTTGAGTTTCTTGAACCATAGGACATATATAGTATGACAAATCGGATTGGCTTGCGATATGTGAAAAGCAAGTCAATCTTTGAGCATCTTTAAAGTTATTTTTTGCGACTGTCTTGAGTAACTAATTAAAACACTTTCTGACCGTTTATCCGCTATCTATCTTGCTTATTAATAGGGGTATCTCTATATAATTAAGATTTTTTCGTGGGTATTTTTCATGAGTACTAAAAAGTCGCGCACGGAAAACCGTAGTGTATATGACATACATGAGGATTTGCCCATGAATATAAAAGCGGGAGACTGACGCTGTAATCGCGGAAAAAGATCATTAATAGAGGTGCCCATAAATAAAACAGACCAGAAAATGAGCGCAGATAACCCTCGCTGATCCTGCACAGGAGGCATGTTTTCTGCCCAGAATATCACCAATTTCACCTATAATTCAGCCAGAGGACAGATAGGTTTGTTGATTGCTAATTATAAATAACTTGCATTAACAGTAATATATGACATAATTGCAAACTAGATTATTAAAGTAATTACTTTAGATTAATTACTTTAGATTTATAGAATCAAATTTATAATGAAATTAAAATTTTATAATGGAATTAAAATAATCTCTCTCGGTTTCTGCGATTGCTGGTCAAGGGGATTTTACGTACCTATGCAAACATTCCATTATCTGTCACGTTGTATCGCTGGTTGTCTGCTGTTATTTGTGGCGTTGGTCAATGCCGTCCATGCTGCCCCCCCTGGTGCCCCGACTGGGCTGACAGTGTTTGAAGGCTCCCCCGGTGTAGCTAGAGGAAGTCTCGTTCCGCCGTCCAACGACGGTGGCTCGTCCATCACCGGCTACCGCATCGAGCGTGCCACGGGCACAGATGGCGACTTCATGGAGTTAACATTCTCAGATCCTACCCAATTTGGGATTATTGGCACCACATTCCTCGGCGAACCTGGGCTCAGATCTGTCACCACTTACCGCTACCGGGTATTTGCCATCAATAACGACGGCGTGGGTCCAGCCTCTAATATAGCAAGCATAATGACTGGTACAAGAGTGCCAGACCCGCCGAGAAACCTGACCGCGACCTCGACAAGACCAGATGAGATCATCCTCAATTGGGTGACGCCGGCGGATGACGGTGGCACGCCCATCATCGGCTACCATATTAGGCGGGTTGCCTTGCCGTCCCGGCAAGCCGCCACGACACTTGTAGCTAATGCTGGCGTCGTTACAAGCTACACTGATACTGTGCCCGTTGGCACAAGCTACAGCTATGAGGTATTTGCCATCAGTACCCTCAAATCTGCCATGCCCCCCTTTCCCCCACGCCAGAGTCTATCAAGCGGAAGAGTTGATGCGACGAGTGCTTCTCCTGCTATCGCCCCCGACGCCCCGACTGGGCTGATGGGGGCTGTACAAGGGCAGAGCCAGATTGATCTCACCTGGACTGCGTCGCTCAGGAACGGTGGCGCACCCATCACCGGCTACCGCATCGAGCGTTCCTCGCAAACATCATTCGCAGCATTGGTAGTAGCCGGTTCAACCACCCCTAGTGTCACCGAATTTATGGACACCGGACTCGACCCGGGCAGTACTTACCACTATCGAATCAAGGCCGTCAATAGTGCTGGCAACAGTGCCCCCTCTAATACGTTCAGTGGCACGACAAGGGCCTCTAATACCGTCCCCGACGCCCCGACCGGGCTGATGGAAGTTGTGCAGAACCAGAACCAGATTGATCTCACCTGGACTGCGCCACTCAGCAACGGTGGCTCGCCTATCACCGGCTACCGCATTGAGCGTGCCACGGGCACAGGTGGCAACTTCATGGACCTCGTAGCTGATACCATGGACCCCGCCACAACAAGCTACAATGATACTGGCTTGATGGCAGCGACCACTTATCGTTATCGAGTCAGCACCATCAATGCACTCGGCACTGGCGCTACCTCCAACACTGTCACCGCGATGACAACTGCGGTCACCGCCCCCAGCGTCCCGAGGGCATTCTCTTCGATGTCCACGGAAAATATCATATTAAATAGGAACAATCTCACCCTCAATTGGCTTCCTCCACTGGATGACGGCGGTGTGCCCATCACCGGCTACATCATTGAGCGTTATGTTGGCAGTATTACAGTTGATGATGTAATAAAAGATCCTTCTGATGCTACGTTTGATACTAGGAATTCCCCCAATCCTACTGCCACAAGCTACACTGACGTCACGATGCAGCTTGCTGCAGTTCTTTACTTTTATCGAATCAGGGCCGTCAACCAGAACAGCTTAGAAGGTCCCGAACTTCCCACGCTGGAGGAAGCAAGGCAAGGCTCTTATCGAGCCGGAACATCACTTATTACCCTTTCCGCAGCCCCGACTGGGCTGATGGCGGTGGCGCAGGGGCAGGATCAGATTGATCTCACTTGGACCGTGCCGGAGGACTTCGGCGTTTTGGGTAGCAGCAGCTTCACCGGCTACCGCATTGAGCGTGCCACGGGCACAAGTGGCAACTTCATGGAACTCGCAGCTAATACCATGGACTCCGCCACAAGCTACAATGATACCGGCTTGATGGCAGCGACCACTTATCGTTATCGGGTCAGTGCTGTCAATACTTCCGGCTCTGGCGATGTCTCCAATGTTGCCACTGTGACGACTGCGGCACTGACTGCCGCCCCGAGTATCAGTATCACCCCCGCTACAGTAACGGCAACAGCCGGCACGGCTATTGCGGATATAAGCATTGATGCCTCAGCCGGTGGTGCAGTGGCTAGCTACAGCATCATGCCGGCTATCACTAATGGACTGTCGTTTGACGCAAGCACTGGCACCATCTCAGGTACGCCAACGGCGGCTGCAAACGAAATCACCTACACCATCACTGCAACCAATGCCAGTGATACGGACACTGCGACAGTAGCCATCACCGTTAATGCGGCACCCGTAGCCGCCCCGAGTATCAGTATCAGCCCCGCTACAGTAACGGCAACAGCCGGCACTGCTATTGCGGATATAACCATTGATGCCTCAGCCGGTGGTGCAGTGGCTAGCTACAGCATCATGCCGGCTATCACTAATGGACTGTCGTTTGACGCAAGCACTGGCACCATCTCAGGTACGCCAACGGCGGCTGCAAACGAAATCACCTACACCATCACTGCAACCAATGCCAGTGATACGGACACTGCGACAGTAGCCATCACCGTTAATGCGGCACCCGTAGCCGTAGCCGCCCCGAGTATCAGTATCAGCCCCGCTACAGTAACGGCAACAGCCGGCACTGCTATTGCGGATATAACCATTGATGCCTCAGCCGGTGGTGCAGTGGCTAGCTACAGCATCATGCCGGCTATCACTAATGGACTGTCGTTTGACGCAAGCACTGGCACCATCTCAGGTACGCCAACGGCGGCTGCAAACGAAATCACCTACACCATCACTGCAACCAATGCCAGTGATACGGACACTGCGACAGTAGCCATCACCGTTAATGCGGCACCCGTAGCCGTAGCCGCCCCGAGTATCAGTATCAGCGCCACTACCGTAACGGCAACAGCCGGCACTGCTATTGCGGATATAACCATTGATGCCTCAGCCGGTGGTGCAGTGGCTAGCTACAGCATCATGCCGGCTATCACTAATGGACTGTCGTTTGACGCAAGCACTGGCACCATCTCAGGTACGCCAACGGCGGCTGCAAACGAAATCACCTACACCATCACTGCAACCAATGCCAGTGATACGGACACTGCGACAGTAGCCATCACCGTTAATGCGGCACCCGTAGCCGTAGCCGCCCCGAGTATCAGCATCACCCCCGCTACAGTAACGGCAACAGCCGGCACTGCTATTGCGGATATAAGCATTGATGCCTCAGCCGGTGGTGCAGTGGCTAGCTACAGCATCATGCCGGCTATCACTAATGGACTGTCGTTTGACGCAAGCACTGGCACCATCTCAGGTACGCCAACGGCGGCTGCAAACGAAATCACCTACACCATCACTGCAACCAATGCCAGTGATACGGACACTGCGACAGTAGCCATCACCGTTAATGCGGCACCCGTAGCCGTAGCCGCCCCGAGTATCAGCATCACCCCCGCTACAGTAACGGCAACAGCCGGCACTGCTATTGCGGATATAAGCATTGATGCCTCAGCCGGTGGTGCAGTGGCTAGCTACAGCATCATGCCGGCTATCACTAATGGACTGTCGTTTGACGCAAGCACTGGCACCATCTCAGGTACGCCAACGGCGGCTGCAAACGAAATCACCTACACCATCACTGCAACCAATGCCAGTGATACGGACACTGCGACAGTAGCCATCACCGTTAATGCGGCACCCGTAGCCGTAGCCGCCCCGAGTATCAGCATCACCCCCGCTACAGTAACGGCAACAGCCGGCACTGCTATTGCGGATATAAGCATTGATGCCTCAGCCGGTGGTGCAGTGGCTAGCTACAGCATCATGCCGGCTATCACTAATGGACTGTCGTTTGACGCAAGCACTGGCACCATCTCAGGTACGCCAACGGCGGCTGCAAACGAAATCACCTACATCATCACTGCAACCAATGCCAGTGATACGGATACGCGGTGGTACGGCTACAGTAGCCATCACCGTTAATGCGGCACCCGTAGCCGTAGCCGCCCCGATTATCAGCATCACCCTACCGTAACGGCAACAGCCGGCACTGCTATTGCGGATATAACCATTGATGCCTCAGCGGTGGTGCAGTGCCAGCTACAGCATCATGCCGGCTATCACTAATGGACTGTTATTTGACGCAAGCACTGGCACTATCTCAGGTACGCCAACGGCGGCTGCAAACGAAATCAGCTACACCATCACTGCCAACTAATACCAGTGATACGGACCGCGACGGTAGCCATCACCGTTAATGCGGCACTGGCCCCCCGACATCAGCCGGCACTGACCGCCACCCATGTCGCATACCCCCATCACCATGATGCCTACCGTAACGGCAAGCTATAGCATCGCCATTGGCAATGGACTATGTTTGACGCACTGGTACTATAGGCACACCAACTAGTCCCGCTAGTGCGCTGACTTACAATCACCGCCACTAATACCGCTGGTATGGCGCCAGCGTGCGGTTAGCCAGCTATCAGCATCAACCCCGGATACTGACCGCCACCGTGGCAACCCCCCATCACCATTATAAATACTGGGGTCCACTGTTATTTGACTTAGCTAACCACCACTGGCAGCATCTCGGGTACACCAACGGCGGTTGCAGAATTTTTGCAATACAAACGCCCCCGACGTTTCGTTCGCCGGCTTTTTCAGCTCACCCCAGTGTGGCGACACTGACCGCCACCATCAGTAGCTCTACAGCATCAACCCAGACCTACCAGCCGGACTATCCATTGACACCAGCACTGGCGAAATCTCGGGCACGCCAACTGTTACGTCCGCTGTTGGTACACCATCACTGCCAATGCGTTGGCATGCCTACCGTCACCGCTAGCGCCAGCCGAAATTACCGCCTGCCCCCATTATCAGCATCAGCCCCAGTACGTGACCGCCACCGTGGGCACTGTTATTACTACTAACCCCATCACCATTATAAATACGGGTGGTGCAGTGGCTAGCTACAGCATCAACCCAGACCTGCCAGCCGGACTATCCATTGACACCACCACTGGCAGCATCTCGGGCACACCAACTGCGGTCGCTAATGCAGTGACTTACACCATCACCGCCACTAATAGCGCCGGCATGAATAGCGCCATGGTTACCATTAGCGTCCAGCCATTGCCCGTCCCCATTATCAGCGTCAGCAGCAATATGTTAACTGCCACCGTGGGCACTGTTATTACCCCCATCACCATTATAAATACGGGTGGTGCAGTGGCTACCTACAGCATCAACAGACCTGCACCGGACTATTTGACACCATACTGGCAGCATCTCGGGCACACCAACTGCGGTGGTGCAGTGACTTACACCAGCTATAGCATCAATAGCGCCATGGTTACCATTGCGTCAGCCATTGGACTCAGCAGCAATTGACTGCCACCACTGGCATCACATCTCAGGCTACTACAGCCAACAACTGCCAGCGGTATCCATTGCACCACCACTGGCAATCTCGGGCACACCAACTGCAATGCAGTGACTTACACCATCACCGCCACTAATAGCGCCGGCATGAATAGCGCCATGGTTACCATTAGCGTCCAGGCTGCCCCCAACAGCTTGATGGGTGTCAGTGCCTTGAACGATGAGGTTTTATCAAAACTCACTCAGGGCACAGTGGCGAGCATCATGACAGCAGTGAGTAACCGCATTGATACTCTCCTATCCACGGGCACACCACCAAAGGCAAGCTATCAGTTAGATGGGCAGACCCTGCAATTGGATAATCAGGCACAGTTGCTTGGCTACATCCGTTCACTGAAAGACGGCAGCATGGATTGGAAGCGCATATTGAGCAACTTATCCTTGGTGCTGCCTTTAAATACGGCAGGGAATACAGCGGCAGGTAGCGGCAGTCGTCATGACCTGGGCTATGGTTCTGGTCTGAGCCTATGGGCTGGTGGCGATTACCTCAGCCTTGATGGTGATAGTGATATTGACTGGAGTGGTGATCTGTTCGTTGCCCAGTTTGGTATCGACAAACGCATAGACAAACACCTGCTACTGGGCACTATGGTGTCCTGGAGCGAGGGTGATGCTGACTATACCCAAGATACCAATACTGGGAGCTACAACCATCAATCACTCAGTGTTTACCCATATCTGGCCTGGTCTAACCAAGGCAACCATCTCTGGGGCAGCGTTGGCTACGGCGAAGGCGAGCTAGAAATCGAAGACAATAGCAATAGCATTAGCAGCGATACCCGCCTATGGTCTTTCGCCACCGGTGCCAAGGCCGGCCTGTCTAAGGTGCCAGGCTTGAGCCTCAAAGGCGACTTCCTATGGGCGCGCACCGACATCGATAACCCCTTGGTTGACAACGCCCTAGATGCCCGTATTAGAGAACAAAGCATTGACAGCCAACGGCTGCGCTTATTGCTGGAGTTTGAGCATACCTATGGTTTATCTGGAGGCCTATTACGGCCGTTGATAGAGCTGGGCATGCGCTATGATGGCGGTGATGGTGACACGGGTATTGGTGCCATCTTGGGGACAGGCTTACGCTATACCAACGGCGGCCTGACCATGGAAGGCAAGTTACACACCCTGCTGGGACGTGACGACTATAGAGAATGGGGCGTTCAGGGCACAATTGTGCTGGATCCAGGTCTACGTGGACAGGGGCTGGCATTCAGCCTGACCCCAGGTTACGGCTATGGTGATGGTGATGTTGGTGTTAGTGGCAGCAGTCAGATCTGGCAAGGTCTACCCAAGGGGCCAAGGGATCAGGGCCACCAGAATCAGAACTACCGTGGACGATTGCAGGCCAATATGGGTTATGGATTCTCCACCTCTGGGGGTGGCTTATTGACCCCATACGGTGAGGTACGTCTCAGCAACAGTAGGTATTATCGTCTAGGGATGCGCTGGAACCCGAATATCCCCTTCAGCCTGAATCTATTCGGGGAACACCAGACCGGCAATGACAGCATTGGTAATAGTGCTGGTAATAGTGCTGGTAATGGCACTGGCAATAGTACTGGTGACAATAACGCCATCCTGTTGGAAGGCCAGATGCAGTTTTAGCAGTAGAAGGTATTACTACCATTGCTGTCCATGACAGTAACTCGCCGCATAGTGTTGCTCAAGAGGGTTATCCCTCTCTCTATTTTTGCAGGCGCGTGCATGACATTCCTTAACCGCACAACCACAGAGCGAGGCTGAACATCAAAAGCCAACGCTCTTTAATTTAGTCTCTTTGCCCTGCATATTGGCTGGCTTGATCGTTGCATCATGACAGCCTTGGCGCTTGAGTGTGGTTTTGCCCAGGTTCACACAGCGCCCTTCATCACCAAAGACAGCACCGCCACTGGGGCAACGTGGGCAATACCTTCGGGCTTGTCGGAAAATGAGCGCAGATAACCCTCGCTGATCCTGCGCAGGAGGCATGTTTTCTGCCCAGAATATCACCAATTTCACCTATAATTCAGCCAGAGGACAGATAGGTTTGTTGATTGCTAATTATAAATAACTTGCATTAACAGTAATATATGACATAATTGCAAATTAGATTATTAAAGTAATTACTTTAGATTAATTACTTTAAGATTTATAGAATCAAATTTATAATGAAATTAAAATTTTATAATGGAATTAAAATAATCTCTCTCGGTTTCTGCGATTGCTGGTCAAGGGGATTTTACGTACCTATGCAAACATTCCATTATCTGTCACGTTGTATCGCTGGTTGTCTGCTGTTATTTGTGGCGTTGGTCAATGCCGTCCATGCTGCCCCCCCTGGTGCCCCGACCGGGCTGACAGTGCTCGAAGCCAGCGAGGGTAAAGCCGATGCAACTTGGACTGCGCCACTCAACAACGGTGGCTCGCCCATCACCGGCTACCGCATCGAGCGTGCCACGGGCACAGATGGCGATTTCATGGAGTTAATATTCTCAAGTTCTGGCTTTGGGATTTTTGGCACCACATTCCTCGGCGAATCTGGGCTCAGAGCTGCCACCACTTACCGCTACCGGGTATTTGCCATCAATAACGACGGCGAGAGTTCGCCCTCTGATATAGCAAGCATAACGACTGGTAAAAGAGCGCCAGACCCGCCGAGCAACCTGACCGCGACCTCGACAAGACCAGATGAGATCACCCTCAATTGGATGCCGCCGGCGGATGACGGTGGCACGCCCATCATGGGCTACCATATTAAGCGGGTTACCTTGCCGTCCTCGCAACCCACCACGACACTTGTAGCTAATGCTGGCGTCGTTACAAGCTACACTGATACTGTGTCCGCTGGCACAAACTACGGTTATGAGGTATTTGCCATCAGTACCCTCAGAACTCGCGAAACTCTCGCAATGCCCTCTGTCGTCCCACTCCAGAGTCTATCAAGTGGAAGAGTTGATGTGATGACTTCTCCTGCTATCGCCCCCGATGCCCCGACTGGGCTGATGGGGGCTGCACAAGGGCAGAGCCAGATTGATCTCACCTGGACTGCATCGCTCAGGAACGGTGGCGCACCCATCACCGGCTACCGCATCGAGCGTTCCTCGCAAACATCATTCGCAGCATTGGTAGTAGCCGGTTCAACCACCCTTGGTGTCACCGAATTTATGGACACCGGACTCGACCCGGGCAGTACTTACCACTATCGAATCAAGGCCGTCAATAGTGCTGGCAACAGTGCCCCCTCTAATACGTTCAGTGGCACGACAAGGGCCTCTAATACCGTCCCCGACGCCCCGACCGGGCTGATGGAGGTTGTACAAGGGCGGAACCAAATTGATCTCACCTGGACTGCGCCATTCAGCAACGGGGGCTCGCCCATCACCGGCTACCGCATCGAGCGTGCCACGGGCACAGGTGGCAACTTCATGGATCTCGTAGCTGATACCATGGACCCCGCCACAACAAGCTACAATGATACTGGCTTGATGGCAGCGACCACTTATCGTTATCGAGTCAGCACCATCAATGCACTCGGCACTGGCGCTGCCTCCAACACTGTCACCGCGATGACAATTGCGGTCACCGCCCCCAGCGTCCCGAGGGTATTCTCTTCGATGTCCACGGAAAATATCATATTAAATAGGAACAATGTCACCCTCCATTGGCTTCCTCCACTGGATGACGGCGGTGCGCCCATCACCGGCTACATCATTGAGCGTTATGTTGATGCTCCAGTTGATGCTATGTTTGATACTAGGAATTCCCCCAATCCTACTGCCACAAGCTACACTGACGCCACGATGCAGCTCAATCAAATTACTTACCTTTATCGAATCAGGGCCGTCAACCAGAACGGCTTAGAAGGTCCCACGCTGGGGGGAGCCGCCTCTTATCGAGTCGCAATAGAAACTATTACCCTTTCCGCAGCCCCGACTGGGCTGACGGGGGTTGCACAGGGACAGGATCAGATTGAGCTCACTTGGACCGTGCCGGAGGACTTCGGCGCTTTGGGTAGCAGTAGCTTCACCGGCTACCGCATCGAGCGTGCCACGGGCACAAGTGGCAACTTCATGGAACTCGCAGCTAATACCATGGACTCCGCCACAAGCTACAATGATACCGGCTTGATGGCAGCGACCACTTATCGTTATCGGGTCAGTGCTGTCAATACTTTCAGCCCTGGCGATGTCTCCAATGTTGCCACTGTGACGACTGCGGCACTGACTGCCCCGAGTATCAGTATCAGCCCCGCTATGCTGATCGCCACCGTGGGCAACGCCATTACTACTAACCCCATCACCATTACCAATACTGGTGGCGCAGTCGCTAGCTACAGCATCAGCCCAAACCTAAACGCGAACACAGGTCTGGACCTTGACACCAGCACTGGCAGCATCTCGGGCACACCAACCATGGCCGCTAATGCACTGACCTACACCATTACCGCCACCAATAGCGTCGGCAGCAATAGCGCCATGGTCACCATTAGCGTTCAGTCACTGCCCGTCCCCAATATCAGCATCAGCAGCAGTATGTTAACCGCCGCCGTGGGCACCGCTATTGCCGATATCACCATTGATGCCTCAGCCGGTGGCGCAGTCGCTAGCTACAGCATCAGCCCAAACCTAAACGCGAACACAGGTCTGTCATTCAACACCGCCAACGGTATTATCTTCGGCACACCAACCATGGCCGCTAATGCAGTGACTTACACCATTACCGCCACCAATAACGCCGGCAGCAATAGCGCCATGGTCACCATTAGCGTTCAGTCCCTGTCCGTCCCCAATATCAGCGTCAATACCGCTACGCTGGCCGCCACCGTGGGTGCCGCCATACCCCCCATCACCATTGATGCCTCAGCCGGTGGCGCAGTCGCTAGCTACAGCATCATGCCGGCTATCACTAATGGACTCAGCTTTGATGCTAACACTGGCAGCATCTCGGGCACACCAACTGCGGTCGCTGCTGCGGTGACCTACATCATCACTGCCACCAATAACGCCGGCACGAATAGTGCCAGCGTCGAAATTACCGTCAATGTGGTTGCCCCTAATATCAGAATCAGCCCCCGTATACCGACCTTCACCGTGGGCACCGAAATTACCCCCACCACCATTACCAATAGCGGTGGTGCAGTCGCTAGCTACAGCATCAGCCCAAACCTAAACGCGATCACAGGGCTGTCATTCAACACTACCAACGGTATTATCTTTGGCACGCCCACGACAGTGGCTACTACGGCTGTCTACACCATCACCGCCACCAATAGCGGTGGCAGCAGTAGCGACCTGATCATCATCTCCGTTCAGGCGGCACTGGCTGCCCCTAATATCAGCCCCAGTATGGCGACACTGACCGCCACCGTGGGCGGCGGTGCCATCACCTCCATCACCATTATGAATGACGGTGGTGCAGTGCCAGCAATAGGTGGCTACAGCATCAGCCCGCCCATCGCTAATGGACTCGGCTTTAACTCCGACACTGGCGAAATCTTCGGCAGACCAACTAGTCGTCCCGCTAATAGCGTAGTGATTTACACCATCACCGCCACCAATAGCGCTGGTACGGATACTGCTACAATAACCATCACCATCAATGCGGCGACACCAACCCTAGCCGCCCCGAGTATCAGTATCAGCCCCGCTACAGTAACGGCAACAGCCGGCACTGCTATTGCGGATATAAGCATCACTTCAAGCGGTGGTGCAGTGGCTAGCTACAGCATCATGCCGGCTATCACTAATGGACTGTCGTTTGACGCAAGCACTGGCACCATCTCAGGTACGCCAACGGCGGCTGCAAACGAAATCAGCTACACCATCACCGCCACCAATACTGGTGGTATGGCTATGGCTACAGTAGCCATCACCGTTAATGCGGCGGCAGTGGCCGTCCCGAGTATCATCCCCAGTGTGACGGCACTGACCGCCACCCAAGCTGTCGCCATTACCCCCATCACCATTGATGCCTCAGCCGGTGGTGCGGTGGATAGCTACAGCATTAGCCCAAACCTACCAGCCGGACTATCCATTGATACCGACACTGGCACCATCTCTGGCACACCAGCTAGTCCCGCTAGTGCGCAGACTTACACCATCACGGCTACCAATACCACTGGCAGTGATACCGCCAGCGTCACCATCACCGTTAATGCGTGTCCCCATTATCATCATCAGTGTACGCTGATCGCCACCGTGGGCACCGCCATTACCCCCACCACCATTACCAGTACGGGTGGTCCAGTGACTAGCTACGGCATCAGCCTAGCCAGCGGTCAATCCCTAAACGCGGCACACAGGGCTGAACTTTGACCCCAGCACTGGCAGCATCTCGGGTACGCCAACCATGACCACTAGTCCGCTGACTTACGGCATTTTTGCTACAAACGCCCCCGTCGTTGCGGCCACCAGCTTTGTCCTTACCATTGTTGACGCCCCCGACATCAGCCCCAGTGTGCCGACACTGACCGCCACCGTGGGTACCGCCATACCCCCGATCACCATCGCCCATAACGGTGGTGCAGTGGTTAGCTACAGCATTAGCCCAGACCTACCAGCCGGACTATCCATTGACACCAGCACTGGCGAAATCTCGGGCACGCCAACTGTTACGTCCGCTGTTGGTACGGTGACTTACACCATCACCGCCAATGGCATTGGCATACCTACCGTCACCGATACCGCCAGCGTCGAAATTACCGTCAATGTGGCTGCCCCCATTATTAGCGTCAGCAGCAGTATGTTAACCGCCACCGTGGGCACCGCCATTGCTGATATCACCATTGATGCCTCAGCTGGTGGCGCAGTAGCTAGCTACAGGATCATGCCAAACCTAAACATGAACACAGGCCTGGACTTTAACACCAGCGACGGCACCATCTCTGGCACACCTACTAAGACAGCGACTATGACTGCGTACATGATTACCGCCAGCAATGCCGCTGGTAGCGGCCCTGATGCTATGGAAATAGTCACCATCACCGTCAATGCGGCGGCCGTAGCCGTAGCCGCCCCGAGTATCAGCATCACCCCCGCCACAGTAACGGTAGCAGCGGGCACGGCTATCACGCCGATAACCATCGCTTCAACAGGCGGTACGGTTGCCAGCTACAGCATCATGCCGGCTATCACTAATGGACTGTCGTTTGACGCAAGCACTGGCACCATCTCAGGTACGCCAACGGCGGCTGCGCCTGAAACCAGCTACACCATCACTGCAACCAATGCCAGTGATACGGACACTGCGACAGTAGCCATCACCGTCGAGGCGGCAGCCGTAGCCGTAGCCGCCCCAATTATCAGCATCACCCCCGCCACAGTAACGGTAGCAGCGGGCACGGCTATCACGCCGATAACCATCGCTTCAACAGGCGGTACGGTTGCCAGCTACAGCATCATGCCGGCTATCACTAATGGACTGTCGTTTGACGCAAGCACTGGCACCATCTCAGGTACGCCAACGGCGGCTGCGCCTGAAACCAGCTACACCATCACTGCAACCAATGCCAGTGATACGGACACTGCGACAGTAGCCATCACCGTCGAGGCGGCAGCCGTAGCCGTAGCCGCCCCAATTATCAGCATCACCCCCGCCACAGTAACGGTAGCAGCGGGCACGGCTATCACGCCGATAACCATCGCTTCAACAGGCGGTACGGTTGCCAGCTACAGCATCATGCCGGCTATCACTAATGGACTGTCGTTTGACGCAAGCACTGGCACCATCTCAGGTACGCCAACGGCGGCTGCGCCTGAAACCAGCTACACCATCACTGCAACCAATGCCAGTGATACGGACACTGCGACAGTAGCCATCACCGTCGAGGCGGCAGCCGTAGCCGTAGCCGCCCCAATTATCAGCATCACCCCCGCCACAGTAACGGTAGCAGCGGGCACGGCTATCACGCCGATAACCATCGCTTCAACAGGCGGTACGGTTGCCAGCTACAGCATCATGCCGGCTATCACTAATGGACTGTCGTTTGACGCAAGCACTGGCACCATCTCAGGTACGCCAACGGCGGCTGCGCCTGAAACCAGCTACACCATCACTGCAACCAATGCCAGTGATACGGACACTGCGACAGTAGCCATCACCGTCGAGGCGGCAGCCGTAGCCGTAGCCGCCCCAATTATCAGCATCACCCCCGCCACAGTAACGGTAGCAGCGGGCACGGCTATCACGCCGATAACCATCGCTTCAACAGGCGGTACGGTTGCCAGCTACAGCATCATGCCGGCTATCACTAATGGACTGTCGTTTGACGCAAGCACTGGCACCATCTCAGGTACGCCAACGGCGGCTGCGCCTGAAACCAGCTACACCATCACTGCAACCAATGCCAGTGATACGGACACTGCGACAGTAGCCATCACCGTCGAGGCGGCAGCCGTAGCCGTAGCCGCCCCAATTATCAGCATCACCCCCGCCACAGTAACGGTAGCAGCGGGCACGGCTATCACGCCGATAACCATCGCTTCAACAGGCGGTACGGTTGCCAGCTACAGCATCATGCCGGCTATCACTAATGGACTGTCGTTTGACGCAAGCACTGGCACCATCTCAGGTACGCCAACGGCGGCTGCGCCTGAAACCAGCTACACCATCACTGCAACCAATGCCAGTGATACGGACACTGCGACAGTAGCCATCACCGTCGAGGCGGCAGCCGTAGCCGTAGCCGCCCCAATTATCAGCATCACCCCCGCCACAGTAACGGTAGCAGCGGGCACGGCTATCACGCCGATAACCATCGCTTCAACAGGCGGTACGGTTGCCAGCTACAGCATCATGCCGGCTATCACTAATGGACTGTCGTTTGACGCAAGCACTGGCACCATCTCAGGTACGCCAACGGCGGCTGCGCCTGAAACCAGCTACACCATCACTGCAACCAATGCCAGTGATACGGACACTGCGACAGTAGCCATCACCGTCGAGGCGGCAGCCGTAGCCGTAGCCGCCCCAATTATCAGCATCACCCCCGCCACAGTAACGGTAGCAGCGGGCACGGCTATCACGCCGATAACCATCGCTTCAACAGGCGGTACGGTTGCCAGCTACAGCATCATGCCGGCTATCACTAATGGACTGTCGTTTGACGCAAGCACTGGCACCATCTCAGGTACGCCAACGGCGGCTGCGCCTGAAACCAGCTACACCATCACTGCAACCAATGCCAGTGATACGGACACTGCGACAGTAGCCATCACCGTCGAGGCGGCAGCCGTAGCCGTAGCCGCCCCAATTATCAGCATCACCCCCGCCACAGTAACGGTAGCAGCGGGCACGGCTATCACGCCGATAACCATCGCTTCAACAGGCGGTACGGTTGCCAGCTACAGCATCATGCCGGCTATCACTAATGGACTGTCGTTTGACGCAAGCACTGGCACCATCTCAGGTACGCCAACGGCGGCTGCGCCTGAAACCAGCTACACCATCACTGCAACCAATGCCAGTGATACGGACACTGCGACAGTAGCCATCACCGTCGAGGCGGCAGCCGTAGCCGTAGCCGCCCCAATTATCAGCATCACCCCCGCCACAGTAACGGTAGCAGCGGGCACGGCTATCACGCCGATAACCATCGCTTCAACAGGCGGTACGGTTGCCAGCTACAGCATCATGCCGGCTATCACTAATGGACTGTCGTTTGACGCAAGCACTGGCACCATCTCAGGTACGCCAACGGCGGCTGCGCCTGAAACCAGCTACACCATCACTGCAACCAATGCCAGTGATACGGACACTGCGACAGTAGCCATCACCGTCGAGGCGGCAGCCGTAGCCGTAGCCGCCCCAATTATCAGCATCACCCCCGCCACAGTAACGGTAGCAGCGGGCACGGCTATCACGCCGATAACCATCGCTTCAACAGGCGGTACGGTTGCCAGCTACAGCATCATGCCGGCTATCACTAATGGACTGTCGTTTGACGCAAGCACTGGCACCATCTCAGGTACGCCAACGGCGGCTGCGCCTGAAACCAGCTACACCATCACTGCAACCAATGCCAGTGATACGGACACTGCGACAGTAGCCATCACCGTCGAGGCGGCAGCCGTAGCCGTAGCCGCCCCAATTATCAGCATCACCCCCGCCACAGTAACGGTAGCAGCGGGCACGGCTATCACGCCGATAACCATCGCTTCAACAGGCGGTACGGTTGCCAGCTACAGCATCATGCCGGCTATCACTAATGGACTGTCGTTTGACGCAAGCACTGGCACCATCTCAGGTACGCCAACGGCGGCTGCGCCTGAAACCAGCTACACCATCACTGCAACCAATGCCAGTGATACGGACACTGCGACAGTAGCCATCACCGTCGAGGCGGCAGCCGTAGCCGTAGCCGCCCCAATTATCAGCATCACCCCCGCCACAGTAACGGTAGCAGCGGGCACGGCTATCACGCCGATAACCATCGCTTCAACAGGCGGTACGGTTGCCAGCTACAGCATCATGCCGGCTATCACTAATGGACTGTCGTTTGACGCAAGCACTGGCACCATCTCAGGTACGCCAACGGCGGCTGCGCCTGAAACCAGCTACACCATCACTGCAACCAATGCCAGTGATACGGACACTGCGACAGTAGCCATCACCGTCGAGGCGGCAGCCGTAGCCGTAGCCGCCCCAATTATCAGCATCACCCCCGCCACAGTAACGGTAGCAGCGGGCACGGCTATCACGCCGATAACCATCGCTTCAACAGGCGGTACGGTTGCCAGCTACAGCATCATGCCGGCTATCACTAATGGACTGTCGTTTGACGCAAGCACTGGCACCATCTCAGGTACGCCAACGGCGGCTGCGCCTGAAACCAGCTACACCATCACTGCAACCAATGCCAGTGATACGGACACTGCGACAGTAGCCATCACCGTCGAGGCGGCAGCCGTAGCCGTAGCCGCCCCAATTATCAGCATCACCCCCGCCACAGTAACGGTAGCAGCGGGCACGGCTATCACGCCGATAACCATCGCTTCAACAGGCGGTACGGTTGCCAGCTACAGCATCATGCCGGCTATCACTAATGGACTGTCGTTTGACGCAAGCACTGGCACCATCTCAGGTACGCCAACGGCGGCTGCGCCTGAAACCAGCTACACCATCACTGCAACCAATGCCAGTGATACGGACACTGCGACAGTAGCCATCACCGTCGAGGCGGCAGCCGTAGCCGTAGCCGCCCCAATTATCAGCATCACCCCCGCCACAGTAACGGTAGCAGCGGGCACGGCTATCACGCCGATAACCATCGCTTCAACAGGCGGTACGGTTGCCAGCTACAGCATCATGCCGGCTATCACTAATGGACTGTCGTTTGACGCAAGCACTGGCACCATCTCAGGTACGCCAACGGCGGCTGCGCCTGAAACCAGCTACACCATCACTGCAACCAATGCCAGTGATACGGACACTGCGACAGTAGCCATCACCGTCGAGGCGGCAGCCGTAGCCGTAGCCGCCCCAATTATCAGCATCACCCCCGCCACAGTAACGGTAGCAGCGGGCACGGCTATCACGCCGATAACCATCGCTTCAACAGGCGGTACGGTTGCCAGCTACAGCATCATGCCGGCTATCACTAATGGACTGTCGTTTGACGCAAGCACTGGCACCATCTCAGGTACGCCAACGGCGGCTGCGCCTGAAACCAGCTACACCATCACTGCAACCAATGCCAGTGATACGGACACTGCGACAGTAGCCATCACCGTCGAGGCGGCAGCCGTAGCCGTAGCCGCCCCAATTATCAGCATCACCCCCGCCACAGTAACGGTAGCAGCGGGCACGGCTATCACGCCGATAACCATCGCTTCAACAGGCGGTACGGTTGCCAGCTACAGCATCATGCCGGCTATCACTAATGGACTGTCGTTTGACGCAAGCACTGGCACCATCTCAGGTACGCCAACGGCGGCTGCGCCTGAAGTGGCTGCCCCCAATATTAGCGTCAGCAGCAGTATGTTAACCGCCACCGTGGGCACCGCCATTGCTGATATCACCATTGATGCCTCAGCTGGTGGCGCAGTAGCTAGCTACAGGATCATGCCAAACCTAAACATGAACACAGGCCTGGACTTTAACACCAGCGACGGCACCATCTCTGGCACACCTACTAAGACAGCGACTATGACTGCGTACATGATTACCGCCAGCAATGCCGCTGGTAGCGGCCCTGATGCTATGGAAATAGTCACCATCATCGTCAATGCGGCGGCAGTGGCTGACACTGCCCCAAGCTTCGCGCAGGGCGCAAACATTGCCAACCAGACCCACACCGTTAACACCACGATTACCACGCTCACCCTGCCAGAAGCCAGTGGTGGCAATGGTGCGCTAACTTACGCCTTGACCCCAGCCTTGCCGGCTGGACTCAGCTTTGCTGCCGATGCCCGTACTATCTCGGGCATACCAACCATGGCCGCTAGTATGCAGACCTACACCTACACAGTCATGGATAGCGATGCCAACATGGCAGGCGGCGATGCCAACAGTCTGACGTTCACCATCACCGTCAATGCGGCGGCAGTGGCTGACACCAACAGCTTGATGGGTGTCAGTGCCTTGAACGATGAGGTTTTATCAAAACTCACTCAGGGCACAGTGGCGAGCATCATGACAGCAGTGAGTAACCGCATTGATACTCTCCTATCCACGGGCACACCACCAAAGGCAAGCTATCAGTTAGATGGGCAGACCCTGCAATTGAATAATCAGGCACAGTTGCTTGGCTACATCCGTTCACTGAAAGACGGCAGCATGGATTGGAAGCGCATATTGAGCAACTTATCCTTGGTGCTGCCTTTAAATACGGCAGGGAATACAGCGGCAGGTAGCGGCAGTCGTCATGACCTGGGCTATGGTTCTGGTCTGAGCCTATGGGCTGGTGGCGATTACCTCAGCCTTGATGGTGATAGTGATATTGACTGGAGTGGTGATCTGTTCGTTGCCCAGTTTGGTATCGACAAACGCATAGACAAACACCTGC
Source organism: Gammaproteobacteria bacterium (assembly GCA_965261165.1). GTDB lineage: Bacteria > Pseudomonadota > Gammaproteobacteria > Eutrophobiales > Eutrophobiaceae > SMWN01. The sequence continues at coordinate 274,708 of OZ253445.1, read as the reverse complement.
TACTGGGCACTCTGGTGTCCTGGAGCGAGGGTGATGCTGACTATACCCAAGATACCAATACTGGGAGCTACAACCATCAATCACTCAGTGTTTACCCATATCTGGGCTGGTCTAACCAAGGCAACCATCTCTGGGGCAGCGTTGGCTACGGCGAAGGCGAGCTAGAAATCGAAGACAACAGCAATAGCATTAGCAGCGATACCCGCCTATGGTCTTTCGCCACCGGTGCCAAGGCCGGCCTGTCTAAGGTGCCAGGCTTGAGCCTCAAAGGCGACTTCCTATGGGCGCGCACCGACATCGATAACCCCTTGGTTGACAACGCCCTAGATGCCCGTATTAGAGAACAAAGCATTGACAGCCAACGGCTGCGCTTATTGCTGGAGTTTGAGCATACCTATGGTTTATCTGGAGGCCTATTACGGCCGTTGATAGAGCTGGGCATGCGCTATGATGGCGGTGATGGTGACACGGGTATTGGTGCCATCTTGGGGACAGGCTTACGCTATACCAACGGCGGCCTGACCATGGAAGGCAAGTTACACACCCTGCTGGGACGTGACGACTATAGAGAATGGGGCGTTCAGGGCACAATTGTGCTGGATCCAGGTCTACGTGGACAGGGGCTGGCATTCAGCCTGACCCCAGGTTACGGCTATGGTGATGGTGATGTTGGTGTTAGTGGCAGCAGTCAGATCTGGCAAGGTCTACCCAAGGGGCCAAGGGATCAGGGCCACCAGAATCAGAACTACCGTGGACGATTGCAGGCCAATATGGGTTATGGATTCTTCACCTCTGGGGGCGGCTTATTGACCCCATACGGTGAGGTACGTCTCAGCAACAGTAGGTATTATCGTCTAGGGATGCGCTGGAACCCGAATATCCCCTTCAGCCTGAATCTATTCGGGGAACACCAGACCGGCAATGACAGCATTGGTAATAGTACTGGTGACAATAACGCCATCCTGTTGGAAGGCCAGATGCAGTTTTAGCAGTAGAAGGTATTACTACCATTGCTGTCCATGACAGTAACTCGCCGCATAGTGTTGCTCAAGAGGGTTATCCCTCCCTCTATTTTTGCAGGCGCGTGCATGACATTCCTTAACCGCACAACCACAGAGCGAGGCTGAACATTAATCGAAATAATGGGTTAGAGACGATATGGCTTAGTTATCCAGCGTAGCCCTATAATTGATTATAATAATGCGTTGCCAGGCTTGTGCTACACGCCGAATAGCATGATCTGCTTAATTTAAAAATGTCTTTTTAATGAAAATTTAGCCAAGCTAATCATGGCATCAAGATACTCAGTTTTTGGGAAGCAGTCCAATGACGCAATGGCAAGACCCGCCTCTTTTTGAGCGCGTTCAAAGGTATATTCTATTGCCTTTGTTTTAGCAATAATTTTTTGAATAACATTAATAGCACCTAAGCCACCATTCAAAATACTTTCACGGATAATATTTGCTTCCGCATCTGAACTGTTCCACATGGCATAGAGTAAGGGTAATGTTGGTTTTCCTTCGGTCAGGTCGTCACCAATATTTTTACCGAACTCAGAACTTGAGGCGCTATAGTCAAGCACATCATCAATCAATTGAAATGCAGTCCCTAAATGCATGCCATATTTAGCCATGGCTTGTTCATCATCAGGCTCACGCTTACTTAGGATCGCCCCTAATTTGCCGGCGGCCTCGAATAATTTTGCTGTTTTACTTTGAATAACGTTAATGTAGCCGACTTCGCTTATTCCCGGGTTATGGCTATTCAATAATTGCTGAACTTCCCCTTCAGCAATAGTATTGGTAGCTTTTGCCAGCACATCCATGAGCCGTACGGAGTTTGTATCGATCATCATTTGAAATGCTCGTGAGTAGAGGAAATCTCCCACTAGAACGCTTACCTCATTTCCCCATTTTTGATTAGCTGTCTCCTGTCCTCGTCTCAGCATGGAGGCATCTACCACATCATCATGTAGTAGTGTTGCGGTATGGATAAATTCGATAATTGCTGACAGATTAATGTGTTGTGAGCCGGCATATCCAAAATGACGTGCAGTCAGGAGCAATAGGATTGGTCTAAGTCGCTTGCCGCCGCTATTGACGATGTGGTGACCAACCTGATTGATCAAGACGACTTTAGATTGCAGATTTTTCTGAATCAGAGCATCTACTTGACTCATATCTTCGTAAAGTAGACCATGTAGCGCATCCATATAATTTTCTGGTTGTTCTGGTGCCGATGTCTTAAGTAGTTTCACGAATTGAAATTATATTAATAGTGACCAAATAAAATAGATTACGTCGTTTTCCTTAATTTTGCCAAGTTGGAGTGCAGATTACTACGAAAACCTTGATTTGATAATTATAGATTTAAACTCGTAATTAATGCGTCTTTCGACTTGTATAGTCAGGGTGAATTCCTTAAAATCTGCGACCTTTAAGATATCATACTCGGGGACGCTCTCCGGTATTGTTGGAGAAGTGTTATGTTTGCGGTGATTAGAACTGGTGGTAAACAGTATAAGGTAAAAGAGGGCGATCTACTCAAGGTCGAAAAGCTGGATACCGAAGCAGGTAAAGCAGTCGAGATTTCAGACGTTTTAATGGTGGTCGATGGTGAACAGGCAGCAGTTGGCACACCTAATGTTAAGGGCGCAACAGTATCTGCTAGGGTAAATTCGCACGGTCGTGAACCAAAGGTCAAGATTGTGAAATTTCGTCGCCGCAAGCATCACCGTAAGCAGATGGGGCATCGTCAGGCATATACAGAATTGTCTATTGTAAAAATTTCGGTGAAATAACTGGATTTATTTGGAGCTAACAAGAAATGGCGCATAAAAAAGCAGGCGGTAGTACGCGAAATGGTCGGGATTCAGAATCCAAACGACTGGGCGTAAAGAAATATGGTGGCGAGGCTGTTCTGGCCGGGAATATCTTGGTTAGACAACGCGGAACGAAATTTCATGCTGGAACCAATGTGGGTCTGGGGCATGATCATACTCTATTTGCCAAGGCTGAAGGAAAGGTTGCCTTTGAACAAAAAGGCCCGAAAAATCGTACTTTCGTGAGTGTGATTGCGGGTTGATAGAAACAAAATAGTGTGCCATACCCGCTATAACGCGGCAAAATAATGATTCATTCAAAAAACCCCGCTGCTGCGGGGTTTTTTGATAGAGCAGTTGGTAAACAAAAAATGAAATTTGTAGATGAGGCATCAATCAAGGTCGAGGCAGGTGATGGTGGCGATGGTTGTCTGAGTTTCCGTCGAGAGAAATTTGTGCCTCGTGGAGGGCCTAATGGTGGTGATGGTGGTGATGGTGGCAGTGTCTATCTCATCGCCGACGAAGGGCTCAATACACTGATCGATTTCCGCCATAAAAGATTATTTCGTGCCAGACAAGGTCAGAAAGGTATGGGTAGAGAATGCCATGGCAAGTACGGTAATGATTTAACCATTAAGGTACCTTTGGGGACCTTGGTGAAAGATGCTGACACGGATGAAATTATTGGCGATATGATCTCTGTAGATGAGCCTTTATTGGTCGCTAGGGGTGGTTGGCATGGTTTAGGCAACACTCGCTTCAAGAGCAGTACCAACAGGACGCCAAGACAAACAACAGAAGGTACGCGGGGTGAAAAGCGTACATTGCTTTTGGAGATGCAGGTATTGGCTGATGTCGGCCTGCTTGGCTTGCCCAATGCTGGTAAATCAGCCTTTATACGCGCGGTCTCCCATGCCAAGCCCAAGGTCGCGGATTATCCGTTTACAACCCTATATCCTAATCTGGGTGCGGTTAAGATAGCAGCAGGAGCAAGTTTTGTGATTGCCGACATCCCAGGATTGATCGAGGGTGCCGCCGAAGGTGCAGGACTTGGCATACAATTTCTAAAACATCTATCCAGAACGCATCTGTTATTACACATTGTCGATATCGGTTTTGATGCTAATGTGGACAAGGTCGTTAGTGATATACATGTGATAGAACAGGAAATAGCTGCATTTGGTCGAGGCATGGGAGATAGGCCTAGATGGTTGGTGCTGAATAAAATAGACCTCATGAGTGCTGAGGATGTCGATGAATTCAGTGAGAGTTTGATAAAAAAACTGGCGACTGAAATGCCTGTTTTCCGGATCTCGGCAACAACTGGATCAGGTTGTAATGATTTGGCGCAAGCTATTTATCAGTGGATAGAAGAACGGGGGACAGAAGAAAAACGCCAAGAGAAACTCCTGAAAGATTCTCAAGAAAATCAGCAGGAAGATTCACGGGAATTGTATTGAATGAGACCTTTGCACCTGTGCCCTGTGGGTACTTGTGCCCTGTGGGTGCTTGTGCCCTGTGGGTGCTTGTGCCCTGTGGGTGCAATTCAAAAAATGATCGGAAGTGGGGCTTTGCCGATTTTTTGCTCCTCGACAATTGCTCCTGACATTGTTCTAATAAGTTACACCCATGTAGCGATGCAAAATCGGCATACGACCGCCGTGGAAGGCGGAAGTGCAGATTACGCAGAAGCAGTTATCTGGCCCGTACATCCTGTACATAACCGATTTTTGCTCCATGCAAAATCGGCATACCGTACATCCTGTACATAAGTCCCGCCATCTACAACGGTTTTGCGCGGCTGAAGCCGTGCTTCCGACAATTATGCAAAGGTCTCTGTAATGAGTGAAGCACGAAAGAAAATAAAACAGACCAAACGTTGGGTGGTTAAGTTGGGCAGCGCATTGCTAACCAATGAGGACTGTGGTCTGCGTGTCGATTCTCTAAATGTCTGGGTCAAACAGATTTATGAGTTGAGGCAACAAGGCCATGAAATTGTCATTGTTTCATCAGGCGCTATCGCAGAGGGAATCACCCGCCTTGGCTGGAAAAATAGGCCTCATGCGGTGTACGCATTGCAGGCTGCGGCTGCGGTCGGACAAATGGGACTGATTCAGGCATGGGAGTCTTGTTTTCAGGACTACCAGATCCAGACGGCACAGATATTACTTGGCCATGAAGTCATCTCAAATCGCGAGCGTTATCTTAACGCAAGGAGTACATTGAGAACCCTGCTAAAGTTGGGCGTTGTACCCATCGTCAATGAGAATGACACGGTTTCAACGGATGAGCTGCGTTTTGGTGATAACGATACGCTGGCAAGTTTAGTCACGCATCTGGTTGATGCCGACTTGTTAGTTTTGTTAACAGATCAGGAAGGTCTTTACGAAGCAGATCCACGCTTGAGCCCTCAAGCACAATTCATAAGTGAGGCCGAAGCTGGGGATAAATCACTGGAAAATTACGCGGGGGAAGGCAGTGCGGTTGGTAGAGGCGGTATGCTGACAAAATTGAGGGCAGCGTCAATGGCTGCGAAGTCAGGTGCAAGCACGGTCATTGCTTCAGGATTGGCTGAAGATACCCTCAAGAAGATTGCTCAGGGTGAAGTTTGCGGAACCTTGCTAAGTAGTCATCAGGAGGCATTGACGGCACGTAAACAATGGCTGGCTGGCTTGTCAAAGACCAATGGTATTTTAAGGATTGACAAGGGCGCAGCAGATGTATTATCTGGGCAAGGGAAAAGCCTGCTTGCTGTTGGCGTAGTTGATATTGAGGGTGATTTTAAACGTGGTGAAATCGTTACCTGCGTTGATCCATGGGGTAAGGAGATCGCACGAGGTCTGGTGAATTATGATGCTGTAGAGACGCGTAAAATCATGGGGCAGAGCAGTGATAAATTTGAAATTCTATTAGGTTATATTGATTCTGCCGAGCTAATTCATCGTGATGATTTGATTCTGCTCTAAATCAATCTAGCCGGCTGGATAGACAGCAAGCCAGTAGAACGCAAGAAGCCGACTATAGTTTAATAGTTGGCTTCCTTGAGATATTGGATTAGAGCAGCACTTAAAGTGCGTGAACGCGGGCGTTTAAGCGGCTCTTACGGCGTGCTGCCTTATTCCTGTGAATTAAACCTTTATTCACTGCGCTATCGATAACAGGAACTGCGGCTTGATAGGCATTGGCGGCGGCTTCTTTATCTTTACTTTCGATAGCTGCATCAACCTTTTTCATAAAGGTTCTGAGCATGGACCGTTGCCCCGCCTTATGCTGGCGGCGCATTTCACTTTGACGTGCTCTTTTCTTTGCTGAGGCAATATTAGCCAATGTTAAACTCCTGATTAATACCTAAAAATTATGTCTTCTTAAAGGCGCGTAACTATGCTTATCTTGGTCTTATTTGTCAATCCTTGTCATTGAATATATTATTCTCTGATTTTTAGAATAAATGCTATAATAAACAGTTAGATAGCTTACATATAGCAGAATTAAATTAAATTATTCCAATTTTGGTCACTCCTTAACCTTGTCGAAACAATTACTTAAATCTACATTTGTTGTCAGCTTGATGACAACTATCTCGCGAATCTTCGGATTAGCACGCGATATTGTTATCGCGCATTTTTTTGCGGCAGGGGCAAGTTCTGATGCATTCTTCGTGGCTTTTAAAATACCGAATTACCTGCGGCGCTTATTCGCTGAAGGCGGTTTTTCTCAGGCATTTGTGCCAGTGCTGACAGAATACAAAAATCAGCGCAATGAGGCAGATGTGCAGGATTTGCTGGATCATATCAGCGGCAAACTATTACTGGTTCTGTTTTTTGTAACACTGGTTGGCGTGGTCGCAGCGCCAATCATCATCATGGTATTTGCTGCTGGTTTTTTTGGAGATGAGGAAAAAATCGCATTATCCACCTACATGCTCAGGATTACTTTTCCCTACATCCTATTTATATCATTGACGGCCTTTGCAGGAGGCATATTAAATGCCTATGGAAAGTTTGCGGTGCCTGCATTCACGCCTGTATTGTTAAACATATCAATTATTTCATGCGCTATCTGGTTGGCACCATTGCTAGAGCAGCCAGTGACGGCATTGGCATGGGGTGTGTTTATTGCTGGGGTAGTGCAGTTGCTTTTTCAGATACCCTTCCTTCTCGGCGTGAAACGATTGCCTAGACCTCAATTAAAAAGAAATCATTCTGGGGTTAGTAGGATACTGAAGTTGATGTTGCCAACCCTTTTTGCTATCTCCGTATCGCAAATCAACTTAATTGTGGATATGTTTATGGCCTCGTTCTTGGTTACTGGCAGTATTTCCTGGCTGTATTACTCTGATCGATTGATGGAATTTCCACTAGGTGTATTTGGCGTAGCATTGGCAACTGTGATTTTGCCGAATCTGTCAGAGAAACATGCGCAAGGTGATACGCATAAATTTTCGCATATGTTGAATTGGGCGCTGAAATGGGTATTTTTGATCAGCATCCCTGTAACCATCGGTCTGATGATGTTGGCAGGTCCAATGCTTACCACTATTTTTCAACATGGAGAGTTCACGCCTTTTTATGTAGATATGTCGGCCAGGAGCTTACTGACTTACGCGATTGGCTTGCCTGGGTTTATTCTAGTTAAGGTGTTGGCTAGCGGATATTTTTCAAGGCAGGATACAAAAACACCAGTGAAGATTGGTGTGGTCGCAATGTTTTCAAACATCGTTATGAATCTGATTTTTATAGGTCCACTTGCACACGCAGGTTTGGCTTTGGCAACTTCTCTCGCTGCGTTCATCAATGCAGGACTGCTTTTTTACTTTCTGCGCAAAGGACAGTTTTATATTCCTGAAGATGGTTGGTTGATATTTACGTTTAGAATTGTTTTTGCTTCATCGGTGATGGCCGCCTTAATATTTTTTGTGTCGCCCGCTGTTTCTTTGTGGACCGATTGGGATTTAATAACGCGTGTTATGCAATTGAGTCTCTGGATTATTGTTGGAGGGATGAGTTATTTTGCTGCCTTATGGTTAACTGGCTTACGTCTACAGGCCATGATGCCGAATACAGGTTAGGGTTGATATTGCCTATGGAATTGATACGCAGCCTTAATAATTTGAGACAACACCATAAAAAATGTGTTGCAACCATTGGTAACTTTGATGGCTTGCATTTAGGCCATCAAGCGATCATTTCGCAGCTTAAAGAAATTGCAAAGCAACATAATCTGCCCACCGTGGTTATTATTTTTGAACCGCAACCACAGGAATATTTTTCACCAGAGAATGCTCCTGCAAGATTAACTCGTCTAAGAGAAAAAATTGAAGCGTTGAATCTTCTGGGCGTTGATCGCTTGGTTTGTCTAAAGTTTAATGAAGAATTGGTCAATCTTTCTGCGAGAAATTTTGTTAGGCGGCTCTTAATTGATGGTTTAGATATTCGACATCTTGTGGTGGGCGATGATTTTCGTTTTGGCAAGAATCGACAAGGTGATTATGCAACACTGGAGAAAATGGCCGATGAGTTTGGTTATGAACTGAATCATACCAACACCTGTTTGTCTGGGGGGCAGCGGATTAGTAGCACAAGAATCAGGCAGGCATTGGTAAATGACGATCTGAAATTAGCCAGTCAGTTATTGGGAAGAGGCTATGCCATCAGCGGTAGGGTGGTTCACGGTGATAAACGAGGTAGACAGATGGGGTTTGCAACTGCAAACATGGAATTGCACAGGCTCCGCAGCCCTGTCACGGGTGTCTATATTACGCGTGTCCATCAGTTCGATGACAAAATTTATCCGGCTGTGACCAGCATTGGTACGCGTCCCATGTTTGATGGTAAAGGTATGCGTCTGGAAACGCATATTCTGGATTTTGATGAGTTCATTTATGTGAAATATATTCGCGTGGAATTTCTGCAGAAACTAAGAGCAGAATCGAAATTTTCTGATATTGATGAACTGAAAAGGGCTATGGAAACTGATATTGAAAATGCACGGCAATATTTTTCTAAAAATGGTGCTGAGGCTGGTAAAACTACATCAGTATAGATTGAATAATAATCGCACATCCCTATACTTCACGGGCTTATGTTCATTGACCAATATTTATGGCACAAAATCTGTTAAACCGGAAAAATAATTGAATAAATGTCTGAATCCAAGTCCAGATACAAGGATACGCTGAACCTACCTAAAACAAATTTTCCTATGCGGGGAAACCTGGCAAATCGCGAACCTGAGATGCTAAAGAAATGGCAGAAAATGGATATCTATGGTCAGATCAGGAGTCGCCAGTCGGGTAAAAATACGTTTATTCTTCATGACGGCCCTCCTTATGCCAATGGCGATATTCACATTGGTCATGCGGTCAATAAAATTTTAAAAGACATTATCGTCAAGGCGCGTAGCTTAGGTGATTACGATGCACCTTATATCCCTGGCTGGGATTGTCATGGCTTACCTATCGAGCTGATGGTGGAGAAAAAAATAGGCAAGGTCGGGCATAAAGTTGATGCGCATACCTTTCGCAATGCCTGTCGTGATTATGCAGCTAAACAAGTTGAAAAACAGCGTGTTGATTTTCAACGTCTGGGCATTCTAGGGGATTGGCAGAAACCTTATTTGACCATGGATTATAAAACCGAGGCCAACATTATTCGCGCCTTGGGAAAGATCATTGCTGCGGGTCATTTGCATAAAGGTTCCAAGCCAGTGCATTGGTGCATTGATTGTGCTTCTGCCTTGGCAGAGGCAGAAGTTGAATATGAAGATAAATTTTCCCCTGCGATTGATGTTCTGTTTTCTTTAGTTGATCAGAGAGCAATTGAAGCTAAAGGCCAAGGCGATATTTCAATTGTTATCTGGACTACAACGCCATGGACATTGCCAGCAAATCAGGCGGTCAGCGTACATCCAGATTTTGAATATGTATTAGTACAGTGCCAGACAGAAAATGGCCTGCAACGATTGTTGCTAGCAAAAGAATTGCACGAATCTGTGATGCGGCGATCAGGTATTGAAGATTATCATATACTTACAACATTAAATGGTGCTTTACTGGAAGGGCTTAAACTCAAACATCCATTTTATGATCGTGAAGTGCCGGTTATCTCTGGCAATCATGTCACTCTTGAAGCAGGTACTGGTGCAGTACATACTGCACCGGGCCATGGCCAGGATGACTATATTGTTGGCATGCAATATGACTTGCCAGTAAACAGCCCTGTTGGCAGTAATGGTTGCTTTCTTCCTGAGACTGAAATATTTGCCGGCGAACATGTCTTTAAGGCCAGTACTCATGTGATTGAAGTCTTAACTAAAGAACAAATGTTGTTGCACCATGAACAAATGCAACATAGTTATCCGCATTGCTGGCGTCACAAGTCTCCTATTATTTTCCGGGCAACACCACAGTGGTTTATCAGCATGGATGATAATGGACTGCGCCAAAAAGCTTTGCAAGAAATTAAAAATGTTGACTGGATGCCAGATTGGGGACAGCGACGTATCGATGACATGGTACGTGATCGACCTGATTGGTGTATCTCTCGCCAGAGAACATGGGGCGTGCCGATAGCAGTATTTGTGAGTAAGCAATCAGGTGAATTGCATCCTGAATCGCAACGATTGATTGAGGAAGTTGCGGTTCGAGTAGAAAAAGAAGGCATTGATGCTTGGTTTGAACTCAAATGCAATGAACTATTGGGCGATGAAGCCGATGATTACGAAAAAATAACAGATACATTAGATGTTTGGTTTGATTCTGGTGTCACTCATGCAAGTATAGTGGATGTAGATGAACGATTAACTTTCCCAGCGGATTTATATCTTGAAGGATCGGACCAGCATCGTGGCTGGTTTCAGTCATCCTTACTGACATCGATCGCCGTCAATGGCGTTGCGCCTTATAAAAGTGTGTTGACACATGGGTTTACAGTGGACGCGCAGGGCAAGAAAATGTCCAAGTCAAAAGGCAATGTCGTTGCCCCACAAAAGATTATGAATTCTTTGGGCGCGGATATTCTGCGTTTATGGGTAGCAGCAACAGACTATCGTAATGAAATGCATGTCTCGGATGAGATACTCAAACGCATGGCAGATGCCTATCGAAAAATAAGAAATACTGCGCGTTATTTGCTTTCCAATCTTGATGGTTTTAATCCCAAGACTGATTGTGTCGCCTATAATGAAATGCTTGAATTGGATAAATGGGCGGTTGATCAGGCAATCCTGTTGCAGGAAGATATTCAATTGGCATATAACAACTATCAGTTTCATCAAATATTTCAGAAATTAAAGCAGTTTTGCGGGGTAAAGATGAGCGGCTTTTATCTGGATATCACAAAGGACCGCATGTATACCATGCAAGCAAATAGCCTGGGGCGTCATTCTGCACAGACTGCCATGTATTATATTACTGAGGCTTTTGTTCGATGGATAGCGCCGGTACTCAGTTTTACTGCGGAAGAACTTTGGCAGCATATCCCCGGCGAAAGAGGTGAGTCTATTTTTCTTGAAGCGTGGTACGAAAATTTCCCCGCAAAAACAGCTTCTCAGGAACGTGGTGATTATTGGCAACAGGTGATTCATGTTCGAGATGAAGTGAGCAAAGAATTAGAAAAATTACGTGAAGCAGGAGAGATTGGTTCAGCATTGGACAGTGAGGTGAGCCTCTATTGTGATGATGAACAATCATCCTTATTAAAGCAGCTTGGTGATGAATTACGTTTCGCGCTGATCACGTCCTATGCAACTGTATACCCTTTATCAGAAAGTTATGATGATGCTGTGACGACTGAAATTAGCGGTATTAAAATTAAGGTGACCGTTTCCAACCACGATAAATGTGTTCGTTGCTGGCATCATCGTGAAGATGTCGGCAGTCACGACGAGCATCCGGAATTATGTGGTCGTTGTATCGAGAATGTCGATGCCAATGGTGAGTCAAGACATTACGCTTAAAGTAATTTTCTTCAATGATTGATTTATCCTCAATATTAAAAAAAGTAGGTGGACTAAGATGGCTCTGGCTGACAGCTATTATCTTCATTCTGGATTTATGGACAAAGAATCTGGCGAGCCAGTATTTGCAAATGCATGATCCGGTTGCTGTCACTTCAGGTTTTAACCTGACGCTCATGCATAATATGGGCGCTGCTTTCAGTTTCCTCAGTGATGCAGGTGGTTGGCAACGATGGTTTTTTATTTGTCTAGCGCTAGCTGTAAGTATATTTATATTTATATGGCTTTATAGCTTAAAGGCTGGTCAACGATGGATGGCTTGTGCATTAGCACTGATTTTAGGTGGTGCGTTGGGGAATCTCTGGGATCGTATTATCCTAGGTTATGTTGTCGATTTTATTGATGTTTCTCTGAGTTTTTTGCCTTGGAGAATATTTAATCCATGGCCGGCATTCAATATTGCTGATTCGGCTATATTCATGGGCGCCACGATGCTGATTATTGATGCTATATGGTTCAATGATGAGGAAAATAATTTTTGATAAACAACCAGTTAGGGTGATTTTAGCTTTAGATTAATTGACACATGCTGCAAAGCAAAGTAGCTTGCCAGGATTGACTTATGGAATTCAGTTTACAGGTAAAAAGCAATGAAAATAGTAATGGCAAATCCACGGGGTTTTTGTGCTGGTGTAGACCGTGCAATTGAGATTGTCGAAAGAGCATTAGAGTTATTTGGCGCACCTATTTATGTTCGACACGAAGTTGTCCATAACAAATATGTTGTGGACAGGCTGCGTACGAAAGGTGCGGTTTTTGTTGAAGAATTAGATGAAGTCCCTGATGACGCTACTGTAATTTTTAGTGCACACGGTGTTGCTAAATTGGTTCGTGAGGAAGCAGCGCGTAGAAAATTGAGAGTTTATGATGCAATTTGTCCATTAGTAACAAAAGTGCATATGGAGGTAGGACGTTATCAGGATGAGGGCAGGGAGTGCATCTTGATTGGTCATGAAGGGCATCCTGAAGTCGAAGGGACATTGGGACAATATAAACCTAAAAGCGATGAAGGCGGAATGTATTTGGTTGAATCCGTAGAAGATGTTTGGAAGATAGAAGTAAAAAAACCAAGGTTTCTAGCGTTTGTTACACAGACAACTCTATCAATGGATGATACCGCAGAAGTGATCGATGCCTTACGCGAGCGTTTTCCAGATATTGCAGGGCCTAAAAAGGAAGATATTTGTTATGCGACACAGAATAGGCAGGACGCAGTTAAGAATCTGAGTGCACAGTGCGATTTGATTTTGGTAGTTGGTTCGCCCAACAGTTCTAACTCCACACGCTTGATGGAGATTTCAGAAAAAGTCGGTGTACCCTCATACTTAATCGATAATGCCGCGGAGATCAAAAGGGGGTGGCTAGATAATAAGGGATGTATCGGCGTGACAGCAGGAGCCTCTGCGCCAGAAGTATTGGTCGAGGCGGTAATTAATCAATTAAAGGAATGGGGCGCTGATTTAGTTGAAGAAGCCCCTGGAAAAATCGAGACAGTCGTATTTTCTTTGCCGAAAGAACTTTCCAAGATTAAATACGCACAACCGTAAATCAATTAGTCTTATTTGTTTGGGGGGGCTTTGGCTTCCTTCTTCCCACTTAACTTTGTCAATGTCGCTTTTATTTTAGATTGCTGGTATCCAACGATGACTTCTTCGTTAATTACAGTGGTAGGTATTTTTAAACCACCTGAAATTTCGGTCAATTCATCTTGAATATCAACACTTTCATTTGCATTCTTTACGACAGGTGAAACATTATTTGACTGTAAATATTTTTTAATTTCGTCACATTCTGGGCAATCAGGAATAACATAGAGCGTTGCTTTTATGTCCGGCTCTTTCTTTCCGCTACCAGAGCTGCCTGTAGCTATCTTTTTGCTTCTCACTTGAACGGAACCAGGAGGGCAGAATTTTTGAAAGGATTTTCTTCCTTGCGGATCTTCGCACTCAACGACTTCGACTGCAAAAGCCGTCTGTAAACTAAAGGAGGCTAGCACTGTGATAAACAAGATTTCTAGACTGTATTTCATTGGTATAAACCTTTTTCTATGCTACCTAACGGATATACTTACTATACGAAAATAAATCAAATCTCAGGATATGTACAGATATACATAACCCTGAGCATGTAACAATTTACGCACTATTATACTTGGCAGGTTACAATAGTTTCCTTGCGTCGTATACTTAATATATCCGATAGTTTAGTTTAAGTTCAGGTGAATGTTGTCATGCAAAAAAATAGACCTTTAAATTACTATGTAGTGATATTTAGTCTTGTTTGTTTATTGGGGATTTCCTCTATATCATATGCTAAGTTGTACAAATGGGTTGATGCCGATGGTAATACCCACTACACCCAGCAGCAACCACCAGATGGAGTTGTTACAGAGGACATCAAGTTACCTGCTTCAGTTAATATTGACACGGAACAGGCCGTGAAGTCATTTGAGGAGCAGCAAAAGAAACGACAAAAGCAATCTGAGGCAAGAGAAAAAGAACAAAAAGAACAAATGAGACAGGAAGGACATGCCGAGCTGAAGAAGGATAATTGCAAAAAAGCAAAGGCAAAACTAAAAAATGTTCAGAGTAGCGGACGAATCAGAGCCGTTGATGAACACGGCAATGTTGTCCGTGCCTCTGAAGAAGAAAGGCAACGAAGAATCAAAGATGCTCAGGAAAAAATAGAAAAATGGTGCGAATAATTTTTTCTATTAGACTAGTTAAAATAATTACCAACAGTTGGCAACGGCTTTTCGATCATCAGGATCTGTACTATCAGAACATTTTGTGCCATTTAAAATGCACTTTACGGTGGCCTGGTCAATAGTCAGTGTAGCGCATTGAACATCTCCAGTACTCTGATTGCCCAGCGGCACTGCGACTAAGGTAAATCTTGTTGATGTGGCCGGGGGAGCAAATGAAATCATATATGATCCGTTTGCCCCTGATCTAGGGGAAGAATAGAATGGTAAAGAAATCGGGATGCCTCCTCTATTCTGGTCATAACGACCATTCTCGGTAAAAAATCTTTCCATGTATGAAGTCAATTCGAGCAAGAGTCCTTCAGCTTCTACTCTTCTGGTCTTGATCACATGATTCTGATATGAGGGGAGAGCAATAGCAGCTAGTATGCCAATGATCACTACGGTTATCATTAATTCAATCAGGGTAAATCCACTTGATGATTTTGTTGTTGTCATTCTATTATCTTTTAACCTCCTAGATCTGGCGGTAAGTCCAATAACCACAATTCTGTGATAATGGGCTGGTCATCAACATTCTCCAACTTAACATCGACATATATATCTGATTTCAAATCTCTTACCGTATGGATGTCAGGATATTGTTCATTTGCGTGAATTTTTGCATATGGAACGATTCTAAAAGCGCTGTCATCAATAATGAGGCTCATGGTACTCAAGGAAACGGTATTTATTATACCGTCCTGCCTTATTGTATTACTATCCTGCGGGTATTCGTCTTCGGCGGCACCGAGTGAACCGCAAGATAATACAGCAGTAATGATTAGAAATTTAAAAAATTGTTTTGTAGTCATTTTTTTAGTTTCCTCATAATTTACTTAATGAATCTGATGCCAAGATTGACGGCCATCTGAAGCAGCACCCGCACTTTCAAGTATGACAGTCACCTCACTATCAATACCTGAGCTTTGTTTGACTTCCAGACTAGAACCTATTGAGATCACTGCAGGTGGCGCCAAAGTGCCTGGAATATAAATGCCAGAGACAGGGGTCATGGCACCGCTGGCATCGGCTACAAAGTCACCATCGTCGATAATGCCATCACCATTAATATCGTATACAGAATTTTCTAAGCGAGCACCGCTGAGAGCATCGATCTCCATCACGACAGATCTTCCGCCTACTTCACAAGGATTTTTAGGTGGGATAAGGGTTGTAAAGATTGCCCGATCAAAGCGTACAAGTGGGTCAGAAATGATACGCTCACCATCAGCGCTTGCGGCTGTCAGGCTTGGTGCCAAGGCATCCATATACCAACCTTTTTTAGGATTGCTAACGCCGTAATCGATAGTATTCTCAGTGACGAGTCGTGTTCTAGTCGTGACATTGCCTACCAAGACATCAATTTCTTCTGTTATAGACTGTTGTTGTAAATCTGAACGACCGTTCACTGGTGAGGTACTATCCCATATACTATACATAGTTTCTACTTGGTACGGGTTCAAAGCTACGGTATCTGAGGTTTCCAGATATTTCCCTGTACCAAAAATGATATTGAAACCACCTTCAGGATTAACAATAATTCCAGGCCTTGTGGTGATGGTTTGTTGGACATTGTTCGCACTCTTGGCTTCGTATACAGTCTCTACTAACTCCCAATCATTTGCACTGACATCACTGACATCGAATTTATACAGTTTT
Organism: Gammaproteobacteria bacterium; assembly: GCA_965261165.1. Taxonomy (GTDB): domain Bacteria; phylum Pseudomonadota; class Gammaproteobacteria; order Eutrophobiales; family Eutrophobiaceae; genus SMWN01. The sequence goes on along the minus strand of OZ253445.1, from coordinate 258,467 downwards.
CCAGCCAAGTCGCCAGCGAAGATTGTATCAACAATCCTATCACCATCTTCATCAACAGATAATGGCGAAGCCATCCCATTCTCATTATTGGCATTACCTACCCCGGTGTCCATGACAGCAATCTCAGTACCATCTTTTGCATCCAGAATATACACACGAGAGGTGTGGCTACTACTATTATAGCCATTGCCGAACACAACACCCCATTTCCCATTGTTTAGACGTACTACTTGTGGTGCACTTTTAATGAATCCCATCTCACCGCTTTTTGTTGTGCCGTTACGCGTGTCGTCAAAGTTGTATTCCCATAACACATGGGATGCATCAAAGTTGAATGGGTCAGTGACATCAAGGGCAAAAACAGTACGGCCACCTTCGCCAAGTGTTCCTACTAATATACTTTTCCAAGTACATGTTGTGCCATTATCTATACAGGCATCACCGACCGAATGATTACCATTAACGAAAAATTTATGAGCATAGGCTGGATTAGCTAGTTCTTTGAGTTTCCCTTGTAGCGAGCTGGGAATATAAGCAAATAATTCCTTCCCATTTTTTGAAGCAGATTGAGAGTCATGAAAGGCATGAAGCATGCCATCATTAGCACCGACATAAACTGCTGTTTGTGGGTTGACCCCATCGGCAAAGATTGTAGTCGCCTTGGTGCCAAGAAATGCTCTATAACTAGTACCTTCAACACCATTAAAGCCAGGCAAGACAGCGTAACCCAAGTCTTGCGCACCGACGGATATAGGGTTGGAGTTGGTAATATCTCCTAGGAGTCCACCACGAACACGAAGATTATTGATACCAGTGCCTTCATCTGTCCTATCCCCGCTGATGTAGCGGATAATATACTCTGCCGTATAATTCGTCGAACCGACTACCAAGGAGCCGATAGCGGCGTTTAACTTTGCATTGGCGGGGTTATCGTCAAATCTAATGCCGCCTGTAGATACGCGGGTAAATATATTTCGATCATCTGGATCAGTTACTGTAGGTAGATTATCTTCGGCGTTCCACACTTCCGCATTGATCGTGCCGTCATTATTGAGAGAGGAGGCAGATAATCTCCCCGTCCAATTTTTGCCATTGAAGGAGGCCTGGAATATCCTGGATGTAGTTCTCAGGGTGGAGGAGTTAATCCCAATTGAAGAGCCCGAAACGCTGGTGCGCACATCGATATCGGCAAGCGCCTGGTTTAAATTACGAATGAGTTCTTCTGGACTATTAGAATTTAAAAATAAGCCGCGACCATTGAAAGCGGCATGCTGTAAATCGTCCAGCTTAACATTCTCTTTACTCCTCTTCGTAGCTGCCGTCCATGGCGGTGCTGGGGTACCCGACTCATGATCAGGCGGGGTGATCAGGTCATTGCCAGTTAAACCAAGGGATGCTGCATAGGTCACCATGTGTTGTCGAGGATTGTTGTCTGTGTAAGTGATGCCACTTGCAGGATCTGTATACTCGCTTTCCCTTACCTTATTAGGCAGCGTAGATGACAGATCTCTCTCATAGTAATGCATAGCCTGGTCAGCCAGCGTCCTAGGGGTTTGATCCGCATGGGGACCCCCATCGAAGTCGCTGTTGCTATCCCCATCAGGATTATTAGTACTGAGACCATCGGTATTTACATCGAGTTGTGAGTTCCAAGCTCCATCTGTCATTATCACGGCGAAATTCTGTTGGCATTCGCCGCCTTCCGCCAAGCTTAGCATAGGGTTGTCGTCAGCAAAGCCTAAGTTATGGGGTTCGGCGCGCGTCTGATCGAAATAACGGCCAATACGTTTCAGGAAATTCCGTAACGGGGTACCACCACCACCACCGGCCCGGAATAAATTTTTCATCATGGTTTCTTTGTTGGTTGGGCTGGCAGAAGTGTCAGTCATATCAGCGACAGGTGTACTAAGAGGTCGACTACGTTCAGAATTAATCATGAAGGCCATTCCCATACGGGCAGAGGAACCATCAATCAGCTCAGATGCCGCCCGCTTTAATACAAATAGACGGTTACGATTATAGGTGAACCAGTTGGCAAAGTTCTGCATCTCTTCGGCATAGGTACACACCGACACAGCTGCACAGTCGCCACGACCGTTTCTATTGGTCATACCGCCATCAGTAGAGTAAGTTAACGTGGTTGCTTTAATTTCTATCTTTGTATGAATATCGTCTATATCAACCAAGCCATTTTTTGCATTTGAGGTATTGGCTGTGTTGGTGTCATTCCAGGCATAGTAGTGGGCAGGATAAAAACCGTCGACAGGAGGGCCATTGATTGATACTCTCGCATGAGCAGGATCATTTGCAGTTTTCCAGAATACATCGTCCCATATCGTTGTATAAGGCGGAAAATCAGTGGTCAAATCATTTAGTAAATTAACGGGCTGCGTGCCTCGGGGAGGAATGCTGGGATCCAGTGTGCTCCCCCTACGCCTCGTATCCCTCACGTCATAGGGATTCGTGGGTGCGGCTGTTGGATCTGCATTGGCATAAGCATTTCCCATCCTATCTACGCCAAACCATGGGGCGTAGGTGACTTCAGGATTGTAGTACATTTGGTTATACTCGTAGGTCCTTGCCCGCCAGAGATATTTCAAATGTTCTTTGGCAAGATTTTTTCTGTCCACGGTATACAGGCCGCCTGTTGGGTGATTCATGACGGTATTGAGGAATTCTTCACTTGGGGCGGATATCCTAGTTCGAACAGTCTGAAGGGAAATGTGGTAGACGGTGCCCTGCTCGTAAAGATTAGCTCGACTTCCCCCTCTTCTCCGTGGTAAGTCAAGGCGATAAGTTTTTGTCGTTGACCGAGGATTGTAACGCGCATGATCTATCAGAAAACCCGAATTCATGCTACCCGAATCATCTAGACCGAGGAAAATATTGGGTTGCACTGAGTTGCCCACGGATAAAGGGATATCTGGCAAACCAATATCCGTATACGCAGTTTGGCTGATGCCGGTGAAGCAGATGAGTAAAGCCGTGATGGAAAACGTTTTTAACTTTTGGGCCATTTTATTCATCGCGCCAATTCCTCCTGGAGACTACGTTAAGAACACATAAAATGTTAGTCGCTCTGAGTAACAAGTTTAGTTGATAAATCATAACTATTTGTAGGTAGACTGGATCATGCTAATGCCAACGAAGTTTAATCCCGTCCCGCGCGCAGTGATCCGGTAAACAGGTACCTCACAATCGGGAGGAAGAGGCACGATCAAGGGACAAGATGAATCACGATAAGAAGTGCCGTGCTGTTCAATAATGTATTCTGGCAACTTTACCGTGCCTATACTAGATGCAATTGATTGCCAATTGACTTGAGGTGTTCCTCGCCATTCCCAAATTGGGAAATTTGTATCGCTGGGTACGGAGGCTGCATAAATTCCATCTGTACCATCAAAGGGATTACCTATCATTATAGCATCAGCCGCCTTTTCGCCTGCGCGCAGAGCAGCTTCGGCTGCCTGGAATGACATGTGTTTGTTCCGAATATTTCCAGCCATTTTTTCTTCCATGGTGGTCGTGGTGACTGCGTTAACAGCTAATATAGTCATGACGACGAGCATCATCAGGGTGACAATCAAAGCAGCGCCCCTCTGATGTGCAATAAATTTTAGATTAGTCATGAAAGGTCTCCTCAAGGCAGGCGATTACGCAGTGAGACCGTCGTGGAAAAAGCCATGCGTAGTCTGGTGTCGTTTGTGGAATTAGCATTTGCACCATTGAAGGTGAAAGCCTGCGGCGCAGTGGTAATATTACTATCACTGCGTAACAATAGGTTGATACGCACGCTTCTGACCTTCGTCCAATTCCTGACTGTTCCAGCATCAACATACACGTCGACATATTCGTTGCCACCAGTATCCTCACCATAAAGAATTTGCATTTTCTCGACGCCATCCGCAAGTTCGTGATCGATACGACCAGTCGAATTCGCTGGGGAAGAATCCCATGAGGACATCCAGACAGCTGGTTCACCGCTAGCGCCATTTGCAATATAAAACGTATTTTCAAGCTGTTCGTGCACTTGTGATCTGGAGTCATAGTTCTTGGATAGTTTATCGTGCTCATTTACATAGCCGCCATGAGCCAGGGCCTCGCCGCCAGAACCACCGCCACTGATTGCGGAGATGGTAAAGACATCTGCTGAGATACAATCAGTGATTATGACGGTTTCGTATTCTGCAAAATTACAGGCGTTCGTAACTTGTACGTCATCATCAATAGTAGCCATATCCGCTGTTAATTGTGCCTTGCATTCGCTGGCACGTTGTATGGCCACGGCATCATTGCCATTTGAAGTGCTGCCAGTAATAGCTTTTCTGTTGTTGCCAAGTGAAATTCCCGGACGCATGCTGGCCGCAAAGGCTTTAACATTAGGGGTGATATCTTCGCGGCTGGAGCAACCAGCATAGCCAGCCATACGAATTTCTTTCGACATGAAATCGATCAGGAAGCGACCAGATTCCTGCATACGTGACAGTTCTGACTCCAAGCGATAGACATTATTGTTGCTGATAAAGATATTGATAGCGCCACCAAGCAGGATCATGCCAATGACTAATGCGATCATTACTTCAATTAGTGAAAAGCCCTGCTGTTTTTGATTATCTAAATATTTCATTAGCATTCTCAAATCTCACTAACAATTGAAAAACTCATTGTGGGAGATCCCTTCTGGCGACTTTCATCCCATTGCACGACGACACTGCAGAGACTTCCTGCTGCAGTGCAATTAATTGAACCTTGCCCTGATGGCAGATATGCGGCGACAAAATTATTTTGCCAGTCAGTGACATCTGTATCACACATGGTTCCGCCAGACAGTACTTGGCCCAAGCCGATGTCGCATTTGCCCGCAAGTGCGGCGGCACGGTTGGCTCTCAACCTATCTATTATGTCATAGGCAAGAAAGGTCGCCTGGGTGCGTTGTAGTGCACCGTGGTTGACTTTGAGCGTGTGGGCTTGCAAAGCAGCAAGCCCTAGCAGACCGATTGACAAGACAAGCAGTGCAATAAGAACCTCTAGCAGAGTGAAGCCATTTAGACGCTTTCTTCTCCAAATAGTGATTTTTTTATACACGGGTATTCCCTAATAAACTCTCAAAGAGGACAGGCCTGCTTAGCGGATGAGACAAGGCCAGATAATTTTACGCTGATGGAACGCCTATCATTACCCGTACAGTTATCGGGAATGAGGGTGAGCACAGTCGACGTGGCAGTGAATCCAGAAGGTTCATATGCTATACTGCTCGCAGAGCTGGACAATGTGGCCTGCTCAACAGCATCAAAACTCCTGAGCACAGTGTCTGCTAAGTCTGTAGCTCCATTGTTATTCAGATCCAGTCTCACTTGCCAACCATCTGCCCAGTTGCTGCCTGATATTGGCAATACCCTGACATTGTGCCCACGATTAACTGCTTCATTTCGTGCAAGATGTAAGCTAGTTAGCACGGAATTTGTTTGGGCGGTAATGCGGCTAGCTTTAATAAGGCTTGCAAACGAGGGGAGGCCGATGGCAAGTAATATTCCACCTACCAAAACGGTCACCATTATTTCAATGAGGGTAAACCCAGACTGCCAATCTTTACCAGACTGCCAATCTTTATGTTTGTATTTGCGCATATCTCTTCTAGCATCAACTCGAATATCTTCATACTATAGCATTAGCAGCAAACGCAGTTGACATTTTTTACTCTTTCCTGATAGATGGTATTTTATCTCCGATGAATGGCAGCCATTAGAGTCATTGTTCATAAACTGATTTGCATTTTTAAATGAGTAAACATTTTTAAATGAGTAAACATTTTTAAATGAGTAAAAGAGACTGTATCGTTATCGGTGGCGGCATTATTGGCATGACTACAGCCAGAGAATTAGCTGCGCGTGGCCTTTCTGTTTCTTTGTTTGATAAAGGTAAATTGGGAATGGAGTCAAGTTGGGCTGCCGGAGGTATTTTATCCCCCATGCGTCCGTGGTTAGAGCATCCAGGTTCTGCGAAATTGTCAAACGCAGCTAAGGCATGCTATGGAGACTACCTACAGGAATTGAAAGAACAGACGGGGATTGACCCGGAATATTACAGATCTGGAATATTGGTAATTAATGCAGCGGATATTGCGCATGCAAGACGATGGGCCGGCAACAATAATATTTCATTTTTCGAAAACCACAAAAAGTACCTGCCGACCACACATATGCCTGCCAAATCAATATTCTTTCCCGAGGTTGCACAAGTCAGGGTCTCAAGCCTATTAAAGGCACTGTATGCCAGTCTGGAAAATCTCCATGTTAGTATTCTTGAAGATACTGCAATCACTGGGCTGGACATAGATAGTGGCAAATGTGCATCTGTGAAAACTGGAGCTGGAAAACATTATGCGAGATCATTTGTCATTTCGGCTGGCGCTTGGAGTAAGAAGGTTTTGGGTGAGGCTAGTGATGAGGTAAAGATAAAACCTGTTCTGGGACAAATGCTTTGCGTGAAATTCCCCAGGCAGCAGCTTGAAACAATGATATTGGATGGCGGGTATTATCTCATCCCTAGAAAAGATGGCCATGTGTTAATTGGTAGTACTATGGAGGATGTCGGGTTTTCCAAAGATACAACACAATCTGCACGAAATGATTTGATGGAGTGGGCAAGAGGGCTTTGGCCGGAGATTGCCGATGCTAAATTTATTAAACATTGGTCTGGATTACGCCCTGCTACGGATAATGGCAAGCCATATCTTGGGAAGTTGAAAAATTACGAGAATATGTACATTAACGCTGGGCATTTCAGAAAAGGCATTCTGCAGGCGCCAATCTGCGCCAAAATAATAGCTGATCTAGTTTGCTGATACTTAAAATACATAAGCGCATATGGATAGTGCAGTTCGTTTTAGCTTTGGATATACTGCGGCCATGAAGTTTGATGAGAAGAATTTAATTAGTGGTGGGCAGATTAGACAAGTGTTGAAAAGTCACATAATTAGGCCAACCTCACAACGAATTGATATCGCCAAAGTGCTATTGACAAAACCTCAACATTTATCTGCAGAACAAGTCTTTGGTCTGGTAAACACAAAAGATGAATTAGTCTCGAAAGCCACTGTCTATAATACGTTGAATTTATTTGTGGATAGGGGATTAATCAATCAAGTGGTTATAGACTCCAGCTGTATCTTCTATGATTCAAATATCGAATCACATCATCATTTTTATAATGAAGACACAGGTTTGCTACAGGATATTGATGCTGAGGGTATGATCGTTAAGGAAATTCCCAGCTTACCCAAAAATACGGTACAAACAGGTATCGACGTTGTTGTTCGGGTAAAAAACCAATCCTGAATAGCCAAGGCATCCATTGAGGGGGTGTGAGGGACATTCTATACTCGTTGCGCTTTTCAAAATAAATGCCGAAGTAGCTCAGTTGGTAGAGCAACTGTTTCGTAAATAGTAGGTCGGAGGTTCGAGTCCTCTCTTCGGCACCATATTAAGTAGATCAAATTGTTGCATTAATGTTTTCTTTCATCCATAACGCATTCGTAGGCAGCTCTGATCTCCTGCGTTTTTTTCGTGGCGATTTTCATCATTTCTTCAGGCAGACCACTGGAAATAAGTTTATCCGGATGATGTTGGCTGATGAGTTTTCGATAAGCACGTTTTACCTCATCATCATTGGCATCTGGTTTAATGTTGAGAATGGCATAAGCATCACTAAGCTGCATTTTTCCTGACGGTCTACCTCGGCCTGATTTTTGATGATGGGCTTCAGCTGAAATTGCAGCAAGGATGCTCTTTAATTCATATTCGGAGAAATTAATGAAGCCACAGATCTTTTCCAAAAGTTTTTCTTCTGCTGGGTGCAAAACACCATCTGCGTATGCGGCAGAACATTGAATCTCAATAAATACCCTCTTTATATTTTTAGATAAACCAAGTTCAAATTTTAATTGCTGCAGAACATCTTCAAGAGGAAAGTTATCTTTCCTCCCTTCGTTAAATAGGGTGATGGCAGCATCTTTTTGTGCAGGTGACAATGACATTTGTGACATGACCATTCTGGCTACGCTGATTTCATCGGGTGTGACACGACCATCTGCTTTACAGATATGCCCCATGACAGAGAATGTTGCGGTAAAGAATGCTGCTTGAGAACGGTTCTGTTGGCCTATTGATTGAGTATCATGATCATTTTTGTCGAAATTATGACCCAAGACAGCGCCAAGTAAGGCGCCAATAGGTCCGCCCATGGCAAAGCCAACATAACCACCAATCAATTTGCCCCACCAACTCATTCGAATTTCCTTACACTTTGCATTGCCTTGTTTATCAATTGGTAGGTTTTCTCATGGCGATAAATTCTTCAGCTGTTGTTGGATGTATGCCAATGGTCTTGTCGAAATCAGTCTTGCTTGCGCCAGCTTTAATTGCAATTCCGATACCCTGTATGATTTCTCCGGCTTCTGGGCCAACCATGTGTACGCCAACAACCCGATCTGACTGTTTATCAACAATCAATTTCATGAAGGTTTTTTCATCATTTCCAGACAAAGTATGTTTCATTGGCGTGAAAGAAGATTTGTAGACATCGATCTGATCGTATTTATCTCTTGCTTCTTCTTCAGAGAAACCAACAGCGCCTATGCTTGGTTGGCTAAATACACAGGTAGGAATGTTTTCATAGTCAATCGGCGGTGATTCACCATTGTAGAGATATCTGGCCAGAAACATGCCCTCAGCCAATGCCACGGGCGTTAGGTTAACTCGATTGGTGACATCACCCACGGCATAAATTGAAGGGATGTTTGTTTGATATTTATCATTAACCTTAATGGCGGCGTTTTTATCAAGACTAATACCTAGCGATTCTATGCCCAAGTCTGCAGTTTTTGGTTTTCTTCCCGTGGCATATAAAATTTGATCAGCAAACAATATTGATTTGTCTGTCAGACTTGCTTGTAGTTGATTATCTATTTTTTCAATGGAATCAATATTAGTTTCAAATCTGAGTTGGATTCCCTTCTTTTGCATTTCTGCAGACAGGAATTTGCGTACATCTTGATCGAATCCGCGCAGGAATAGTTGGCCTCGATAAAGCAGCGTAGTAGCAACCCCAAGGCCATTAAAAATGCCGGCAAATTCAACAGCAATATAGCCGCCACCAACAATAATGATTTTTTCAGGAAGTGTTTTCAGAAAGAAGACTTCATTAGAGGAGATGATATGTTCTTTTCCTGGAATATCTGGAATGCTTGGCCAGCCACCGGCGGCTATCAAAATTCGTTCAGCAGAATAGTTTTTGCCCTCGACTATTACGGTGTGTTCATCAACAAGAAGGCCATGTCCTTTAATCCGCTCGACTCCGGCACTGTCTAGCAATTTTCCATAAACACCATTGAGTCGTTCTATCTCTGTATTTTTATTATTGATCAGTGTTCGCCAGTTAAAATCTGTTGCGTCAATCTTCCAGCCAAAGCCCCTAGCATTTTCAAAATCTTCAGAAAAGCGTGAAGCATAAACCAGTAATTTTTTTGGAACGCAACCGACATTGACACAGGTGCCGCCCAAATATCTATCTTCAGTAATGGCAACTCTAGCACCAAAGCTGGAAGCCATACGCGCGGTGCGTACGCCGCCCGACCCAGCGCCAATTACAAACAAATCATAATCAAATTCATTCAATTTCAGTTATGTGCCCAAGAGTAATTTAACAGGTACGCATGTCTATTTTTCAATGTAATACGCCCAGATATAATATAACCCAGAAGATCAACCTAAAATAGCTTCCGCCTTCAAGCTAAGGCTTTAATAATTTAGACCGAGCTTAACATCAGTGGCCACACAAAACGAAAAACGAGAAAATGATGCACTGTGCAACCCATGCCTCGGTTACCCTTACCCTTGCCCTTACCCTTATGATTATCAAGGCAGTTGCCAGTATGTTTACTGGGTCTGTAGCGATTCTTTCCAGCTTGATTGATTCATTTCTCGATTTAATTGCTTCTGTAATGCACCTGTTTGCTGTCAGGCATGCCTTGGTGTCGGCCAATCATGACCATCGTTACGGTCATGGCAAGGCAGAAGCGATCACGGGTTTGCTCAAGCCGCTTTTATTACAGCATCATCTGTATTTCTAATTTTTGAGGCGATTAATCGTTTTTATCATCAACAACCTGTTGAAAATGGGGCGATCAGTATCGGCGTTATACTTATCTCAATCATGTTAACGGTAATGCTAGTTAAATATCAGCGTTATGTTGTAAAAGAAACCGGTTCAATTGCGATTGCAGCAGATTCTTTACATTACATTAGCGATTTATTACTTAATTCGAGTGTTATCATTGCCTTAATTTTAAGTATTTATTTTGATTGGCAGGCAGCTGATCCAGTTTTCGCATTGTTGATTGTAGCTTTTATTCTTAAAAGTGCATAGGAAATTGCTAAACAATCACTGGCCCAACTGATGGACCAGGAATTACCTGATGAATTACGAGAAAAAATAAAAACGATTGTTTTGCAGCATCCAGAGGCACTCAACTTACATGAGTTGAGGACACGCTCTTCAGGAAGACAAATATTTATTCAATTACATCTAGAAATGGATGGCGAATTAAAACTCAAAGCAGCGCATCAGATTGCTAATGAGGTGGAAATCGAAATATATAAGGAATTTCCAAATGCAGAGGTGATCATTCATGAAGATATGGAAGACATAGATGATGATGAGCTAAGAGAATAATACTGTCTAACTTCTTTTCCAGGTATGAAATTTTTCCATCCATTTGAGTAATCGTTCTGGCGCGTGAGCCCTTTTCCAGTTGCCTGCTACGTACTTGTTTGCCTCAGCCAGAGTGGGGTAGATATGAATGGTGCCCAGTGTTTTATTAAGTCCGATGTTATTGCGCATGGCACTGACATATTCAGCAATTAAGTCGCCAGCATGTTCGCCGACAATGGTCACACCTAGTATTTTATCTTTCCTCGGAATGGTGAGTACTTTTATCAATCCATGCGCTTCTTCATCAGCAATGGCACGATCAAGGTCGTCTATGTTATAAGTCGTCACCTCGTAAGGAATATTTCTTTCTTTGGCCTCTATTTCATTGATGCCGACATGCGCGACTTCAGGGTCGGTGAAAGTAGCCCAAGGAATGACAGAGTAATCCACTTTGAATTTTTTAAAATCACTAAATAGTGAATTGACTGCGGCGTACCACGCCTGATGTGCCGCTGTATGAGTAAACTGGAAGGTGCCCGTGACATCTCCGCAGGCAAAAATATTCGGATATGAAGTTTGTAGAAATTCGTTTGTCTGCACTGTTTTATTACTATTTGTCGGCACGCCTAACTCCTCCAGACCATAACCTGAGGTATTAGCTATACGTCCAACCGCGACTAGTAATTCATCAAAGACAATACGAATATCTTCTCCTTGATGTTCGCAAATCAAAATCTTTTCCCCATTCTCAATCAGGAATTCTTTGGCCTTGTGATTTGTCAGGACAGAAATACCTTCTTGCTTAAAATGTTGCATTACTAGTTCCGAGATTTCAGTGTCTTCGCGGATTAATATTCGAGGTAACATTTCAATTTGAGAAACATGACTGCCAAAACGTGCAAAACATTGTGTTAATTCGCAACCAATCGGTCCGCCGCCAAGTACGATTAGTCGTTTAGGTAATTTCCTTAACCCCCATATCGTGTCAGATGTGTAATAGGGGATATCTTCAATACCAAGAATGGGAGGAACAAATGGACGAGCCCCAGCGGCGATGACAATATTTCGTGTCGTTAATGTTTTTCCGTTGACTTCGATTGTCCATGGCGAAGTGATCTTCGCCTTACCAGTGACGCATTCAACACCAAGTTCCGTATAACGCTCGATGGAATCGTGCGGTTCAATGGTTTTTATTACACGTTGAACACGTTCCATAACCTCAGCAAAATCAAACTCAACATCAGCAGATTTAAATCCGAATTCATTGGCACGGCGAGCATGGGCAAGAAATTTTGCAGATTTTATAAGGGCTTTCGATGGGACGCAGCCTGTGTACAAGCAATCTCCGCCCATCCTGTTTTTTTCAATCAAGGTAACTTTCGCTTTAACTGCGGCAGCAATATAGGCGGTGGATAATCCTGCGGAACCAGCGCCTAACACAACTAGATTGCGGTCAAATTTTTTCGGTTTCTTATAGCTCTTATTCATGATGAAGCATTTTCTATTGTCTCGTTCTTTAATTGCCGCCGAGACTGAATAAAATCGATTGTTTTTTTCGCGATTAGAGGCAAAAGGCCAATTAATATGAAAGACAAAATTAACTTTGCAGAAAAGATATCTTTCAGTGCGCTGATTTCCGCAAGTTGCGTGCCTGCAAAAACATAAATAATGGTGCCGGCTAGCATGCCTAGCTGACTGACAATAAAAAACGTCAGTGTTTTTATTGGAGTTAACCCCATGACCAGATTGACAATAAAGAAAGGAAATGCGGGTACCAGACGTAAGGTAAATAAATAAAATGCACCGTCTTTTTCTATTCCCTGATTAATAATATGTAATCGTTCCGTGAATTTTTTTTGCAATGATTCTCTGAATAGAAAGCGTGAACTCAGGAAGGCAAATGTTGCGCCTATGGTTGATGCAAATGAAACCAGTAATACGCCCATGAACAAACCAAATACCGCTCCGCTAGCCAAGGTCATGATTGCTGCACCAGGCAGGGATAATCCTGTAATGGCAATATAGGCAGTGAAAAATATTAATGCCGAATATAAAGGATAAGTATTGTTGTATTCAGCGATAGTCGTTTGTTGTGTTTTTAGGGTATCCAGATCGGCGTATTGATGAAGCTCAAAATAAAAAAAGATAGAAATGAGGAAGACAATCAAGCTGAAAAACGCAATCCTGATTTTCATATTTTAGACACTTGTCTTTATATTATCCATGATGTTGATCGACTTTAATACGCGTGCATAGTTCCAGTTGGAACCGGCTCTTCCTGCAAAAATTCACATTAGAACCTCTGTAGGAAGTTTTTGAATTAGTTAGACAGTCTTTGTTTCAATATATTTGCCTCATCTATTTCATTCGGGGTAAGTTTTTCTTTTAAAGCATCACGTCTGTGAGTGTCCATTACGTTGCCGCTATCGGCCAGAATATCGTACCAGGCTAGAGCAAGCGGCTTATTTTGTTCGATGCCTTCGCCACTGGCATAGAGTGTGGCAAGTGTTCTTTGCGCTAAAGCGTAGCCCTGAGATGCTGATTTTCTATGCCACTCAGCTGCTACTATAGGATCTTTTTCGGTACCTTGACCATAAGTGTAGGCTAGCCCTACTTTATATTGTGCCGGCGCATGATTTTGCTCCGCTGATTTTTTAAAGAATTCAAAGGCAGTCTGGTAATTTTGGGGCACTCCTTCACCAAACTCAAAGGCAAGGCCTCTTTCGTAGATGTCTGATGGTGAATTATCAGGAGCTTCTGGAGCGTCATCTGAGGTTTTTGCAATGGTAGCCTCAAATTCATCAGTCTCTTCGACAGCGACATCAGTCTCGTCAAGTTCTTCTTCATCAATATCATCCTTGCCGAATAGTCTGCTAAAAAAACCTCTTTTTTCTTCTGGTTCTTTTAATATCTCATTATTCTGTTCTGGGAGATTGTTATTAGCGGAGTCATATTCTGACTCTGCCATGGCAACGCGTTGCAGGCTTGCTAGATTGTGCTGCGCACTTTCGTGGCCCTGTTCTGCGGCTTTTTTATACCACTGTCGCGCTTGATAATCGTCTTGTTTAATCCCTTCGCCCATTAGGTACATATTTCCAAGATTATATTGCGCGTCTGAATTGCCCTGCTGGGCTGCACGACGATACCAGAGAAAGGCTTGTGCATAATCCTGCTTTAAATCTTTGCCTTGATAATACAATGCGCCAAGCTGGAACTGGGCATTTGAATCACCTTTGGCGGCGAGAGATTGTGTCTCTGAGATGCCGCTTGTGTTTTTCGCATCAGGTGCAACATCAAGATTTTCTACAGATGCTTCTTCAGCTTCTTCTAATTTCGCAATGACGATAGGTTCTTCAAGAGTTTCAATTGCATCGATCTCCCCTGAGGCAGATTCTTTTGCGTTGTCTATATCTTTACTTTTTTTGCCAAATAACCTAGAAAAGAAGCCCCGTTTCGGCTCTTTTTTTACCTCAGTAACAGCTTCACTTACGTCAGCATCAGGTAATTCGGCCGTTTCAGGCTTGGTAATTTCAACTTCCGGCTCAACGACTTCGGGTTCAGGCTTGGCTAAGGGTGTCTCTGCTGCTGTTTCAGCATGACCAACCTGGGTAACTGTCGTTTTAATTTCAGATGAAGATTCTAGTTGTTGTCTCGCAGGTGCAGAGTCAGCAGCATAGGCCTTCACTTCTGCAGCAGAGATCTCTTCTGGGGAGGCGTAGACAACGCCACTTTGTTCAGGCGCTGTATCGGCAGATTCTTTTGCGTTGTCTATATCTTTACCTTTTTTGCCAAATAACCTAGAAAAGAAGCCCCGTTTCGGCTCTTTTTTTACCTCAGTAACAGCTTCACTTACGTCAGCATCAGGTAATTCGGCCGTTTCAGGCTTGGTAATTTCAACTTCCGGCTCAACGACTTCGGGTTCAGGCTTGGCTAAGGGTGTCTCTGCTGCTGTTTCAGCATGACCAACCTGGGTAACTGTCGTTTTAATTTCAGATGAAGATTCTAGTTGTTGTCTCGCAGGTGCAGAGTCAGCAGCATAGGCCTTCACTTCTGCAGCAGAGATCTCTTCTGGGGAGGCGTAGACAACGCCACTTTGTTCAGGCGCTGTATCGGCAGATTCTTTTGCGTTGTCTATATCTTTACCTTTTTTGCCAAATAACCTGGAAAAGAAGCCCCGTTTCGGCTCTTTTTTTACCTCAGTAACAGCTTCACTTACGTCAGCATCAGGTAATTCGGCCGTTTCAGGCTTGGTAATTTCAACTTCCGGCTCAACGACTTCGGGTTCAGGCTTGGCTAAGGGTGTCTCTGCTGCTGTTTCAGCATGACCAACCTGGGTAACTGTCGTTTTAATTTCAGATGAAGATTCTAGTTGTTGTCTCGCAGGTGCAGAGTCAGCAGCATAGGCCTTCACTTCTGCAGCAGAGATCTCTTCTGGGGAGGCGTAGACAACGCCACTTTGTTCAGGCGCTGTATCGGCAGATTCTTTTGCGTTGTCTATATCTTTACCTTTTTTGCCAAATAACCTGGAAAAGAAGCCCCGTTTCGGCTCTTTTTTTACCTCAGTAACAGCTTCACTTACGTCAGCATCAGGTAATTCGGCCGTTTCAGGCTTGGTAATTTCAACTTCCGGCTCAACGACTTCGGGTTCAGGCTTGGCTAAGGGTGTCTCTGCTGCTGTTTCAGCATGACCAACCTGGGTAACTGTCGTTTTAATTTCAGATGAAGATTCTAGTTGTTGTCTCGCAGGTGCAGAGTCAGCAGCATAGGCCTTCACTTCTGCAGCAGAGATCTCTTCTGGGGAGGCGTAGACAACGCCACTTTGTTCAGGCGCTGTATCGGCAGATTCTTTTGCGTTGTCTATATCTTTACCTTTTTTGCCAAATAACCTGGAAAAGAAGCCCCGTTTCGGCTCTTTTTTTACCTCAGTAACAGCTTCACTTACGTCAGCATCAGGTAATTCGGCCGTTTCAGGCTTGGTAATTTCAACTTCCGGCTCAACGACTTCGGGTTCAGGCTTGGCTTTTGCGAGTGTAGGGATTGTTTTAGACGATTTTTCGACATTTTCTATTGGGGCTGTTTCGACTTGGCTAGGCGCGTCCTCTATTTCGGGTGCGGGTCTATTTGCACCAGCGATAGCTCTTTCTATGCTGGCTAACTCATTTTGAGCTGCTGCATAGCCCTGGTCTGCCGATAGGCGGAACCATCTGACTGCCTGATTATAATCCTGTTCTACGCCATTACCAGCACGGTATAAGGTTCCAAGGTTGTACTGAGCTGCAGAATTACCTTTGTCTGCTGCTCTGCGATACCAGTGTGCAGCTTGCTGGTAATTTTTTTCCACACCATCTCCCGTATGATAAAGACTACCGAGTAATACTTGGGCACGCTCGTAGCCTCCTTCCGCTGCTTTTGCAAACCATTCTGCCGCCAAATTCAGGTCTTGGGGGATACCTTCGCCATAAGCATATGAGATGCCCAGACTGTATTGAGAAACCAAATGGTTTTGCTCTGCAGCGCGTCGATACCAATGGAAGGCTTCTTTATAACTCTGTTTGACACCCTCACCAAACGCAAAGGCGACGGCGAGATTATATTGAGAATCTTTGTCACCAAGAATTGCCGCTTTTTTGTACCATTTAACGGCTTTTGCATAATTCTGTTCCACACCTTCTCCGACATAATACATGTAGCCGAGATGTGCCTGGGCTTTTTTATCTCCTCGTTCAGCGAGCTTCTGAAATTCGGCAGCGGCAGCCGCATGGTCGCCACGAGCCAAGGCATTACTGGCAGCATTCATGTCGGCAAGACATGGCTGGCAAATTAAAAATATGACCGAAAAGCTGAGAAAGTAAATCTTATTCAATGCAATCGCTCCCGCATCAGAACTAAGCTGACACAAATTGTAGTATTAGGCACGAGTAAATATACTACATATCGTGGAAAACTGTAAGATCATTTATATTGATATGGACCTATTTTTTACCTCTGTTGAGCAACGAGATAATTCAGAATATCAGAGTTTATCAGCGATTGTCAGTGGATTACCTGATGGGTGGTGACCGCGTGCAGCTTGCTATTTAACTCTCCTGATAAGCATCACCCTAATCAAGTATTATCAAGGGCAATAAGAAGCTAAGCTAAGCTAAGCAAACCACAATCATGCACTGGGCTGTCGCATAAACCGTTAACAGTCCAACAATAAGGCACAGAACAGGCGTTATGTGTATATCTGCTATTATATGGATCACCCAAACTGCATCATGGATTAGGTAAGGCACGATATTTAGGGTTAGAGAAGGAATAAAGCCCGTGCCAAGCTGATGGCAATGAGTCATCACCTTAAATCATTCCTCACCTTTAGAGAGGGGAAGGGAATGAACCTACAGTAACAAATATCTGTAGATGTATTGTGTCTGAATGCTCGATAATGGATAAGTAATAACTAAAACACGCTCATTGAGGGGTTTTATGCTATTGCTGTGACGATTAAAGGAGAATTCTCGCAAAATGAAACTGTTTCATACAAACTTTATAAATTAATGCTATTGCCTATACGTCTTATTCAGTGGTTTTGAATGATGTGAAGGTTTCAATATGATGAATATCAGGAACAGGGTTTAAATGTAAAAAATGAATTTCCAATTTTTGATGTTTTCAATGATGGCTTGCACCCTATTAGTGCCACACGTGTATGCAGCAAGCTATCAACTGAGAAATAGCACAGATTCTATTGTGGGACAGATGGACTCGGTTGTCGCGAGTAGAGAGAATACATTGCTTGATATCGCCAGAAAATATGGTTTTGGATATCAAGATCTGAAATTACTCAATCCAACCATAGATACATGGATGCCAAAGGAAGGTGAGGTAGTTCAATTACCTTCCAGATTTATATTGCCCAATGTCCCTAGGCAAGGTCTTGTTTTGAATATTCCTGAAATGCGTCTGTATTTTTTTCCTGCAGCTAGAAAAGGCGAGCCTGTTGAGGTGTTTACCTATCCACTGGGTGTCGGCAGGGAGGGATGGGCGACACCCTATAAACAGACGCGCATTATAGGCAAGAAGAAACATCCAGACTGGCGGCCACCAAAATCTATTCTTCAAGAACATGAAGATGCTGGAGATCCGCTGCCAAAAATTGTTAAAGCAGGGCATGACAATCCTTTGGGAGATTATGCCTTGAGACTCGGATTGCCCGCCTATTTGATCCATGGAACCAATAAACCCTGGGGTATAGGTATGCGTGTCAGTCACGGCTGTATCAGGTTATATCCTGAGGATATTGCAGAATTATTCCATAAAGTGAAGGTAGGAACTGCCGTCAATATAATTAATAACCCCTATAAAATAGGTGAAGCCGATGGGGTGTTATATCTTGAAGCACATCCACCGCTGATTATTGCTACAAGAGACGAGTATGGAGATGTCGCAGAGTCGGTAGATGAATATGGTGAGTCTATTAGTTTAGCTGATGATTATACCACTGAAAATTTTACAAAGGTGATTGAAATGATTGTGGCATCGACGACTGAAGATGAATACTTAATTGATTGGGAGATGGTAAAAATAGTCTCCAGTGAGGCCAAGGGGATACCTATTGCCATTGGGATTACTATGCCAGAAAAAGCAGAAACTGTGGGTCAGGAATCTACAGGGCAAGTTGCGGACAGTGATACCTTATCTTTTGAAGCTGGATACTGATAGCAATGAAGCAGTAGGCACAAAAAAATATTAGATAGAAAATCCAAAATTGGAGACTAAGCATCTCCCTGTATTTTATTTTGTATACAAATAAGTAGGCAATAAAAAACCCAGAGTAAACTGGGTTTTTTATTGCCTTTAAAGCGATGAATTATTTCATCATTGCTTTTTCGAACATGCGGTCCAGCCTTGCCGAATTGTCATTACAGCATTCTAGAGCTGCGGTTGGATCTGCCTGAGAAGCTGCATAGGCTGCTTCAGATGCTACATTCAGAGCATTGTTGGCCTGACTAGAAGCTAATTGAGCTTCAGCAAGGGCAGCATCAGCTGTTGCCTGTGCTTTTTGAACGGCTGCCATATCTGCACAACCACCAGCAAAACCTAATACCAATGCAAATACGAAAATTTTAGTGAGTTTATTATTCATAGTTTGTCTCCCGTTAAACCATTGTGATGTATAAGGTACTCCAAATTTCTCATCGCGTGAATGATGACTTATTTCCTGTGTTTTATCAATTGCTTTATCAACAAATAGGGGGCTATTTCTAAATATTACAATCGCAGGATTCTACATAATACTCTTAGCGCTGAAATTTTGATGGCGATTTTTTCATTCTTTTGTCGTAATTTTCAGTAATAAAATCAGCCAATGATTGCTCAAAGGCGATAATGGGTTTTAATTCACAATTATCATCAAGCCAGGCAAGAATCTCATTAAAATTCATTTTTCCTGAGATCCTATAGGTTTCAGGCATCTGGACATTAAAGGCAGTAAAATAACCCATAATATAGTTTTTGAATCCTAGGTCTTTACCTGTATCTCTTGCGATATTGTAGCTGTGACATGATTTGTTACCTTTCCCCCAGATAGCGAAAGCTCCTTTACTGTCAGCGGCCTGTGATGGCAAAGGTGTCAGGATAAGTAAAAATAGAATGCTACTCAAATGCTTCATTATTAAACAACCTCTTCATTTAATTTTATTAGTGATGCCAGAAAATGGCGCATAGTTTAAGAACAATCTCATCATTTGAGTCAGTGATTAAAGTGGCTTAATTATTTATGAAAGGGCATTGGCCGGTTACTGAATTGAGATTTTAGAAATTCCATTTGGTCGGCCAATATTTTTCGATTTGAAAGCGCAAGATATTCTGCCCAGTTGGGGACGAATGGAATTGCTAGAAGCGGCATTTTGGCTTCTTCAGGATGGCGATTTCCCTTTCTCGAATTGCAGCTCCTACAGGCTGTGACGACATTTGACCATCTGTCTTTACCGCCTCTTGAAAGAGGATGTACATGATCGCGTGTTAAATTAGATTCATGGAAACATCCGGCACAGTACATACACAAATGCGCATCTCTGAGGAAAAGCTCGCGATTAGTCAGAGGAGGGGAGTCACGGCGCACTTTCTTTTTAACGATCGAGCGCTTAATTGCTACGATTGAATTTATCGTCACCAGCGAACGTTCACCAGTGACTCGGTTTGTCCCACCTCTGAATGAAAAGATACTATCGCCTGCGGTCCAGGCAATCATGTCGCGGCTATAGAGGCAGATTGCCTCTTGCCAAGGAACCCATTTTACAGGGAGGCCAGCAGTATCAAGTCTTAATATAAGTGGTGACATCAATTTAGTTCTCTATACGATTAATATTTTTTTTAAGTTATTCGTGTATAGCTGAAAAACCCCAGATGTTTTATGCTAAAAACGATATAAAATCAAGTCATTACGAGAGATAACTGATAGGTGGTATGAATGGAACAGATGAATCAATTGCTGGAAATCATGAGGTCTTTACGTGACCCAGACAATGGTTGCCCATGGGATATCGAGCAGAAATTTTCAACAATTGCGCCTTACACCATCGAAGAGGCCTATGAAGTTGCCGATGCCATTGCCAAGAATGACATGGGTGAGCTTTGTTTAGAATTAGGAGATCTGTTATTCCAGGTCGTGTATCACTCACAGTTGGCAGATGAGCAAGGTCTGTTTGATTTTAAAGATGTGGCTGAAAAAATTAATGAAAAATTGATACATCGTCACCCTCATGTATTTGGAGAAGATGAAATTACCAGTGCAAAGGCGCAATCAGTTGCTTGGGAGACGAGCAAAAGACAGCGACGGTTAAATAAACAAGGAAACTCAGAAAAAGATAAAGGATTATTGGGCGGGATTAATCAAGCGATGCCTGGATTGTCGCGTGCGCAAAAGCTTCAGAATCGTGCAGCAACCGTAGGCTTCGACTGGGATAATACCCAGGCAGTGCTGGACAAGGTCAAGGAAGAGCTTGAAGAAGTGGAAAACGAAATCAATTTAGAAATACAAAATGTAGAAAAAATTAAAGATGAAATAGGGGATCTTTTATTTACCTGTGTCAATCTAGCCAGACATTTCAGTATTGATTCGGAATCTGCAATACGTAAGGCAAATAAAAAATTTGAAGAGCGTTTTGCTTATATCGAACGTTCTCTTGAGGATAAAGGTATGGACATAAAAGAGGCGACGCTTGAAACCATGGAACAGCTCTGGAACGAAGCTAAATAAAATTAATATATATTATATTAATCAATAATTTATTAAATATAACTAATTCTTATTCTAGTTATTTTTCAGGCTTCCTTATTGTGCTCAATCTTGGCGTAAGCCGAATGATTATGAATTGATTCAAAATTTTCAGATTCAACGACATACGACGAAATCCTTTCATCATTATTAAATTGTACGGCAATATCCCTGACAATATCTTCGACAAACTTAGGGTTATCATAGGCTCTTTCAGTGACATATTTCTCATCAGGTCTTTTCAAGAGTCCGAAGAGTTCACAAGAAGCGACTTTTTCAACGGTTTCTATCAATTCTTCTATCCATATAAAGCCCTTAGTCCTGACGCAGGCGATAATATGTGAACGTTGATTATGTGCGCCATATTCAGAAATACTTTTGGAGCAAGGGCAAAGCGTGGTGACTGGAACGACAACCTTGACTAAAACAGAGGATTTTTTGTTATTTAATTCACCAATAAAAGAGACCTGATAATTCATTAGACTTTCGACACCTGAAACTGGCGCAGCTTTATTGATAAAATACGGGAAACTCATTTCAATATGACCTTCCTTTGCATCCAAGCACTCGGTCATTTCTGTAAGCATTTTTTTAAAGGACTCAACGGTAATTTCATATTCATGTTGGTTCAGAATTTTAACAAACCGTGACATATGTGTGCCCTTAAAATTATGAGGCAAACTAACATACATATTGAAGTTGGCGATGGTGTGTTGCTCTCCACCAGAACGATCACTGACAACCACCGGATGTTGTATGTCTTTAATCCCGACCTGGTCTATGGCGATATGACGAGTATCCTGAATATTTTGTGTATCTGGAATTTCTGTCGTTTTGTTTACTGTTTGGGCCATTTATTTCATGCTCACTAAAAAATTAATAATCAATTTGCCGCACCTTAATAAATATTGGCGATCTCTGATTTTTAAAACGAGGCTACTTTACCCCTTAACTACATCAATCACCATGATTTTGAAGTTTTTAGCAGCGCAGAGGTGATTATTTGTCTCTTTGAACAATGTAATCTGCAATCCACCTAAGTGGGTCTGCTTTTTCGTCAAATTCAGACAAACTTGAGATTGCCTCTTCATGTAATTGTTTGGCAACGTCTTTTGCCCCCCCAAGACCGAGTAGATTAGGATAGGTAGGTTTATTTCTTTTCATGTCAGACCCTTGAGGTTTACCCAGAGTTTCGGTGTCACTTTCTATATCGAGAATGTCATCCTGTACCTGAAAGGCGAGACCGATACACTTTGCATAGTGCGAAATCTTGTCGAATGATGCTGAATCAATATCTGGCTGTGACAAGGCACCTAGCTCTGCGCTGCCTCTAATAAGTGCGCCTGTTTTGTGAATATGCATATTCTCCAACTCTGCAATACTTAACGCTTTACCGGTGGAGGCTAAGTCAATGGCTTGTCCTCCTGCCATGCCTCTGGAACCGCTGGCATAGGCGAGGATATCGATCATCTGGATTCGTTGTTCAACCGAGATAATCATATTCTGGTCATGGGTCAGAACATGGAATGCAAGGGCCTGAAGTGAATCACCGGCGAGTATGGCGGTTGCTTCGCCGTAAGCCTTGTGGCAAGTGGGCCTACCTCGACGTAAATCATCATTATCCATGGCCGGCAAATCGTCATGAATTAAAGAATACGCATGAATCATTTCAACGGCACAGGCTGGAGCATCTAAAGCTTTACGATCAACATTGAATACCTGGCCGGCCGCATAAACAAGCACAGGACGTATGCGTTTGCCGTTACTAAGTACTGAATAGCGCATTGCTTCATGCAGATGTTCAGGCTGTATCTTGGTTGAGGGAAGCCATGATTCGAGAGCAGTTTCTACGCAGGATTGATGTTCCTGTAGAAAGACTTTCAATTGTTTCATTGTTTTTTATCTGGATTTTCGTCTGCTATGAATGGTTCTAATCTTTGTGAACCATCTTCGGTCATAAGGATTTGAATTTTTTGTTCGGCTTCAGTGAGGGCTTTTTGACAGGCACGCGTCAAGGCAATGCCTCGTTCAAAATGGACCAGAGAATCCTCAAGATTAAGATCTCCTCCTTCCATTTTTTCGACAAGACCTTCGAGTTCCTGTAAATCTTCCTCGAAATCTGATGATTTTTTCTTTTTTGACAAATGATTTCCCCTGTTTGTGTATCATTGTAACCGTAAGATTGACTTGGAATAAACTATGGTGAAAGAAAAATATTTAGAATTAGTCTAAAAAACTGTTTATACTTCCTCCAGTAGTGACTGATTAAGAATTCTATTGGAGGTAAAGACAATGTCTTTGAAAGGGTCAAAAACAGAAGAAAATCTAAAAGCAGCATTTGCTGGTGAATCTCAGGCAAACCGCCGCTATCTTTATTTTGCACAAAAGGCGGACGTAGAAGGATACAACGACGTTTCAGCCGTATTTCGTTCAACTGCTGAAGGTGAAACGGGTCATGCGCATGGCCATCTTGAATACCTGGAAGAAGTGGGTGATCCAGCCACAGGTGAACCAATTGGCCCAACCTCTGACAACCTCAAAGCTGCTATTGCTGGCGAAACACATGAATATACAGATATGTATCCAGGCATGGCTAAATCTGCACGTGAAGAAGGTTTTGACGAAATTGCTGATTGGTTTGAAACATTGGCAAAGGCAGAGCGTTCACATGCAAATCGTTTCCAAAAAGCATTGAATGGCCTCGACTAAGAACCCCGTTAGTGTTGTTTCGTATCCAACAAAACTGGGCATCATGCCCAGTTTTGTTTTAGAAACCAAGATACCATGTCAAATAATGCAACAGAACAGAAGTCAGCTGAACGTAAGGAAGGCAGTCTTGAAGCCCCTACGCGTCATCCTATTGACTGGAAAAACCCTGAGTATTTTGATGAAGATGCTCTAAATACAGAGCTGGAGCGTGTATTTGATATCTGTCATGGCTGTCGTCGGTGCGTCAGTCTTTGTAATTCATTTCCAACATTGTTCGATCTTGTTGATAAATCAGACACCATGGAAGTAGATGGTGTCAGCAAGGTTGATTATTCAAAAGTCGTCGATCAGTGTTATCTCTGTGACCTATGCTATCTGACCAAGTGTCCCTATGTTCCTCCGCATGAATGGAATGTTGATTTTCCTCATTTAATGTTACGGTCTAAGGCAGTTAACTACAAAAAAGGTAAGACTAAGCTAAGAGATAAGATACTTACTTCAACAGATGTGGTAGGTAGTTTTGCGGGCATCCCGCTTGTGGCGCAAACGGTTAATGCAGTCAACAATAATTCTGCGGCACGGAAAGTCATGAATAAAGCTATTGGTATTCATCCGCAAGCTAAATTACCAGAATTCCATAGCGACAATTTACGTAAGCGGTTCAAGAAACGCAATAAGAAGAAAATAATCGTTGAGCCAACAGAAACTACCCGAGGAAGAGTCGCTGTGTTTGCTACCTGTTATGGTAACAAAAATGATCCACAACTAGGCGAAGACCTGATCACCATCTTTGAGCACAATGACATTGCCGTTCGCTTGACGGACAAAGAAAAATGTTGTGGTATGCCGAAGCTGGAACTAGGCGATCTTGAATCAATGGAAAAAACCAAAGATATTAATATCCCTGAATTGGTCAAATTGATTGATGAAGGCTGGGATATTATTGCTCCCATTCCATCCTGTGTTTTGATGTTTAAACAAGAACTGCCACTCATGTTTCCTGATGACGCTGAGGTAAAGAAAGTGCAGGGAAATATCTTTGATCCATTTGAATATTTAATGTTGCGGCATAAGGCTGGAAAACTTGATACTTGGTTTAAAAATAAGCTTGGCAAAATTGCCTATCATGTCCCATGTCATCAGCGCGTACAGAGAATAGGCATGAAGACTAAAGATATTATGCAATTGGTCCCTGACACTGAGATTGAAGTGCTTGAGCGTTGTTCGGGACATGATGGCACTTATGCCGTTAAGAGTGAATTCCACGAAATATCGATGAAGATATGTCGTCCTATCACAAATAAAATTAAAAAATCCGGGGTTGATCATTATGTTAGTGATTGTCCCATGGCGGGCCATCAAATAGAGAATGGTCTGGAGAGTGGCATGAAATCAGAAAGTCCATTTGGGTTGTTGAAACAGGCCTACGGAATAGATTAATGGACGTCTCTGTTAATAATGGTCTTTTCTCGCGATTGCAGTGTCGCCGATTTTTGCTCCTGCATTGTTCTAATAAGTTACATCCATGTAACGATGCAAAATCGGCATACTGTATTTCCAGCACAAAGGCTCGCCATCTACAACGGTTTTGCGCGGCTGAAGCCGCACTTCCGACAATGATACCCACAGGGCACAACATATCAGGTCTCTAATAAAATTGCCTATAATAGAAAATTATGAACGAACTTGAACGCAAAAATCTCTGGTCGCTTGAGGAATATGTCGAAAAACGAGATGAATTTAAAGCTAAGATCATCGCGCATAAACAAAACCGTCAATTACCTATCGGACCAAATGCTACTGTCTATTTTGAAGATAGATTAACAATCCAGTATCAAATTCAAGAGATGCTTCGTATTGAACGTATTTTCGAAGTGGCAAAGATTGAAGAAGAGCTTAATACTTACAATTCATTGATGCCGGATGGTAGTAACTGGAAAGCAACCTTTATGATTGAGTTCGCAGATGAACACGAACGAAGAGTTGCTCTGGCAAAGATGAGGGGTGTTGAAGATGCCGTCTGGATGCAGATTGAAGGTCACGATAAAATCCCTTTGTTTGCAAACGAAGATCTGGAAAGAACTAATAAAGATAAAACTTCTGCGGTTCATTTTCTTCGCATTGAGCTAGAGCAGGAAATGATAGCTTCCTTGAAAGACGGTGCGAATCTTTCAGCGGGGATTAGGCATGCTGAATATAATTATGTCGTAGATGTGATTCCAGATAACGTACGAAAATTATTATTAGAAGATTTAGATTAAATTATTTATTCATTGTAGTCTCATCAATATAGCTGATGTATCCTCGCGCCATGTATATAGCACTGTATTCCGTTTAAAAATTCATCCGAAAGCAAAGAAGGTAAATACATTTGATTCAGAGTTATGATGCGTCCGATATAGAGGTTCTCACTGGATTGGATCCTGTTCGAAAGCGCCCAGGTATGTACACGGATACCTCTCGGCCAAACCATCTTATACAAGAGGTAGTTGATAATAGTGTCGATGAAGCCATCTCTGGTTATGCAGAAAAGATTGAAATTGTCTTATATAAGGATGGATCGATTTCTGTTAGTGATGATGGCCGCGGCATGCCTATCGACAAGCATCCAGGTGAAAAAATTTCTGGCGTTGAAGTTATTTTAACCAAGCTACACGCAGGTGGAAAATTTTCAAATAAGAATTATCAGTTTTCAGGTGGGTTGCATGGCGTTGGTGTCTCGGTAGTAAATGCACTCTCCAGTAAACTTGAGGTTGGTGTGAAACGTGGTGGTAAAGAATATAGTATGACATTTGCCTCTGGCGAGGCTAAATCAAAGCTCAAGGTTATTGGTGAAGTAGGCAAGCGAAACACAGGAACAACGATTCACTTCTGGCCTGACAAAAAATATTTTGACACAACAAAAATATCCATCTCCAGACTCAAACATGTATTACGTGCAAAGGCCATCTTATGTTCCGGGTTACACGTCTTTTTTACTGATGAAGTAAATAGAGAAAAAACTAATTGGTGTTATGCCGATGGTTTAAAGACTTATCTGGCGGAAGAATTAGCGGGTTGTGAATTACTCCCTCCAGAACCTTTTCTTGAGAGTATGAAAAGTGAGCATGAAGCAGCTGAATGGGCCGTGCACTGGTTACCCGAAACAGGAGAATTGATTACGGAGAGTTATGTCAATCTGGTGCCGACTGTTCAGGGTGGCACACATGTCAATGGTTTAAGGCTAGGGCTGTTAGAGGCCATGAGAGAATTTTGTGATTCACGTAATTTATTGCCGCGCGGGCTGAAACTTTCTGCTGAAGATGTTTGGGATCGTTGTAGCTATATCCTTTCTGTGAAACTGAATGATCCACAGTTCTCAGGACAGACAAAAGAACGGCTTTCTTCCAGAGAGTGTGCTGTTTTTATTTCTGGTATCGTTCGCGATAGTTTTAGTCAGTGGTTACATCAACATATTGAAATGAGCGAACGAATTGCCGAGTTAGTCATTGATCATGCGCAGGCAAGGCTTAAGGCAAGCAAGAAAATTGTCCGTAAAAAGATAAGCGGCGGCCCTCCGCTGCCGGGAAAATTAACAGATTGCTCAATGCAGGATCTGGCCGTCACTGAATTATTTCTTGTGGAAGGTGATTCTGCAGGAGGTTCCGCGAAACAGGCACGTGACCGTGAATTCCAGGCAGTTATGCCCTTGAGAGGAAAGATACTAAATACATGGGAAGTCGATTCGTCTCAGGTGCTTTCATCAAAAGAAGTCCATGACATTGCTGTCGCAATTGGTGTTGATCCAGGGTCGGATAATCTCGAAGGTCTTCGTTACGGGAAGATATGCGTGCTTGCGGATGCCGATTCCGATGGGGCACATATTGCCACGCTATTATGTGGTTTATTTATGAAGCACTTTCAACCCTTAGTCGAAAAAGACCATATTTATATTGCTATGCCTCCCCTATACAGGATTGACGTTGGGAGGGAGGTATTTTACGCTTTGGATGAGTCTGAAAAACAGGGGATACTTGATAAAATTTCTGCTGAAAAAAAGAAAGGTAAAATCAATGTGCAGCGCTTCAAAGGTTTGGGTGAAATGAATCCTTTGCAACTTCGTGAAACAACTATGTCTCCAGAAACTAGGCGTTTGGTCAGACTCACATTACCTGATATCAAGAAGGCAAATAAAATGATGGATATGTTGCTTGCTAAAAAGCGAGCATCAGATCGAAAAGATTGGCTTGAATCCAAAGGTAATCTTGCAACAACTCAGTAATTTCATTCAGCCTGACCAGTATTGCTATGATTTTTTATAGAGGAAAAGAAATTGGCCGACGAGATTAATTTTGACTTTCAACAGAACGAACAAAGACCGTTGCAGGATTTTACAGAGCAGGCTTATCTTGATTACTCCATGTACGTCATTTTGGATAGGGCATTACCTCATATAGGGGATGGTTTGAAGCCAGTTCAACGACGCATCATCTACGCCATGTCAGAACTCGGGCTAAGGTCTGCTTCAAAATATAAAAAATCTGCTCGCACTGTGGGTGATGTTATTGGCAAATTTCATCCGCATGGTGATTCTGCGTGTTATGAAGCGATGGTGCTGATGGCTCAACCGTTTACTTACCGATATTCCCTGATTGATGGTCAGGGTAATTGGGGATCGATGGACGATCCGAAGTCCTTTGCTGCCATGCGCTATACAGAATCAAAACTGACGGCCTATGCTGAAGTGCTTTTGAGCGAGCTAGGGCTGGGCACGGTTGAATGGCTGCCTAATTTTGACGGGACACTACAGGAACCGGAATTATTACCAGCGAGACTACCAAATATCTTGTTAAATGGTACAACAGGCATAGCCGTAGGTATGGCGACTGATATCCCGCCACATAATCTTGTCGAGGTTACCAGTGCCTGTATCCATTTAATAGAGTCACCAAAATGTACAGTTGAAGAGCTTTGTGAACATATCAAAGGTCCTGATTTTCCCACCAATGCGGAGATCATCACCCCTAAAGAAGGTATTCTCGAAATGTATAAAACAGGGCATGGCTCAGTGAAAATGAGGGCTGTATGGGAAAAAGAAGACAGTAATATTGTTGTTTCAGCGTTACCACACCAAAGTTCAAGCAGCAAGATACTTGAGCAAATTGCCGCACAAATGCACGCAAAAAAATTACCGATGCTGGATGATTTGCGCGATGAATCAGATCATGAGAATCCTGTTCGAATTGTATTAATTCCCAGGTCCAACAGGATCAACCTCAAAGACCTCATGTCTCATTTGTTTGCGACAACCGATCTTGAACGCAGTTATCGCGTCAACATGAATATTATCGGGGTAGATGGTCGACCAAAAGTCATGGATCTGAGATCGATCCTGAAGGAATGGCTATCGTTCCGCACAGCAACTGTTACAAAGCGATTGGAGTATCAATTGGATAAGATACTTGCGCAGATTCACATATTAAAAGGCTTGATGATTGCCTACCTGAATATTGATGAAGTCATTCAGGTAATTCGCGAAGAAGGCGAACCTAAAGCTGTTTTAATGAAGCGTTTTAAACTGTCTGATATTCAGGCAGAAGGCATACTTGAACTTAAATTAAGAAGACTGGCGAAACTTGAAGAGATCAAAATTAAGGGTGAATTAACAGTACTTGAGAAAAAAAAGAAAGGCTTGCAAACCACTTTAGGTTCCAAGCAACGTTTAAAAACCTTAGTGAGTAAGGAGCTTAATGCTGATGCGGAGGCCTTCGGTGATAAAAGGAAATCGCCATTGATTAAGCGGGAAGAATCGCAAGCCATTGATGAAACAAAATTGATCCCTACGGAAGATGTCAGTGTCATATTGTCGAATAAAGGCTGGGTTCGTGCGGCAAAAGGGCATGATATTGATTCAAACAGTCTAAATTACAGGGCTGAGGATAGTTTTAAGTGCTCGGCTACAGGGCGTAGTAATCAAAGCGCTGTTTTTGTTGATTCAACTGGACGATGTTATACATTGCCGACACATTCGTTACCTTCGGCAAGAAGTTATGGTGAGCCAGTCTCAAGTAAGTTAAACCCACCGGATGGTGCTACCTTCGAAGGTGTTATGTTAGGCAATAAGGATAAGCTTTATCTATTGGCATCTGATGCTGGTTATGGATTTGTTATTAAACTGGAAGATATGATGACTAAAAATAAAAACGGTAAAGCAATAGTTAATCTACCCAAAGAATCAAAAATATTACCGCCTGTCACAGTTAGTGAATACGAAACTGATTTGATTGCTGCTGTTTCTACTGTAGGCCGATTATTAATATTTAAGCTGAATGGATTGCCGCTATTAGGCAAAGGCAAAGGATTAAAGATTATACAGATCCCTCCAATAAAATTAAAAGTACGTGAAGAATATGTTGTGGCAATGACTATCATATCAGAAGGCGCAACATTAATTATGCGATCAGGACAGAGACAGTTAAAATTGAAACCAGCAGATATAAGGCATTATTTGGGAGAGAGAGGTCGTCGTGGCAATATATTGCCCAGAGGCTTTCGGAATATTTCCAGTATGGAAGCGAAAGTTGTTTAAAGTGTAAATCCCGCTATATGATTACCCTATCTTGCGAAGAAATATCTTCCTCATGAAATTACTGCTAATTTTTTTTCTTTATGGGGTTATCGATATCAATGGCAATATCAAGTGCATTTTATTTACTTAACTTGGGTAGGAATTATATTTAACTGCAAGCCAAGTGACGAGAAAAACACCTTGCAATAATTCTCTAAAAATGAATGATGGTTTTGTGAGCTGTTTCGTAGTCCTCTCTGACTAATTTTGGCACGAGATACCCAGGAAGTCGTTTTTGTATCTCACGCATGAGGATCTTTGCGCTAGCTTCATCAACCTCAAAATGGCTTGCCCCTGAAACAGGATCTAACAAATGTAGGTAATAAGGGATGATGCCATGGGTAAATAGGGCTTCGCTTAATGCCGTTAGTGCTTGAGCAGAATCATTGATGCCTTTTAATAATACGGATTGGTTAAATAAAGGAATATTCTCATTTCTCAACTTCAATATCGCTTGCTCGATAGATTTATCTAGTTCATTGGCATGGTTGATATGGAGAATAATTGTAATCTGTAAGCGTGTTTTAGTTAACCAATCCAGACATGCATCATTAATCCTTTCTGGAATGACTATAGGAAAGCGAGTATGCACTCGAAGTCGCTTCAGGTGAGGGATCTTTGCTAATCGCGACACCAGATCAGAAAGACGTTCATCAGACATGGATAAGGGATCACCCCCACTCAGAATCACTTCTGTTACATTCGTTTGCTTTTGCAAATATTCAATTACCTTTTCCAGATTTTTTCCAGATGGATTTGAACTGGAATAGGGGAAATGCCTGCGAAAACAGTATCTACAGTGAATAGCGCAGGCACCGGTTAAAATAAGCAGCACTCTTCCTTGATATTTATGCAGCAAACCAGGAGCCATCTGATGATTAAATTCATTAAGAGGATCTTGAGTAAAGCCAATTTGATCATTTTCTTCTTCAAGAGAAGGCCAGACCTGTTTAAACAAAGGGTCAGCAGGATTGTTGCGCCTAATCCTGCTGACAAAACCAGGAGGAACCCTCAATGGAAAATCATTACTTGCTTGCTTCGAGATTGGCGAAGACTCTTCAATGCCCAACTTGTTGAGTAATTTTTGAGGAGAGGGGCTTGCCTTCTGTAATATTTCTTTCCAATCTCTATGCTGCATGTCTTGCCTTATTCACGGTATGATGAGAAATCATTTTACAGAATATTTGGAAGAGATGTTTATGGCAACATATAACACAAATGAATTCAGAGCAGGCCTGAAAATTATGATTGATAATGATCCATTTGCCATCATGGCCAATGAGTTTGTTAAACCTGGCAAAGGGCAGGCCTTTAACCGTATCAAGATGCGCAATCTTAAGAATGGTCGTGTCTTTGAAAAAACCTATAAATCTGGTGAATCTGTAGAGGCAGCAGATGTTATGGATACAGATATGCAATATCTCTACAACGATGGGGATACCTGGTATTTCATGGATCAAACGACCTTTGAACAATATCCAGCGGACAAACCGGCTGTAGAGGACGCTGCTCAGTGGTTAAAAGGCGAGGAGATATGTGAAGTTACATTATGGAATGGGTCGCCATTGTCGGTCGCTGCGCCAAACTTTGTTATTTTGCAAATAACGGAGACAGATCCGGGTCTGCGAGGTGATACCGCGTCGGGAGGCTCGAAGCCTGCAACACTGGAAACAGGTGCCGTAGTCAAAGTTCCTTTGTTTGTCGAGAATGAAGAGTTAATCAAAATTGATACTCGAACAGGTGAATATGTCAGTAGGGTGAAAGATTAATTATCCCCAGTAATCAATAGAGAAAAGATCATTACCATTTAAGTGGATTATAAATGTCGAATCCTTGGCATCCGACCGCCGATAAACAATTAATAACACTAAGAGCTAACATATATAGCAAGATACGTCAGTTCATGGTTGAGCGGACAATACTGGAGGTGGAAACGCCAGTTCTGTCCCATGCGACGGTTACAGATGTGCAATTGGATAGCTTCCATAGCGAATATTTTAGCCCACAGACGAACTCAGGCAAGACCCTGTATCTACAGACATCACCTGAATATGCCATGAAACGTTTATTAGCTTCAGGTACAGGCGCTATCTATCAAATTTCCAAGGTATTTAGAAACGAGGAGCAAAGTAAGCTTCATAATCCAGAATTCACCATGTTAGAGTGGTATCAACCCGATTATGACCATCATCAATTGATGCAAGAACTTGAAGTATTTTTAAATCTTTTCGGAATGAATTATTGCGAAAAAATAAGCTATGGTGAAGTATTTCTAGAACATACGGGCTTGAACCCACATATATGTGAAGAGAATGAACTAAAGATATTGGCGGAGCAATATGGCTTATCATCAATTGTAGAAAATCGCTCAGAATTATTAGATTTTATTTTCAGCCATAAAATTGTCTCTACACTAGGCATTAGTAATCCTCTCTTGGTTTACGATTATCCCGCATGCCAATGTGCATTGGCAAAAATCAGTGATAGTTCGCCGAAGGTGGCTGAACGGTTTGAATTGTTTATTGATGGAATGGAAATCGCCAACGGCTTTCATGAACTGACAGATTTCGATGAACAACTTGCCAGATTTAAACAGGATTTAGTCTTGCGAAAAAAAGAAAAACGACCAGACTTTCCCATTGATTATTTCTTCCTGGATGCATTGAAACATGGGCTCCCTGGCTGCGCAGGTATTGCAGTAGGTATCGAACGACTGCTAATGGCAATGACTGGGATTAAAGATATTCGTAAAACGCTCACGTTTCCGATAGAGAGTGCCTGACAGGATGAATGTTAAAAATGCTTGATATTCACAATATCCTCTCCGACACAGGTGCATTAGCAGATAGCATTGATGGTTTTGCCGTTCGTCCTCAACAACAACAACTGGCACAAACTATTGCTGATGTTCTGAATAATAATGCTTCACTGGTATGTGAAGCGGGAACTGGAACAGGAAAAACCTTCGCTTATCTGGTGCCTGCACTGATATCTGGTAAACGAGTGATAATTTCCACGGGTACCAAGCATCTACAGGATCAGCTGTACTACAAAGATCTGCCTATCGTACGTAAGACATTAAATGTACCTGTGGTGACGGCATTGCTCAAAGGCAGAGCAAACTATCTTTGTTTGTATCGCCTCGAAAATGGAGATGAAAATTTTCGATATAGCACAAAAACAGATATGTCTGATGTGTCCATGGTCAAGCAATGGGCGGCGCAGACAGATAAGGGAGACCTGGCGGAGCTAATCAATTTACCAGAAGATGCGTCAATTCGTTCCAGGATTGTTTCAACCACAGAAAATTGCTTGGGACAAGAATGCGATTTTTATGACAATTGTTTTGTATTTAAGGCCAGACGCAAGGCAAATGAAGCCGAAGTCGTTGTGGTTAATCATCATTTGCTTCTAGCCGATCTGGCATTACGTGAGTCAGGTTTTGGTGAAGTTTTGCCTAAGGCAGACACCATTATCTTTGATGAAGCCCACCAATTGCCGACATTGGCCTCAGAATTTTTTAGTCAGACGCTAAGTAGCCGCCAGTTGATTGAATTATTTAATGATACTACGGCGGCCTATTTAAGCGATGCCAATGATATGGCAGAAATTTTGGATGAAATACGAGAGTGTCAAGCCAGTCTACGTAAATTCCGCTTAAGTTTTGGTTATAAAGAAAAGCGTATCGCATGGAATGAGGCGTTTGCAGATAATAAGGTTAAACAGGCGCTACAGGATTTTCTGGGTAATCTAAGTGCATTGGAAAAATATCTTAATGGTTTGGTAGATCGCTCAAAGGCGTTAGAGAATTGTTGGCGGCGGTGCAGTAATATGAGCGAAATATTACAAACCTTCATTGAAAGAGAATCTGAAGAACTAGTGCAGTGGTTGGAAACCAGAGGGCAGGGCTTTTTTCTGCATCAAACGCCATTAGACATTTCTGCAACCTTTCAATCACGTTTAGCAGAACATGCTTGTAATAGCATCTATACCTCAGCGACGCTATCTGTCGCAGAAGATTTCTCATATTTTTCTGATCAACTGGGTTTGTCAAATACAACAGCACAAAGCTGGGATAGTCCCTTTGATTATCAAGAGCAGGCTCTACTTTATTTGCCGCAAGGTATGCCAGAACCTAACGAATCAATTTATACAAAGGCAGTGGTTAATATGGCATTGCCTGTGATTGAAGCGAGCCAAGGCCATACATTCCTATTATTTACCAGCCATCGAGCCATGAATGAGGCTTATGATTTATTGGAAGACAAAACTGATTATCCGCTAATGAAGCAAGGGGATGTGCCTCGATCAGAATTATTACAATCATTCCGCAAGACTCAGCATGCTATTTTATTAGGGACTAACAGTTTCTGGGAAGGTGTTGATGTCAGAGGTAGGGCGCTTTCCTGTGTTATCATAGACAAGCTACCTTTTGCCCCACCAGACGATCCGGTGTTTCGTGCACGGGCAGCTAAAATGCAGGAAAAAGGACAAAATCCATTTATGACACATCAATTGCCACAGGCTGTGATCAGTTTAAAGCAAGGTGTTGGCCGCTTGATTCGAGATGCCAATGATTATGGTGTATTAATGCTCTGTGATCCAAGGCTCCGAAGTAAATCCTACGGTAAAACTTTTCTTGAAAGTTTGCCTGATATGAGAAGAAGCACAGAGCTTGCGGATGTTGACGCATTCTTTCTTGAGAGAATGCAGGATAATTATCAGAATTATCAGTAGTTTTTATACGAAGAGATTATGCAACATTTATTTACCATATCGAATATTTTCATTATTTGATGTCGGTGCTAACATCCATCGGCTTGCTTGCATACGGTTTGATGATTCTATTCATTAGTAATGTTACCTGCACTAAACGACCGATGGGTTAATTAAAATTAAATTAAGATCATGAGTAATTGTTTTAAGATAAAATCTTCTCATTGTGATTACGTAGAACTATTGCAGATTACGGATACACATGTCTTTGCTGATGAAAAAGAACGCTTTGATGATATCGATACCAAAATTTCACTCAATGAGGTGCTCGATTTAGCCAGAAATAATAATTGGCCAGTGGATGCATTATTAGCCACAGGCGATCTGGTGCATAATCCCAGGAACATTGCCTATGAGAGGTTGTTAGAGGTATTAACCTCAATTGAAACGCCTGTTTTTTGCCTGCCTGGTAATCATGATTCTCCAACACTGATGCATAAGCTACTAAATACCCATAACGTCCATACCTTAAAATCAATAGAAATAGGGCAATGGCTGATCATTATGTTGGATTCCTTTTTACTGAACACCCATGCGGGACAACTTCAGCAGGTAGAGCTAGATTTATTAGATAAGTTGTTGGAAGACAATCAAGATAAGCATGTACTGGTATGCTTGCATCATCCTCCTGTCGAGATTGGTAGTGGATGGATGGATAGTATGCGATTAAATAATCCAGAAGAGTTTTTTGCTGTATTGGATAGATATACTCACGTAAGAGCCGTGATATGGGGGCATATTCATCAGGAATTCAATGCTGAACGTAACGGTGTGCGTCTAATGGCAACCCCATCAACATGTGTTCAGTTTATGCCAGAATCAGAAGAATATTGTAAGGATGATCGTGCAGCGGGTTACCGCTATCTGCAATTACATTCTTCTGGCGAAATCGTGACTTACACTCTACGTTTGAACGAAGAAAATCGATAAGAACAGGGATCAGGGCTTGCAATTATCTTGCATCTTCAGTGAATATTACGTTGCAGAAAGTTACTAACGGAATCAGGTTTTTATGAGCGGACTTAAGTACACAGAAGATCATCAATGGATCAGGATAAAAGAAGACAACACAGCTGTGATAGGTATTAGCGATTATGCTCAAGAACAACTGGGCGATGTGATTTATGTGGAATTGCCTAAAGTTGGTAGAGAACTTGGGAGGGATGATGAAGTTGCACAAATTGAATCAGTAAAAGCCGCAGGCGAAGTAAAAATGCCTGTAACTGGCACAGTACTTTCTATTAACGAAAGTTTGGAAGATGAGCCAGAACTGGTGAATTCTGATCCTGAAGGCGATGGCTGGTTTTTGACGATTAGCGTGATATATCCCGAAGAAGTCGAAGCATTGATGGACGATAATGATTACAATGAATATTTAACTGGTCTCTAGTGAAAAAACTCAATTAACTAAATAATAAATATTATATAAATCAATAATATATATTATCTAGTTAATGCTAATAATAGGTTTTTTAAACCAAAGAGCAGCCTAACTGGTAACCTTATCCCTCAGGTAAATAGGCTGAGCATCTACAGCATCTACAACTCCACCTCGCTGGTAAGCATCTATCGCCAGAGTACCTATAATTTCTGCAGAAGGGTAATCCCCGTGTCTGAATCCAATTAATGTATTTCCCATCTGATTTTGTAGCTCTTGCCCATAGGTTTTCCAGCCACTACCTACCCCAAACCAGTTATTTAAATCTGGATTATTGATAGAGTCAGGCGGGCAAACGCTTTCCTCACCGACAATCTGCATGATTCCATCTGCATTTGCCTCGTATAAAGCCCAATAAACCTCTCCCATGCGGGCATCAATTGCACATGCCGCCCGTTTTGATTCTGATATTGCCCCTTGAGCTAAAGCAGCAAGGGTTGAAATAGGCACAACAGGGCAATCTACTGACATTGCCAGGCCTTGAATCACACTGGTTGCTATACGTACGCCGGCAAATGCCCCAGGACCGCGCCCAAATGCCATGACATCTATCTGTGCGAGCGATAGTGATGCTTCTGCAAGCAGTTTATCGACCATGGTGAGTATGAGTTCAGTATGTTTACGTGGCGCGATTTCATATTTGGTCGTAGTCGCGCCGTCAATGTATAGCGCGGCAGAACAGGCTTCGGTGGCAGTATCAATTGCGAGTAATTTCAAAAGTGCTCCTTACCATACGAAAAAATAATATTTTAATCCCATGTTTAGTTACCAAGCATGGGTATACCACATATACTCAAACTATCTGAAACCTACGTTTCCAGATAGTTTGAGTATATAATGCCGCCCCATGTTTAAACCTGTCGAAATCTTTATCGGACTGCGTTACGTACGAGCCAAGCGTCGTAATCATTTTATATCATTCATATCCCTAACATCTATGTTAGGCGTTGGTTTGGGTGTCATGGCCTTGATCACTGTACTTTCTGTGATGAATGGTTTTGAAGAGGAACTCACTGACCGAATTCTGGGTATGGCCTCTCATGCCACGATTATCGAGCGGGGAAAATCGCTTTCAGACTGGAAAGTGCTGCTTGCAGAGGTTGAACATTATCCCGGTATTATTGGTGCTGCGCCTTATTTTCATGCCGAAGGCATATTGACTCACGCTAAAAATGTTAATGGCACTATTGTCAGAGGCATCCTGCCAGAAGAAGAGACCAAGGTTTCTGTGATTGCAGATAGAATGATCGAGGGGGAGTTCTCAGGCCTGGTTGCAGGCGAATTTGATGTATTACTCGGTAAAGAACTTGCCAAGGCACTTGGCGTGGCAGTCGGCGATAAGGTTACATTAGTGGCACCGCAAACCAACATCACCCCGGCAGGCATCCTGCCCAGACTCAAACGCTTTACGGTTGCCGGTATTTTCGAAATCGGCATGTATGAGTTTGATAATGCACTGGCTTTGATTCATATGGACGATGCCATGCGTTTATTTCGTAAGAATGGCCCCACAGGATTGCGCTTAAAGACAGATAATATTCTGACCGCACCAACAGTGAGTCGAAATGTTGTTAAGCAATTGCCCGGTTACTTTCGGGTTCAAGACTGGACGCAGAGGCATGCAAATTTTTTCCGAGCATTAAAAACTGAAAAAACCGTGATGTTCTTTATCCTGATACTGATTGTGGCCGTTGCCGCATTTAATATCATTTCAACATTGGTTATGACGGTCACCGATAAGCAGGCAGATATTGCAGTCCTCAGAACTATTGGTATCAGCCCCAAAAGTATTCTGGCGATATTTATAATCCATGGCACCTTGATTGGTGTAGTTGGCATCCTGTTTGGTGTGATTAGCGGTGTCTGCTTGGCGACGAATATAGAAACCATTATTCCGGCCATTGAAAACATGCTAGATATGAAATTCCTGTCAGCCGATGTTTATTATATCAGTGACCTGCCTGCAGATATGCATTGGAGTGATGTGATTACTGTTAGTATTGTTTCTTTTGTTTTTTGCATACTGGCGACGATATATCCGGCACTAAGGGCCGCGCATACTCAACCGGCTGAGACTTTAAGATATGAGTAATGGGGATATGAGTGATCAGGCCATTTCATGTGTCGGTCTTTGTAAATCTTATGCAGAAGGAGATTTACAAGTAGATGTTTTGCGCGGCATCAACCTAGAAGTTTCTCGCGACGAAAGTATTGCCATTATGGGGACATCCGGCTCAGGTAAAAGCACATTGTTACATTTATTGGGCGGTCTGGACTTGCCTAATAAAGGTGAGATAACGATAGTCGGTAAAAATACACTAGACCTCACAGATGCACAACGTGGAAAGTTATGTAACGAGTCACTAGGGTTTATCTATCAATTTCATTATTTGTTGTCGGAATTTACCGCTCTTGAAAACGTCGCCATGCCATTATTAATCTCTGATAGTTGTGATGCGACCACTGCAGCCAGATCGGCCAAAGAATTGCTGGAGAAAGTTGGATTAGGAAATCGATTAGAACATAAACCTGGGGAATTATCCGGCGGTGAAAGACAACGTGCTGCAATTGCTAGGGCGCTGGTGGCTAAACCAGAGTGTATCCTTGCCGATGAACCCACCGGTAATCTGGATGAAAAAACAGCGGACCAGGTTTTTGAGCTCATATTGGAATTAAAACAGGATGTTGGTGCCAGTTTTATCATGGTGACGCATAATTCGAACCTAGCAAAAAAATTGGATAAAACTTATCAATTGCATGATGGACTTTTGGGATAATTTAAGGGCCAGAAGTATTCTAATTCTCGGTGCTCAATATTAAGTAGGCGCAATTAAAATTCGCATTATTAACGAAACTAAAAAGTAATCTTCATTTACCAAATAATTAAGGCTAAGAGTGATGATGAAGCAAAGTCAGATAGCGATGAATCTTCAAACCGAACCTTCGAATATAATCCTCCAGTTTCCATCTTCTTCCATTTTCCAATATTGGCGCTTTCTATAAGCGTGCTTAAAACTATCACTGGAATAGTTCTGCATAAAGGTGACAACCATAACAGAGGCTGTGCCATCGGGATAAATGAGAATGCTCGTATTATCTAGGTCAACCTTAATGGAGCTTTTAGATGGGTTTGCGCGGCGCTTATGCTTAGCCCAACTTTCATAGTCCTCACCAAGATCTTCATAGTCTTTGGAGTAGTGGCTTAGATATAATTCAACATCACGGCTTTCCCAATCTTTTCGCCATTGTTCGAGATAACTATAAAAATTTTTCTGCCGTTTTTTCCACTCGACCTTAGTTTTCCATTTAATTTCATTCGCAAGAATCACAGGTGTCGTTTGCCCCTTATCAGAAATATAAGGGGCCAGACTCTTCAAATCATCGTTACTGATGATGACGCACCCATTACTATCTTGCGGTGGCCGTGAAAAAATGGTGCTAGGTATTCCATGCAACCAAATGCCTGTACCAGTTCTGCCATTGCGTTTATCCCAAATATTTGGGTAATTAATTGGAAATGCACCATCGCCATAGAGCTCGGGTAATTCATTAGGCTCTATAAAGCGAGTTACAAAATAAACACCTAAAGGAGTTTTTTGGTCGCCTTCAAGAACTTTACCAGCACCTTTCTTACCAATCGTGACATAAAAATCATTGACATAGGTGGGTACGCCACTCTGATTTTTGTATAAAAACATACGGTGTTTGGATTGAGCAACAACCAGCACATAATCCTGTACATCAGAGAGTTGAACCAAGGAAGAAGGTATCAGGGTTTTGTCGATTGGAGATTTATAATAATTCCAGCGTACCAGTATTTCATCACGTAAAGCATTGATTTTCTCGTTATCTTTTTTATCAGAATTTCCGAAATTTTTAATTTGTTGGTTTTTTGCTAACATTAAGTCTGCATAAACTAACTGAGCTAAACTAAATTTTGGATTGATGCTTCTCAATATTCCTAAATCTATCAAGGCTTCATCAATTTTTGATTGTGCTATTTTTTCAAGTGCGGACATCAATAGATTCTCTGAGCGAGCGGAGAGGTTCTCCTCCGCGCCCTGAAATTTCTGTTGTTCCCTTGCTTCTGCTGCTTGACATAGAGCAAACAGCATCAGGATTGAGTAGATAGTATTTTTTATTATTTTCATTACACCGAGCTAATTAATTAGATTCTTCTCTTGAGATTAGCCATGCTCCATCGATCTTATTCAACAGCAATTGTTTGTTGACCTCATCTTTGTAACTATCAGATTCATAAGTTTGAACAAACCTAGCCAGCGCCTGAGCCTGATCTAGTATCTCAATCTTTGTGTGATCAAGGGAAATTTTAATAAATCTGGGGTTATTCAAGCGTACATGACGTTGTTCCTGCCATTTAGAACGACTTAATTTATTTGGTGGGACGAATTTTGCGGAATAGCTATTGACGTATTTGGTTATATTTTTTGCAGACCATGCCTCAGCCCAAGTATTTAAAGCAGTTCTCACTTCTTTACCTGCGGCAGCCTTATCAAAAGGATGTTCCAGCACAGTCGTCGGCGTAGGTTTTATTTCCGTCTTTTTACTTGTTGGCACAGGTTCTGACTCGTTTTGTGCCAGAGATTTAGGCTCAGGATGTAGTGCCTCTAATTTTTGAGTGACAGCGACTGGTTCTGGTGCTGAGATCAAATCACTGACCATAGAGAGTTTTTTTATTCCCTTGTTATTTGAATCTAGTTTCAAGGCATTGTTATAGGCTTGTGCGGCCATTTTTGCATAGATATCACCCAAATTTTTATGTGCTGTTGCATAGCTGGGATGTGTATTGATAGCCTGATGTAAAGCTGCTTCAGCCTTATCGTAATCACCATTCGCAGCATATACCACAGCCAGATTGTTATAGGGCTCGGGTAATTTGGGATGTTTCTCGGTCAAATCAATAAAAACAGACGCAGACTCCTTGAGTCTATCCATCTTCGCAAGGATTAATCCTTTTAAGAATAAGGTTTGAACCTCGTCTGGATTTTTAGTCAGTTGTTCCTCCGTCAAGACGAGAGCCTTCTCGAATGTTCCTTGCTGTAGCAGACGTTGAATTTCCTCATTTCCTGCTACAACTGCTATGACGGGGGTACTGGAGAGGAGGAGGATGGAAAATAATTTAGTTTTGATACACATTTCTTTGCCTGTTTATTACGTAAGGAACCTCTGATTAAATCATTGAAATGACAGAGTCTTAAGCCCTTGAGTATTCTAAGGATTACTCGGGTCTGGTCAAGACTTCCGATAAACAATTAAGGCCGATCACGCCCGGTTCTGTTAGATCGTCGCTGATTCCATTTGCGTAATGACAGGACTCTCCATAGTAGGCGAATGGCTACACTGCCAATTGCAGCACTAAATACACCGAGTAATAAACAACCCGCCATTAGTGGCTGCCAACTATGAACGAATGTCTCGGTCATCCATTGGATAGAAAATTGGAACATATCTTCTTGTATTGGCTCGTCTAACAAAACGCTGCCGAGTTTATAAGCGAGATAGTAAATCGGAGCAATAGTGATTGGGTTAGTTACCCAGACGAAGATGATGGATAGAGGAAGATTTAGTCTTAGGAAGATAGCTGTTGCGGCAGCTGCAATTGTTTGGCCCGGGATGGGCATCATTGCCCAGAATAGACCTGTTGCTACGCCGCCTGATGATGAACGGCGTGTCAGGTGCCAGATATTAGGATTATGTAACCAATCGCCAAAATGGCGTAAATGCTTATGTTCCTGAACATATTTTCTTCTAGGGATGTATCTTTGCAGTAGAGATTTAA
Organism: Gammaproteobacteria bacterium; assembly: GCA_965261165.1. GTDB lineage: Bacteria > Pseudomonadota > Gammaproteobacteria > Eutrophobiales > Eutrophobiaceae > SMWN01. The sequence continues at coordinate 216,166 of OZ253445.1, read as the reverse complement.
GGTTCATTCGATAAATTGTTTAGTGATAAACCGCTTAAAAATTTGGTGATTTTTATAGTGCGCTATTATACTTAAAATAGTAGTCCACGATTTAATTTATTTCAGAATATTTGCGTTCAGGGAGAGCTCAAACGAATGCGTGCAGGGACGATTGCATTTTTACTCGGCATAGTTATTTTTCTAGAAGTATTGACATTACCGCTTCTTCACTTTTTGGTATTTTTGCCCTTCGTTTTATCTGTACTGTTCGCCATATCCAAAATACAAATTCCCTGTAAATATATCTTGGTAGTTTTTTGCTCAGCTATTTGTGGTTTCCTATGGGCATTTTTTCACGCGAATATCATTCTAGCCAGTGAACTGGATAGGGAGATCGAAGGAGAGACTGTGGTTATTACGGGCAAAGTTATTTCATTGCCAGAGATTATGGATTCAGGAATCCGTTTCGAATTTCAGGTCAGTGAAATGAAATCTCAGACCGGTCTTAGCTTAGCAAGCCCAGGAAAGGTTCGGCTTGGCTGGTATCGACATAATGTTTTGGTTCAACCAGGCGAATATTGGCGGCTACATGTCAGGCTCAAACAGCCGTACGGATTTAATAACCCTGGGGGTTTCGATTATGAAGGGTGGCTATTTCAACATCGTATCCGTGCCACTGGCTACGTTAGAAACAAAGAACAAAATGATCGACTCTATAGCGCCTCATATTTTTCTGTAAATTATCAACGTCATCTTCTTCGGAATTTGATTAATAGAACTCATATTGCCGATTCTGAAAAGAGTTTTCTGTCTGCCTTGGCTTTGGGAGATCGTAGTAAAATATCCGCAAAACAATGGCGAATATTGACTCAAACAGGAACAAGCCATTTATTGGCAATATCCGGTTTACATATTGGCTTAGTGGCAGGACTATTTTTTATCATAGGCAGGTGGCTGTGGGCATTTTCAGTTTTATTGCCACTGCAAATGGCATCCCAGAGATTTGCAGCATTATCTGGTCTAATTGGAGGCTTGATGTATGCTACCTTGGCTGGTTTTTCTATACCGACACAACGCGCATTAATTATGCTTTCCATATGGATGCTATCAATCCTTTTTAATCGAAAATATGCGAGTAGTGAGATCATTGCTATTTCACTTTTGGCAGTATTGGTCATCGATCCATTTGCGGTAATGGATGCTGGTTTTTATTTGTCTTTCATTGCAATATCGATCATTGCTTACGGAATGACTTGTCGTGTGCAAGGAAATATTAAAGACTGGCGTAATGTTTGGTGGAAATGGGGTAGGGTACAATATTTGGTGGCGATTGGTTTATTTCCAGTACTCATCCTATGGTTTCAACAATATCCGCTGGTAGGTATTCTCGCTAATATTATCGCTGTTCCATACATTAGTTTAATTGTTGTACCTTTGGTATTACTTGGTATTATTTTGCTGCTTTTTATTTTCCCTGTAGGTGAATTTGTTCTGCAGCTTGCCAGCCAGAGTCTAGAAATTCTATGGCCATTCCTTGAGTATTTATCTGATGTAGAGTCTAATCTTTGGCAAAGCACATCACCATCTATGCTGGCATTTGTTGCAGGCATGATAGGCGTACTGTTGCTCTTGATGCCTAAAGGCGTGCCTGCGCGCTGGGTTGGTGTATTCTGGCTAACCCCGCTTTTATTGCCTCATTCAGAATCTCCGAAAATAAATGACTTCTGGTTTGCTCAATTAGATGTCGGACAGGGCTTGGCCGCAATCATTCAAACGCAGAATCATTCGCTGATTTATGATACTGGCGATAGATTTAGTGAGCGATTTAATGCAGCAGATGCGGCCATTATCCCTTTCCTTAAGAGTCAAAACATCCATCATCCTGATTTACTGATTATTAGTCATGGAGATCGGGATCATATTGGTGGAGCCAAAGCACTTCTAACGCAATATCCCAATATACATGTGCTGACCAGCATTGATGAGAAAATTATTCATTCAGGGGTGGGCAAATGTGTCGTAGGTCAAAGGTGGCAATGGGATGGTGTCAATTTTGAAATATTAAGCCCAACCTACTCTGAAGGTTATCAAGGAAATAATAGCTCTTGCGTACTCAAGGTCAGTAATGGCCAGCACTCTGTTTTATTAACAGGTGATATTGAACAAGCCGCCGAATCCAGATTGCTCAGAACTATGCCGGATAAACTTTTTGCAAACGTGCTGATAGCTCCACATCATGGTAGTAAGACCTCATCTTCTGTGGCTTTCGTTAATGCGGTTTCACCAGAAATCGTGGTATTCCCTGTAGGTTATAGGAATCGATTTGGGTTCCCGAAACAGGATATAATCTCCCGTTATGAATCACATCAGGTTAAAATGCTGAACACGGCTCGTGATGGAGCATTATTATTCAGGTTTGAAGACTCAGGGATGATTTTTAGTCGCTATAAACATGAAAACCGGCGATTTTGGACCTCTGCGTATTGATTGAAACACTTGCAAATATAGCTTATTCACACAAAATATTCATTCTATTGATATTTTAAAAAAAAGGGGGGGGGAGAACGTAAAAGGTGCTGGAATTAATCAAATCAGGCGGTTTACTGATATGGCCGATATTAATCTGTTCGGTTATCTCATTAGCTATTATTATCGAACGGTTTTGGTCTCTACAGGAGAAACGTATTGTTCCAAAGAACCTGGTTGCTCAAGTTTGGCAATGGGCAAGAGCAGGTCATCTGGACAGTAGGCGTATACAAAATTTAAAAATGAGTTCTCCATTAGGCAGGGTTCTGGCCGCAGGTCTTGTCAATCGTTCGCATGAACGTGAAGTAATGAAGGAGAGTATTGAAGAAGTAGGGCGACATGTCGCACATACTCTAGAACGTTTTCTGAATACACTAGGGACAATCGCCTCAATTTCACCCCTGCTGGGCTTGTTGGGAACAGTCATTGGCATGATCAAAGTCTTTGCTGTAATAACCGCATCTGGAGGTGTCGCTGATGTCACTACCTTGGCGGAAGGCATCTCCGAAGCATTAATAACAACGGCAGCAGGATTATGGGTTGCGATCCCAACACTAATGTTTCACCGTTATTTCAGGGGTAAAGTGGATGAGCTGGTGATGATTATGGAGCAAGAAGCATTAAAAATGGTCGAAGTAATGCAAGGTTTACGGGAAGATGAATATGGCTCTCATGAAACCAATGTTGAGAACGATCCTTCCCAATGAAATTCCAAAAAAATCCACATGAGCAAGTCGATTTAAATATTACACCCTTGATTGACGTAGTGTTCTTATTGCTGATCTTTTTTATGGTCTCAACAACATTTAATCGTGAATCAGAAATAAATCTCACCTTGCCAGAAGCCAGTGAAGAAACTATTCAGCCAAAACCAAAAGCGATTATTGTCTCTATTAATGGCCAACTTATTTACATTAATAACAAAAAACTATTAGATTCACGGAGATCAACCATCAAGAAAGCACTCAAGCGCGCGCTTTACGATATCGCTACGAATCTCAAAGGTGCGCCGATCCTTGAAGATGCGCCGATCCTTGAAGATGTGCCGGTCAGTATCAGAGCAGATAAAGAAACGCCTTATCACATGGTCGTAACAACCATGGATGCTGCCCGTCAATTAAAATTGGTTAATATCTCGTTCGAAACCTCATTGAATAAATGTAATGAGGAAGGCAATGAAGAAGATTGTAATGAAAAATATAATAAAGAAGATTGATTACCATTATTGACACCTATGGCTCGTGAGCATCCGATAGTATCCCTTCAATTTATAGAAGATATGTGGTATGGCAAGCATCCTTTATCCATTGTGCTTGCGCCGCTCGGGTGGTGCTATCAATTACTAACGACTTTACGTCATCTTCTCTATCAAAGCGGCATTCTGCCATCTCAAAGATTGGATATTCCGGTGATTGTTGTCGGCAATATTGTTATCGGTGGAACGGGAAAAACACCTTTGGTTATCTGGTTGGCGGCTTATTTGCAAGAAAAAGGTTATCAGCCAGGGATTGTTAGTAGAGGTTATAAAAGTAAGATCAAAAAATGGCCTCAGCAAGTGCGTAAAGATAGTAATCCTGGATTGGTAGGTGATGAACCTGTCTTGTTAGCGCGCAGAACAAATTGTCCTATTGCCATTGCGCCGAATCGTTATATTGCGGCTAAAGCGCTGATCGAGCATGAACAGGTAAGTATTATTATTTGTGATGATGGTCTTCAGCATTATGCCTTAGAAAGAGACATCGAAATCGCTGTAATTGACGGGATTCGCCGTCACGGGAATGGACGTTATTTGCCAGTCGGCCCACTAAGAGAATCTGTGGGTCGCCTAAAAAATGTTGATATGATTGTTTGTAATGGCGGCGCAGTTCGAGGAGAGTTTAAAATGGAATATATCCCTCAGCAACTACGTGCAGTACTGGATGAAAATAGATACTGTGATATCAGCCAATTTCGTAACCAATCAGTTCATGTTATTGCAGGTATTGGAAATCCAGCAAAATTCTTTTCTTTTTTGCGTGGCAAAGATATCCGTGTAATTGAACATAAATTTCCTGACCATCATCAATTTACAGTAAAAGATATTTGTTTTGATGATGATTTTTCTATCGTCATGACAGAAAAAGATGCTGTAAAATGCGCAGAATTCGCAACAGAAAAACATTGGTTTTTGCCAATTAATGTAATGATGACGAATGCCTTTGAACATCGTCTGGCAATATTATTAAAAGATATTAATAATGAATAAAAAATTACTTGAAATTCTGATTTGCCCAGTAACTAAGGGGCCTTTGATCTATGACAAGAAGAATCAAGAACTGATCTCTCTATCTGCACGGCTTGCTTACCCAATCAGGAATGATATTCCTGTGATGTTGGAAAATGAAGCAAGAGCACTCACAGATGAGGAAGCCGAAAATCTCAAAGATTGATTTCATATTCTATATAATCATCCCGGCACGTTATACATCAACACGTTTGCCCGGTAAACCACTACTGGAAATTAATGGCAAACCATTAATTCAGCATGTTTATGAATCAGCATGTCAGTGTGACGCTAAAGAAATTTACATTGCAACAGACGACACACGTATTAAGGATGCGGCGTGTTCTTTTGGTGCAAAAGTCATTATGACGGCAAATAAGCACATGTCAGGAACTGACCGGCTTGCAGAAGTCGTCTCAATATTACAATTAAAAGATGAAGAAATTATAATCAATCTGCAAGGTGATGAGATTGGCGTGTCTGCTAGCTTGGTGCATCAGGTCGTAAATGGATTAAGTGCGCACCCTAGTCATAGTATTGCTACCCTCTATGAGCCAATCGAAAATGAGGTTGATATAAATGATCCGAATATTGTTAAAGTCGTTTTTGATCAAAATAACACCGCAGTTTATTTCAGCAGAGCTACTATTCCTCATCTAAGAGAGAGCCAGAAAGAAGGACAATATCAACAAGTAAATTATTATAAGCATCTTGGTCTATATGCATATCGAGTGAGTTATCTAAAGAAATTCAGTATTACTCCTGCCTGTGAAATTGAACGCAGCGAATCACTGGAACAGCTTAGGGCGTTATATACAGGTGAAAAAATCTACATAGAAGAGGCTTGCGCATCTGCTGGCATCGGCATTGACACAGAAGATGATTTATATAAAGTGCGCCAACAATTTCGAGCTTGATTTCAGGTAATACTTAATATGAAAATCTTATTTGTTTGCATGGCGAATATCTGCCGCTCACCTATAGCACATGGCCTGTTTCTGTCCTTGATTCGCGAACAACATCTAGATGAAGCCATTGAAATTGATTCTGCTGGAACACATTCCTGGCGTCATGGGAATCCTCCAGATATTTCTTCGCAAAAGACTGCAAAAAAGCATGGCATCGATCTTAGTAAGCTACAAGCGCGTCGTATTGTTAAAGAGGATTATGATTATTATGACTATATTGTTGCAATGGATAAAAGCAACCTAAGTAACATGTTAATAGAATGTAAAGAAGAAAATAGATATAAATTAAAACTATTACTTGAGTACGCAGATAATACCTCGCTCACTGAGGTCCCTGATCCCTATGGTGAAGAAATAGATGGGTTTGAAACAGTCTACGGCTTAATAGAGCAGGGATGTTTAGGATTATTGTGCGCTTTGCAAAAGGAAATGAATACGAGAGAAATTTAACGTTCTCGGTAAGTAATACGTCCTTTGCTTAGATCGTAAGGCGTCATTTCTACAGTTACTTTGTCGCCTGTCAGAATGCGGATGTAATGCTTACGCATTTTCCCAGAAATATGCGCGGTTATTATATGACCATTTTCCAGTTCAACGCGAAACATTGTGTTCGGAAGGGTATCGGTAATGATGCCCTCCATCTCAATTACATTTTCTTTTGCCATCTATTCCTAGTGCTCTGTTTTTCAGAAATGGCGCATTGTGCCTGAAAATAGGTGTGCTGGCAAAATCAGCCTGCATTTCATGGGGAATGGTTATGCCACTTACCCTGATAAAAATATTCAAGTGGTTGATATTCATCTTTGTATTGCATTTTTTTGCAACCAGCTATCCAATAACCAAGGTAAAGCCATTGCAGCCCTTGATTACGAGCAATCTCAATTTCAGAGAGAACAGCATAACGCCCTAGGCTGCGCTGTGATTCATTTGGGTCGAAAAATGTATAAACCGCCGAGAGCCCATCAATGAGTTCATCAACTACAGCAACAGCCAGTAATCTTTCTTTTTTTCTGAACTCATAAAAAACTGTTGTTGCCCAATCAGTCATTAAAAAATTGATGTAACTTTCAGTATCAGGATTATCCATGCCGCCACTAGGATGTCGTGCCTTCAGATAGCGTTGATATAAATTGAAATGCTCATCATTAAATATCGCAGGCATCTTGGTCATTTTTAGATCATTATTTCTCATCCAATTGCGTTTCTGATTTCGATTGCTGATGAAGCTGTCAACAGGCAAGCGGATAGCAATACATGCATTACATTGCCGACATTGATGTTTGTAGATATGTTTACCGCTACGTCGGAAGCCATGTTTAATCAAAGACGAATAAATTTTTTCATTCATTGGAAAATCGGGATCTGCGAAGACTGTCTTCGCATTTTTCTCAGGCAGGTAGTTACACTCATGTTCTGGTGTCATGCAGAAACCAAGTTTTAATTCCTCAATATTCTGCTTAGGATTACTCATGGTTTAATAGTTAGGTCATATACTCAGAATTAGAAGGCCATGATGATTCATGCCTTGCTTCATCATAGAGCGATTCGCAATCCCGACTTAGGATGTCAGAAAATTCATCTCTGGGAATGGCTCTTGCGCCAAGATGTTCAAGATGTTTACTATACACCTGACAATCAATCAAAGTGTATTCTTGAGTTTTGAGTAAATATACCAGATGGGCAAAACATATTTTTGATGTGTCTGTCATATGGCTGAACATTGATTCACCAAAAAATATTTTACCAATTACAATTCCGTAAAGACCTCCAACCAATGTTTCTTTATACCAGCATTCAACGGAATGCGCATGTCCAGATTCATGAAGTAATTGGTAGTTTTTGATAATTGCTTGAGTTATCCATGTTCCCGGGCTACCTGGTCTTGGTTCGGCACAAGATTCTACTACGTCTGAGAATGCCTGATCAAAGGTAATAATATATTCATCTTTTCGTAGAGATTTTTTAAGACTCCTAGATATTTTCAATTCATCAGGAAATAAAACACATCTTGGGTCAGGAGACCACCACATGACAGGCTGACTTTCGTTGTACCAGGGAAAAATACCTTTGCGATATGCCTGAAGTAAGCGATTAGGGTTTAATTCGCCGCCAATCGCCAATAAGCCATCGGGCTTGGTCAATGCATGATTGATATCTGGAAATTCATCGGCGAGGATATCTTCGGCAATCCAGTAGAGCTTGTTATCCGCGATCATTGTGATGGATTATATTCTCTAATCTTTACTCTGTTTTTGTTGTTACGAGTAAATTCTTGCCGAGTACAGCATTTAGAATAGCTTTTGAGCCTGATAAGGGAAACGATGTCTCGGCATAACTTCCATTGTCCATAAGAAAACGATAATAAATCACATTACTATTCATGAGATTATGTAAAGGCAGTGATAAGACGGATTCATCTGAGATATACCCTATGACATATTCAGTCCAGCGCGGTTGAAAAAGACAAGGGGCATCATTAATAGAGCGGTTATTTAACTGCCGCCCGTCAATCTGAAAGGTTGGACATTGCTTGTTAGCGAAAAGCGCATAACTATTTCGAATATTAAATCTTAAACGGACAACATCATTTGTATCTCTATATATTTCCAGTTTATAGCCGTCATCATTTTCAATGGTGGCGATACGTATCTGATTCCCTGAGTCCATATCCGTGTGAGACACGACATTCCATTGAGCCTGAGCTTGCACTGACATGCCCAACAAGGAGAGCATAAGAATTATATTTTGTTGCATGCTTAAGGGCGCGTTTTTGCGGATAAAAGTCCATACCAAAACACCCACACAAAAGGTTGGGCGAATAAAATTTTAATCAGGTTTTATTGCTATCTTTGCCTGAGGTGTAAACCGGGAATGAGGTCACATTATTACCATTTTCTAATATCTCAGTGATTTTTGCAGTGCCTTCTTTTTTCACTTCATCAATACGTATGATTGAATGCATTGGGATATAGGTACGGGAGACATCATTAAACTCAGATTTCAGATTTTCTTCTGATGGATCTACTAAAACTGATGATCTTTCACCAAAGACAATCTCTTCTATCACAATAAAACCAAACATTTCACCTTCATGGACACTACAGGCAAAGATCTCGTAGATCTTTGCCTGATTATGAAAAATAATCTTGTATATGGTTTTATGTGACATTAGTATCTAAAATCCTGATTCTTAATGTTTGTTGAGACCTTTGTACTTGCGCCCACAGGTCACAACATATCAGGTCTCTTGTTATAATTTATTTCAACGAGTTAAATTTTCGTCGCATATCCTATCATAGTTTTTTGGCTACCGATCATTCATTACTTGTTAGCCCAAAGCTAAAATATCCCCTTTTGACGGATCACCGCATGCCTGGTTTGAGGGCACGCACCGCGTTGCACTTCAAAATTATCTTTAATTATCTTTATCGATGCTGCTACCAGTGGGTTACTGTCCTTGTATTTTGCGCCAGCAGAGACCCCAGACGACTGCATAAATGCAGTCAGTAGAACTGAGTCTGGGACAGAAGTATCGCTCCTTGCCAGAATGGCGGGGGATTTAAACAACCCCCCCCCCGCTAATGAGATTAGAATGGCGGGATTGAAACCCCGCTGCTGGGATTAGACAGCTCAGAACTGCATCTGGCCTTCCAACAGGATGGCGTTATTGTCACCAGTACTATTACCAATGCTGTCATTGCCGGTCTGGTGTTCCCCGAATAGATTCAGGCTGAAGGGGATATTCGGGTTCCAGCGCATCCCTAGACGATAATACCTACTGTTGCTGAGACGTACCTCACCGTATGGGGTCAATAAGCCACCCCCAGAGGTGGAGAATCCATAACCCATATTGGCCTGCAATCGTCCACGGTAGTTCTGATTCTGGTGGCCCTGATCCCTTGGGCCCTTGGGTAGACCTTGCCAGATCTGACTGCTGCCACTAACACCAACATCACCATCACCATCACCATAGCCGTAACCTGGGGTCAGGCTGAATGCCAGCCCCTGTCCACGTAGACCTGGATCCAGCACAATTGTGCCCTGAACGCCCCATTCTCTATAGTCGTCACGTCCCAGCAGGGTGTGTAACTTGCCTTCCATGGTCAGGCCGCCGTTGGTATAGCGTAAGCCTGTCCCCAAGATGGCACCAATACCCGTGTCACCATCACCGCCATCATAGCGCATGCCCAGCTCTATCAACGGCCGTAATAGGCCTCCAGATAAACCATAGGTATGCTCAAACTCCAGCAATAAGCGCAGCCGTTGGCTGTCAATGCTTTGTTCTCTAATACGGGCATCTAGGGCGTTGTCAACCAAGGGGTTATCGATGTCGGTGCGCGCCCATAGGAAGTCGCCTTTGAGGCTCAAGCCTGGCACCTTAGACAGGCCGGCCTTGGCACCGGTGGCGAAAGACCATAGGCGGGTATCGCTGCTAATGCTATTGCTGTTGCTGTTGTCTTCGATTTCTAGCTCGCCTTCGCCGTAGCCAACGCTGCCCCAGAGATGGTTGCCTTGGTTAGACCAGCCCAGATATGGGTAAACACTGAGTGATTGATGGTTGTAGCTCCCAGTATTGGTATCTTGGGTATAGTCAGCATCACCCTCGCTCCAGGACACCATAGTGCCCAGTAGCAGGTGTTTGTCTATGCGTTTGTCGATACCAAACTGGGCACTGAACAGATCACCACTCCAGTCAATATCACTATCACCATCAAGGCTGAGGTAATCGCCACCAGCCCATAGGCTCAGACCAGAACCATAGCCCAGGTCATGACGACTGCCGCTACCTGCCGCTGTATTCCCTGCCGTATTTAAAGGCAGCACCAAGGATAAGTTGCTCAATACGCGCTTCCAATCCATGCTGCCGTCTTTCAGTGAACGGATGTAGCCAAGCAACTGTGCCTGATTATCCAATTGCAGGGTCTGCCCGTCTAACTGATAGCTTGCCTTTGGTGGTGTGCCCGTGGATAGGAGAGTATCAATGCGGTTACTCACTGCTGTCATGATGCTCGCCACTGTGCCCTGAGTGAGTTTTGATAAAACCTCATCGTTCAAGGCACTGGCACCCATCAAGCTGTCGGGGGCATTGACGGTGGTATCCGCTGTCTCCAGCGTTACCGTCACCGCATTAGAAGAACCAGAGGTATTGCCGGCTTGATCCGTCGCTGTGGCGGTAAAGCTGTTGGCACCATTATTATCAGTAGATAGGGTTACCTCAATAGACCAAGCACCATTGGCATCAGCGGTGGCGGTGGTTGCCAAGGCATTGCCGTTTTGGGTCAGTGTTACCGTGGCACCGGCTGCTGCGGTGCCGCTAATGGTTATGCTGTTATCAGTTGTTGGCGTTGTTGGTTGAGTGATGACTGGTGCGTCAGGGGCGGTGGTATCCGCTGTCTCCAGCGTTACCGTCACCGCATTAGAAGAACCAGAGGTATTGCCGGCTTGATCCGTCGCTGTGGCGGTAAAGCTGTTGGCACCATTATTATCAGTAGATAGGGTTACCTCAATAGACCAAGCACCATTGGCATCAGCGGTGGCGGTGGTTGCCAAGGCATTGCCGTTTTGGGTCAGTGTTACCGTGGCACCGGCTGCTGCGGTGCCGCTAATGGTTATGCTGTTATCAGTTGTTGGCGTTGTTGGTTGAGTGATGACTGGTGCGTCAGGGGCGGTGGTATCTGGTGCCGCATTCACGATGACGGTGATGGTGGCGGTATCCTCACCACCGCTATTTCTGGCGGTGATGGTGTAGGTCTCCGTACCAATCTCCGCATTAGCATTTAGCGTACCGCTAATTATGCCGGTCATTGTGTCAGTCATTGTGTCAAAGACCAAACCTGCCGGATCTATGACCTCTTGACCATTCGCGTCTGTGATGGTGTAGCTGACGACTGTACCACCTGTATTCGTAATAGTGATGGGGTCAATGGCAGTGCCCACTGTTGCCGTTACTGTATTGGTGCTGATACTGATACTCGGGGCGGCTACGGTTGTTGGCACTGCGGCGTTAATCGTAGTTCCTGTGGGAAGGGTTATTGTTGCTGTTGCTGGTAAATCAGCAAACAGGCTTGCAGGGAGCAAAGCAGGCAGTGGGTTGCCCGATAAATTGAGGGTTGTTAAACTGGTTAAGTCTGCGAAAACTCCAGATGGCAAGGTGGATAACTGGTTGTGGTTTAACCTTAGTCTCGTTAAAGCAGATAGCCCAGAGAAAATATCAGCGGGTAGAGTGGTTAGTTGGTTGTGGTTTGAGAAGATTCCTGTTAGCCCTGTTAAGCCAGCAAAATCGCCACTCTTTAGGTTACTACCTGCTAGATTAGTAGCCGAACCAAGAATAGCGGAAAATCCTAAATCATTAATTCCCGCCAACTCTGCTGAAGTAATGTCTGCACAATCGGTTTTCCCGCTCACCTTAGCAATGATAGCGTTCTGAACTGCTGTGGTGCGTGAACAAAGGTCTGTTGGGTCAGCCTGGGCCTGGACATTGCTCGGCTGGGCGATAAACAGCAGGGCAAAGAAAGTGGCGGCAAGGAAGCGCGACAGGGTCGCGGTTAAAATGCTGGAAGGCTTTTTCCCGTGGCCGGTTATTCCTGTGAAAGAGGCTGTGCAACCCCTATCTCGTCCTTCCTGCGCAAGCGACTGTGCAAAAAACCAGGGTTTGTCATTCCTGCGGAGGCAGGAATCCAGTAAAACAGCCAAACCGGCAAAGGGCTTCCATATACAACGCATGCCTGACGAGGCTTGCTTGCGAGCCGCGTCTAACATTGCTTGCGAGTACCGACCTGCTGCTCCCCCGCTATTTCGTTTCGTGGCATAGTTTTAATATTCACTGCTTTAGATGATGCGTTTAGTTTGAACCAGATAGTCGTTTAGTTTGAATCAATACACATAGTCGTTTAGTTTGAACCAATAGAATCTTGATATTATTTAAATCAACCGACAACCGCCTAGCATGACTTAAGCTAGACGGTGAAGTCTACCTCAGGCAAGACCTGATTAAAAGCGGGCAAACCACCCCATTCCCCAGATAGAGATCCCTAAAACGTAAGAAGCCTTGGCTGTATACGGTTAACAACACAAGGTTAACAACCCCCCCCCCACCCAATGGCTGCACGACTCAAGGCTTGTGACTATGGTATCTTACAAGCTCGATACAACCAAGCCACTCATCGGGAAGGCCTTAGCCATAGTCAAATTGTCCACTGGTACAATCAGTTACTACAAGCAGCGTAGCGAGGGCCGCATCAAGGAACTGCAGCGAGATTTTGGCGGTTGACCCCCTGCCGTGCTCTGATTTTGCTGCCAATGTGCTGTGCTTATTAATCTCAGCACTCTCCTATAACTTATGTGCCCTCATGCGTCAGCTACTGCCGGTGGGGCATCCATAGTCCATAGCCGTGCGCTGGCGTCTGGTCGCCATCGCGGCAAAAGTAGTCAGGACCGGAGCCAACTCTGGGTCAGAATGCTGGAGAAACTAGCGAAAAATCAATACCAAAAAATTGCAGGTTCAAGGGCCATCGCCCAGTATCTAAAAGTTGATGGAAGCAATCAGTCCCATAGTTTAAGGTGCTCGAACAATAAGCGCCAAGGCTGTCATGATGTCACGATCAAGCCAGCCAATATGCAAGGCAAAGAGACTAAAAAAGAGCGTTGGCTTGCAGCCATGCGTTCAGCTTATGAACGTGTCTTTGCTCACCGTAACCGGCGGGTTGGCTCTCGGGGTTTGCAGAAGGTGCAATTTTAGGTAGGCATCGAACCTCGTCGTCTGTCGCCTCGGCTTCGCGTCCCGAGCATAATGAATATATCTGGGTCGGCCATTTTCTGGATAATCGCCCCAATTTTTTTGAGCTCATTTTCGAGCACTACTGCCTACTGCTGGCATTCTGGGCGGTAACGCTCGTTATAATCATTCATTAAGTTGATTATCCAAATAAGTCTCGGCATCCAATGCTGACATACAGCCACTCCCTGCTGATGTAATCGCCTGACGATAAACGTGATCTGCAACGTCGCCAGCGGCGAACACGCCGCGGACGTTGGTCATGGTCGCCAGACCTTCAAGGCCACTCTTAATCTTGATATAACCATTACTCATATCTAGCTGACCCTCAAAGATCGAAGTATTGGGTTGATGGCCAATGGCGATAAACACACCTTTCAGGTCTATATCTTTAGTTTCGTCAGAGTGAGCATGCTTGATGCGTATTCCTGTTACGCCGGTATTGTCGCCCAGGACTGCATCAAGTTCATGATCCCATTCAATCATAACATTGCCATTTTTAGCCCTTTCCTTAAGACGGTCAGCAAGGATCTTTTCAGAGCGAAATTGATCACGACGATGAACGACGGTGACTTTTGAGGCAAGATTGGATAGGTATAAGGCTTCTTCAACTGCCGTATTGCCACCACCAATCACAGCCACTCCCTGCCCACGATAGAAAAAACCATCACAGGTTGCGCATGCAGAAACACCTTTGCCTTTGAAGGCTTCTTCTGAGGGTAGTCCAAGATATTTAGCCGAGGCACCAGTGGCAATAATTAATGTATCACAGGTATAAGTCCCTGAATCACCTTCTAACCTGAAAGGCTTTGTATTTAGATCGGCCACATGAATTTGATCAAAAATAATTTCCGTATCAAAACGCTCAACATGCTTAAGCATACGCTCCATTAAGTCAGGCCCTTGTAAGCCTTTAATATCCCCAGGCCAGTTATCAACATCGGTCGTCGTCATCAACTGACCTCCTTGCTCTATACCTGTGACCAATACGGGTGCAAGGTTGGCACGTGCAGCATAAAGGGAAGCTGTGTAACCTGCTGGACCTGAACCCAGGATTAGTAGACGACAATGCTTGCTATCACTCATTTTTTTACTCCGAAACGGGAATTTGCAGGACAGGTGAAGAGGGGTTATGTTACGTTAATCCACAATGACTGGCAAAATGGTCATTACAGTCTGATTCAGCACTAAAGAATAGACTTTATTAGTATAGAAATAATTCATATTAAACATGATAATAGGCTAGTTTTTAATTAATCAGGTTTAATATTATTAAATGGCAAGGTTAAATGGCACAAGCCAAGCATAAACAAATTCGAGAAAGACCACTCAGTAGCCAAATACTGAAAAATGCTAGAGAGATTAGCGTCATCTGTCTCGCGGCTGTCTCGCTATTTTTGTTTATTGCGCTATCCAGCTTCCATCCGGAAGATCCGGCTTGGTCGCATTCCGCCTCTGTAGATATAATTCAAAATAACACAGGCCATTTCGGTGCATGGGTAGCCGATATTCTGTTATACCTATTTGGTTATCTTGGCTATACCTTTCCATTCATTTTAATCTATAGCGGTTGGAGAATTTTTAGATCGATACGAAATGAAGAACCTGTGAATTATGGGCACTATGCCTTCCGTACCATGGGGTTCATTTTGGCGCTGATTGGTGCCTGTGGCTTGGCTTGGCTACATTTTCGTGTTGGTGGTGGCTTACCGCTGGAGATTAAAGGTGCTGGAGGAATTCTTGGCGATGCATTTGGATCTTCCTTGGGCTCAAATTTTGGAGATACTGGCAGCACTCTGATATTGCTGACGATGACATTAGTCGGCGTAACACTATTTACCGATTTTTCCTGGTTATGGGTGATGGATACCACCGGTTACTGGACATTCAAATTGATAGATTTCACTTCTGGATTACGTGAGCTGAGGCAGGATCACGAACTTGGCAAGCAGGCAAAACGTGAAAGAGAAGTGGCTTTAGAAATTGAAAAAGAAAAAATAGTACACAGGGAGCCCGTTAAGATCGAACCGAGCATTTCCGAATTTGAAATCAGCGCTAGGGGAGAAAAAGAAAAACAGGTTAATTTATTCGAACTATCGGTTGATATGGCCTTGCCGCCACTGGATTTGCTTGATGCAGCACCAGCACCGAAGGGGCAATATGCTCGTGAATCGCTTGAAGCCGTTTCACGGCAGGTTGAACTGAAACTAAAAGAATTTGGCATTGAAGCTCAGGTCGTAGAGGTTCTGCCAGGGCCTGTGATTACACGTTTTGAAATACAGCCAGCACCGGGCATCAAAGGTAATCAAATAATCAATCTTGCTAAAGATATGGCACGTTCTTTGTCTGTTGTGAGTGTTCGTGTGGTTGATGTTATCCCGGGCAAATCAGTTATAGGTCTGGAAATCCCAAATGAGAGCAGGGAATTGGTCGTGTTGAGTGACATCTTCAGGTCAAAAGAATATGACGCAATGAAATCAAGCATGACGATCGGACTTGGTAAGGATATCAGTGGCCAACCGGTGGTCGCAGATTTAGGCAAGATGCCTCATCTATTAGTCGCTGGTACCACAGGTTCTGGTAAATCGGTTGCCTTGAATGCAATGATTTTAAGTTTACTCTACAAGTCAACGCCTAAAGATATTCGATTGATTATGATCGATCCGAAAATGTTAGAGCTATCAGTTTATGAGGGAATATCTCATTTATTGGCGCCAGTAGTCACCGACATGAAAGAAGCGTCAAACGCATTACGCTGGTGTGTTGCTGAAATGGAACGTCGCTATAAGTTAATGGCTTCAGTGGGTGTACGCAATATTGCTGGTTACAATCGTAAAATCGAAGAGGCCAATACAAAAGGAGAACCAATCCCTGATCCAACCTATAGACCGATTAGTGAAGATGACCCCGTGCGTCATTTGGAGGGTCTGCCTTTTATCGTCGTCATTGTCGATGAGCTTGCAGACATGATGATGACCACAGGTAAGAAGGTTGAAGAATTGATCGCAAGACTGGCGCAAAAAGCTAGAGCTGCTGGAATACATTTGATTTTGGCAACACAAAGGCCATCAGTTGATGTCATTACAGGTTTGATTAAGGCAAATATTCCGAGTCGTATCGCTTTTCAGGTTTCATCAAAGGTTGATTCAAGAACCATTCTGGACCAAATGGGTGCAGAAACTTTATTAGGACATGGAGATATGCTTTATCTCCCTGCTGGCACCAGTATTCCTGAGAGGATACATGGCGCTTTCGTTGATGATCATGAAGTGCACGCCGTTGTCGAAAATATCAAATCACGAGGTGAGCCTGATTATAACGATGATATTCTTAAAACGTCTGCAGAAGGTGAGGCAGAGTCGCTTGCAGGTATAGATAAAGCAACGGAAGAAACGGATCCACTTTACGATGAAGCCGTGCAAATTGTCACCGAAACCCGCAAGGCATCCATCTCTTATGTGCAGCGTCGTTTAAAGATCGGATACAACCGTGCTGCAAGGATCATAGAAGAGATGGAACGCAGTGGTTTAGTAAGTCAGACGGGATCCAATGGAAGTCGTGAAGTGTTGGCGGCTCCACCGCCACCGATTGACTAGATGCAACTTCATGAAAATATTCAGTCCAGAATTGTGATGACCAAGGTTGTGATGAAAACAATAAAACTATTTATACCTCTATTGTTTATGGCAGCAAGTAATGCAAGCGATCGTCTTAACCGTTTCCTCGACAATATGCAGACATTGGAAGCGAATTTCACACAAACATTGGTAGATGACCAGGGTATTGAGCTGGAAAATTCTAGCGGCATAGTGTTTTTGCATCGACCAGATAAATTTCGCTGGGATTACAAACAGCCTTATACACAAACGATTGTTACTAATGGAGAATTATTGTGGTTTTACGATGAAGATCTTGAGCAGGTAACTATTCGGGATGTTTCACCATTTATAAAAAACACACCTGCCGCTGTTCTGAGTAGTTCTGAAGATATTGACAAACATTTCGTTGTTATCGACATGGGAAGCATAGAAGGGTTTGACTGGGTAGAACTAACCCCAAGAGACATTGATAGTCAGTACGATAGCGTTCGGCTGGGTTTCGACAAAGACAAATTAGGCATGATGGTCATGTTTGATAATCTTGGTCAGATAACGCGCATCGATTTCACGGAGGAAGTCATTAATAAGGAAATGGAAGATAGTATATTCAACTTCGAATCTCCTCAGGGAGTAGATATTATTGATGATCGGGGTTAGATTATTTCATACCACATCAGATCAAGACTTCCAAAACGATCTATTTTCTGAAAACCTCAAGAAAAACAGTGCTGCCTGCTTTATGAGACCCGCATCATAAGATAGCATCTGCGTACAAATTATTGATGGATAGACTCCAGTGAAATTAAACGGCCGAGAATTTAAAGCATGGGACAAAAAAGCAATCACCTTACTCGGCATGTCTGGGGTAGGGAAGACACGTCTCGCCTGTATGTTACGCCAACATCACTGGTTTCATTATTCAGTTGACTATCGTATTGGTACGCGTTATCTGGACGAACCTATTCTGGACAATATTAAACAGAAACTGATGCATATCCCTTTTTTAAAGGCTCTTATGCGCACAGATTCCCTGCACATTCGTAATAATATTACGGTAGATAATCTGAGCCCTGTCTCAACTTTTTTAGGTAAATTAGGCAACCCTGAAGCTGAGGGACTTGGACTGACTGAATTTAAGCATCGGCAAAAATTACATCGCCAAGCAGAAATTGCCGCCATGAAAGATGTGCCTGAATTCATACAGAAAGCGCATTCTGTTTATGGTTACGACCATTTTATTAATGATGCAGGTGGTAGTCTTTGTGAATTAGATGACGCAGAAGTTCTTGGCGCATTATCAGATAACACATTGATTCTATATATTAAGGCATCGAAAATGGATGAGCAGGAATTAATCAAACGTGCCGAAGGTTCACCCAAGCCACTTTATTATCGGGAGTCATTCCTTGATGAAGAACTGGCGACTTATATCTCTGAAAAGAATCTTGAATATATAGCGCAGATTGAACCAGATGATTTTGTACAATGGGTATTCCCGCGTTTATTCTATTCTCGTATTCCGAGATATGAAACTATTGCAAATCAATATGGTTATACCATTAGCACTGACGACGTTGCTACAGTACAAAATGAAAATGATTTTATAGAGCTGATTGGCAATGCTCTTGAACGATAAAAAATATAAAACTCTTGAGAGATAACAGATGCCATTGGTAGCAAATACAAGTTTACCCAGTTTTGACCGGCTTCAGCAGGAAGGTGAGACTATAATCGCGCGTGACCAGGCAGAGCATCAAGATATACGTGAGCTTCATATTGGTCTGCTGAACATGATGCCAGACAAGGCTCTGGCCGCGACTGAACGTCAATTTCTCAGACTTATAGGTGAGAGTAATCAAATCGCTCAATTTTATGTGCATCCATTTACGCTCAAGGAATTAGAGCGTGGATCAGAAGGGCAGGCGCATGTAGATAAATATTACAAAAGCTTTGAGCAAATAAAAAATGAGGGGCTTGATGCCTTAATCATTACTGGCGCCAATGTCACAGGTTTTGAATTATCAGAGCAACCCTTTTGGAAGCCACTTAATAAGATCGTTGATTGGGCCTATGAAAATGTCACTTCGATTTTGTGCTCATGTTTGGCAACACATGCTGTCTTACAGTTTCGTTATAATCAAAAAAGAAGCCTATTATCTGAAAAAAAATGGGGCGTGTACCGACACCGGGTCACTGATCAAAAACATCCTCTAGTCTCAGGTGTAAATACTCGTTTTGATGTGCCACATTCAAGGTTCAATGAAATCAACAGAGACCAATTTGAAGCAGCCAAGCTCAAGATATTGGTTGAGAGTGAAGAATCTGATGTGCATCTGGCCGTCAGTGAAGATGGATTCCGTATTGTGTTTTTTCAAGGCCATCCAGAATATGATTCAATCAGTTTATTAAAAGAATATAAACGCGAGATAGGCAGATACGTTCACACTGAAACAGATGATTATCCTTCGACACCTGAAAATTATTTTTCATTGCAGTCACTCGCTATTTTTGAAGAATTTTCTGAGAGAATTATCCATGCACGAAGCAATAATCAAAACCCTCCTGCCTTTCCTGAAAATTTGACCGCTGCCCTGATTGATAATACTTGGCATGACAGTGCTGAAGCCGTCATTAGCAACTGGATAGGCAAGGTCTATCAATTGACTGATATTGATCGCTGCCAACCCTTTGATAGATCGGTAGATCCATCTGATCCATTAGGTTTGCGCACTTAAGTTCTTCATCCACGCCCATCCAAACATTAACCAAAGCGCAATAGGCAGTGGACGCACACGAGATATTGACCCTGTTGCCGTTCTATGTGAGAATGAGAAAAATTCTCGTTCATATTTTCAAGAGTATTAGATTTGCAAGAGTGTTAAATGACGTTAAATTTATTAAAAGCGGGTGAAGTCGCAAAGATAGCTTCTGTGACTGCTGATGAAGTGCTTAAGGCCAGAATTAATGGTTTAGGTCTTCGTATAGGTCAGGAAGTTGCCGTTATCAGGCGAGCTCGCATGGGCGGTCCTTTGCAAATACGTGTAGGTCATACCGATATATTAATGAAACCTGAGCAGGCAAATTTAATTAACCTTGCCGAATAATCTGGTTTAAGCATTCATTTGCCACCATGAAAAATCATATTTCCCCTGTGGCTGCCATTTAATCCATACAGCCTAATTCTTATGAAACGTATAGCCTTGATAGGGATGCCCAATACGGGAAAATCTACATTCTTCAACCGACTCACAGGTGCCAGCGCAAAAATTGGTAACTGGCCAGGCATTACCGTCGAGTTACTTTCAGCAAAGATAATGGAAGGCTCAGAGATACTAGAGATTGTCGATCTACCCGGTATCTACAATTTACATGGCTTCAGCGAAGACGAGAAAGTCGCTCGTCGTTTTATTGAAAACACAGATTTAAATCTGTTGGTCGTGATTGGCAACGCATCACAAATGGATAGGCAATTAGCACTTGTTCTGCAACTTCAAGAATTGAATCTGCCTATGGTTTTGTTATTGAATATGCACGATGAAGCACAACAGCATGGCATTAAGATAGATACAGAGAAACTCTCTAAAGAATTACAAATGCCAGTTAATTTGATGAGTGCAAAATTTGCTCAAGGAATCACTCAGGCTCGACAATCAATTCGTAGAGAAACTAGTGCAGTTAAGCAAGCGCCACAAACAGAAATCAAGACATTTTATGATGATGATAAACTGGAAGCTAAACTCGACCAACTAATGTCGAAATGTGTCAGTATACCAATTGAGTTTTCGAGTGGATTAACCGACAAGCTAGACAAAGTATTGTTGCATCCTTGGTTCGGCTTACCTTTGTTTTTTGCAGCTATCCTGTTTATGTTTGAAATTGTTTATACCGTAGGCACACCGCTACAAGATGGGATTGCCTGGATATTAAATATCATGCAGGAATCTCAACTCACTCCTGTCATCGATAGTTTTCATCCCATCGTTCAGAGTTTCCTTGTCGAAGGCGTTTATAACGGAGTGGGAACTGTTCTTTCATTTCTTCCAATCATTGTCTTGTTTTTCTTATGTATGGCAATTGTTGAAGACTCAGGTTATCTGGCGAGAGCCGCCTTTCTAATGGATGCCTTTATGTCAAAACTCGGACTGGATGGCCGATCTTTTGTCATGCAACTGATGGGATTTGGCTGTAACGTCCCTGCATTGATGGGAACCCGAGTGATGCGTTCCCGAGGACTGCGACTATTAACCATGATGATCATTCCTTTCTCATTATGTTCTGCACGCTTGCAGGTATTTGTATTCCTCACCACGGCCATTTTCAGCCCGCAAGCCGCACCATTGGTTTTATTTACTTTATACCTAGCAAGCTTCGGCGCTGCGTTTCTGACGGCAGCAATCTACAGAAATAAGTTACCGAATAGTGAACCACTCTTATTAGAATTACCTCCCTATCGTTTTCCGACAGGGCAACAAATGTTATTACATGGCTGGAGAGAAACCTGGTATTTCATTAAAGAAGCCAGCGGTTATATCCTCTTGGGTGTTGTCCTTGTCTGGTTCCTGACGCATTATCCATTCGATGCGGTACCTGCTAGTGACGAAACTTTAGCTGGGAGGATGGCAGAACTATTCGCACCGATATTTGAGCCACTTGGCATGGATAAACTTATGACAGTTGTTTTGATTTTTGGATTCGTTGCAAAAGAAATTGTACTGGGAGCAATGGCCGTTGTTTATGCAGTTGATCCAGACAATCTTGCTGGCGTTGTCGCAAACACAACTACATGGATACAAGCCTATAGCTTTATGTTATTTGTTTTAATCTATACGCCTTGTTTATCAACTGTTGCTGTCCTAAAACAAGAGTCAAAAAGCTGGTCATTCACTGTAATCGCTGTTGCATGGCCACTATTCTTAGCATGGCTAACCTGTTTTATTTTTTATCAAGTCGCCACTTATTTATTTGGCTAGTCGTTTCAATCAAGGGTCTGTAGAGACCTTTGTACCTGTGCCCTGCGGGTACTTGTGCCCTGTGGGTACTTGCGCCCTGTTGGGTACGCCGATGTATATCTTTTACCAACTTCTCGGTGTTATTTCTCATGGCGAGACTCCTCTGTATCGTATTTAACTTATCAGAAGTCTCTCTTAATATTTAGCCTGATTCTGTCTCATATGTTTTGACGGGATACAATGAAATATTTGCGGACTGGCATTGGCCTTTTTATGTTGCAGAAAAGCATCGCAACACGCCTTTAACAGCGCAACAAAAAGCACAGAATAAAATGTATTCCAGTACCCGCTATGTGGTTGAGCGCACCTTTGGCCTGCCCAAACTGCATCACGAATTAGGCCAGGCGAGATACATGGGGTTAGCCAGAAACCAAGCCTGTGCAAAGCTAATTGCCATGAGCCATCACCTTAAAGCAGGGATGAACATTTTCAAACAAATGCGACTTTTACAGGAGAGTTGTGCCTAAACGGGCAATAAAACGGATTAAAACCCACTGCAAGCGGTTAAAAGTGCCGAAATAGCGGCTTTTTTGGTGTCGTATTGATGATTGAGAGAATATAGGCGAAAATGAATGAGGCAAGTTTATAAAATCACGTTGTTTGTGAGTTGCGCCGAGTGTTTTGTAGGTTATACCCACAGGGCACAAGTACCCACAGGGCACAAGTACCCACAGGGCACAAGTACCCACAGGGCACAAGTACCCACAGGGCACAAGTACCCACAGGGCACAAGTACCCACAGGGCACAAGTACCCACAGGGCACAAGTACCCACAGGGCACAAGTACCCACAGGGCACAAGTACCCACAGGGCACAAGTACCCACAGGGCACAAGTACCCACAGGGCACAAGTACCCACAGGGCACAAGTACCCACAGGGCACAAGTACCCACAGGGCACAAGTACCCACAGGGCACAAGTGCAAAAGTCTCGCAATGTACAAAAAACTTCTCACCCAGCCGAAAATTGACTATGCTTGGCTTGGTAGATCATTAGAAGTATCAGGAAAGAAGTATCAGGAAACTTACATCGGCATTTCAGGTTCAGTCTGCTTCAAACTAAACTGGAAACGCGCCGAGTGGAGGAAGTCATGTCTTTGCGTATTAACGATACCGTTCCAAACTTTACAGCGAAAACCGATCAAGGGACCTATCCGTTCCATGACTGGATCGGCGATAGCTGGGCCATTTTGTTTTCACACCCCAAGGATTTCACCCCGGTTTGTACTACCGAATTAGGCGCGGTTGCCCAACTGTCTGATGAATGGGAAAAGCGCGGCACCAAGGTGATGGGCGTTTCGGTGGACGGGGTGGCGGAGCACAAAAAATGGAAAGGCGACATCGAAAAAGTGTCTGGCGCAGGTGTCGGTTTCCCGATCATCGCGGATGCAGGTCTGGTAGTGTCCAAGGCTTTTGACATGCTGCCAGCAGAGGCATACCTGCCCGATGGCCGCACCCCTGCTGACAGCGCGACTGTGCGTTCTGTCTTTATTATCGGGCCGGATAAGCAATTGAAGCTATCGATGACCTATCCGATGACCGTCGGGCGTAATTTTAGCGAGATTTTGCGGGCGCTTGATGCGCTACAAGCGTCCAGCAAACACGGCATTGCAACACCCGTGAACTGGATGCCAGGTGAGGATGTAATCATCCCTCCAGCGGTCAGTAACGAGGATGCTACGGCAAAATTTGGAGAATTTGAGGCGGTGTTGCCCTACCTGCGGACGACAAAATTTCCGGAGTAAGGGGGCATTGAGCAGGTTTTTTCTGCCTTTTCGTCATTCCTGCACTACCCTGTCATTCCTGCGCTACCCTGTCATTCCTGCGCAAGCAGGAATCCAGTAAAACAGCCAAACCCGCGAGGGTTTTCTACATGTAACGCATGCCTAGCGAGGGGGTTCCTGCACAGTCCCTTCCGATCACTTTTTGAATTATGCAAAGGTATCAGATAGAAACTGCGAAAATCACCAAGTCTCCAGTAGAATCTTTTTTTCGAATCGGCTCTTATATGGGATAACATCAATAATCGCAATATTGAGCCAAGCATTATCTGAACAAGCGAATGACAAAAGAAACCCAAATCGAACAAAGACTGATCGAAAAACTGGTCGCGCTCAAATACGCCTACCGCGAAGACATCCGCGACCGCGATGCCCTTGAACAAAACTTTCGGCAAAAATTCGAAGCCCTCAACAGGGTCAAGCTGACCGATAGCGAATTTTCCCGCCTGCTGGATGAAATTATCAGCAAGGATGTCTTCACCGCCGCCAATATCCTGCGCCAAATCAACAGTTTTATGCGCGAAGATGGCACACCCCTGCATTACACGCTGGTCAATATCAGGAACTGGTGCAAAAACCATTTCGAGGTGGTCAGCCAGTTGCGTATCAACACCCGCAGCAGTCACCACCGCTATGACGTGATCCTGCTTATCAATGGCGTACCGGTCGTGCAGATCGAACTCAAGGCACTGGAGGTCAGCCCGCGCCGTGCCATGAAGCAGATTGTCGAGTACAAGAACGACCCCGGCAATGGTTATGGCAATACCCTGATGTGCTTTATGCAGCTTTTTATCGTCAGCAATCAGAACAACACTTGGTACTTTGCCAATAACGCCGACCGGCATTTCAGTTTCGATGCCGATGAACGTTTCCTGCCGGTCTATCAGTTTGCCGCCAAAGACAACAGCAAAATCACTCACCTCGACCCCTTCACCGAGCAATTCCTCGCCAAATGCACCTTGAGCGAAATGCTCAGCCGCTACATGGTGCTGGTCGCCAGCGAGCAAAAGCTGATGATCATGCGCCCCTATCAAATTTATGCGGTGCGGGCGATTGTGGATTGCATTCATCAGAACCGCGGCAATGGCTACATCTGGCACACCACCGGCAGTGGCAAAACGCTCACCTCATTCAAGGCTTCCACCCTGCTCAAGGACAACCGCGACATCGACAAATGCCTGTTCGTGGTCGATCGCAAAGACCTTGACCGCCAGACCCGCGAGGAATTCAACCGCTTTCAGAAAGGCTGTGTGGAAGAAAACACCAATACCGAAGCTATGGTGAAACGCCTGCTGTCCACGGATTACGCCGACAAGGTCATCGTTACCACCATTCAGAAGCTTGGGCTGGCACTCGACGGCAAGCACAAAAAACAATACCGGCAACGCCTCGAGCCACTAAGCAACAAGCGCATGGTATTCATCTTTGACGAATGCCACCGCTCCCAGTTTGGCGATAACCATCAGGCAATCAAGGCGTTTTTCCCCAATGCCCAGTTGTTCGGCTTTACCGGCACGCCTATTTTCGACGACAATGCCAGCTATCAGACAATCGACGGGGAAGAGGCTTCGTTCAAGACCACGACCGACATATTCCAGAAACAGTTACACGCCTACACCATCACCCACGCCATCGAAGACCACAATGTGCTACGTTTTCATGTTGACTATTACAAGGCTGAAAGCAACAACAAGTCCGCTACAAGCCTGACGCAGGAATCCGTGGTCAAGGCGATTTTAGCAAAGCATGATAAGGCAACGGCTGGGCGTAAATTTAACGCCCTTCTTGCCACGGCATCGATAAACCATGCCATAGAATATCACCGCCTGTTTAAGGAATTACAAGAGGAACAACAGGAGAAACAACAAGAGCAGTCAAAAGCCGAGGGTAGCCCTTTTCTCCCCTTGAACATCGCCTGCGTGTTCTCGCCACCGGCGGAAGGCAATAAAGACGTTCAGCAACTACAAGAAGACCTGATGCAGGAAAAGGCGGACAACGCACAGCAACCCGATAAAAAGAAAGCCGCCCTAAAAGCCATCATAGCCGACTACAACGCCCAATACGGCAGCAACCACCATATCAACGAGTTTGATCTCTACTATCAGGATGTGCAAAAACGCATCAAGGATCAGAAATATGCCAATGCCGACCTGCCGCCCCGCAAAAAAATCGACATCACCATCGTGGTCGATATGTTGCTCACCGGCTTTGATTCCAAATACCTCAACACGATCTATGTGGACAAGAACCTCAAACATCACGGCTTGATTCAGGCATTTTCGCGCACCAACCGCGTCCTGAACGACAGCAAGCCCTATGGCAATATCCTTGACTTCCGTCAACAAGAAGTCGCCGTTGACCAAGCCATCACGCTGTTTTCCGGCGAAAAAGTCGGCAAATACAAATCAATCTGGCTGGTTGACCCAGCCCCTGCGGTGATTGAGGAACTGCAAACTGCCGTGGACAAACTGGAAACCTTTATGGCTTCCCAAGGTTTACAGAACGCCCCGGAACAGGTGGCGAACCTCAAGGGCGATGCCGCTCGCGCCGAATTCATCAACCGCTTCAAGCAAGTACAGCGTTTGCAAACGCAGTTGGATCAATACACCGACCTGACAGAGGAAAACGCCAGCAGTATTGAAAAGATAATGCCTAAAGAGCAGTTGCAAGCCTTTCGCGGTGTCTATTTAGATGTTGCCAAAGTGCTCAGGGAGCAACAGGGCAAGGGCGACGACCCCGACGATCCGGTGCAGCAACTGGATTTTGAACTGGTGCTGTTTGCCTCTGCCGTCATTGATTACGACTACATTATGGGCTTGATTGCGCGTTACAGTCAGGGCACACCGGACAAAGAAAAAATGACCCGCGATGAATTGGTCGGAATTATCACCGCCGATGCCAAATTCATCGGCGAAAGAGCAGACATCACCGCCTACATTGACAGCCTGGAAACAGGTGTTGGGCTGAGTAAAGAAGAAATCATCGCCGGCTTCGATGCCTTCAAAAGCAGGGAATTTACCCGCCAGTTAAACGCAATCGCCGACAAACACGGCTTAGAATTCCGCCCCCTGCAAGCCTTTGTGGAGCGCGTCATGGATCGGATGATTTTTGACGGCGAGCAGCTGGGCGATTTAATGGCACCGCTGGAGTTAGGCTGGAAAGCACGCTCGCAAAAGGAACTGGCGCTGATGGAAGACTTAATCCCGCTACTGCACCGGCTGGCTGAAGGGCGAGAAATATCGGGCTTGGCAGTCTATGAGCAATAGCGCAATCGCAACCAACATTACAATGAGACCTTTGCGCTTGTGCCCTACGGGTATCATGCAAAAAATAATCGGAAGTGGGACTTTAGAGACTGTGCAAAAACCCAACGTTCGTCGTTCCTGCGAAAGCAGGAACCCAGTAAAACAGCCAAACCCGCAAGGGTTTCTTGCACAGTCTCAGTAGCGCAATCACAACCAACATTACAACAAACAAGAGTGTGAAAAACCATGAAAAATGAGCTGATTCACCTAATGACCGAGTCGTTCGAAGGGCATGCACAAGAGACCGAAAACGGCGTTGAATACTGGTTGGCGCGTGATGTGCAGCATTTGCTGGGGTACACGGAATGGCGTAACTTTCTCAATATCGTGACCAAAGCAAAAACCGCCTGTGAAGTATCCGCTCATCCTGTTCAAGACCATTTTGTTGACATCAACAAAATGGTCGAATTAGGCTCTGGTAGCCAGCGGGAAATCAACGACATCATGCTGACCCGTTATGCCTGCTATCTGATTGCCCAAAATGGCGACCCCGCCAAACAACAAATTGCCTTTGCACAAACCTATTTTGCCCTACAGACGCGCAAGGTAGAACTGATTGAACAACGATTGCTTGAATCCGAGCGCGTATCCGCACGGCAGAAGCTAACCCATAGCGAAAAGGAACTGTCCCATGTCATCTATGAACAAACGGGCGGCAATCAGAATTTTGCCCTCATCCGCAGCAAAGGCGACCGGGCACTGTTTGGCAACAATACCCAAGCCATGAAAGCACGTTGGCGCGTGCCGGGTAATCGCCCACTGGCGGATTTTGCCCCCACGATTATCTTAAAGGCGAAAGATTTTGCCACTGAAATCACCCTTCATAATGCCCGCGAACAAAACATGAGCAACGAGCCGCAAATATCAAACGAGCATGTGACCAACCATCAGGCGGTGCGGCAAACCCTGCTCAACCGCGGCATCCGCCCGGAAAGCCTGCCGCCGGCGGAGGATGTAAAAAAAGTGCAACGCCGTTTGGCATCGGCTGAGAAGAAGGCACTCAAAAACCCCAAAGGGCTTGAGAACCAATGAGCAGGGAAAATAACAAGCTGCCCAGACTGCGTTTTCCCGAGTTTCGGGACGCGGGGGATTGGGAGGAAAAAAGGCTGGGGGAGGTTTCTAAATACGAAAATGGTAAGGCGCATGAAAAAAACATCACGGAGTCAGGTTCCTACATTGTTGTAAATTCAAAGTTTATTTCAACCGACGGTGCCGTAAGAAAGTTCTCGGATGTTGCGTTTTGCGTCGCCGCAAAAGAAGACATTTTGATGGTGCTCAGCGATGTGCCTAATGGCAGGGCAATAGCCAAGTGTTTTCAAGTTGATACCGATAATCTCTATTCCGTAAATCAGAGGATTTGCAAAATCACCCCCACCAACACTGTGAGTGCCATTTTATTCTATTCCTTGAACAGAAATTCGCATTTCTTGGCGTTTGATGATGGCGTAAAACAAACGAACCTTAAAAAAGACGATGTTTTAGAGTGTCCAATAATTTTGCCAGAATCCACGGAAGAACAACAAAAGATCGCCGCCTGCCTGTCTTCCCTTGACGAACTGATCACTGCACAAACGCAAAAGCTGGCGCACCTCAAGACCCATAAAAAAGGGCTGATGCAACAACTATTCCCCGCCGAAGGTGAAACACAGCCCAAACTCCGCTTCCCCGAGTTTCAGGACGCGGGGGATTGGGAAGTAAATTCCTTTTATGAATTTGCTGAAATTATTGATGGTGATAGAGGGAAGAATTACCCTAAAGCGCATGAGTTTTATGAAGCTGGCTACTGTCTTTTTTTAAACGCGAAAAACGTGACTAAAAATGGGTTTAGGTTTGATAAGAAGCAATTTATTTCAAAAGAAAAGGACAGTGTTCTAAGAAAAGGCAAACTAAAGCGGGCTGACGTTATTCTGACCACCAGAGGGACTGTAGGTCAATTTGCATATTTTTCAGAAGAAGTTCCCTACGAAAATATGAGAATTAATTCTGGAATGGTTATACTGAGAATCAAAGCGAAAAATATAAATGCCGATTATTTTTACGCCTACAGTAAATCTGAAATATTGAATATATACATTAAAAATATAGCCTTTGGAAACGCACAACAACAGGTAACAGTGACAGAAATTGAAAAGTTTCAACTACATTATCCCCATCCAAAAGAACAACAAAAAATCGCCGATTGCCTGTCATCCCTTGACGAACTGATCACTGCACAAACGCAAAAGCTGGCGAAACTCAAAACCCATAAAAAAGGCTTGATGCAACAACTATTCCCCGCCGCCGATGAGGTGAACGGATGACGGAAAACAACCTCTCACAGTTTATTATCTACCAAAGCGAAGATGGCAAAATCAAGCTGGATGTCCGTTTTGTGGATGAAACGGTGTGGCTGACTCAGGCGTTGATGGCGGAGCTGTTTAGTACCAGCAAACAGAATATTGGTCAGCACCTGAAAAATATCATGTTAGAACAAGAGCTTGACAAGGATTTAGTTGTAAAGGATTTCTTTACAACTGCTGCCGATGGCAAGCAGTACCGTATCAAGCACTACAATCTGGATGCCATTATCTCGGTGGGCTACCGCGTGCAAAGCCACACCGCCACCCGCTTTCGCCAGTGGGCGACCCAGCATTTGCGCGAGTTTATTGTCAAAGGCTTTGTGCTGGACGATGAGCGTTTGAAAAACCCCGACCAGCCTTTTGACTATTTTGAAGAGCTGAGCCGTCGCATTCAGGATATTCGCACTAGCGAAAAACGTTTTTATCAGAAGATTACTGACATCTATGCCACCAGCGTGGATTATGACCCCACGCTGGATACCAGTATCCATTTTTTTAAAACCGTGCAAAACAAGGTGCATTGGGCTATTACCGGGCATACCGCCGCCGAAATTATTCACCACCGTGCCGATAGCGATGCGACCTGTATGGGCTTAACCAACTGGCGTGGTAGCAAAGTGCGTAAGCAGGATGTGGTGAATGCAAAAAATTATCTACATGAAGGCGAGCTGCAAGCCTTGAATAATCTGGTTGAGCAGTATCTGGTATTTGCCGAAGGGCAAGCACTGCGCCGCATTACCATGTCTATGAGCGACTGGCTTGCAAAACTGGATGGTTTTTTACGCTTAAATGATCGAGATATTCTCAATCATGCAGGTAAAATATCACACCAGATGGCAAAGCAACTGGCCGAGCAGGAATACGATAAGTTTCATCAACAGCGCTTGCAAAATAATGCAACTGAAGCGGGTGACGATTTGGCAGTTTTAACAAAAAAAGCAGCACAGATCGCCACACCAGACAAAACAACAGAGGACAACAAAAAAACATGACCGAAGCAGACCAACAAGAACTGGGTAAAACCCTCTGGGCTATCGCCGATGATTTACGCGGAGCGATGAACGCGGACGATTTTCGCGATTATATGCTGTCTTTTTTATTCCTGCGCTATCTGTCCGATAATTATGAAGCCGCAGTTAAAAAGGAACTTGGTACAGATTATCCACAGAGGGAAACGGGAAAAGGGCAGCGGAAAGAGAACAGCGAAAAACGTCCGCCTTTGTTGATCTGGTACGATGACAACCAAGCAGACGTGGAGAGATTTGAAAATCAGATGCGCCGTAAGGTGCATTATGTGGTCAAGCCGCAATATCTCTGGGACAGCATTGCCGAGCTGGCGCGCCAGCAGGACGGCGAGCTGCTGAAAACCCTGCAAAAAGGCTTCAAATACATCGAAAATGAGTCCTTTGACAGCACCTTTAGCGGACTGTTTTCGGAGATCAATCTGGATTCGGAAAAACTGGGCCGGGACTACCCCGCGCGTAATGCCAAACTATGCACCATCATCAGCAAAATCGCCGAGGGTATCGCGGAATTTTCCGCCTCCAGCGATGTGCTGGGCGATGCCTATGAGTATCTGATCGGTCAGTTCGCCGCCGGCTCGGGCAAGAAAGCCGGGGAATTCTATACGCCACAACAGATTTCCGATATTTTATCGAATATCGTTACCTTAGACGGGCAAGACCCCAGCACGGGCAAAAAAGCAAAGCTTAAGCAGGTGCTGGATTTCGCCTGTGGTTCCGGCTCGCTGCTGCTCAATGTCCGCAAACAACTGGGCGCGCATGGCATCGACAAGATATTTGGACAGGAAAAGAACATCACCACCTACAATCTGGCGCGTATGAATATGCTATTGCACGGAGTCAAGGATTCGGAGTTTGAGATTCACCACGGCGACTCGCTGCTCAACGATTGGGATATACTGGCGGCGGAAAACCCGTCCAAAAAAATCACCTTCGATGCAGTGGTGGCTAATCCGCCATTCAGCTATCGCTGGCAACCCACCGATGCGCTGGGCGAGGATTTTCGCTTCAAAAGCTACGGTCTTGCCCCCAAATCTGCCGCCGATTTTTCCTTTTTACTGCACGGCTTTCATTTTTTGAGCGATGCAGGCAGCATGGCTATCATCCTGCCGCACGGGGTGTTGTTTCGCGGCGGTGCCGAGGCGCGTATCCGTACCAAGCTACTCAAAGATGACAATATCGATACCGTGATTGGCTTGCCCGCCAATCTGTTCTTCTCCACCGGTATCCCTGTGTGTATTCTGGTGTTGAAGAAATGCAAGCAGCCGGACGATGTGCTGTTCATCAACGCCAGCGAATATTTTGAGAAAGGCAAACGGCAAAACCGCCTGTTGCCCGAGCATATCGAAAAAATTATTGACACTTATCAATACCGCAAGGAATCAGACCGCTACGCCCGCCGCGTGAGCATGGCGGAAATCGAAAAGAACGATTACAACCTGAATATATCCCGCTATATCAGCACCGCCGAACCAGAACAGCAGATCGACCTGCCGACTAATCACGAGGAAATGGTCAAACTGGAAAAAACCATTGCCCAGGCCGCCGACAGGCACAATGATTTTCTGGCGGAGCTTGGTTTGCCGCATTTGCCCGGTTAGGCAGACTGGGCTGAGCTATAGACAAATGCTAGTGAGGCTGGTTGGTTTGGATTCCTGCTTTCGCAGGAACGACGAATATTGGATTTTTGCACAGTCTCTAAAGTCCCACTTTCGATTATTTTTTGCATGATACCCGTAGGGCACAAGCGCAAAGGTCTGATTGCGATGTTGGTTGCGATTGCGCTATTGAGACTGTGCAAGAAACCCTTGCGGGTTCGGCTGTTTTACTGGATTCCTGCTTGCGCAGGAATGACGAATATTGGATTTTTGCACAGTCTCTTGCGCAGGAATCCAGTCAAGCTTTGCTATCTGGATGGCTAAGGATAGAGAATTTGGTGGTTCTTACCGCTGCGGGATGCTCTTTGTGGCCTGTGATGGAAAAACCATGACTGGTTTAGAAACTGCCGTATTGGAAGCTGTTAAAGAAATTCCTGCTACATTAGGTGATGAGGCAGCAGGTCTTTTCAGATGAAGTTAAAAAATTGACTGATAAGCGGCTTGAATTAAAGGACGCTAACAGGGCGTTGGTGTACTTGGTTAGGCTTTGGTTTTGGGTACGCTTTACGACCAAACTCCAGTGAGGAGCTTATATGGAGTTTATTCGTACTATTATTTTGTGCTAGCAGTTGTGCTTAAGTGACTTTTTAATCACTTACAGAGCAATGGTGCCGGATGAGGGACTCGAACTCTCGACCTTCCGCTTACAAGGCGGGTGCTCTACCAACTGAGCTAATCCGGCGTAGACTGGTGCTGTAGAAGGTGCGCAGACTATAGATAATCGCCTTCCTAAGCAAATATTTCTTGGCAGGAATTATGGTAATTATTTTAGCCTCAATATCCGCTCTCCGGTAGAATGCCTCGCCTGAATAACCATATTCATTACCAATTAGGATAAATTTGTGTCAAAAGTCGGTTTTGTCAGTCTCGGGTGCCCGAAAGCGCTAGTTGATTCAGAACGCATTCTCACGCAATTACGCGTCGATGGGTATGATATCGTTAATTCATATGAGGGTGCTGACGTCGTCGTCGTCAATACCTGTGGATTTATTGACAGCGCCAAAGATGAATCCCTTGAGGCGATTGGCGAGGCCATAAATGAGAATGGCAAGGTCATTGTTACCGGTTGTCTGGGTATATATGAAGACCAAATCCGCAAAGCACATCCTGGCGTTCTCAGTGTCACCAGTTCTCAACAATATGAGCAGGTAGTTGCTGCGGTACATCAATATGCTCCCAAAGCTGCACACGACCCCTATACAGATTTGATGCCAGAGCAGGGGATTAAATTAACCCCCAGACACTATGCCTATTTAAAAATTTCAGAAGGATGTAACCACAAATGTAGTTTTTGCATTATCCCGTCAATGCGTGGCAGACTGATGAGCAGAATCATTGGTGATGTCATGCGAGAAGCAGAGGCATTGACAAGGGCAGGTGTTAAAGAATTATTAGTCATCTCTCAAGACACCAGCGCTTATGGTTCTGATATTAAACATCAGTCAGGTGATTGGCGGGGACAGCCCTATGATTCCAATTTTATAGATCTTTGTCGCGCACTAGGTGAGTTGGGCATCTGGGTGCGCCTGCATTATGTCTATCCTTATCCTCATGTGGATAAAATTATCCCGCTGATGAATGAAGGTAAGCTATTGCCATATCTGGATGTGCCTTTTCAGCATGGCAGCTCACGCATTCTTAAATTAATGAAACGCCCTGCTGCTGCAGAAAATACGCTACAGAGAATCAATGCTTGGCGGGATATTTGTCCTGATATCACGATCAGATCAACCTTCATTGTTGGTTTCCCAGGTGAGTCGGAAGAAGACTTTAATGAATTACTTGGATTTCTGGATAAAACACAGTTAGATAGGGTGGGGTGCTTTAAATACTCTGATGTCGATGGTGCAAAAGCCAATGAGCTTCCTAATGCTGTTGCAGAGGAAGTTAAAGAAGAACGTTGGCAGCGATTTATGGAAAAACAAAATAAAATTAGCGCAAAAAAACTGGAAAATAAAATTGGCAAGTCATTTGAAGTATTGATTGATAAAGTGGATGAAAATAATGCTATTGGACGTAGTCATGCCGATGCGCCAGAGATTGATGGGCAAGTCATCATTGAAAATACGACTGACTTAAAACCTGGAGATCAGGTCAATGTCTGCATAGAAGCATCAGGAGACTATGATCTTTGGGGCAAAATCGTAATATGAAAAAATGACTATAAGCCTAGATTATCATCCACTCGCAGATCGTATGCGCCCGCAGTCAATTAGTGAATATGAGGGTCAGCAACATATCTTGGCTCCAGAAAAACCTCTGCGTGTTGCCATTGAGAGTGGTCATCTGCATTCTATGGTGTTTTGGGGGCCGCCTGGAACAGGAAAAACAACGCTTACCAGAATCATTGCCAACTCCTGTGATGCGCAATTTATCGCACTTTCAGCTGTCCTCAGTGGTGTGAAGGATATTCGTGCTGCTATCGAACAGGCAAAACAATATCGTCAAGTCTATGGAAAAGATACGGTATTGTTCGTTGATGAAGTTCATCGCTTTAATAAATCACAACAAGATGCATTTCTACCTTATGTCGAAGATGGCACCGTCACTTTCATCGGTGCGACCACAGAAAATCCTTCATTCGAACTCAATAACGCGCTTTTATCACGGATTAGAGTTTATGTGCTGAAATCACTTGATATAGAAGATATTAAATTTGTTTTGCAAAACGCCTTACGCGATAAAGAAAGAGGTCTTGCCGTTCAAGGACTATCAATTGAAGCATCAGCATTAGATAAATTAGCAGAAATTGCTGATGGGGATGCACGCAAAGCCTTAAACCTTCTTGAAATCGCTTCTGACCTATCTGAAGAAAATGTAATTAATAATGCTTTAATTGAAGAAGTTGTTAGTGGCGGTGGCATACGACGTTTTGATAAAGGCGGGGAAGCCTTTTATGATCAAATATCAGCCTTACACAAATCAGTTAGAGGTTCATCACCAGATGCCTCACTCTATTGGTATGCACGCATGCTTGATGGCGGCTGCGACCCACTATATGTCGCGCGAAGGGTTGTACGTATAGCTTCAGAAGATATCGGCAATGCCGATCCACGAGGTTTAAGACTTGCCTTAGATGCCTGGGAAACCCAAGAACGTTTAGGTTCCCCAGAAGGTGAACTAGCCATCGCCCAGGCGATTGTCTATCTAGCCTGCGCCGCCAAGAGTAATGCCGTATATAAAGCCTACAATACTGCCATGAACGATGTTAAAAATAGTGCATCTCATGAAGTCCCATTGCATTTGCGTAATGCACCGACCAAGCTTATGAAAGAACTTGATTATGGCAAGGGATATCGCTATGCGCATAATGAGCCAGACGCCTGTGCAGCAGGGGAGCGCTATTTCCCGGAAGGTATGCAGGAACAACACTATTATCATCCTGTTGATCGTGGTTTGGAGATCAAGATTGCCGAGAAATTGGCAAAGTTAAGAAATCTTGATAAGCAAGCCAGGAATAAATAAGCCAAGACGAATATGCAAGGTAAAGGCAACTAAGCTATTTATCGTATAAAATGGCTAATAATTTTAATCTCAAACGACCCAAGCAGAATATCAAATACGTGAGTCAGCTAGTTTATATAGCAGCAGGTGGTGCCGCAGGCGCATTAATGCGTTACTGGATGTCCAATGGCATCTATGTTTTTTTAGGCAGAGAATTTCCTTATGGAACATTGGTTGTCAATATTATCGGCTCTTTGTTAATGGGTTTTTGCTATGTGTTCATGATCGAACGCATGGATATCAGTGTTGAATGGCGTGCAGCTTTGATGATTGGTTTGTTAGGCGCCTTCACGACCTTCTCAACATTCTCGATTGAAACATTAAATTTACTCGAATCAGGTGAACAATTGAAAGCCGCATTGAATATTTTTTTGAGCATTACGTTGTGCATATCGGGTTGTTGGTTGGGCATGATTGTCGGAAGGAATGTATGAGCCCCCTGCAATATTCACATGATGAAAGTAAAGCTCAGGTGAAGTATATCCATCAACCCTGATTGATACGTCACTGAACTTACCTATGGTCATTGATTTTTTTGATAGTACCGACAAAAATGAATTTATAAAGCATAAAAGGAAGATCGTTACTCATGTTGGATCCACAAGTATTACGCAATGATATAAAACAAGTTGCAAAGGCCTTAACTAAGCGTTACTACACGCTCGATGTTTCTGCAATTAAAACATTAGAAGAAAAACGTAAGGCCACACAGGCCA
This sequence comes from Gammaproteobacteria bacterium, assembly GCA_965261165.1. Lineage (GTDB taxonomy): Bacteria > Pseudomonadota > Gammaproteobacteria > Eutrophobiales > Eutrophobiaceae > SMWN01. The sequence goes on along the minus strand of OZ253445.1, from coordinate 179,724 downwards.
AGACACAGGAGTTGCAGCAACAAAGAAATTCTCGTTCAAAAGAAATTGGCAAAGTAAAAATACAAGGCGATGATGCGCAACCCTTACTGGATGAGATGGCCTCTCTAGGTGATGAATTAAAAAATAGCGAAGCTGAGCTCAATGTAATTCAAAATAGCTTAAATGAAATCATCATGGGGATACCCAATATCCCTCATGAATCAGTTCCTGAAGGGAAAACAGAAGATGATAATGAAGAAATCCGCCGTTGGGGGGAACCTGAAAAATTTGATTTTGAAGTTAAAGATCATGTTGATTTGGGTGAGTCATTAGGCTTGTTAGATTTCGAGGCAGGCGCACGTATCGCTGGCCCACGATTTTCAATCATGCAAGGTAGTATTGCACGACTACATAGGGCCCTGATTCAATTCATGCTAGATACGCATACTGTAGAGCACGGCTATACAGAGCTGAATGTACCGTATCTGGTGAATGCAGATAGTTTACGTGGAACGGGGCAGCTGCCTAAGTTTGAAGAAGACTTATTTCATATCGCAGAACACGGTTTTTACTTAATCCCAACAGCAGAAGTACCTGTGACAAATTTAGCCAGAAATCAGATCCTAGAAGCAGAATCAATGCCTAAAAAATATGTTTGTCACACGCCTTGTTTCCGTAGGGAAGCAGGTTCCTACGGTAAAGATACTCGCGGCATGATCCGCCAACATCAATTTGAAAAAGTAGAATTGGTACAGGTGGTCAAAGCTGATGATTCATATGATGCTTTGGAAGAGCTCACAGCTCATGCAGAAAAAATTCTGCAATTACTAAGACTGCCATACCGAGTGGTCACGCTTTGCGGTGGTGATATTGGTTTTTCAGCAGCCAAAACTTATGACATTGAAGTCTGGTTGCCTGGACAACAAAAATATCGCGAGATTTCTTCATGTAGTAATTTTGAAGCCTTTCAGGCTCGTCGCATGAAAGCACGTTGGCGTAATCCTGAAATCGGAAAACTAGAGCTTGTCCATACCATTAATGGATCAGGTCTGGCAGTAAGCCGTACCCTGATTGCCGTATTGGAAAACTATCAAGATAACGAAGGGCGAATAACTGTGCCTGAAATATTAATACCTTATATGGGTGGAGTTGAAATTATTTAGCAAGGAGAGTTAGATTTCTTAAAAAACTATACAGAATGGATTTTACATTTCATCATTCCTCAGATGTAACCATAATGAAATGTCAAGAAGGATTGAAAGGATAACTCTCTTTTTAGCTGTGCCAAGGATAATATTTCGCACAATATATCCTTGCCATCAGTCAAGATAGACGAGAAGTAAACAAGTATCCCAGAGAATATTTTTTTCAAAACAGGCCTTGAACTTACTTGTGCACTATCTCTTTATCTGTAAATAGATAATCTTTTAATTCTTTATCCAGACTTGGATCTTTTCTTCTGATCCATTCTAGCACCATCGCCGCATGTTCTTTTTCTTCATCACGGTTATGTGCAAGGATGGCTTTCAGATCTTCATCCCCACAGGCATCTACACGTTGATTATACCAGTCAACAGCCTCTAGTTCTTCCATGAGGGAAGTGATGGCTCTATGCATATCCCTAGTTTCATCAGTCAATTCATCGATGGACTCATGATAACCTTCGTTTGACATTGGGAATTACCTCCAAATTTAACTTAACTGTTTTAACACTGCCTCAAGACTATTTTTTGCATCGCCAAAATACATACGCGTATTCTCCAGGAAGAAGAGAGGATTCTCTACACCCGCATAACCTGTCGCCATTCCACGCTTAAGTACAATTGTAGCGCCACCTTTCCAGCACTCAAGTACTGGCATGCCTGCAATTGGACTATTAGGATCAGTCAGTGCTGATGGATTAACAATATCATTTGCACCGATAACCACGGTGACATCTATATCTGGGAAGTCTTCATTAATTTCATCCATCTCAAAAACGATGTCGTAAGGTAATTTTGCTTCTGCCAATAAAACATTCATATGTCCAGGCATACGTCCGGCGACAGGATGGATGCCAAAACGCACATTTATTTTTTTGCCTTTTAAGGTTTTGGTGATTTCATTCACAATATGTTGGGCTTGTGCAACTGCCATACCATAACCTGGGATAATCATCACTTCTTTTGCTTCCTCAAGCAGACTAACAACTTCTTCAGTCTCTATTGCGTTCACTTTACCCTGCTTACCTTCGACTACGGTACTGGATGTGCCAGAACCCGCGCCAAAACCACCAGCAATGACAGAGATAAAGTTTCTATTCATAGCGCGACACATAATGTAACTCAAGATGGCACCACTACTGCCAACCAGCGCACCAGTAACGATGAGTAAATCGTTACTCAACATAAATCCTGTCGCAGCAGCTGCCCAACCGGAATAGCTATTGAGCATAGAAACTACTACGGGCATATCTGCACCACCAATGGCCATCACCATGTGGATGCCGAAAATAAGTGCAATGCCTGTCATGATTATTAATGGCAAAATAGAATTGCCGCCGATTTCTGCTTGATGAACAAACTGATAACCTAAATAGATGGTAAGAATAAGTAAACCCAGGTTTAACCAATGGCGAGCAGGAAGCATCAATGGTGAACCATCAATCTTGCCGCTCAGTTTGCCAAAGGCAATGACAGAGCCTGAAAAAGTGATAGCACCGATTAAAACGCCAACATAAATTTCAATTCCATGAATAGTTTTTTCTATGGGAGTAGGGAAATGAGCGTTTGGATCTATAAAAGTAGCATAACCAATTAAAACCGCAGCCATGCCAACCAAACTATGCAATATCGCAACAAGTTCCGGCATCTGGGTCATTTCAACTTTCATTGCCAATATGTAGCCAATAATGCCGCCGATGAGTATGGCGATGCCTATTTCCATATAACTGGTGACACTAGGAGCAGAAATCGTTGCAATGATAGCGATCGCCATACCAATCATGCCGTAGGTATTGCCTCTACGGGCGGTTTCCTGATGACTTAATCCACTTAGCGCCAAGATAAACAGGATGATCGCGGCAATATATGAGACTGTAATAATTCCTTCAGGCATTATCACGCCTCCTATTTCTGAAACATTTTTAACATACGGCGAGTAACAGCAAAGCCGCCAGTAATATTGATACTGGTAATCAACGCGCCTATCGCCGCAAGTATGAATACAATTTGATTGGTCGCTGATATTTGAATCAAGGCGCCAATAACAATGATGCTGCTAATTGCGTTAGTGACACTCATCAAAGGCGTGTGTAGCGATGCAGATACATTCCAAATAACCATGTAACCAATGAAGCAAGCCAACACAAACACTGTGAAGTGGGTCATAAAGGAACTTGGGGCAACGGCACCCAGGCCATAAAGTATCAGGGCACCAATTATCATTGGCAGTGCTTGTCTAACTGGGGCAGGGATAATGGACTTTTTCGGTTCCGCAGCTTCTATTGGAACAATCGCAGGTTTTGCAGCCAGTGCAGCAGATATAGTGGGTATTGGTGGTGGCCAAGTAATCTCACCCTTATTGATCACCGTCGCACCACGTATGGCTTCATCATCCATATCAATGGTGATTTCGCCATTCTTTTCAGGACACATATCGGTCAATATATGCCGGAGGTTTGTGCTATAAAGCTGACTCGACTGTGTCGCCAAACGGCTGGGTAAATCTGTATAGCCAATCATGGTTACACCATGCTTTACAACAGCCTTGCCTGATTCGGTGCCTTCACAGTTACCACCTTGTTCCGCAGCGAGATCCACAACAACGCTGCCATCTTTCATGGATTTGATCATTTCTTCAGTGATCAGTTTTGGCGCTGGTTGACCTGGTATCAGGGCGGTGGTCACAATAATATCGACTTCCTTTGCCTGTTTGGCAAACAATTCCATTTCCGCTGCAATAAAGGCTTCTGTCATTTGCTTGGCATAACCACCAGCACCGGTGCCATCTTCTTCAAAGTCCATTTCAAGAAATTCAGCGTCCATACTTTCGATCTGTTCTTTAACTTCTGGACGGGTATCAAATGCTCTAACAATTGCGCCCATACTCTTGGCAGCACTAATAGCAGCAAGACCTGCAACACCAGCACCAATTACCATAACCTTAGCAGGTGGCATTTTTCCGGCTGCAGTGATTTGCCCAGTAAAGAAGCGACCGAAATGTTGAGACGCTTCAGTAATGGCACGGTAACCTGCGACATTGGCCATCGAACTTAATGCATCCATTTTCTGTGCACGGGATATGCGAGGCACACTATCCATGGCTAAAACAGTGGCGCCTGTATCAGCCATTTGTTTTAAAAGCGCTTCGTTTTGTGCTGGCCAAATAAAACTAATCAATGTTTTGTCCGTGCTCAAGTAACCAATTTCGGAAGATTCTGGAGCCCTCACTTTGAGAATAATGTCGGAGCTAGCCCACAACTGTCTAGCCTCGCTAATCACTTCAACGCCAGCATCACTGTACGATTGATCAGAGAAATTTGCTTTTTCGCCTACGCTTGCCTCGATGGCGACGGTAAAGCCTAATTTCCGTAACCATCCTGCAACCTCAGGCGTGGTTGCTACTCGCTTTTCATCTGCATAAATTTCTATGGGTATTCCAATCTGCATACCTAGATCCTCTAAAATTCTTGAAATATTTATTAATTATTTTATTAATTATTTATTGAGCTGTAGCATTCAACACCAAGATACGGTAACTACCCAGCCGCAAAGCCACGCATGCTAGCACGGATGCGACGTGACAAACAAAAAACCCGAGGATTAACTCGGGCTTTTGAAGATTAAAGATTCTTGCTGCTGGAGCTTAATCAATCATCACCTGCAACAGCGCCTAATATATGCAGTAAACTCATGAAGAGGTTGTAGATGGACATGTAGAGCGTAATTGTTGCCATGATGTAATTGGTTTCACCGCCATGGATGATTTCACTTGTCTGGTAGAGAATTAAACCTGACATCAATAAGATGAAAACGCCTGAAACCGCCAGAGATAAGAGAGGGATGCTGAATACCATTGCAGCAATACCTGCCAGAAAAGCGGCAAGGATGCCGACTATCAAAAAACCACCCATAAAACTAAAATCTTTCTTGGTGGTTAGTGCATAGCTTGAAAGGCCGATAAATATTGTCCCAGTACCGCCCATAGCCAAAGCAACGAGTTCAGCGCCATTTGAAAAGGCATTTAAGTACAAGTTAATTATAGGGCCGATGGTCAAGCCCATGAAACCTGTAAGTGCGAAAATAGACAAAATTCCCCAAGCACTGTTCCTTAGTGCAGAAGTGAGAAATAACAGTGCAAAATAGCCGCCCAAAGTGATTAATGGGCCTAAATAGGGCATATTTATTCTCATGGAAAGCCACGCAGCGAATGCGCTGAAAAGTAGCGTCATGGAGAGCAACGCATAAGTGTTTTTGATCACTCTATTTGTTGCCAGAATGGACTCATTCGGTCTGCGGACAACAATTTCTGGGGTTTGGCTCATTATCTTTAATCTCCTTAAAAGTACAACAACATTTAGATTAAGTGTAGCATAGTATGAAGGTTGATGCCTCGTTTTCAAGTCAAACATAGACCAATAATATATAGTCACTGAATATATATAGTCACTGAAGTTCAGCTTGGAACAGTTATTTTCAATAATACTTTTCGTAATGAATGCAATCAGGTATTCTCTCGCCTCAAATCTGGAGAGGTGGCAGAGCGGTTGAATGCACTGGTCTTGAAAACCAGCGGACCTTTATCGGTTCCGAGGGTTCGAATCCCTCCCTCTCCGCCAAATTCTTCAAAAGCCCCGTAATCAATGAGTTTTTTTGTTACGTAGAAATAAATTCCATAGCATGCTTTCAACATATAATCATTCTAATGGCATTCACAGTTTTTCAGATATTGATGCATTTCTTTCAATTCGTTTCGGTGATAGTGTTGACGGATATGTATGAGTCACAGGGGGGACAAAATTTCTTCTGTAAGCATAACTTTAGGCGCTGAAATTATACCGCTTATCTTTTTTTATTCTTGTGATTATTGGGTACTATGAGATCACGTTTATTCTAATGTTTAAACATTAAAGAAAAATGACGATTATAATGGACAATCATTATCAAAACCCACTAGGTTTGAGGCATGAAAACCTTATTTAAATTATTCAAAAAATGTTTTTATAATAAATATTTTCTTCTGGGATCTATAATATTCGGTGCTTTTATTTCAGGATTCTTATATAAAAGTAAAATCCATAAACCTGATTTGCATCGCCTTTATATGGAGACAATGGAGATTGCAGATCAGCCTCCTGTCGTTTTTATCCATGGTGTTCTGGGTAGTAAACTGAGGGACGTTAATGAGGGAAATGATCTTTGGTTAGGTTCTATTGGCCGCATTCTTCTCAGCGATTACTCCGAGATTGCCTATGACATCGATCCAGAAACGCTAGAGCCATTACCCAGTATTGCCGAAGCCTATGCGATTTCTGATAAAGCTGTTGGTAAGGATTTCTACGGAGAGATAGTCAAGACATTAGGGGAGACAGGCGGATACCAGCTAACACAGATTGGGACAAAAGTTATTCCGAATCAAAAAAATTACTATGTTTTTTATTATGACTGGCGACAAGATAATGTTATTACCGCAAAACAGTTTGCTGATTTTATCGATCAAATCAGGATTGATTACGGATCCCCGGATTTAAAAGTTGATGTCGTTGCCCATAGTATGGGAGGATTGATTACCCGTTATTACATTCGTTATGGTGGTCAGGATGTCATTAGTGATAATGATTTTGACAAGAAAATTGATATGTATGGTGCCGACAGAGTCAGGCGAGTTATATTGCTCGGCACACCTAGTCTGGGGTCAATCAAAACACTTTATCGCTTCATTACGGGTGTCGAAATCGGTTTTAAGAGTATTGGCACAGAAACCCTTGCGACCATGCCAAGTCTGTATCAATTATTTCCTCATCCACTAAATAACTGGATTGTTAAAAGTGATGGAGCGCCGCTAGAGCGTGATTTATATCATGTCGATACTTGGAAAAGATTTCAATGGTCAATATTTTCCCCAAAGGTCAGGGAACGGATCCTTGCGAAATTTGAGAATAGGATAGAGGGTGAAAAGCACTTGGAAATATTAGGTGCTTATTTTGAGAAACATCTGGAGCGTGCGAGAAGATTCGTTTGGTCTTTAACGGTTCCTTTACCTGAAGATCATCCAAAATTTGTAGTCTTTGGCGGAGCCTGCACATTAACTCCTGCAAGAATTATTGTAGAAGAGGTTGAAGGTGAATCAATAATCAGAATGAGCCCAGACGAAATCACGCAACTGGTAGCAGGTGTAGATTACGATGCTTTGCTGCTTGAGCCGGGCGATGGTTCCGTGACAAAAGCTTCTTTATTGGGAAGAAATTCTTTAGATCCCAGTGTTAAACGTCATAAATATAGTTTTTTCCCTTTAGATCACGCCATATTTTTGTGTGAAACACACAATAATCTGACAGGCAATATTAATTTTCAGGATAATTTATTAAATGAACTGTTATCCCGAGACTAAGTCATATGCAGCTAATCTCCTAGCGGATATGGTATGACCTACTATAAAAAATATCTGCTAATTCTCTTACCATTCCTTGTTTATCTATTTAATCAGCTAGCTTTAGCCGAAGACACTCCTGCGATCCTTGATTCTGATGCGCTATATACAGATAAAATAATTTACCTTGAGCAAAACTGGAGAAAAAAAGACAGAGAATATTTCTATTTTACCGATCAGGGCTCGCGTCTTTTACCCTATAATATTTTTCTAAATCTTGAATTAGCTGATAGAGAGCAACGTTTAAGCAGTTCTAAAAACATGCTGCGTTATGGTTTTCTGTCGGCTAAGACAAGCAAAAATAACCCTGATGGCCTGCCAATTGGAATTACAAAAAATGATGATTTCATGGGATTAACTTGCGCTGCCTGTCATACGCAACAACTTAAATATAATGATCAGTTTATACGCATTGATGGCGGACAGGCATTTATAGATTTACCTATGTTCCTGAATGAAATAGTCCAGTCTATGGGGAAAACTCTGTCAGACGAAAGTAAATTTAAAAGATTCGCCACAAAAATCTACGGCAAAAATGAATCGCAAGATGAACGCAATGATTTAAGGCAACGCCTGCAGGAACAATATGACATCAGAAAAGATTATAATCGCCGTAATCATACCGATGTGGCCTATGGTTATTCTCGATTGGATGCCTTTGGTGCGATATTGAACAAAGGGTTATACCTGACTGGGGTTAAGGATAATTTCAATAGTCCTAATGCACCGACAAGCTACCCATATTTGTGGGACACCCCGCAGCATGATTATGTTGAATGGGATGGCTCACAAGCCAATTCGAGCTTGGGAGCACTGGCAAGGAACGTGGGTGAGGTAATAGGTGTCTTTGGGGATATCACCCCAGAAACCACAAAGTGGCTAGGTTTTTTTGATGGTGGATACAGTTCCTCTATACAGGCAGATAACCTCCGTGGTCTTGAAAAGGTTATCGCCAAACTACATTCGCCACTCTGGCCTGATGTATTCCCAAAAATAGATAATGACCTCGCCATGAAAGGCAGAGGTTTGTATGAGAAATATTGTCTTTCATGTCATTTGGATATTGATAGAACAGATCCTGACAGAAAAATAAAGGTCAGAATGAGCTCACTTGGAGCTATTCAAACAGATCCGCTGATGGCAAGAAATACCATTTCTCGTATGGGAAAGACAGGAATATTAGAAGGCAGGAAGAGATTTTATGCAGTGGGAGATGTGCTCGAGAAGAAAGCATCAGCCTTATATATCGTTAATAATATTATGGGCGGTGTGCTAAAAAATAATTTTATTCAGGTTTTATTAGCTAAACGAGATGCCAATAATTTGGGACACCCTGAAGAAATACACCCGCCAAAATATCTTGATGGAAAAATCGTTAAAAAAGGCGAGGAGGTTATTGAAAAGACTTTGCTGGCTTATAAAGCACGACCATTAAATGGTATCTGGTCTGCGGCACCTTATTTACACAATGGTTCTGTTCCTGATTTATATCAGTTGCTATTGCCTGCTGAAAAAAGGGATAAGATTTTTTATATTGGAAGCTGGGGATTTGATCCTGTAAATGTCGGCTATGTCAGTGCAAAAATACCTGGTAATTTTATGTTTGACACTACTCTAAAAGGAAACAGCAATGCTGGCCATGAATATGGTACAGGAGAATACGGAAAAGACCCATTTACAGAAGATGAAATATGGGAGCTAATTGAATACATGAAGACGCTTTAGGTAGAAATTCAACGCCACAGATTAAATATTATTGTGAAGTTATTTAAGAAAATATTGAAGGTTTTTTTAGCACTATTCATTCTATTTTTAGCCTTTGTTTATTACCATTTTTCCAGTAATTCCCCTGTGACAATTGTAGAAATAATTAAAGAAGATGAAGCTGCGCAAATCCAACGATCCAAAGATAATTTTATTAAAGTCATTGAAAATAATAAAACATCTTATGTCGCCCGTGGCGCACATTCCAAAGGTCACGCTTGTGTTAAGGCCTATTTTGATGTGTTAGAAAATATAAAGCTAGGATTGCAGCAGGGTATTTTTCAAACACCAGGCAAGCGTTACAAAAGCTGGATACGTTTCTCCAATGGAAGATCCAGCATGAAGGATAATCATGATGCAGATAAAGATGCGCATGGTATGGCAATAAAATTATTTAATATTTATGACGAAGTTTTACCAAGAACTGATTCTAGTTCAGAAACACAAGATTTCTTAATGCATGATAGCCCCGTATTTTTTGCTGCGAATCTTGAAGACTACAATCGATTCGTTGGAAGTGATAATAAAATTTTGTACTTTGTTGAAGGCATTAATCCATTCAAATGGAAATTACGCGAATTAAAACATGGCCTCGCCACACTAAAAGAACCTCCGGTCAGTCCACTCAGAACGCAATATTTTAGTAATACAGCCTATAAACTCGGAACACACAATATCAAATTCAGCGTAAAGTCCTGTGCGATTTCATCCGAAATTATAGAGCAGGATGTAAGTGATCCGGATTTCCTGCATAAAACCATGGCAAAAGAATTGCAAAATGGTGAATCGTGTTTTGAATTCAGAGTGCAATTACAAGATCCTGATAAATATATGCCGATTGAAGATCCCAGTATCTTATGGAAAGAATCAGATTCCCCTTTTATCCCAGTCGCAAAGATCACAATTCTGCAACAGAAATTCGATTCGGAACAGCAGCAGGAATATTGTGAAAACCTGTCTTTCTCTCCCTGGAATGCACTTCCTGAACATAGACCCATTGGTCAACTTAACCGCATCAGAAAAGAAGTATATGAAGCCAGCTCAAAATATCGCCACAAAAGCAACCAAATGGAAATTTCTATACCGTTAGACTGGTGATTTTCAATCCTGATCATTAAATAAAATGACCGAGTTGTGGAATATTAGCAGCACCATATAATTGACTCACTACTATGGACACGATTATCAAACAACTTCCTGCATTAGGCGTTGGTGCAAGCTTGAGCCTTTCGTCAAAACCTGATCCAGTGGCGCTAGTGAACAATATTGACGGCCCAAGCTTTGTTGAATATGCGGGTCTGGTTGAGGTTGATGCAGTGATTGATGAAGTGGAACGTATACGTGCGACCGATACGCCTGTTCTATTCCATCCCTCATATATTAACTTTTGTGGTTCTTTCTCCAATTCATCAGTTTGGCTCGAAGAAACAGCACGGCACATAGAGGCTGTTCATTCTCCATGGTTTGCTCAGGATTGTGCCTATTGTTTCTGGCAAGAAGGGGCAGGATATTCCTCACAACTGGGCTATTTTATTCCACCTATCTTTAATCAAGCTTCGCTGGATCTTGCTATTGAACGCGTTAAAGAAGTGCAAGCTGCAATGACCGTACCCGTTGCCATTGAGCCGCCGCCTGTCACCTTCGTTGCAGGAACGATCCCCCTGTTTAAATTTTTTGGTGAGCTTTCAAAAGCAACCGATTGCGCGATTTTGTTGGATATGGGGCATTTGGTTTCCTATGAAATGGCCAGTGGTAAAAAAGTAGGTGATGCTCTGAATGAATTGCCTCGCGAACGTGTGGTTGAAGTTCATGTAGCTGGAGGCCGTTTAAAAAAAGGTAATGCAGGACCTATCTATATTGATGCGCATGAATGTACGATTCTTGAAGAAACCTGGCAAATGTTTGGAACGATGCTACCTGAATTACCGAATGTAAAGGCAGTGTGTTACGAGTGTGAAGGCGTTAATGAAAATACCGTTTTAACAACACTTGAAGAAATACGGCAAATAGTAAAAAATAAAAGTGTTAGCCGACCGCTGCTTGGTAGTTTGGAAGGTAGCGCATGAGCTCCCATCAATGAGTTTTTTGGAGCAGGAACGTGCACTATTTGATCTCTTGTTTGATCAGACATTACGTGAGAACTTTCAAAAAAAATCAACGGCAGTTTTTTCAGAATATGAATTGGATGATCACGAATTAAATGACTTCAAGGAAATTCGTCCAGATGCCATCGAACTTGATGCATCGATGCGAGCCTATCTGATACTGACGCAGATTTGCCAACAATTTCCAGTCACTTTCAGTCTGGTTTCTTCACTTCAGAATGGAGTAAAACTTCTAGAGGGATTGATCAATTTAACAACTATGCGCTGCCATCCGACGAAACGTGCGGCGGTATTCGCATCACAACTACGAGAACAACTTGCAATTTGTAAAGTAAATTCCAAAAAAGAACTAACTATGATAACTGCGATCCTTGAAGCAGAACTGGGAATGTCTTGGACTGGCGCAACATTGAAGCAAAAGGTACTTGAAGGCGAATCTACTTCAGAAAATAATCTAAATCAGGCGAAAGAAACCACATTAAATAGGCCGATTAAGCTGGCGGCCTATGTCAGCGTAACGATTATTCCGCAGTCTTATATGCAATTAAAAAAGGCATTATGCCCCTGTGAAGACGCTGAGCTTTGGGCGCATCTAAGTAAAATACAACTATCAGCATCACTGCGCAAAAAGACACTCACAAACAAAGAACCAAAGTTATTTATTACGAAAGCACATGTCAGTACTTTGTCTCGCTGTGAACCTACGGTTGATTACCAAACCGTTGAACTTACTGAAGGTTTTGCGCCTTTATTTCAGCACGTCAACGGCACGCTGAGTATTGCCCAAATATTAACACATTTGCAACAAGCGGGCGCACCAGATGAAATACTACAGGGTGTTCAAGCTGGTTTTCAACAACTATTAACTTTAGGAATGCTGGAATTTTCATAACATGAGACCCTTGCATAACCCGCACCAATTCTACCGAAACAGGTAGAATAAGGCCATCCTCAAGACCTTCAAGGATTATTCATCATATCCTAAAAATATCCTGAAAAAAACTACCCCGAGGTTGGTTCGCAGATAAAGACAATAGCCAGAAAGACAATAACCAGAGAAACAATAATAAGAAGCTAAGCTAAGCTAAGCAAACCACAATCATGCACTGGGCTGTCGCATAAACCGTTAACAGTCCAACAATAAGGCACAGAACAGGCGTTATGTGTATATCTGCTATTATATGGATCACCCAAACTGCATCATGGATTAGGTAAGGCACGATATTTAGGGTTAGAGAAGGAATAAAGCCCGTGCCAAGCTGATGGCAATGAGTCATCACCTTAAATCATTCCTCACCTTTAGAGAGGGGAAGGGAATGAACCTACAGTAACAAATATCTGTAGATGTATTGTGTCTGAATGCTCGATAATGGATAAGTAATAACTAAAACACGCTCATTGAGGGGTTTTATGCTATTGCTGTGACGATTAAAGGAGAATTCTCGCAAAATGAAACTGTTTCATACAAACTTTATAAATTAATGCTATTGCCTATACGTCTTATTCAGTGGTTTTGAATGATGTGAAGGTTTCTAAGAAATATTTAAGGGATCTTGAGGTTGTTGTTTCTTAGCATCTCAGATAAACGGATCAGCGGCAAGCCGATCAGGCTTGTCGGATCGTCTCCCTCCATTTTTTGAATTAAAGAGATACCGTATCCTTCAGACTTGAAACTGCCAGCACAATCGTAAGGTGTTTCCCGACGTAAGTAACGTTCTATTTCATCCTCTATCAGTTCACGAAAATGCACGATATAGCTGATACAATCTTTTTGAATTTCGTTACTTACTGTGTTGATAATGCATAAGCCAGTAAGAAATATGATTGATTTATTACTAAGTTTTTTTAATTGTTCTCTGGCATTTTTATGATTCCCAGGTTTGGTCAAAATTTCATTATCAGCGATAGCGATTTGATCAGAGCCAATCATCAATGAATCTGGATGTTTGGGGGCAATTGCTGCGGCTTTCATCTCTGCTAACCTAAGAACGAGGTCTGTAGGTGTTTCGCCTTCGAGTGCTGATTCATCTACATCGGGTGACTCACTTTCAAAGGGAATTCCGAGTCTTTGCAAAAGTGAACGGCGATAGGGTGAGGATGACGCGAGAATGAGATTAATAAGAATTTCCCCTCCTATAAGGTGATGTAAGGGGCTGATTAGAGCTGATAATTACCTTCGAAGTCAATGGCTTATGTAGAAAAACTGTAAAAAATTTTGACAGTCATGCCCCGTACCGATACACTTCGCCGCCTAATGTCTCCTGAGTTGCCAGAAACCATCGATCCAATGCGACTCGTGAAGATGGGCAAGGAGATCTCGGGTAGCTATGATTTAGGCCAGTTTGATCGTGTAAATGCGTCGTTAAAAGATAGTTTATTGGAAGATCATTTTTGGATTCAAGTAAGTTTTAAACTTGAATTCTCTCGTGGCGATGAAAATCGGCTTTCCATTATTGCTGGGAGCTTGGAGACGACGTTGCCTCAGGTTTGTCAGCGCTGCATGCAACCAATGCAGTATCAGTTAACTGCATTGGTTAATATGGCTATTGTCAGTAATGATGCAGGAGCCGAAAATTTGTCCGCTGACTTTGAGTCGTATTATCTAGATGCAGGAGTCTCTGTGAAACTTCAGGACTTAATAGAAGATGAGTTGTTGCTGGCGATGCCATTGGTTTCGCTTCATGATGAGCAAGTATGTCCAGCGGGAAACAAGTTTAGGCATGAACCCAAGTTTGAACTTGGAAATATGACAAGAAAAAATCCTTTTGCTGAATTAAAGAATTTAAAATTAGGTAACTAGTTAGGAGAGAATCAGCCATGGCTGTTCAAAAAAGTAAAAAATCCACTTCCCGTCGCGGCATGAGACGTGCTCATGATTCACTCAATGTGGCAACACTGTCTATTGAGCCAAATACAGGCGAAACGCATAGACGTCATCATGTCAGTGATGATGGTTATTATCGTGGTAACCAAGTCATAGAAAACAAAGAAGATTTAGATCTGGATTAATTTAATTTGGACTGTTAGTTTTTTTAGTTCTCAGTTTGCCATCATCTTTAATATTGTCTGACATATTGATCAGGTTAGAGTAGGTTTTCCGCATCGAATGAGATTATTTTGGACGTTACCATAGCGCTAGATGTGATGGGTGGTGATCACGGACCAACCGAGATTATTCCCTCCGCACTCCATGTTCTGAGTAGGCGCAGCAACCTGCATATTGTCCTAGTTGGCCAGGAAGAAATTATGTTAAAGGTGCTCGCCGAAAATAATGCGACGACACCTAGCGAGCAGATCAGCATTAAACATGCATCTGAAACAGTAGAGATGCATGAAATTCCTTCTAGGGCATTGCGCAGTAAAAAAGATTCATCAATGCGAATTGCCATCAATATGGTTCAGGAAGGCAAAGCGCAAGCCTGTGTTAGTGCCGGGAATACCGGAGCTTTAATGGCCATATCCAGATTTGTTCTAAAAATGTTGCCGGGTATTGATCGACCTGCCATCTGTTCCGCCATGCCTACTATGGAACGTGATACACACTTGCTTGATTTAGGTGCAAATATTGATTCAAGTGCCGAACAATTATTGCAATTTGCAGTAATGGGATCAGAATTGGCCAGCGCCTCTGAGAATATAGATGGCCCAAGTGTTGCGTTGTTGAACGTCGGTTTAGAAGAAATGAAGGGCAATGATCGCGTCAAACTCGCTGCAACACTTTTGACTGACAGTCATCTTAATTATGTTGGTTTTGCTGAAGGCACTGATATCTATAGCGGAAAATTTGATGTGATTGTGTGTGACGGGTTCGTCGGTAATATCGCACTAAAGGCAAGTGAGGGCGCCGTCAATCTTGTAAGTCAGCAGGCAAAATATGCTTTTCAAAAATCTTTCTATGGCAGGTTGGCGGCATTAGTTACTATCCCAGTACTCAAAGAAATTCGCCGTAAACTTGACCCTCGACGTTATAATGGCGCAAGTTTATTGGGACTGAGGGGAATTGTTGTAAAAAGTCATGGCGGTGCTGACAAGGTGTCCTTTGCACATGCCATTGAGGAAGCCATAACCGAAGTTGAGAAAAATGTCCCTGAAAGAATTAGTGTCAGACTTGAAGAATTGCAGGCGGAGAACGAACTAGGTTGATTTACCGTATATGATTTATTCAAGAATTGCTGGAACAGGTGGTTATTTACCAGAACGTATTATGGAAAATACGGAACTGGAAAAAATGGTCGACACTTCTGATGAATGGATTAAAAGCAGAACTGGTATTCACAAAAGGCATATTGCTGCTGAGAATGAAACAACCTGTGATCTTGCCGAACATGCCACGCGCATGGCAATGGAGGCTGCTTCAGTAACTGCAGATGATATTGATTTAATCATTGTTGCAACCACCACGCCTGATATGGTTTTCCCCAGCACAGCCTGTTTGCTACAAGAGCGCCTGGGGGTGAGTGGTACGGCAGCCTTTGATATACAAGCGGTATGTACGGGTTTTATATATGCACTCGGGATTGCTGACAAGTTTATCAAGACCGGCTCAGCTAAAAAGGCATTGGTGGTCGGTGCCGAAACTTTATCCCGTATTGTTGACTGGACAGACCGCGATACCTGCGTGATATTTGGCGATGGTGCCGGCACTGTTGTATTAGAGGCAAGTGAACAAGCAGGGGTCGTCTCAACATTCCTACATGCTGATGGCAACTATAAAGACTTATTAAAAGTTCCTGTAGGAATTTCTACAGATTACGCAAAGGTCAAAGAAAATAATGCTTTTATACATATGCAGGGCAATGAGGTGTTTAAGGTCGCAGTAAATACGCTAGGCAAAACTGTTGATGAAACCTTATCTGCAAACAACCTTGATAAGAAAGATATTGATTGGTTGGTGCCTCATCAGGCCAATGCCAGGATCATTTCCGCGACGGCAAAAAAGCTGGATATGTCTATGGATAAAGTTATTTTAACAATTGATCAGCATGGTAATACCTCAGCAGCATCTGTGCCTTTAGCATTAGATGTAGCAGTAAGAGATAGAAGAATACAGCGTGGGGATAAACTATTATTAGAGGCCTTTGGCGGCGGATTAACTTGGGGCTCAGCATTAGTATATTATTAGTTTATCTAACAGATAATGCTTTCGAAGAAAATAGATTATGACAATTGCATTTGTATTTCCTGGGCAGGGCTCCCAGTCCTTAGGGATGTTGGCTGAGCTAGCTGCTTCGTATCCCACGATTGAATCTACATTTGCAGAGGCTTCGGAAGCGCTCTCTTATGATTTATGGCAGCTCGTACAGCAAGGCCCAGAAGAAGAGCTGAATAAAACGACAAAAACCCAACCTGCATTGTTGGCGAGTAGTGTTGGCACATGGCGAGTCTGGAACCAGATCAGCCAAAATCGACCAGCCATGATGGCAGGTCATAGTTTGGGTGAATACTCAGCATTAGTTTGCTCAGGCTCTCTCAAATTTATGGATGCCATTCAACTGGTTGCTGATAGAGGTGCTTGTATGCAGGACGCTGTGCCAGCCGGAATCGGGAGCATGGCAGCGATTCTTGGTTTAGAAGGCGGTCAAATCGAAGTACTGTGTGAGCAGGCCGCGCAGGGGCAGATAGTTTCTGCAGCAAATTACAATTCATCTGGGCAGGTTGTTATTTCAGGCCATAAAGAAGCTGTAGAACGTGCCGTTGAATTGGCCAAAGAAGCTGGTGCCAAACGCTCGGTTATCTTGCCAGTGAGTGTGCCTTCCCATTGTGCGCTCATGCAAAAAGCTGCCGACCAGTTTGCAGAACGTCTAGATGCTATTGATTTCGAGCAACCTGACACCCCAGTGCTGTATAATGTTGATGCTTCAGAACACTATGATGCTAACGAAATAAAGCTAGCGCTTCAGGAGCAACTTTGTCAGCCAGTCCATTGGGTTGAAACAATTGAGAAGATGGTCAGTAAGAATATTAATACCGTCATTGAATGCGGCCCGGGTAAAGTATTAAGTGGTTTAATTAAGCGAATTGATCGTGGTCTGAATATTTTGCCCATTTTTGATTCTGCATCATTAGAAAAGGCCATTGCTGAGTTAAATTGATGGAGATGAGGACAAAAAATGAAACTTGAAGGACAAACCGCACTGATAACTGGAGCAAGCAGAGGTATCGGCCAGTCTATTACTTTGACGCTGGCAAATACTGGGGCGTATGTGATTGGTACGGCAACTTCGGAAAGTGGTGTGGAATCCATTAAGAAGACATTAGCTGACAAGGATTTGCAGGGCAGTGCCTATGTTCTAAATGTGGCGGATGCATCTTCAGTAGCAGTATTTGCTGAGACCCTGAAAGCGGATAGTTATGTTCCAGATATTTTGGTCAATAATGCAGGCATCAATAAGGATAATCTTCTGATGCGTATGAAAAATGACGAGTGGGAGGATGTCATTAATACCAATTTAAATGCCACCTACCGAATCACAAAAATGTGCCTACGGGGCATGATGAAGGCGCGACAAGGGCGAATTATTAACATTGCCTCTGTGGTTGCAATGTCGGGGAATCCTGGGCAGACGAATTATGCGGCATCAAAGGCAGGAATGATTGGTTTTACGCGTTCTTTGGCCAGAGAAGTTGGTTCTCGCGGAATTACTGTCAATGCGGTCGCGCCTGGCTTCATCGAAACGGATATGACAGATGCTTTGGAAGATGAACAGCGAGATTCATTACTCAATCAGATAGCGCTGAATCGGTTGGGAAAGGCCAACGAAGTTGCTGAAGTCGTCAGTTTTCTAGCATCAAATGATGCAGCTTATGTCACTGGAGAAACAATTAATGTGAGCGGCGGAATGTACATGGGGTAGTGTTTTTCCGATCATAAATGATCAGGTTATTGCACTATCTTTTTGATTAGAATGATTTTTTTTTATTTATATAACGGCCGGTTGAAAGTTATCTGCATTTGATTAAACTATCACCCGCTATTCGGTCAAAGCTGGTTGCTACGGGAGGGTATTTCCATTATGAGCAGTGTTGAAGAACGCGTTAAAAAAATCGTTGTAGAGCAGTTAGGGGTGAAAGAAGAGGTAAGAAATGAGGCTTCTTTTGTAGATGATTTGGGTGCGGATTCGCTGGATACAGTCGAATTGGTTATGGCTCTTGAAGAAGAGTTCAAGACAGAAATTCCCGATGAAGAAGCAGAGAAAATTACTTCAGTCCAGCTTGCAATTGATTATGTCAGTGCCAACATGGAATAGCTCTATTCGTTGAATTGCGAAACACCACGTTAGTAACACAACGCGGCTTTTTTACCACGGATGTGTGTGGGCAGTGCTTGGCCCATGAATGGCTTGACGGTATCAGAACTTAACAAGTAAAAGGGTTGAAAAATTGAGTAAAAGGCGTGTTGTAGTCACTGGTCTAGGATTGTTAACGCCTGTTGGTAATAATGTCACAGAGACATGGAATAATATTCAAAATGGTGTCAGTGGCATAGGACTAATAGAGCGATTCGACACATCTGAATTTTCTGTTCATATTGGCGGTTCCATCAAGAATTTCGATGCCACTGATTATATTTCCCATAAGGACATGAAGAAAATGGATTCCTTCATCCATTATGGAATAGTTGCCGGGAGTCAGGCGTTTGAGGACTCTGGTTTGGAAATTACCGAGGAGAATGCGCACAGGATAGGTGTTGCCGTTGGTTCTGGAGTTGGAGGACTGGCTGGTATTGAGAAGGCCACCAAACAATTCATGAATGGGGGTCCTCGCAAGATTTCTCCATTCTTTGTTCCAAGTAATATCATCAACATGATTTCAGGCAATCTTTCAATTAAATATGGGGTAAAAGGCCCTAATTTGGCTATTGTTACGGCCTGCACAACAGGGACACATAACATTGGTGATGCTGCTAGGTTGATTGAATATGGTGATGCCGATGCGATGATTGCCGGTGGCGCCGAAATGGCAACTTCACCAACATGTGTGGCTGGTTTTGCTTCCGCTAAGGCACTATCGACACGCAATGATGCCCCAGAAGCCGCCAGTCGACCTTGGGATAAGGAGAGAGATGGTTTTGTCCTCAGTGACGGTGCTGGTGCGGTGGTTTTGGAAGAGTACGAACATGCGAAGAAACACGGTGCAAATATTTATGCCGAACTGGTTGGCTATGGTATGAGCGGAGATGCATATCATATGACGACTCCCTCGGAAGATGGTAATGGTGCTGTACGTTGCATGAAGAATGCAATGCACAATGCAGGCCTTAATCCAGAACAAATTGACTATATCAATGCCCACGGGACCTCTACTCCCGCGGGCGACCTTGTAGAAACACGAGCATTGAAAGAAGCGTTTGGCACTAAGGCAAAGGACCTTGCCATTAGTTCGACCAAATCCATGATAGGTCACTTATTGGGTGCGGCAGGTGGTGTAGAAGCTGTTTTCTCTGTGCTCGCATTACGTGATCAAGTAGCGCCACCAACAATCAATCTTGATAATCCTGGTCCGGAATGTGATCTGGACTTTGTGCCGCATGAGGCACGACAAATGAAAATGGATGTTGCCTTATCAAATTCATTTGGATTTGGCGGAACTAACGGTACGTTAATATTTAAGCGACCTGAATAACTAATAAAATTGCGCAGGCAATCATCATGTTTCTCTTAAATGGACAGAGTGCAGGCAATATAGATCTTCTGGACCGGGGCTTGCATTATGGCGATGGCCTGTTTGAAACGATTGCAGTAGTCAATCAGCAACCACTCTGCTGGGAAGAACACCTTCAACGATTATTGTCAGGGTGTGAAAATCTAAGAATTAATTTTAACGATGTTGATTCCCTCGAATCAGAAGTTACTTCCATTTGCAAAAATGTAGATAAAGCTATTCTTAAAATCACTATTACCAGCGGGGTAGGAGGCAGGGGATACCAAAGACCTGTAACTGGAACAATGCCTGCCAGATTGTTAGCCATACATCCTTGGCCAGAATATCCTGATAATTATTCATCACAGGGAATACGAGCTTATTTATGCACCAATAGACTAGGACATCATAACCCCAGACTCGCCAACATCAAGCATCTAAATAGACTGGAGCAGGTATTGGCTCGTAATGAATGGGATGACGCTGATACCATGGAAGGGCTGATGCTGGATATTAGCGACAATGTTATTGAAGGCACCATGAGTAATCTATTTATAGTTCATCCTGACAAAAAACTAATCACATCAGATATCTCTTTCTGTGGTATTGCGGGGATAATACGGCAATATATATTAGATAATTGCACAGAGTTAGCTTACACAAGTGATGTGAGAAAATTATCTCTGGATGATGTTTATTCCGTGAATGAAATATTTTTTTGTAACAGTATCGCAGGCATCATGCCAGTGAGGCAGTTGGCAGATCATAAATTTTCTTCACAAATCGCTGCAAATGAAATCAAACAATTTCTGATCTCTCGAGGAGTTATTGCACTATCGTGAGGCGTGTTTTATCACTATTTTTTATCTTGTCTTTCGTTACAGGGGGAATAACGGCATGGTGGTTTTGGCATGATATGCAGTTGCAGCTAGACTTACCTATTAAAATTGAGCCAAATGCAGCTATTAGTTACACCATTAAACCCGGTATGAATTTGAAAATAATTGGTGAGGATTTAGTGCGGCAAGAGATATTGACGCAGCCTTATTATTTGATATTGGAGGGTCGTTTACAGGGCAGCGAATCAAGGCTTAAGGCAGGAGAATACCTGCTGGAATCAGGAGTTACACAACGCCAACTACTAGCGCAATTCGAAGCAGGAAAAATCGCACAATATTCTCTAACCTTAATAGAAGGTTGGTCGTACAAACAAATAATACAGACAGTAAGCAATAACGAAACGCTAATCAAGACCATGACTGACACCGATAGTAAAACTGCGATGTCAGCACTGGGCTATGCTGACGTGCATCCAGAAGGTCGTTTTTTTCCAGATACGTATTATTTCCCCTCTGGCATGACGGATATAGAATTCTTGCAACGGGCGTATGAAAAAATGGTGGATGTCTTGGCAGAGGAATGGCAGCAAAGGGCAGAAAACTTACCTTATAAGGTACCGGATGAGGCATTGATCATGGCTTCAATTATTGAAAAAGAGACTGCGGTCGCGGCTGAACGTGCCGCAATAGCTGGCGTGTTTGTCAGAAGACTACAGAAGGGCATGAAATTACAAACTGACCCAACAGTGATTTATGCCATGGGTGATAATTATGGCGGCAATATACGGAGTAAGGATTTAAAAATAGATTCGCCGTACAATACTTATTTTTATTCAGGCTTGCCGCCAACACCAATAGCATCGCCTGGTGTTGAAGCAATACATGCGGCACTTCATCCAGAAGATGGCGATGCTTTGTACTTTGTGGCTAAAGATGATGGCTCGCATTATTTTTCAAAAACACTTAAAGAACATAATCGTGCTGTAAAAAAATACCAATTAGGCAAATAATTTGTACCTGGACGTATCAGCAAAAGGCCACTTGATTACACTGGAAGGCATTGAAGGTGCTGGCAAAAGCAGTCATATGCAATTTATTGCTGAGAAATTGCAGCAGGCGGGCAAAGATGTGCTTCTAGCTCGCGAGCCGGGAGGGACAACTTTAGGCGAAGGAATACGTGAACTCTTGCTTAAGAAAAATGAAGAAGCGATGTTTGAAGAGACTGAATTGCTCTTGATGTTTGCGGCTAGGGTGCAACATGTGCAACAAATTATTTTACCGGGGTTAAATGCTGGCAAGGTTATTATTTGCGATAGATTTACCGATTCAAGTTACGCCTATCAAGGTGGCGGGCGAGGTATCTCCGCTGAGAAAATTAATCAGCTAGAGGGTTGGGTGCTGTCTGGTTTCAAACCTGACCTTACCCTATTGTTGGATGTGTCTGTGGAAACTGGGCTGTCTCGTACCAAGGCCAGAGGTGAGGCTGATCGTTTTGAAATTGAAACAGTCAATTTTTTTCAGAATGTGCGCAATACCTTCTTGAAAATTGCTCAAGACGAGCCAAACAGGGTTAAAATTATTGATGCCGAGCCACCGCTAGACACTGTGCAGTCATCAATATTAGAAATGTTGCTTGAGCAAGGTCTATGCTAATAAAACCATTCCCTTGGCAATCCGAGAACTGGAATACCGTGCAACTGGCAAATCGGTCAGACAGGATGGCGCATGCGATATTATTTACTGGATTGATAGGCATCGGGCTAGAACATTTTTCAAAATGTCTGACAGCAAGTTTATTATGTGAAAATCCAGTAGGTAACAATCATGCCTGCGAAGACTGTCGTTCATGTCATCTAATTCAGGGTGAGAGCCACCCAGATCTATTTATCATCAAACCTGAAGAGCCAGGGAAACAGATTAAAGTTGACGAAATCAGGAAATTGATTGGTTCCATCTACCTTAAAAGTCAGTATGGACGTTACAAAATTGCCGTGATTAGCCCTGCTGATGCAATGAATCGAAATGCAGCAAATTCATTACTAAAAACACTAGAGGAGCCGCCTGAGCATTCACTATTGATCCTTCTAAGTCATCGGCCAAATTTATTGCCAATCACTATTAGAAGCCGATGCCAGCATGTCAGCTTTAACCCAGCCTTTGACGAAGAAACAATGCGCTGGGTGAGTGAAAACCTGAATCCAGATGTCAATGTTGAGGATCTATTGAAAATGGCAGGTGGCGCACCTTTGGCGATTGAAGAGATATTGGAAAACAATATCATGGAATACCAGCGGAGCATGCTTGATGATTTGGTTGCCCTGAAAGGAAAACGGGGGGATATTATTAAAGTGGCAGAGAAGTGGAAGTCTTACGAAACATCGCGAATATTGTTATGGTTGACACAGTTATTAGCTGATATGATTCGAATTAAATCATTGGCACAACCAGTCAGAATCAAAGATTCAATGACAATAGGTCGTTTGCAAAAATTGATAAAACAGTTAGAATTAAGGGAGTTGGTGTGTTTTTATCATCTATTACTTGAAAAATATAGCATGAGCACCAGTACAATCAGCTACAACGCACAGGGATTATTAGAAGATGTTATCATCTCTTGGCAATATTTGAATGACGAAGTTAAATAATAAACATTAGCACAAGAGGGGTGCAGTCATTTGGCTGGACGTGATCCACGACAAGGTATTCTATCATTAAGTATCAATGACAAGAGTGCGTTGTATGCTTCTTATATGTCGTTTATCAAAAATGGCGGTCTGTTTATCCCTACCGCAAAGCCCTACAATTTAGGTGATGAAGTATTCATGCTGTTAAGTGTAATGCAAAACAAGGAAAAATTACCTGTTGCTGGGCGTATTGTCTGGATAACGCCTAAAGGTTCTCAAGGTAATAAAACGGTTGGTATCGGCGTACAATTCAGTGAGCTGGATAAAGGCGCGACCAAGAACATGATAGAAAAGCAATTGGCAGGAGCCTTGTCATCTGACCGTCCCACCCACACGATGTAATCATCACCATGTCCGTATCTGTCGGATATTTGTTTGTTTAAATTTACCTGAGATCTGAGAAATGCTTGTTGATTCGCATTGTCATATTCCGATGCTTGGCAAGGAAATGGAAGTCAGTGAGGTGGTTGCCAATGCTAAGGCATTAGGTGTTGAACACATGTTGTGTGTCTCGGTGGACCTTGATAGCTATCCCGAAATCCTGAATCTGGCTGAACAATACGAGCGTATTTATGCCTCTGTTGGTGTACATCCGAATACGACGATGCAAGAAGAGGTTTCCCAAGAAACGCTGGTTGAATTGGCATCGAATGAACATGTCATTGCTATCGGTGAGACTGGCCTGGACTATTTTAGGAGTGAAGGCGATCTTGAATGGCAACGAGATAGATTTCGTACGCATATCAAGGCTGCAAATTTAGTCAACAAACCCTTAATCATTCATACCCGTAAAGCTGGCGAAGACATCACGCGAATTTTACAAAAAGAAGGTGCTGATGAAGTAGGTGGCGTTATGCATTGCTTTGTCGAGGATTGGGAGACAGCCCAGAAGGCTATGGATTTAAATTTCTACATCTCATTTTCTGGGATAGTGACCTTTAAAAATGCCAAAGAGGTACAGGAAGTCGCAAAACAAGTTCCATTAGAGCGTATTTTAGTCGAAACAGACTCACCTTATCTGACGCCCGTACCTTATCGGGGAAAGCCTAACCAGCCGGGATACACGCGTTACGTAGCCGAATTTATTGCTGAATTGAAAGGAATCAGTTTCGAACAAGTTGCAGAACAGACAACTGCCAATTTTTTCAATTTATTTGATGTGAATTGAGCTTCTTCAGCAGTTAGTTCTGCTAATCCGCTTAAGAATAGGATTGCAATAAAATTAATTAAGAAAAATTATATATTAATCAAATATATAAAGATAATACATAAAGTTAATTATTGATTATTTCGACAGTGGTATAGAAGTTTGGTAAGAAATGGATGTCCCTCAGATGATTGGCAAAAAATTACTTTATTATGCATTAACTTAGTATGTATTTCGGCCATATCTCTACTATTGATTTTAAAGGTAACCATGCTTGCTCGTCGCTGCTCTTGTATCGGTGCAAGTAGCTTAATACCTTATAAATCATTAAGTTTATCAATAAGATAAGGTGTGTTTTTAAGAGTGGGCGCCTAGTCGTATAGAGGGTCAAAGTTTCACAAAAACCTATTACTCCTTGGTTTTCCTTAATTGATCTAGGAGATTCTAAGGATGATATTGCTTCTGAGATACTTAATAAATTGACTTCTTATTTGCTTTAGGCCACTGACTTGAAACCCTTACTGTTTTTCCTCGTACTAAATAACTAGCGGCCCAATAGCGCCTTGATTTTTCTGGGATAATTGAAGTCACTTCAGTGCAGAATGGATAACTGATGCCAAAATTATTTTTTGAGTATTTCTTGCCCATAAGGCGGGTTAGTTCGCTGTGATCTGTAACCTCACAGAGTTGGAATATCTTCTTTACATGGGATGGGGCTTAACCAGTTGACCTATCTTTATTCCATGATTACCTCTTCTTAGCTAACGATCTGCGTTGACAGGAAAGGGCGGCGTACTTGTTACGTTTCAGATTATGTGGTTTTTTTAGGGTAATACTTAACACTTTCTAATGATTTAAAATCTATGTCTTGTGTCCAGATTACAGCTTGAAATTTTTGACCTGTTGCATAAATAATACTGTCAGCTAATGGTAATTTATAGTCAATACCATATTTCGCGGCATCTATAGCTAAAGAACTATCAAGTGATACAACTTTACCTTGCTCCATATGGGCAATAACTTCCAGAGCTATATCTTTACCGCGTTGACACAAAACAAACTTAAATACTTCGGTGATAGTAATGCTAGGAACAATTAATTCTTCAATATTTTCTATTGGCCTTGAAAATATCTCCGCATTGGCATCACCTGAAAAATAGGACAGCCATGCTGATGAATCTACTACATTCATATACGATCTTTATCCCGCGGCATTTCTGTATCAATGCCCGTTAAGAAGCCTTTCATTTCACGCATTGGTTTAATGGGAATTAGCTCTATACGGTTGCAATATGTCAGCATTTGTACTTTTTGTCCTGAAATTATTCCCATGGATTCTCTGACATCTTTCGGAATAACCACCTGAAATTTTGGGGAAACTGTTACAGCTCTCATAATCTACCTCTATCGATACAAGTATGGTATTACCATAATCATATCGATAAAGCCTGTCAACCGCCTAACCACCTGAATTGACAGGTAAATTGCACCGGATCATCGAGATTTTCATCGTATTATCCGGAAGAATCTGTCCGGTCGAACGATTTGTTATTGAGCCGCAGCGAAACGACCAGTCGATCAACCGGAGCGCAGCGGAAAAATTGTCCGAGTGCAGTGCCTTGATACGCCGTATGACGCTTGCTCCTTTCGTCGCATTAATTGCTCCTGCGTTTCGTGCTCTTGGTGTTCAAAAATTACTGTATCGTAATTTGTAATTATCGCTTTAATCATGGGGTTTCTATTTTTTTCACTTCCACCTACATGATAAAAATGCTCCCTTGTTAGAATATTAAACTCATCCCACAATGAATCTATATACTCATTTTCTCGGAAATCATTATGGTGCCAAGTTGACAGGATAAATTTACTTTGAGATATAGACAGGGCATTAAAGAGACTGCGTTCTCGCTCATCATCCCAACCATTAAAATATTACACATGCCTGCCTATGTAAGGAGGGTCACAATAAATAATGTCGTCTGGACTAGCGCTAGATATAGTTTTATCAAATAACTGGCATTTGAATTCAAAATCTTTCGCTTCAAATAACCGGCTAACATGTGTAACTTGATTTACAATTTTGGTTACATATGCCTGTGCGAATCGTCCTGGTTTTCTGCAAAAAGGAATATTAAACCCACCTTTTTTATTAAAGCGAATCATTCCGTTAAAACCAGCTCTATTCAAAAATAAAAAATCCAGAGGGCGGTGCTCTTCATTGAATCTTGCTCTCAATTCATAATAATGAAACTCACCCTTTTTTAATAGTTGTGCGCCTTCTTCGTTTAAGTATTGTTTTACTATTTCTGGAGTTATTTTTTTGTCTGCGATTGCTTGATAGAAATTTACTAAATGTGGGTTTGTATCGCACAATAAGGCATGTTTCGGTGCAAGGTTAAATGCTACAACTCCAGTACCCATAAAAGGCTCTATCCATTTTTCCCTTAAATTCTTGAGGAACAATAGTTTTTATCTAGGGAACTAATTTTGTTTTTATGCCTTGAGATTTTATAGGCGGGACATTTACTTTCATTTATTCATCCGCCTTTTCCGTCAGGTATTGTTATTTTGTTGTAATTCATCCAATAATCATCAAACCAAGACTCCCCAAGGCTTAAAAACATCCCATTACCTTTAATAATATCATCTATATTATTAAAGGATATTCGCATAATATTTGATACCCTGCAGTAGCTAGTGAACCTCAACATTGTGTGAGCTAATATCCAAGGATGGGAAGTTAGATTCAATTGATTGTTACTTATCCCTATTATTAGGAGTAGTAATTGCCTCAATTGCCTAGCTCTCTATTAATGGATATCTGAAAATATAAATTAAACCAAGGTATTTTTAAGTATGAAAAATAAAACCAATTACCTTACAGAAGCGCTGCTCTTAGGGGCGCTCTCGATCTCTCTATCAAGTCTTGTGTTTGCTGCCAAGCTGAATGAAGCGCAACAAGTTGGAGAGAGAAAATTGGTCGAAGCGGAGCAATCACAAAAGAAAATAGACAAAATCGTAGAAGGTGCGCAAGAGCGCTTGATTCAATATCGCGCATTATTGAAACAAATTGAAGGGTTGAAGACCTATAACGAGCAGTTATCGACCCAAGTGACGAGTCAGGAAGATTTGATTAAACGTTTTGAGGAATCGATAACCCATGTGGCATTGATCGAGCGACAAATGGGACCATTAGTGACGAAAATGGCAGACAGTCTGGAACAATTTATAGAACTAGATTTACCCTTTAATACAGCCGAACGGCAGGAACGGATGGCGTTTATTCAGGAGAGTTTAGTGGCCGCAGACGTTGACGTGGCAGAGAAGTTTCGTCAGGTAATCGAAGCCTACCAGATAGAAAATGAATACGGACGCAAGATAGATAGTTATCAAGATATTGTTTCTTTAAATGGCGTTAAACAAGAAGTAGATGTGTTGCGAGTAGGGCGCATTGCCATGGTGTGTCAAAGCAAAGACACTCAGACATCGGCCAGTTGGAATAAGAAAGAGAAAATCTGGGAAGTGTTGGATAACGTGACTTACCGTAACCCCATTCGTAATGGCATCAAGATGGCCAAAAAACAAGCTTCTATCGGCATATTAACCCTGCCTATAGCGGCACCAGAGGTCGCCCAATGAAAACAACACAAGGGAAAACAACGCAAGGGAAAACAACACAAGGGAAAACCTCCCGACATACAAAACGTATTTCATTCTCCGCATTACTCCCGCTATTATTGATTGCATTAAATCTACCTGTTGCCAGCCAGGCGGCAGATAAACCCTTATCCATGGATAAATTGTTGCAGCAGGTCAAAGCAGGGCGCAGCCAGGATGCCGCCGACAATAAAAAACGTGAACAGGTATTTATTGCGGAAAAAGCGCAACAAGAAGCACGTATCAGGCAAGCGCAGGCAGACATACAGACCTTGGAGGCAAAGAGTGCTGCCCTAGAAGAGCGTTTTAATGCCAATGAACTGCTGGTCGAAGAGAAGCGGCGGCAACGTAATGAACGATTGGGTTCACTGAAAGAATTGTTTGGACATCTGACTGGGGCAGCGGGCGATATGTGGAGTCGCTTTCGTAACTCCATTACCGCCAGCCAGTTTTCGGACAGGGAAGCTTTTTTAAGTAAACTGATTAAAAAAATGAACAGCGATACCGATCTACCGACGATAGAAGAAATCGAACAGGTTTGGTATGAATTACACCGAGAGATGACCGAGTCTGGACGCATCGTAAAATACAAAACAAGTGTTGGCACAGAAAAACAACAAGAAATCGTTCGTATCGGCCTCTTTAATCTGGTCTCAAAGGGTGACTATCTGTCTTATGATGTCGATACCCGCAGCGTCTCTGTACTCCCTCGGCAACCAACCGGCCTCTCTCCTTACGCCAAGTCTTTGCAGATCTCCTCCTCGGGCATAACCCCGACTGGCATTGACCCCACTGGGGCATCCGGCGGGGGCTTTTTAAAGGCGATTATTAATACACCGACCCTGAAAGAGCGTTGGCAACAAGGTCGTCAGGTGGGCTATATCATTACCTGTGTGGGTATTTTTGCCTTGTTCGTTGCCCTATGGCGTTTTATCGTCCTGACCTCAACTTCCCGTAAAATCAACAGTCAACTCAAGCACAAAGAATTAACTACGAGTAACCCACTGGGACGGATCCTCAAGGTGGCTAAAGACAATCAAGGCTCGGATACTGAAAGTCTAGAATTAAAGATGGGCGAGGCGATCTTGAAGGAAAGTCCGAAGATCCAATCAGGTTTATCGTTACTCAAGATTATTGCCATGGTCGCACCACTACTGGGCTTATTGGGAACCGTGACCGGTATGATCATCGTGTTTCAGGCCATTACCATTTATGGGGCAGGTGATCTCAAGGCCATGGCCGGAGGTATATCCAGTGCGCTGGTAACCACCGTGTTGGGATTGATGGTTGCCATACCGACCTTGTTATTACACACGTTGTTAAATGGTAAGGCGAAGAAATTATTGCACATCCTGGAAGAGCAAAGCGTAGGGATTGTTGCTGAGCGTTCAGGCGCTTAAACCAGCCGGTAAGCGATAGAAGGTTCATTTCATTATGCTCTTGTTTTTACTAGACGCGCTGGAGGCAATTAACAATTTTTTTAATTCCGGTGGGCCGGTACTCTATTTAATCGTAGTACTCACTTTCTTTATGTGGGTACTGATGCTGGAACGTTTCTGGTATTATTTCGCGGGGTATCAGCAAGATGCAAAGCAAGTAATGGCTGTGTGGGAAGCACGTCCGGAACGCAAATCCTGGGCCGCACATGCGATACGTGACAAGCTTATTTCCGAAACGCGTCTCAAGATTGAACAGAATCTTGCGCTCATCAAGACAATGATCGCCATCTGTCCCTTATTTGGCTTGCTCGGTACCGTGACCGGTATGATCGAGGTGTTCACGATTCTATCAATTACCGGAGGAGGTGATGCCAAATCCATGGCTGGTGGTGTCTCCCGCGCCACAGTCCCGACGATGGCAGGCATGGTGGCTGCCTTATCCGGCGTGTTTGCCAATATCTACATTACCCAAAAAGCCACGCGTGAATGCAAACTTATTGAAGAACATTTAACTATGGATTATTAAGATATGAGAAGACAAAATTTTAGTTCAGATGCAACAGTTGAAGACGAAGGTGCCGTTGATTTAACGCCGATGTTGGATGTGGTGTTTATTATGTTGATCTTCTTTATTGTCACAGCTACCTTCATCAAGGAAGCAGGGGTTGAGATCAATCGGCCAGATGCCAACACCTCCGATCAAAAAGATAACACTACGGTATTGGTGGCCATCAATGCAGATAACAGCATCTGGATCGATAAACGGCGTGTTGATGTCCGGTCAGTGCGCGCCAATATCGAACGCTTACATGCCGAGAACCCTCAGGGAGGGGTTGTGATTCAGGCCGATGAGTTGGCATCGGTTAAAACTTTTACCGCAGTACTGGATGCAGCCCGCGAAGTGGTTGCGCATGAAAAAATCTCTCTGGCTACAAAACAGTCCAACTAAACTGAAAAGACAGCTCAGGTTAGCAATGAAGACATGATGAGAACCCTGACAAGAACCCTGTTTGTCATTCCGCAAGCAGCCATCGTTACTTTGCTATTACTGGTACTGATGGTGAGTTTAATTGAGTTTGCGGATAAAAATCTGAATAAAGAAAAGCGAATCAAATTACCGGACATTTACATGCCAGAAGTGGAAATCGAGATACAGCGCTTAGTAGAAAAGCCGGAAAAACCAGAAGTCGATGAAACGCCACCACCAGAAATTCCAGAGCAGGATTTTGACCAAATTGATGGCAATGCAGCGGTCGATCAGGTTGCTGCACCGGGCAGGATCCAGGCGAAACTGGATCTGAATATTGGAGCAGGCCTACAGGTCACCGATGGAGAATACTTGCCCATTGTTAAAGTGGCGCCACAATATCCAAGACGTGCGCTCAGCCGTGGTATCGAAGGTTACGTGGTTGTGGAATACACCGTGACCAAGCAAGGCACGGTAAAAGATCCGGTGGTAATCGAAGCAAAACCGCAAAGGACCTTTGATAAGACAGCAATTAAGTCTGCATTACGTTATAAATATAAACCTCGTGTGGTTAACGGTGTGCCCATTGAAGTGAGAGGTGTACGCACCAAGATTACCTTCAAAGTGGAGGAATAGCTGTTGAAAACTTCTTTGAAGCCAAACGATAGAAGTTATTTCCAGGCATTCGCAGCCGTTTTGATCCTGAGCATCCTGCTGCCGCTGCCACCACTTGCTTATGCAATAAAAGACGATGCGAAGGCCACAGGAGCGATTGATGCAAAAACCTTTGAGGTACTGACCAAGGCACAGGAACTGACCGAAGCAGATCAATATGATGAAGCGATACGAACGTTAGATACCATTAAGCATAGCGATAAATTAAATAGCTATGCCAAGAGCCAGATGTGGAATTTTTATGCTTTCATCTATGCCAGCCAAGAGCAATACAAAAATGCCATCGGTGCCTATAAAAAAATCATCGCAGAACCTGATGCCTCAGAAGGTTTAAAGCTCACCGCCAAATACACCATGGCACAACTCTACTTCCATCTGGAAGACTACCCATCCGTCATTAGTTTTATGGAGAAGTGGCTGCTAGAGGTTTCCAAGCCGACGGGTACAGCTTATATCATGCTGGCTCAAGCCTATTACCAATTAAAAAACTTTGACCCTTCCCTGAGAAATCTATTGAAGGCTATCGGCATTGAAAAAACCGAAGGCAAGAAGATTAAGGAAAACTGGTTACGCATGCAGGCCGCCATTTATTTTGAAAAGAAAGATATTAAAAATACTTTAAAAACCTATGAAACATTACTTCATCATTATCCAAACCTTATCTATCTAAGACAAATCGCAGGATTACATGGCGAACTGGGGAATGAACGAAAACGCCTGACGACTTACGATGCAATTTATTTGCATGGTGCGTTACAGAAAGAATCAGAAGTGCTCAATCTAGCCTATATGTATCTGGGGCAGGAGATACCTTATAAGGCCGGGAAGATTATAGAAACAGGTATGCAGGAAGGATTGGTCGAAGGTTCTCCTAAAAATGTGGAGACTTTAGCCAATGCCTGGGCACAAGCAAATGAGCACAAAAAAGCGATTCCGGCTTTAAGAAAAGCCGCCCAGTTGTCAAATAAAGGCTTGCTCTATGCGAGACTTGCGGGGGTGCACTTTGATGCAGGGAATTTTGTAGAAGCTGCTGAGGCCGCAAGACTGGCAGACAAAAAAGGTGGCTTGAGACGTAAAGACAGTAATCAGTTATTGATGGGCATGGCCTTGTTCAATATCAAAAAATATGAAGGGGCGTTACAAGCCTTCAGGCAGGCCAAACAATCGAAGAAGAGTTTTAGCGATGCGAGAAAGTGGGAACAATATACTTTAAGCGAACTGGAACACCTCCGCGCCTTAGAAGAAAGCAAGTTTGTTTTGGCAAAGAAGACTAAAGAAACACTTGAGTCTGATGAGAATAATGCTGAAGCTCTTGGCGAAAAAATGCTACAGAAATCGATTAATCAAGAATAGGAGCTAAAAAAAGGGATTAGAAATAAGCTGGCGTTGGCGTTGGCATAGCCAATCTGAGTCAACGTACTCAAGAACAGGTTTACAGCTTGGAAGAAATGATCAGCACTATCAGTCAGAATGCTGAAAAAATGCTAAGGGCGCGTTGATTAATTTTTTTGATTTAAATATGCGCATAATGTATATTATGTTAAATAACGTTTCTTGTCGCCATGCACTGTATGGCAAAATGAGAAACTGCCCTGACAGCCTATTTAACCCGATTGACCACATCCAAGGCACCTCGCGCTCCAATCTCATGGACGATAGCTATAACTTATTTAGGTGTGATTTCATCAAAGGTTATTGTCTTCTAGGCACTTAATCACTCTGGTTACATAATCAGAGCTCCATGTATCCTTGCAATGGCCCCACTATGGTGCCCGAGGCCGGAATCGAACCGGCACGATCAAAGATCGAGGGATTTTAAGTCCCTTGCGTCTACCAATTCCGCCACCCGGGCAATTAGATAAAATGTTTGGAGGCTGAGGTCGGAATCGAACCGGCGTCCACGGCTTTGCAGGCCGCTGCATAACCACTCTGCCACTCAGCCAATTCTAGTGACGAATCTTACTTACAATAAAAATTTTGGAGCGGGAAACGAGATTCGAACTCGCGACCCCAACCTTGGCAAGGTTGTGCTCTACCACTGAGCTATTCCCGCAAAAGAGCGCACATTTTAGCTACGGGCTATCGCCTGTCAAGGAACTTCGGAAATTGCAGTGCATTTTGCATTTAATTAATTTCATATGAAATTAGCTATCTTTTAGCTCCGGCCAGGCGACTTGCAGATAAAGAAACATCGACCATAGGGTCAGTATAGAAGCAATATAGAGCAGAACCATGCCGATGGTATAAATTGGAATCCCGAATAAAGTATCGTGAAAAATTAAAAAGCCCAGTGCCACCATTTGACAGATAGTCTTTAATTTTCCATAGCCTGAGACGGCGACTTTGCTGCTTTCACCAAGCTCCGCCATCCATTCGCGTAAGGCAGAGATTGTTATTTCGCGGCCGATGATGACTGCCGCTGGTAGCGCCAACCAAACTGAAGGCTCATTCTCGACTAAAAGAACTAGCACCACAGCAACCATAAGTTTATCGGCAACCGGATCAAGAAATGTCCCCAATGCAGATGTTTGTCCAAGCTTACGTGCGTAATAACCATCCAGACCGTCTGTAATCGCCGCAAGTATGAAAACTATACAAGCTGCTAAGTAATGCCAACTAACGGGGAGATAGAAAAAGATCACAAAAATTGGGATCAAAACTATCCTGCTAAGCGTTAGTAAATTAGGTAAATTCATAGTTTCTCGTGAAAGGTGTCATATACTTTCTGCGCTAGATTCTTATTGATTCCGTTGACCTTGGCAAGGTCTTCTACACCGGCAGAGGTAATGCCCTGTAAACCGCCGAAGTGGCGCAATAAATTTTGCCGACGCTTCTGTCCCACTCCATTAATATTTTCCAATGGTGATTGATTACGCGCCTTTTTGCGTCGTTGTCGATGACCGGTAATGGCAAATCGATGAGATTCATCTCGGATGTGCTGTATTAGATGTAAAGCTGGTGAATCATGAGGTAGATGTATTTGTTTATCATCTCGCTCAAGAATCAATGTCTCTAGGCCTGCTTTACGAGAAGGTCCTTTGGCAACACCAATCAATATAGGTTCGTTTAGCTGTAACTCCTCCAGAATATTTTGTGCCTTACCCACCTGCCCTTTGCCGCCATCGACAAAAATAATATCTGGAATCTTGCCATCTTCTTTCTTTACACGCGTATATCTTCGTGTGATGGCTTGCTCCATTGCAGCATAATCATCTCCAGGGGTGATGTTGGTGATATTGAATTTACGATAATCGGTGCTTAGCGGGCCTTCAGCATCAAACACCACACAGGATGCCACGGTCGCCTCGCCACCTGTATGGCTAATATCAAAACATTCCATTCTTTGAACGGGTATTTCAAGATTTAAGAACTGAGCCAACTTTTCCGTGCGTCGTTGCCGACTTTCTTTGTTTGCAAGGTGTTGAGTGAGAGAAATTTCTGCATTTTCTGAAGCCATCTTCATCCATTTGGCTCTGTCGCCTCGACAATGGCATTTTACTTTGACCCGCCGCTTCGCACAACTCGATATAACCTCTTGTAGAAGTTTATTATTTTCAGGTTCATGACTAAGTAGTATTTCTTTAGGAAAGCCTGTTATTGCACGATCTTTCAGATAAAACTGGGCTAAAAAGGCTTCCAGTATCGATTCAGACGTAGCATTACTTGGATGCTTAGGAAAGTAAGCTTTACTGCCCTGATTCAAGCCATTCCTGATAAAGAATGCCCAAACGCAGACGAGACCTCCTTTGCACTCACAGGCAATAACATCAATATTGCCTTTTTCAGAAGTAATATATTGATTTTCCTGTAGTTTCCTGAGATTTCTAATCTGGTCACGATAATGTGCAGCGCGTTCATATTCGAGCGCATTCGAGGCCTCCTGCATGGGCGTGGCCAGACTATCAATGACCTGTTTATTTTTGCCCTGCAGAAACACGATACTATGCTCGATATCCTTTTGATAATCTTCTTGGCTAATGAATCCTGTGCAGGGCGCTGAGCAGCGTTTAATTTGATATTCCAGACAGGGACGTGTTCGATTTGCGAAAAAACTGTCTTTGCATTGTCGTATCATAAAGAGTTTTTTCATTAAATTCAGTGTATTACGTACGGCTCCTGCATTGGGGTATGGTCCAAAATAACGTCCTTTTTTGCTTTTTGCACCACGATGGTAGCTCAGCCCCGGGAAATCATGCTCGGCGGAGAGATAGATATAGGGATAACTCTTGTCATCTTTGAACCAGACATTATAACGAGGTCGCAGGGCCTTAATTTGGTTATTTTCCAGGATCAGGGCTTCTTTCTCGGTGTGAGTGACCGTAACTTCAATTCCTCTGATTTGTGCAACCATGACGCGCGTCTTCGGGGAATTGTCCGCGAGTGTGAAATAACTGGAAACCCGCTTTTTTAGATTCCTGGCCTTACCCACATAAATGACCTTGCCCGAGTCATTTAACATACGATAAACCCCAGGTTTACCCGTCAGTCCTTCCAAGAAGGCAGTAGAATCGAATGATCCTGCAACAGACCCGGCTGAATCTACCTGCCTCTCATTATTTTCTCCTATAATGGACATATAAATATAATATAATCAGTGAATTATATTAATTAACTCAAGTAATTTCTTGAAAATATCGAAGAACATTTCTTCAGTTAAACGGCGTGTTTGCGTGTTATATCGGCTACAGTGATAGGAATCTATCAGCCATTGTTCATTTTCTAGGGATGCGGTGTTGCCATGCGCAAAAGGATAGTCTTTTTGTTTAAGATTTAGTGCCTTGATGACAGATCTATGCGCAACCAGACCTAATGCCAGAATGACCGTCCCCGGAGACAGTGTTTTTAATTCGGCGCGGAGAAATTGATTACAAACATTGATTTCATCCCCCGTCGGTTTATTTGCGGGCGGCAAACACTTTACGGCATTACTGATTCTGCAATTGATTAATTGCAGGGCATCATCAACAGGTACAGCAGATTCCTGATTAGAAAAACCATGCTGATATAGTGCTTTATAAAGAAGGATGCCTGCATGATCACCCGCGAAAGGTCTGCCTGTTGCATTTGCACCATGCATTCCAGGCGCGAGTCCGACGACCAGCAATCTTGGGTTATCCACACCGAATGGCGCTACAGGCCTGGCATGGTAATCAGGGTATTTTTCTTTGACTTCATCAAGGAATGTTGCCAGTCGCGGGCATTGCCTGCAGTTCAAATCGAAATAATTCATCATTATTGAGACCTTTACATCATTCAAAGCTACCGAACAAAACATACGGGCAACATCATTATTATTTATAAAGTTTGCATGAAAAGGTTTCGTTTTGTGAGAATTTTCCCTCAATCGTCACATCAACACCATAAAAACCTCTTACATTAACGTGCTTTTAGCTGTCACCTATCCATTATCGAGCATTCAGGCATAATATATCTCCAGATAACGTATTTGTTGCAGTAGGTTCATCCCTCCCTCTCTCTCTATAAAGGCCCTCCCTCTCTCTCTATAAAGGCAATGACTCATTGCAATCAGCCTAACATAGGCCTTGTTCCTTCTCTAACCCTAAATATCGTGCCTTACCTAATCCATGATGCAGTTCAGGATTTCTGGTATCTATGCCGATGGCAATCTCTTCTGCTGGGATGGATTAATATTTGTTAGTTGATGTCCAAACTCGTCAAGGAGGGCAATCGGCAGATTATCAATGCAATAACCCCCGAGTCCTCAAGGACCTATAAGGCGACGGTTTTGCCAGCATCCGAAAAGACCGCTGATGACAACCAGTCGTTGTTTGTTCTCTGACACTATTTTTTCCCTTTCCTAGAAATGATGTCAGCTTGTCTTTGCGTAAATTCTTCAGAAGCGTTGTAACCGCTGATCCGCAACATATGGTTTCTTGCGGCGCATTCAAGTAACACAGCAAGATTTCTGCCTAGCGCGACTGGCACCGTAATTTCTGGTATCTTCAGATCTAGGATATTTCGCGTCGTGTAACTACCTTCCAGTCGGTCAATTTGTTTAATGCTTTTTTTGCTTAAAGGTTCTAGACGAATGATGAGTCTCAGATATTTGTTAATCTTAATGGCGCTATCACCAAACAATTCACGAACATTGATAATACCTAGGCCTCTCACCTCAAGAAAATCCTGTAGTGCAGTTGGGCATGTGCCGTTAATGATGTCTGGCGCAATACGAGAGAATTGAGGCGCATCGTCAGCGACCAGCCGATGTCCGCGAGTAATCAGCTCCAGAGCCAGCTCACTTTTACCGACACCACTTGGCCCGGTTAATAAGACACCAATGGCATGAACTTCCATATAAACACCGTGCATTGTCAGAACATCGGCAAACAGACTATTTAGATAGTAATGTAATGAATCTGAAAGTTTGTTGCTGGACAGCGGGGAGCTAAAAAGTGGAACACTGTATTCGTTACATTTTCGTTTTAGAAAAGCGGGCACAGCTTTTTTGTCAGAGACAATAATGCAGGCTGGGGCTGGTTCGAATAATTGCCGGATGGCATCTTGTTTTGAGATGCTCCTCAGACCTTCAAAATATTTCAGCTCAGTGCCGCCAAGAATCTGGATTTGATGAGGGTGTATCAGGTTAAGGTAGCCAACCAGCGAGCCACTTTCTATTATCCTCCCTTTGCCGCGGCTCTTCTTTGCACCTCTCATTATCGTCGTCGATTTTTCTTTGGTCTCTTCTGGCAGGATCACATTTTCGCCACCTTGCTGACCAGAAACCCACTGCAGGTCATATTTTTCAGAATGACTGTCAAAGAGTTCTTTTACTGTAATTTGACTGGTTATATTCGGCATTAGTGATTATTCTGTAAGTGTTTTGTGTATTCTATCAACGTTTATTTCTGACCTTAATTGTTCAATTATTTCAGCGTTATTAAACATTTCAGCCAGATGAGACAGGGTTTTTAGGTGCTCGTAGGTAGAATCTTCAGGCACTAGCAGTGCAAACAAAATATCGACGGGGTGCCCATCTATCGCGTCAAAATTAATTCCGTGTTGCAATTGAATAAAAGCGGCAATAGTTTTTTTGCCGCCTTTCAATCTGCCATGTGGAATGGCGATGCCATTACCAAGTCCAGTACTGCCTAATTTTTCTCTGGCCACCAGGCAATCGAATACCTCGATATAGTTTATAGAAGAATCAGCACCAGCCAGAAGTTTTGATAATTCTTCCAGTGCCATTTTTTTACTCGAATATATCTGACCACAAAGAATGCTGTCAGAAGAAAGTATTTCTGATATTTGCATAATATTTTAAGTTTATTTTTTTATATATCAGTGGCTCTGATGCTATATAGCTTCCTGATTTTTAAGCCCTTCACCACGATGATGATCTTTTAATTTTTCTTTATGTTTCTTGATCTGTCGAGCAAGTTTATCTGTCAGGCTATCTATCGCGGCATACATATTTTCATCTTCTGAATCTGCGTAGATTTGTCCCCTGCTAATATGAATAGTGGCCTCCGCTTTTTGCCTGTCTTTCTCAATCTCGAGAATGACATGTGCATTTGTCATATTATCGAAATGTCTTTCAAGACGTTCAAATTTTTCTTCTACATAGGCGTGTAAAGCGGACGTTATATCGACATGATGACCAGTGATGTTGATTTGCATATTTAACTCCTGCGGTTTATGGTAATCGTTATTATTGCGATATCAAACACTTGATATCAGGCAAGCCGTTTTCTTTCATTAGAAGGTGGAATTGCCATAGCCTCTCTGTATTTTGCTATTGTCCTGCGAGCAACATTTATCCCCTGTTCCGACAATAATGCTGAAATTCTACTATCACTTAAAGGTTTTTGCGGTGTTTCTGTAGCAATTAATTTTTTGATAAGTGCACGGATAGCTGTTGAGGATGCCTCCTCGCCATGACTTGTGCTCAATTGGCTTGAGAAAAAATATTTGAGTTCAAATATGCCACGCGGCGTGTGCAAATATTTACGCGTCGTTACTCGTGAGATGGTGGATTCATGCATGCCTAGGGCTTCAGATATATCGTGTAAAACCATTGGTTTCATGGCTTCCTCTCCATATTCAAGAAAGGCGCGCTGTCGTTCGACGATACATGTTGCGACACGTAACAAGGTTTCGCTCCTGCTTTGCAGACTTTTGATAAACCACCTAGCTTCTTGCAAGTGAGATTTCAAAGAGACATTATCTTTACTGTTATCTGCTCTGCGTATCATATTAGCATAGCTGGTGTTGATTCTTAAGTGTGGCATTAATTCTGAATTGAGTTCAACTCTCCAGCGCCCATTGGCCTTTCTGACGTAGGCATCCGGAGCAATATATTCCGTACGTGCCTCATGTATGTGTCCCCCCGGCCGAGGATTCATGGACTGGATTAAAGCAATAACATCCTGTAGTTTTTCCTGATCCAGCTTGAGTCGCCTCATGAGCTGATTGAAGTTCCTGCTGGCAAGTAAATCAAGGTGCTTTGAAACAAGTTCTATAGCCAATGCTAGTATTGGAGTATTTTTCTTGAGCTGGCATAGTTGTAATAGCAAGCATTCTTGTAAATTTCTGGCGGCAACGCCAGTTGGTTCCATGGCCTGAACCATATGCAATACAGCTTCTATTTCATTCAGTCCAATTTCTGATTCTTGAGCTGCCGTATTTTCGCCATCAATTTCCTTATTCAAAAAGGAATGAATATCCGTGAGATCAGAATTTAAATAACCATCATCATTCAGCGAATCGATAATAGACGTGGCAATAGCGCGATCAGTATCGCTAATAGATAGCAGGTTTAATTGCCAAAGCAAGTGTTCGCCCAGTGTTTCATCATGACTATTTTGATTTTCAAAACTGAATTGAGAATTTTCATAAATTTGGGCGGCACCTGTGCTGCTTTCATTGATTCCATTTTCGTAGGTATCTTCCCAAACGCTATCAACAGCCAACTCATCTGGAATATCCTCAGGCTCTGTCTGAGAAGTCGTTTCCTGCGTTGTGTCCAAGAGATTTTCTTCCTGGTTATTTTCATCTAACTTTTCGGCATCACTATTTTCAGCGGAAGCCTCTTCAACTGTTTCCAGCATCATGTTGGACTCCAGCGCCTCCTGGATCTCGATCTGTAATTCCATGCCCGATAGTTGTAGCAAACGAATCGCCTGTTGCAACTGTGGCGTCATGGTCATACCTTGGCCAATTTTTAGTTGAAGCGAGGCTTTCATAGCCTAAGTTTAACCTAAAAAAACATATTGAGACCTTTGCATCATTCAAAACCACCGAACAAAACATATAGGCAATATCTTGCAAACAGTGACATCAATGCTATTGATATGGCCTATCGCAACAATAATGCTCTTTTCGGCATAAATCTGTGTTGATTTATGCCCATAAAGGCACATCTGCGAACGAACCTTGGGCGGTTCTTTTCAGGATATTTTTTCAAGACATGACGAATAATCTTTAAGGTCTTTAGAATGGTCGTATTTTACCTGTTTCGGTAGAATTGGTGCGAATTATACAAAGGTCTCACAATATAAAAATATTTATAAAATTCAATCATTCTGACTATGGAAAGTCTATTGCAACCCTCTTTCCTATGCTTTCAATCTGCCTACCTTCTCCAATACGGAGCATGCTCGGCAATAATATCAGTGTAAAAACAGTACTGATCATCATG
Source organism: Gammaproteobacteria bacterium (assembly GCA_965261165.1). Classification (GTDB taxonomy): domain Bacteria; phylum Pseudomonadota; class Gammaproteobacteria; order Eutrophobiales; family Eutrophobiaceae; genus SMWN01. The sequence continues at coordinate 138,541 of OZ253445.1, read as the reverse complement.
CCGCCAACAATAACGCCGGCTAATCCCCGATATAATTCAGCTCCTGCCCCTGGCACGAGCAACAACGGCAACATTCCGAATACACTGGTTAATGTACCCATTAAAATCGGGCGTAATCTTATCTTTATGGCCTGTTCAACAGCATCCCTTCTGGACAATCCTTTTCGCTCTCCTGAACGTGCCTGATACACGAGTAATATGGCATTATTTACAACCAGACCGAGAAGAATGATAAACCCGATCATCGTTAACAGATCCATTGCCTGGAATACCGAAATATTAAACAGCATCTGGGGAATTGTATTCATCATCCTTAAGGCAATGATTCCGCCAACAGTTGCCAATGGAATAGAGAGCATCACCAATAAACTATCCTTGAATGATTTAAACAGTGCACTCATTAATAAATATAAGATAAATATGGCCAATATAAAGCTTCCTTTTATATTGTTGATTGCCGATGCAAGCTTATCCGCAGTCCCCGTATAATTAATATCTCCATCAATCGGCATGGCCGCACGGACATCAGGCTCTATTTCTGTTCGCAGAATATCCAAGGTTTCTTCAAGAGACAGATTTTCAGGCGGTGTAATCTGCAAGGTAACCGTTCGACGTCGGTTCATCCTGCGGATCTCTTCCGGTCCTGATGTCCTTTGAATATTGACCAATTCACTCAAAGGCAAGATTCCGGCACGAGGCGTTGCCAGCGGAATTGCTTCAAGCTCTTCAGGTGAACCCCATGATTTAGATCTAACGATGATGTCCAATGTTTCTTCACCATTAAAGTAATCGCCAAGATACAAGCCATCGCCCAGCGCGCGGATGATACCTGCCACCTGCTCTCTGGTCCAACCAGCTTCAGATATTCGCCTATCATTAGGAATGAGTCGTAATTCAGGCTGTCCCAGCTCAAGTCCGGGAAATGGCCTCACGCTTGCATCAGGAATCTTTTGATGTATCAGACCAAAACCTTTCCTAGCAGCATTCATAATTTCAGCAATATTACGACCATGCAAATCCATATCAATACTTCTTCCGCCACCAAAACCACCAAACAAGGAAGCTTGTTTGGCAAAGGCAATGGTGTCGGGAAAGCCCTGAATAATGCTATTCAATAATGGAACTAATGCAGCGGTTTCTTCCGGCTTAACAGACCTGGCGCCCATAAAGACACCTCGAGAAAAGGCAACGAAGAAATAATGTTTTACCTGAGGTTGTTTCTCTCCTGCCACATAAGGAGCAATACGCTCGGCAATGACATCGCCCATTTCTTTTTTTATTTGCCTGATATTGGCGCCTGGCGGAGGTAATATACGGGCAAAAACGAGATTACGATTCCCTTCTGGCAAATAATCCGCCTTCGGTATGAATGACCATGCAAGAGTCAGTGGCACGGTAATGAGAATAATAATCCAGAACGCACGTCTTGCAGGACTGTTGCTTAGAAACATCAAAATGTCGCTCGCTTTCAGCCACCAGTGATGATGTGGGTCAATATTTTTCTTATTGCCAATATATTCTTTCGCAAAACTGGGAATCACGGTAACAGCAACAAGCAGAGAAACACATATCGCTGAAGTGATGGTAATTGCTAAATCTGCAAATAACTGCCCTGCTTCATCTTTAAGGAAAACAACCGGTAGAAATATGGCGACCGTGGTTATTGTAGATGCTGACAAAGCCCCCCAAACCTGATTAGCACCAAGTAGCGAAGCAACGCTGACTTCCCTACCCTTCTCTCGCAAGCGAATAATATTTTCCAATACGATGATTGAGGCATCCAGTACCATGCCAACGGCAAAGGCTAGACCAGCTAAAGAGATAACATTCAGCGTTCTACCCGTGATTTCCAATACAATAAAGCTACTTAATAAACAGACAGGAATAGATAATGCCACCACTAAAGTGGCGCGTAAGCGCCTTAAAAACCACCAAAGGACAATAATGGACAGAACAATACCTATCGCCAGATTATTCGCCAGCATTTTTATCGAACGGTTAATATAAGTCGTCTCGTCATAAACCTGTTCGATAGTAAGATTTGCTTTGGCTAATGCCCCCCCTGCCAGTTCTTCCATGGCCACCTGCAATCCTTCCATCACTTGCAAAACATTCACGCCAGTTTCTCTTTGCACGTTAACCGCGATGGATAGATTGCCGTTATTAATGACAAAACTATTTCTATCAACCAAACGTTCTTCAACAACAGCAATATCTCGTAAATAAACCGGATAGCCTTCTCGCCAATTGACAATTAATTCATTGAGATCTTCTGCATTATATTTTCCTGCATATCTAAGACTATATTCGCGCTTGCCAATATCGACAAAACCACCAGAGACATCTGTACCGCCATCCAGAATTGTTGATGCAAGAGGAATTTGAATGCCAAGACTAGCAGTTTTATATGGATCAAAAGTAATCCTGATTTCACGCTCTCTACCACCATAGATCTCAGAACGAGCGACTCCATGAACTCGTTCAAAACGGGTTTGAATAACATTCTTAATGTAATCCTTGTAGCTAGATATATCTTTGTCGTTGCCTGCTGCGGGCTTGACGATAAACCAGGCAATTGCCCGTGCATTTCCGCCAACGGTACTAATGGTGGGTTCATCAACATCTTTAGGATAGCTGGAAACCTGATTGAGACGATTAATTACTTCAACCAATGCCCGACGCAGATCCATTTCAACGGAGAAGGTAATAGTAATTTCACCTCTTCCCTCTTGGGCTTTTGCTAATAGCTTGGTCATACCCGGCAAACCACGTAGAACATCTTCCTGAGGTTCAATGATTTCCGCTTCTACTTCGTTAGGGGCTGCCGCGCGCCAGTTCGTCTTAATAGTAATTTCAGGATCCTGAATCTCAGGCGTTAATTGAATGGGCAGGCGATAAAGACTGATCGAACCGAACAGTGTCGCCAATAATAGGACGACAATAACAGCCACATGATTTTCCAGACTTGATCTGGTTAAATTCACGACTGACTAACCTTATTAAACATCAGCCTTAATTATGTTCAACCTGCTGAATATTGACTTGTTGCTGCGGACGCAATCTTTCATTACCCCGGATCACAATTTTATCTCCTTCATTGATCTCACCTATTACTTCGATAAGGTCCCCATTTGCAATGCCGGTCTTTACAAATATGACTTCAGCCACGTTGTTTTCAAGTATTCGGAAAACTTTAATGGTGTTCTCTCTGATAACCAGAGCATCTCGTGGAACCACCAAGGCGTTTAGAGATTTTCCAGTAGGTACCTTGATGCGCACAGCATGTCCAACCATCCACTCCATCCCCTGAAAATCGAGACGTATCTCATAGAGCCTTGAGGCAGCATCACCGACAGGCACCAGTGTCTTAACTGTTGCCATCGTCTGACTCTCGCCATCTGTTATTTCAAGAGAGTCGCCATATTTGATAAATGCAGCACTCTGCTGTTGAATTCTCCCCTGGATTTCTTTCGCTTCAGTATTCACCAGTCGAACTAATTCATCGCCTATTTTTGCCCACTCACCTTCTTCCTTAAAACGCTCTGCAACAACACCAGCAAATGGCGCAAGGATGGCGGTCCTCTTTAATGTATCCCTTGCCTGAACTAGGCGCGTTTGCTTCATACTAAGCTCACCAAGCATTTGATTCCGATCTGAGCTCACTTCATCCAATCTATTTTTTGCGGCATTATTTTCTTTAGCTAGTTTGTTTAACCTTTCAACTTCGCGATTGAAAAAATCAAGCTTGGCCTTAATTGGCGCTATTTCTGCCTTTGCTTCCTCCATCTGCATGCGTATCGTTGTGTCATCAACGCTAGCAACAACCTCGCTTTTTTCTATCATATCCCCTACTTCAAGTAGAGATTCGATTCGACCTTCGACTTCAGAAGATAATTGAGAATCATGACGACTGATAATTGTCCCAACAATCCATAGGCTTGGTGCCAATTCCACATATTTCGCCTCAACAACTTGTACTTGCGCAGGCATGCCGTCGTCTGCATATACTGTAGAACTCATTCCTGATAAGAAAATGAATATAAGGCAAATAAAGCACTGAAATACTTTTAACGGTTGGTTCATGCCAATACTTCATCCTAATAAATCAATAATATCCGGTGTATTCTATAGGTATTCTATTATCTCGGAAGTCTAAATTAATGTGAAAATCACGAAATCACGAACATTGCCTGTCATTTTTTTCTCACTGTGCATAGCCAATTGCCTTTTCATTGATGAAAGTTTCGCTGAATCTATTGCCAAAATTGAATATCCAACAATATCCATTAAAGACGATCAAGGCGATGAATTAATTCATGTGCAAGCTGTAGCAGAACTTTCCAATATCACGATTAATGGCTCAAAAGTGTCAGAACTATCTGATTTAGCCTGGGATGAAGATGAGGAATTACTTTACGTCTTATCAGATAATGGCAAATTACTGAGCCTCAAGCCCATTTTTAAACAAGAAAAATTTGTTGATCTGATTATGATCAACGGCTTTTTATTACATGACGACAAAGGCAAAAAACTAAGATGGAAAAATTCAGATAGTGAAGGCCTGACCTTAATAAACTCTAATAATAATATTCAGGGAGACACACAATATATTATCAGTTTTGAACGTCTACCTAGAGTAATTCAATACAATCAACAAGGGTTTATTGAAAAACAGATAGAGATACCTGAAAAACTCAGGAAAATTTTTAATTATCGAAGTGAGAATAGATCTCTTGAATCAATTTTACTCCATGACCAACTTGGCCTAATCATCGGTACTGAGCACTCATTAAAAGAAGAAGAAAAAACGCAGTTAGGCTTTTATACGCTGGATGGTAAATTCAGAAATTTTCCTGCATATTTTAATAATGGTGCACTAACAAGCATTACAACAACACACAACAATGATTTGTTGGCATTAGAACGTGTTTATGGAGGATTTTTTTCTGGGTTCAAGGTCGCAATACACCATCTTCGACTCGTCGAAGATAGAATTGAAAATAAAATGATCGCGCAGTTTTTACCTGCGGACGGTTTTTTTAATGACAACTTCGAAGGCATAGAGAAATACAGAGACAATTTTTATTTTATGATTAGTGATGACAATAACCATCCAGCGAAACGCACAGTATTAATTTATTTTAAATACACAGAGTAATTTGTTATTTCAAGCGTCCTTAAGAAGTTGGAAAATTAAAAACTCAACCGGAAAAATAAACAATTAACAAGATTTTCATAAAAAATATCTATTCTTTAGAATCTGTAGAAATAACATTCCTATCTGAAGCTCAGAGCTAACTATGCCACATTGAAAAACGCTATTTTAGAAACTTATTTTTCGAACAGCCTAGGCATTAATTCAACCAGATTGCAAGGCATAGTTCGATAGTCCAACTGCTGACTTATCAAGTCATCCCACGCAGTAGCGCAGGCACCTAACGACCCAGGGATGCAAAAAATATATCTGCCATTTGCGACACCAGCAATTGCACGGGACTGCATGGTTGATGTGCCAATTTGCGCATAGGAAATGGCGCGAAATGTTTCGCCGAAACCATCAATAACCTTATCTAACAGAACCTTGACTGCCTCTGGTGTGTCATCATGTCCAGTGACTCCGGTACCGCCAGTGGTTAATATCACCTGCACATCATCATCAATACACCAGTTTGAAATAGCTGCCCGGATTCGAAACTTATCATCAACAACGATTCGCTTGTCTGCCAAGCGATGACCTGATGTCTCTAGTCTTTTGACTAATAATTGTCCTGACTTGTCATCGGCTTCAGTTCGCGTGTCGGAAATAGTCAATACCGCAATACCAAGTTGGATGAAATCTCTTTTATTATCTACCGACATCCACGATTCCCTATATAAGATATAATGAGAATGAATTATACATAAATTATGTATAACCATATTTAAGATTTACCGGATCAATGCCTAAAAACAACGAAAAAACTAACATTTCAATCCGCCTCGATAAATGGCTGTGGTCTACACGTTTTTATAAAACCAGAAACATTGCTGCTGCTGCATTAAAGACCGGCAAAGTCACCGTCAATGGAGAACGCGCCAAACCATCAAAAATGGCGAAACTGGGAGACAAACTGAATATTCGAAAAGGACCCTATCATCATGCCGTCACCGTACTTGATCTGGCTAAATCAAGAAAGTCTGCTGCTGGTGCAGCATTACTCTATGAAGAATCCGAAGAAAGTATTGCAGAAAGAAGATTGGTCGCCGCACGGCTCAAGGCAGAAGCTGTATTAACACCAACAAGAAAAGGCCGGCCTAGTAAAAAAGATAGGCGTTCCATCATTGAATTCAAAAATGCCTAACCTTTAGATTGGCACAAAACCACCTTCACGTTCAATTTGAAATGAGGCATAAGCCAGCGTTAATCCACGCGCAACAAAAAACACGATGAATGCCAACCAAAGGCCGTGATTTTCATATCCTCTGAATAGATACCATCCTGGAAGAAAAATAAGAAACGTCGAAATCAACATACTGTTTCTCATTTCTTTTGCATGTGTCGCACCGATAAAAATACCATCCAGCAAAAAACACCAGACGGCAACAATTGGCGATAAGACCATCCAAGGTAAATATTTATAGGCTTCAATCCTAATCGACGAAATATCTGTCAAAAGATTAATTACAAATTTACCAGCAATTGCGTAGATAAGCGCAAAGATTATAGCGACGATAAGTGACCATAATGTCGCAGTCTTAATATTATCAATAAAAGCCTTTCTGTTTTTTGAACCAATGGCTTTTCCGACCAAAGCCTCTGATGTATTTGCGAAGCCATCTAAACTTAATGCCATTAATGCTTGAAGATTTAGTAACACTGCATTTGCAGCAAGAATAATATCTCCCTGTTTGGCGCCTTGCCGTGTAAAGAATGCGAATACAGAAATGAGACAAATAGTTCGAATAAAGATATCTCGATTCAAGGCTAGCGTTTCTTTCAGGCGTTGTAGATGAAGAATATCAGCTATCAGCCATCCGCCTGGGTTAATACGTAATTCTCTGAATACCAAAAAAATTGCCAGAAGCATTCCTATGTAGAGCGCAATCACTGAGGCTAAAGCTACGCCACGTACATGCATTTCTAAACCAAACACAAATATAAAATCTAGAATAATATTAATGACGTTTACAGTAACCACAACAATCAATGTCGCCTTTGCATTTTGCATCCCAAGAAACCAGCCCGTCATTACCAATAAAGACAGAGCTGCAGGCGCACCCCATATGGTCCATTCAAAGTAGGTTCTCGCGTAGGAAGTGACTTCCTTACTTCCTTCTAAAAGCCATAAGGCCAGATCTGCAATATGCTTTTGAAGAATTAATAAAATCATTGCAATTAAAAACGCAGTTAATAGCGACTGCGCAAGAATCGTTCTACAGGCATTATTATCGGCTTGGCCATGAACCTGAGCCGTCAATCCTGTCACGCTCATACGCAGGAAACCCATGCCCCAATAAATAAAATTAAAAATCACTGCGCCAATGGCAATACCTCCCAGATAATAGGCTTCATCCAAATGTCCGACAACGGCTGTATCAATCAACCCTAGTAACGCAATCGAAATGTTCGACACGATCATAGGCCCAGCCAAACGCCACATATTAAAATGATTCATTGAATTAGATAATGACTATGTAAAAATTAACGAATGGGCTTGCCCCATTCTCCATCATAAAACTGATCCGAAAATGGATTTCTCTGGCGTTCAGAAGATTCTCTTTCCATGACTTCTGCGGACATATCTTCTTTAGCTAGTTGATAACCGACACTCATCATCGCCATTGAAGTGTATTGTTCAAGGATTGAAAATAATTCAGCAGCTTTTTTAGTATCATAGCCACCCATTTGGTGAACCATGAGTCCTAATGAAGTGGCCTGGATACAAATACTCATACTCGCTGCACCCGTATCATAACCAGCCCAACGGTTCGGCTGTTCGTTATGACTGAAAAGTGTGTTTGCTAATACAAGAATCAATACAGGGGCATTCACTGCCCAACCCTGATTACCTTCGGCAAGACATGAATATGCCTTATCCCAGGCATCTGGGTTGGTGGTTTTATCGCATACAATAAAACGCCATGGCTCATCCCCAAAGCAGGAAGGAGCCCATCTCGCAGCTTCAAGCAAACTAATGATATGCTTGTGAGAGACGGATCGGTTGGCATCATAGGCTCTGCCGCTCCAACGCTTTGCTAATAAATCGTCAATTTTTTCATGCGTATCTATTTTCTTATAGAACATATATTCAACCTCTATTTAACACGTAGAATGGAATTAATTATATTGAGAAACGTCTCCAGATTGCTATATAAGAAACAACATCGCCTAAAACGTGGGCAATTGGTGTGGATAGCCAAGGCAAGCTGGTTTATTTGGCAGCGGTAACGCCAGCCAATGCACATGATTCTCACGCGCTGAAAGACTTATTGCATTGGAGAGGAAACCGTGGCGGGCAAATTAGTATGTCCACAAACCAAGGACTTCACCTATAACTAAAGGCGCTAATGGATAAAAACCTTATGTAAATCAGACAAAATCAAAAGTGCGGTCGAAGGTGGAACATGTATTTCATGTAATGAAACGCCAGTTTGGATTTCGCAAAGTGCGTTACAAGAATTAAAAAAATCATTAAACTCCTCCTGAATTATTTTTTTCATACATTTATTTTTTTTCATACATTTTGCAAAAAAACAATCCATTTGTTACCAATAGACCTCAAGTCGACCCTCTATCATTCTATTTTTAAATTCAGTCAATGGTCGATCTCCTTTATCAATACATTTACCTGTTTTAATATCAAACTTCCATTGATGTTTCGGGCATGTGAGCGTGCAGTTTTCTAGCGCGAGTTCAGGAATATTAGTAACTTGATGAGGACAACGGCTACTAAAGACCTTATGATTTCCATCTTCCGTATAGATAAACAGGTCGTGACTGTTGGCATTGATATAGTTAACTTCTTTGTCCTTTAATTCTTCAGCGGCAATCACGTCATGCCAGTTTTTCTTTTGCCCCAGCGACTCCGGAGCAAATTCTGGCATTTCCATGTCAAGAATAATATCTATAGCCCAAATGATCTTCGTTAAACCCAAGCTTGGAAATGCAACAAATAAAGCATCAATAATTTCATCTGCTGACACACTCGTCTGCATTGCTCTGACCAGATATTGGCGCAACCCTGTTTCTGTTTGATTATCTACTTTTGTAATGACCGAAATAATTGCACGGGTTTTAGGATCTAGATGAACACCTGCTTGTTTGACAAACTCAAAGTAAGATTTCATCTCTCCTGGACGAACTTTCATTAAATAATTTAGTGCATCACTCATTCTTCAGTCTCTATAAAATTTCTTTCCATTTTTACAGGATATTCATTTATTGGCTTATTATATAGATCTTCTATTGTGAAGCTCTCAACTGGATTAGTAAAATCATAGTGTATAAACATAATATGCAATTGAGGATCATTAGTTGCGACCAAATCTTCTTTATTCTTAAATAGTAACGATTCCCAGACAAGTTTTTGCACAGGAATCCTAGCAATAACAATCCCGATTGAATGACTTTCTTTTTGTGTACAGGCATTGCTATTGCCCTTCTGGAAACAACGTATCTTCACATCAATAACCGGCGCGCCGGTTTCTTTATCAATGGGTTTAAACGAAGACTCGATAAAATCCAGTACCAGATATTTTTTCAAGCCAAATAAGCCGAAATAATCTCCTGTCACAAATAAACCAGCGATTAATAAAAAAATACATAGGCCGATTAATGATTTTTTTATTGGCTTAGTCATGCCTAAGTTTATCCGTTGTTGCAATCGGTGTTGGGTAGCTTCGTACAATAATAAATGAAGAAACGATGAATGTAATTAATGTAGTCAACTGGATCATGTTTGATGTTGTTTCATCGATAAATTGAGATTGCATTGCTAAAACTGCAATTAATAATGAAAATTCACTGATTTGACCTAATCGGAAACCAACTTCTCTTGAAATATGTTTCTTTTCACCTTCTTTCTTCAGTAAATAAGCAAATACCATGGGTTTGATTACAACTATCAAGGTTGCAAGTAATAAGGCGGGCGCAATCAATTCAGCTATTAAATTGATGTTAAAACCTGCGCCCAATGAAAAGAAAAATATTATCAAGAAAAAATCACGCAGTGGTTTTAATCTTTCAGTGATAAACAATGCTATGGGGCTAGAAGCCAGCGACACACCTGCCACGAATGCTCCAATTTCGTGTGATAAACCGATCAAGGTGGCAAGTTCTGAAACCCCCAGACACCAGGCAATGGCTAATAAAAATATATATTCATGAATCTGATCGTATTTGATAATAAGTTTAATCAATACATAACGTTGAATCAGCCATGCGATACCAACTAAAGCAGGCAGTGCGCATAATTGCATTACGATATCCATCACAAGATCACCGCCCTTGCCATAACCTTGAAGTAATAAAAGAACAATAATGGCGATCAAATCCTGAATTAGTAAGATACTGATAATGATCTGACCAATATGTTTATGATGCAGTGTCGTGGTTGGTAATAATTTCAATCCAATGATCGTACTTGAAAACATGGTAACCGCTGCGATCAATATCGATTCTGCCGCTGAATAACCAAATGTAATGCCGATCAAATAACCCAATAAAGAAAAAATGATTGAGCTAATCAGCGTAACCTTTAAGGCTTCGCCCAACATAGTCATCAACTGCCTTGGCAAAAGGTCAAGCCCAAGCAAATAAAGTAGAAATATAATACCGATGTGAGAGATATCAGTAATTAGGTCAGCATCATTAACCAGAGCAAGTCCCCATGGACCCAATAAAATACCAAGGATGATATAGCCTACTATCATCGCCTGGCGCGCGAACAACGCCAAGGTTGCGAATACAGCGGCACCAGTGAAAATTAAAAAGATTGAATAGACAATTGTGTTATCTGGCATATTCTCAGTATACGGGTATTAAATTGCAGACATTAGTCCTTTCTAATTTTTTCAACTGTTTTAAACAGTCTCGCCTCCAACACTGGCATGGTTGCCTTTAACTCCTGTGCAAATAATGAAACACGGCATTCCCCTGGCATCCAGTAAAAATTATCAAGTTCTTCACTGATATCGTCTGAATCGCTATTTTTTCTGTGAGCGTCATTCATTCATCCCGTAATGGTTCTAGTTACGCGAGTTTGCTGGCATTTTTTTTGCTAAATTATGACAGCTTTTCTAGGGCATTAGATGAATAATTTTTATTGTTTTCATCACTTTTTTTAGCTCATTCCCTGCTATATGATGATAAGCACATATACTTTGACCCATTTAGCCTTCCCCGACCCAATGAAGTTGATTGAGCTTATTTCTGATTTACAGGAACCTGAATTAATTTTGCGGGAGCTTAGTGAGTCACTTGAATTTCACGCGAAATATATTTGGGGCTTGTCGGAAAATGGAGTTTTTAGCTTGTTGTGAATACTTAAGTCCTTGTTATTAAACATATTATTTTCTTAAAATTGGACTGATTTTGAATTAACCGACAAGCCCATTTGCTATCTCGGTCATGGTAATTTTAATTTATACAGGCCAGAGATAGTGGGCATGGATAAGTAGTAACTAAAAGTACGCTCATTGAGGGGGTTTTTATGCTGTTGCTGCGACGATTGAAGGAAAATTCTCGCAAAATAAAACCTTTTCATAAAAACTTTATAAAATTAATGCTATTGCCTATACGTCTTGTTCGGTGGTTTTGAATGATGTGAAGGTTTCATATTGCAGATAACACTGACGTTATTTTTATTTCCAAACCTCATCGCAGAAATGCTGCCTGACCCACATATGAAGTCAGACCCAGCACATCCCAATAAGATCGGCTACAGTAAGATGGTTTCTACCCTGATCAAGAAATTAGCCTGATCAAAAAATTAAAGAGTAGCGGCGCACTCTAGATCTGTTTTCAACAGATAATGCTGAACACAAATATTTTTTATGGGATAATCGCGACCTCTAAAATTACAGGCACTAGACCACATCAATTTAAATAGGTAGTCAGGAATGAATCAAAAAAATATTTTTGCTTTAATTATTTCATTTATTAGCTTTTCGACATTTGCTGCTAGTGAAGTCAAAACCGAAGAACAAAAATTAAGTTATACCATGGGGACATATTTTGCCATGGGTATAGCACAACAAAATATGTCAATTGATGTGGATGCATTCATTCAAGCGGTTGAGGATGTATTAAAAAAAAATGATCCACGGATTAGTCTTCAGGAGATGCAGGACATTATAATGGAATATAAGAAAACCGTAGCTAAACAACAGTTAGACGAAATCGCGAATAATCAACAAGTGGGGGTTGCTTTCCTGGCAGAAAATAAAAAGAAAAAAGGTGTCATCGAAACAGCAAGCGGCCTTCAGTATAAAGTTATAAATGAAGGCAGCGGAGCTAAACCTGCTGCCGGTGGTAATGTCACTATCCACTACAAAGGCGCATTAATTGACGGTACCATCTTTGATAGTTCTTATGACCGTGGAGAGCCTACAACATTTTCATTGTCACAGGTAATTAAAGGTTGGCAGGAAGCCGTGCCTATGATGACAACAGGATCAAAATGGCAAATTTATGTTCCTTCAGAACTCGCTTACGGAGACCGTGCTGCAGGTGAATTGATTAGTCCCGCATCGACTTTACTTTTTGATATAGAATTAATTTCTGTTAATGAATAAGATTTAACGTTTTATTCAAACATAATTAATCAGGCGGCTCACCTGCAAGGTGTAGTCGCTTTTTTTGTTTACGTCATCAATCATTGGCTGAATAACAGCAGCCACGATTTCTAGGATACCAGCATCTGCCAAAAGGTGTTTCGCCTTATACCAATCTAGTGAAAAATCACCTAAGCCAGCATTAATAATCATAGCAAACCCTAGCCTTGACCATATGCACAGTTCAAAGATAGAACCGTATGTGCCGATGTGAACTCTTTTATGGCAGGGAGCTGATTCCAGCTAATCGTTTCAGGCTCTTCCGCATGTCCCCGCTTTGAGCATTAATGCCTAATTATCAATGGTAAGGCAAGAAAAAATAGGCTTAGCGGCGCTTCAATAATGCGATTCATGTGATACGCTTCACCTCCATAAAAAAATTGCAGCGAGAATACAGCTATTGTTCCTATTTATTTTAAATCTGCCAATAATAATGTAACAGCCGAATTGATAGCTTACCCCAAGCATCTGCGGTGAATTATGAGTAGTCAGCCGCATATTCCGCTCACTATAAACAGAAAAATAAAACTAAACTTAAATTTAAAGTCCACCTCTAATGGCTCAAATGTCACTATTCTCTTCTAAATCATGTCCTCTAACATTTATGCGATCTATAAACTTAATCCTTCTGTCCATTCTTGCGTTCTCGACTCTCAATAGTTTTGCCAATGAAATGGAAAATACCGAAGCTGAAACAAATTTTACACAGGGTCAGATATTTTATGAAAATGATGAAATTGACAACGCCATCAATGAATTTACTTTAGCCGTCAACAAATCACCAAAAGTCTCAAAATATCACCACTGGCTAGCCAAGGCTTACGGGGAGCTGGCTGAAAATTCAGGGTGGTTTAAAGCCATGCAGCTAGCTGAAAATTCAAGAGATTCACTGAAACGTGCCATTGAATTAGATCCAGATAATATCGCTGCCCTCATGGACCTAATGAGGTTTTACCAGCAAGCGCCAATATTTCTCGGCGGTAGCGACGAAAAAGCCAAAGAAATTGGCATTCGACTGGATATTTTAGAGGGGAAAACCCAGGTTCCTTTAAATACACAACAGCAGTTATACAACAACTTGGGTATCGAGCACAAAAATGGCTAAAAGCTCTGCAAATAGTGAACTGAGACCATGAAAATAAGGTATAACAACGCCGCCGCCAGTAATGAGCCTAGTCTATAAAGACAATTAAAATTTATGAAAAAATTTTCACTATTCATTTCATTAATTCTGTCATTCTACCTGAGCTTATTCCAGACGGTTGCTTATGCTGATACGCCATTGGTACCACAATCAGAGCTGACTCCAGATAAAAAACATGTTGATGCCACAGAAATCATTACTAATATTATCAGCAGCCATCATTACCGAAAGAAACCTATTGATAATAGCTTATCCTCATCAATGTATGATGCCTATCTAAAAAGTCTGGATCCAAATCACAGCTTTTTTCTCAATGAGGATATACAACTCTTCTCAAAATACAGATATAAGCTGGATGATGCATTACTTGCATCTGACCTAAAACCTGCTTTCAATATATTTAAAATCTATAGAAAAAGAGTCAAAGAGCGGATCAATTACTCTGTTTCAATATTGGAGAATGAATTTAATTTTGAAATCAATGAAGACTACCTGTTTGACCGTCGCAAACTCACCTGGGCAACGACTATTGAAGAACTAAATGAAGTTTGGCGTAAACGTGTGAAAAATGACATGCTTAACCTAGTATTAACAGGCAAGGGAAAAACAGAAATAAAAGATATATTAAGAAAACGATACCAAAGGATTTATACCAGTACATTTCAACTTAATGCAAACGATATCTTTCAAACTTTTGTGAATTCTTATACGACTTCTATCGAGCCACACACTTCTTATTTTTCACCCAGAACATCTGAAAATTTTGATATCAGTATGCGACTTTCCCTGGAAGGTATTGGCGCAGTCCTTAGAAATGAAAATGATTACACACTGATTCAAAAGATCATTCCTGGTGGTCCGGCAGATCTAAGCAAGAAATTACATGGTAAAGACAAAATAATTGGTATTGGCCAGGGGCATGATGGCAAAATTATTGATGTCATTGGTTGGCGGCTTGACGATGTTGTTGAACTTATTCGTGGCCCAAAAGATACTGTGCTACGACTTGAAATCATTCCTAGAAAATCAGCTAGCGAAGATCTAAGCAAGATCATCACTCTGACCAGAAATAAGATCAAGCTTGAAGAATCTGCATCAAAGTCAACCGTGATTGATTTGCCTGATCTGGATAAAAAGATCGGTGTTATTGATATCCCTACTTTCTATGTTGATTTTGCCGCCCAAACCAGAGGTGACCCTGATTTTAGAAGCACCAGTAAAGATGTTAAAAAACTTATCACCGAGCTCATGAAAAAAGACGTTGAAGGTATTGTTATTGATTTACGTGCAAATGGTGGAGGCTCTCTTTCTGAATCACTTGCGCTGACCGGACTTTTTATCGAAGAAGGCCCTGTGGTGCAAACAAAAAACTCGGCTGGAAAAATTAATGTTAACGATGATCCTGACCCTTCCCTTTTTTATGCCGGACCTTTGGCAGTGCTGGTAGACCGGAACAGTGCCTCTGCTTCAGAAATTTTTGCAGGTGCTATTCAGGACTACCAACGCGGCGTTATCGTTGGTGAGCCAACCTTTGGCAAGGGGACTGTGCAAAACATTATCGATCTCAATCACTTTATTAAAAACCCTAAAGAGGATCATGGTAAACTGAAAATAACGGTTGCACAGTTTTTTCGTATCAGTGGTGGCAGTAACCAAAATAAAGGTGTCATCCCTGATGTTATTTTTCCCACTGCAATAAATATAGAGGATCATGGCGAACGCTCACTGGAGAATGCTTTGCCATGGGAACAAGTTAAACCAGCGCGATATATTAAGGTTGGAGTTCCAGTAAAATCTTATAAAGAAATCCAGTTTTTACACGAAAAACGTGTAGGCTCTGACAAAATTTTCAAATTACTTCTTGAGCAAATAGAACTTGCAAAAAAAAGCAATGATAAAAAAACAATTTCTCTAAAGGAAAGTAAACGGAAAGCCGAACGTGAAAATTTACTGGATATGAAACACGAACTCGAGAATGAATTAAGAATCGCTCAGGGTCTTGAGCCACTTCCAGAAAGAGATAATACTCTTGAAATTGATGAGTTTGAGGAAGAAGAAAACAATGAAGATAAACCGCATGATATCCTGTTGCAAGAAACTGCTCGTATCCTTTACGATCTGATTACAACACCAAATTCAAGCTCCGCCAGACTTCAAGCATTGAAAATCAAATAATCAGCGCCAACAAATAAAATGCAGCATGATTCAATGGATTTCTATTTAAAGATGCAATAACAGCCGCTTGTATTGCTTGCAGAAGCTTAGGTAATGAAAAAAAATAATAAATGAGGAGAGAATAAAATTAGCAAAATACCTGTAACACTGATAGATGGCGACGGTATCGGCCCTGAAATTACTGAAGCCACCATCAATGTTTTGGATGCACTAGAAGCGCCATTTGAATGGGCACGCTTCAAAGCCGGGCTTGCGGCCATGGAAGAATCAGGTGATGTCTTGCCTAAACCGATGCTGGATAATATTCGTGAAACCAAACTTGGGCTTAAAGCACCTTTAACCACACCTGTTGGCGAAGGCTTCCGTTCGGCCACCGTTCGTTTGCGAGAAGAATTTAATTTATATGCCAATGTCAGACCTGCACATACATTTATACCAGGGGGTCGTTTCGATGATATCAACCTGATATTAATTCGCGAAAACACTGAAGGCTTGTACGTAGGGGTTGAGCATTATATTCCTGTTGACGGTGACCCAAGGGCTGTTGCCTCTGCATCAGGCATCATGACACGCTCAGGCTGCAAAAGAATTGCAGATTTCACTTTTGATTATGCCTTACGCCATGACCGTAAAAAGGTAACGGTGGTGCATAAGGCTAATATACTGAAAAAACTCACAGGCTTATTCCTTGATACAGCGCTTGAAGCTGGTAAATCTTATGCAGGAAAAATCGATGTTGAAGAACGCATAGTTGATAACACGGCCATGCAATTGGTCATTAACCCATCGCAGTTTGATGTTATTCTAACCAGTAATATGTTCGGTGATATTTTGTCTGACGAAATTGCAGGGCTTGTGGGAGGCCTAGGTTTAGCACCGGGCGGGAATATCGGCCCTGATGTTGCTATATTTGAAGCTGTACACGGATCAGCGCCAGACATTGCTGGCAAAGGTATTGCCAATCCAACTGCTATGTTACTTGCATCTGCAATGATGCTGGAGCACGTCAACGAACATAACAAGGCCAAACAATTACGTCATACAATCAAAAATGTCCTTAATGAAGATAACATACGCACTGGTGATCTCGGCGGTAGTGCAACAACTATCGAATATGTGGAAGCCATCACCAAGAGACTCAGCTAATAACTATGCATAAGTTTTATGAGCACTGGTTTACTGTATGACCCTGTCTTTCTTGAACACAGAACCGGTCCGGGACATCCGGAATGCAGCGAGCGTTTGGATGTTTGTATCCAACATCTCAAACAACAGAGCTGGTTTAATTCACTCATACATCTATCACCTAAGACCGCTGAGCTAGGCTGGATTGAATCAGTTCACAGTCTTGACTATATAAAACGCGCAGAAATGACATGTTTATCTGGCAATCATTTCCTTGATTCAATGGATGTCAGCATTTGCCCAAAATCATACGATATCGCACTAATGGCAACCGGTGCCGTCATTGAAATAGCTGACAAAGTCATTAATAAAGAAATTCAAAATGGTCTGGCACTGACTAGACCTCCCGGCCATCATGCAGAACAGGATCAAGCGTTAGGTTTTTGTCTTTTTAATAACGTTGCCATCTTGGCTAAATATCTACAACAACAATATCAATTGGATAAGATTTTAATACTGGATTGGGATGTGCATCATGGGAATGGCACACAACATAGCTTCGAGTCAGATCCCTCCGTGCTTTATATCAGCACCCACCAATATCCTTTCTACCCTGGCACAGGCGCCTATAGCGAAACAGGTATCAGTAAAGGCATCGGTGCAACACTTAATTGCCCCATGCCTGCAGGTGCAAATGATAGTGACTACGCATTAGCCTTCAAAGATAAGATTTTACCCAAGATAGATGAATTTAAACCAGAAGCTATTATTATCTCGGCAGGCTTTGATGCGCATATTGATGACCCGCTAGGACAAGTGAACCTGAGTGCCGAATTTTACGCATGGATGACAGAACGCATCATGGAAAAAGCCGAACAATACTCAGACAAACGGATCATTTCTGTACTCGAAGGTGGTTATAATCTCGATATGTTACCGATATGCATTGAAAAACATCTTTCAACTTTCAACTCCTTCGGGCTATAAGCCTTGCAAGTACACCTAAAAACGCTGGGATGTAGACTGAATGAAGCCGAACTTGAAAACTGGGGCACGGGATTTATGTCTAGAGGTCATACCATCACACAGCAAGCAGAACTGGCTGATATCGTGGTGATTAACACCTGTGCGGTCACTCAGGATGCGGCACGCAAATCAAGACAGTTGATACGACGTACACACCGAAACAACCCTACTGCAAAACTTGTTGTCAGTGGTTGCTACAGCAGCCTGAATAAAACTATTTCAAATGAAATTGAAGGGATAGACCTAGTAATCCCAAATCAAGATAAAGAAAGACTGGTTGAAGTCACTACACAAGAATTAAACCTGCTGACCATGCCATCAGAAGCAACAGTTCCTGGCGAAACCTCATTATTTAAACGTGGACGTCAACGTGCCTTTATTAAAATACAAGATGGCTGTCGTTATCGTTGCACTTATTGCATTGTGACTGTTGCCCGAGGAAGCGAACGCAGCCGGTCAATCACTGACATTGTCTCTGAAATAAATAACTTAACCCGACAAGGCATCCATGAAGCAGTGCTCACTGGTGTGCATGTCGGTGGTTATGGCAGTGATATCAATAGTGGCCTTTATGAATTAATTAAATCAATTCTTAATGAAACCGACCTACCTAGGTTACGTCTGGCTTCAGTAGAACCCTGGGATTTACCAGATAAGTTTTTTAAATTATTCTCAAACAACAGATTAATGCCACATATGCACTTACCACTACAAAGTGGCAGTGATGGCGTTTTAAAAAGAATGTCACGTCGTTGTAAAACAGAAGATTTCAAACGACTTATAGAATACGCACGCAACGAAGTACCAGATTTTAATGTCACAACAGATGTCATTATAGGTTTCCCCGGGGAAACCGAAAAAGAATGGCAAGAAAGTATAGAATTCATTCGTAGCGTTAAATTCTCACATATACATATCTTCAGCTATTCAGAACGCGAAGGGACAAAAGCTGCAGGCATGCCTAATCAGGTAAGCAATCACATAAAGAAAATACGCAGTGCTGAACTTCATCAATTAGCAAAAGAAATGAAAAAAAATTACTTGCAAAAGCACATCCTCAGGAAATTTTCAATTTTATGGGAAGGGGGTTCAGAAACTGGCAAAACTAATACAATAAGATACTTTGGTTACACTCCAAATTTCGTACGCACACAGATTGACGTCGATTCTGGCGAAGTCATGACGAATACAATACAACAGGCCAGAATCACATCTGTGAATCTAAATGGCGAAATTGCCTTAAGCGTAAGAGTCTAGACTTGAATCTCTACGAATAATGGCTAGGCTATTGTTCCTCTGTATTCATGCGCCCACGACATGCCATGTCTTCCATGGATATTATTTAATTGGTTCTGCTGCCGACAAAACTTTATATTAGGCCAAGAATAGAGGACGTAATCAAATTGTTACATATAATGATTACTCGGAAAACCTAGTCTATTCTAAAAATCTCATTAAAGATTAGTCTTGCCTTCTGCGTATTGCTTCTGTATTCGCCTTTAAATTGTTCTGCTGCAATCTGGATATTTTTATCCAGAAAATTCATTGACTGTAATAATCCATCATTTTTACCAACATCCTTTGGAAAGGTACTGATTGATTTCATATCAAATACCCGTATATGACTTTCTATCGTTTTTAGATAATCATATGTCTGCAACAGGGTTTCACAGTTTTCTCTAGAAATTTTTTCTGCTTCAAATAATTTTCTTAATGCATTTCTGGTACTACATGTCCGCAACGAAGAGTTTTCATAACCATATAAAAGTTGCAGGTAATGCGTCAGGAAGTCGATGTCCATAATTCCGCCTTCACCACGTTTTAAATCATATTTTCCCTGTTTAGTTCCTAGCTCATCAACCACCAGTTTCCGCATATCCCTGATCTCGGCTCTCAAATTCTTCTCGTCAAATTTCTGGTAAATAGAAGGTTCTATTTGAGCTAATGCCGAACTAGCGATACCCTCATTATCAACTACTGCGCGGCAACGCGTCATCATCTGCCGTTCCCATATCTCACGTTTATCTTTATGATAATCGATAAAAGATTGCATACCTGTCACCAGTACGCCTGAATTACCGTGAGGTCGTAAGCGCATGTCTAGTTCATATAATAATCCAGCGGGAGACAATAATCCGATATTACGCATTAATTTACGGACAAACGACGAAATTTTATAGGCTAATTCCTGGGAGATGCCCGAATATAGAAATATCAAATCCAGATCAGAACCAAAATTCATTTCATCACCAGCCATCCTGCCCATGGCAAGAATAGCAATATTATCTTTAATTTCATTATCACCACTTGAGAGGATATGAATGACACAAAACAAAGTAGCTTCCGCAAGCTTGGTTAGTGCAGATTCAAGCTCTTCTTGCGTATTTGATTTTGAAAGTTGCGCTAACAGAATTGTCAGCATAATTTCATTCTTAGCTATCTTAAGTGCTTCGAATTGAGTCTCCTGATCATCTCCTGTAGAAATTTTAAGGAAATCATCAATCAATGATGCTGAGGTAAAATTTAGTGTCCGTGCTTCATCGAAAATGCCAGCTATTTTGTGCCCTCGAAAAAATACAAATCGTGTGAAGTACCAACTGGCTCCGAATAGAGACACAAGTAAATCCAGATTCTCCGGGCATCGCCCCCATTGCTTTTTCTCACACAACGATAACCATCGTTGCAGACTTGAATTTGCTACGTCCTGATGCCATGTATTTTGCAATGCTATTTCTAAAGAATCAGCAGATAGCATTAGATTTCCCAATCCTTTAACAAAATTTTCTCAGAATATTCTCTGGCGACACCACTGTAACTCATATCATATAAGCGGATTTATCCTTTGCAACAAAGCATCAGATGGAAAAACTCATTCCAGCTAACTTACCTCGTTGTATAACTCACCACCCTTTTCCCTGAATTCTTCAGCTTTTTCACTCATGCCTTCGTCCAGGGCCTTATCAACATCATCAATCCCCAGAGAATCTGCATAATCCCTAACATCTTGTGTGATTTTCATTGAGCAAAAAGCAGGCCCACACATAGAACAAAAATGCGCAACTTTGTGGCCTTCTTTGGGTAAGGTTTGGTCGTGAAATTTTCTTGACCGATCAGGGTCAAGACTAAGATTAAATTGATCTTCCCAACGAAATTCAAATCGTGCCTTTGATAATGCATTATCTCTTATTTGTGCAGTAGGATGTCCTTTGCCCAAGTCAGCAGCATGCGCGGCTATTTTATAGGTAATGATTCCATCTTTAACATCATCCTTATCTGGCAAACCAAGATGCTCTTTGGGCGTGACGTAACACAACATGGCTGTCCCATACCAACCAATCATCGCAGCACCAATCGCAGATGTAATATGATCATAGCCAGGGGCAATATCCGTTGTTAAAGGACCCAATGTATAGAATGGTGCTTCCTGACAACCTTTAAGCTCCTTTTCCATATTTTCCTTGATCATGTGTATCGGCACATGACCAGGGCCTTCGATCATTACTTGTACATCATGCTCCCAGGCAATACGAGTTAACTCGCCTAGTGTTTCAAGTTCAGCAAATTGCGCTTCATCGTTAGCGTCTGCAATCGAACCGGGGCGTAATCCATCGCCTAGGGAAAACGAAACATCATAGATTTTCATAATTTCGCAGATATCTTCGAAATGCGTGTATAAGAAACTTTCCTGATGATGCGATAAACACCACTTCGCCATGATAGAACCACCGCGCGAAACAATTCCTGTCGTACGTTTAGCCGTCAGCGGGATATAAGCCAGACGCATGCCGGCATGAATAGTAAAGTAATCAACTCCCTGCTCAGCTTGCTCTATTAAGGTATCTTTGAATAATTCCCAAGTCAGATCTTCAGCCTTGCCATTAACTTTTTCCAGTGCTTGATAAATTGGTACTGTCCCAATAGGTACAGGGGAATTCCTAATAATCCATTCTCTGGTTTCATGAATATTTTTACCTGTTGAAAGGTCCATCACTGTATCGGCACCCCAACGGATCGCCCAGGTCATTTTTTCAACCTCTTCTTCAATCGATGAAGATACCGCAGAATTACCGATATTTGCATTTATCTTCACCAGAAAATTTCTGCCAATGACCATCGGCTCAAGCTCAGGATGATTAATGTTCGCTGGAATAATCGCTCGACCTTTGGCTATTTCATCACGCACAAATTCGGGGGTGATTATATCAAGAGTCTCTGCACCAAAACCCATCCCCGGATGCCGATGTAGTAAATTTTGATCTTTATAAGAATCTAATTTCTGATTCTCCCGAATCGCGATGTATTCCATTTCAGGGGTAATCATTCCTTGCCTAGCGTAATGCATTTGCGAAACATTCTTCCCTGATTTAGCTCGTTTGGGTAATGGTGTATGTTCGTAGCGTATTTGTGCGATTTCAGGGGATTGCATACGCTGATGACCATATTCAGATGAGAATTGCTCCAGCATTTCAGTATCATCACGTTCATCAATCCAATCCTTGCGAAGATGATTCAGTCCCTCCCGAATATCAATCCGTACATTTGGGTCGGTGTAAGAACCGGAGGTATCGTACACAGCAATTGACGGGTTTTCTTCCTTGATAATACCAGCCAGCGTAGGTGATTGATTAATCTCCCGCATTGGAACTCGAATATCATCCCTACTCCCTTGAATATAGATCTTTTTTGAATTTGGAAACGATGCAATTGCTTGGTCGTCTACTTTGGCTTTTTGGCTAAGGAAGGACTCAGGGTTTACGCTCATTGTATTAATGCCTCTATCGTAGATGATGGTGAGCATATGGTGTCAGAGCGAAAAATATCTGCTTTCCTACGCCAGTACTAACCGGTTCAGGTTCGAGGGTTAATCTCAGCCATTCTCAGACACCACTAGCTACACTGCTCGTGCTTTGCTGTATAATACTCGTAGACGAATTAATTGAAACGTATTTATTTTGAGAATATTTTGATGAATTTTAAACAAGCCCGCTCAAACATGATTGAGCAACAAATTAAGCCATGGGATGTGCCAGATCAGTCTGTGCTAGATCTGATTTCTGCAATCCATCGTGAAGATTTTATGCCCGATGAGTACAAACGTCTGGCACTTGCCGATACACGTATACCTCTCGCTCATGGACAAGTCACAATGACGCCCAAGGTTGAAGCGCGCTTATTACAAGCACTTGAGATAAGGCCCGAAGATGAGATTATTGAAATAGGTACGGGGTGCGCCTATTTAACTGCTTTACTAGCAAAATCTGGGCACCATGTGCTGAGCGTAGATATTTATCCTGACTTCACAGAACAGGCTAACCTGAAACTTCAACAGTATAATACTCGTAATGTAACACTTGAAACGGGTGATGCAGCTCATGGCTGGCAAAAATCTTCTCCTTATGACGTGATTGTATTCACAGGTTCGGTTCCTTTTCTGGAAGAATGTATACAACAGCAGTTACAAATCGGTGGACGTCTGTTTGTGGTCATTGGTCAATCCCCTGTAATGGAAGCGACATTGATAAAAAGATTATCTGAACATGAATGGAGCACTGAAATATTATTTGAAACTGACCTGCCAGAGCTAGAAGCTGTTTCTAAAATTGAGCCTTTCAAATTTTAGGAAGAGCAATGAATTCATTAAACGTCATAGAACTTAAAAAAGAACTAGAGAATGGAACGCAAGTCGTACTCCTCGATATTCGCGATCAATGGGAATACGATCTTTGTCATATTAATGGCTCTATCAATATCAGTTTATCTGAAATTATGCAAAGAAAATATGAGCTGGATAAGCAAGCAAGAACAGTTGTTATCTGTCATCACGGCATGAGGAGTGTGATGACAGCTGAACATCTTATTGCAGAAGGATTTGAACAAATTGTAAATCTTGAAGGGGGCATTAATGCTTGGGCAAGTACCATCGATAAAAGCATGACGAGATATTAAAATTTTTTGTCGATTTCTAAATAATAACTCTAAAAAAATAAAATATACGATTAAGGAATAGGTTTGAGCATACATTTTAAGTATTTCATGTATAGCTTTGTATTGCTGCTGATAAGCAGTAAGGCTGCGGCAATAGATTTAATTGAAGTTTATACACTTGCCGAAACCAGCGATCCACTGTACAGACAAACTGTTTCTTCAACTTTGGCGACCCAAGAATCAAAGCCTCAAGCAAAAGCATTATTATTACCTTCTGCAAATATAAGTGCTAACACAACTAAAAATGATCAAATGATCAGTAGCGACAGAACCTTTGGTTCTTCTGGAGATGAAAATTTTAATAGTCGCGGTTACGCAGTAAATGTTGCTCAGCCTATATTCAGATGGGATCGCTACCTTTCTCTAAAACAGACAAACAATCTTATCTTTCAAGCTAAAGCTGAACAACTTTCTGCACAACAGGAACTAGTCATTCGTGTTGCAGAAAATTATTTTGAAATTCTGGCTGCCCAGAATAATCTTGAATTTGCAAAAGCCGAAACAAAATCACTTAGTCGCCAGCTAGAACAGGCAAACCAACGATTTGAAGTAGGTTTAATAGCAATAAGTGATGTGCAAGAGACCCAAGCTGGTTTTGACAGAGCGACTGCTGATGAAATACTGGCCAAAAATTTACTTGATAACGCCAACGAAAATTTGCGTGAAATAACAGGTGAATATATCACTAAATTAGATAATCTGGGTGATTCCATGCCCTTGATCAGCCCAGAACCAAATGACATTGAACAATGGTCAAAAACATCTGCATCACAGAATATGGATATTATTGCCATCAAGCACAAACTGGAAAATTCATGGCAAGAAATCAAAAAACAGAATGCAGGGCATTTACCTACGCTCGATTTAGTTGCTAGCCATAGATATAATGTATCAGGTGGCCGTTTTGGTGAAACTAAAATAAGATCATCAAGTATTGGTCTGGAACTAAATGTGCCCCTCTACCAAGGCGGGCTAGTTAATTCAAGAGCAAAAGAAGCCAAGTACCGCTATAATCAGTCACTACAGGAACTTGAGCAAGCTTTACGTGCCGCGCAAAAAGAGACTCGTCAGGCGTATCTAGGCGTCGTCTCTGGCATCAGTCGCGTCACAGCACTCAAACAGGCTGTCGTTTCGAGCGAAACAGCATTGAAAGCAACGGAAACCGGTTTTGAGGTTGGCACACGAACAGCCGTTGATGTCGTTGCATCGGAAAGAACAGCCTTGAACGCAAAGCGTAATCATTCGCGTGCAAGGTATGATTATTTGCTAGATAGCCTACGTCTCAAACAGGCAGCGGGGATATTGAGTCCTGATGATCTCAAAAACATTAATATTTGGTTGAACTAAAAAAATAATTACATTTAGGGGGTTACTGAAAAAAGATTAATGTCTAATTTCAACATCGATGCTCATCTTTGCAATGCCAATAATAGTTGTCTCGTAATTATTGACATCCAGACACGTCTTACCTTAGCAATGCCAATTAAAGTTTTAGCCAGACTCAAGCGAAATATTAATATTCTACTTCGGGGAGCGAATGCGTTATCCATTCCAGTATTAGTTACTGAACAATACCCTGATGGACTAGGCTCTACGGAACCTGAAATTGTCGAGTTACTCCCTAATGATGTCTTGAAATTTGAAAAAACCTGTTTCTCTTGCGCTGGTGCAGATCAATTTCTACAAAAACTAAAAAAAACTGGACGTAAACAAGTCATACTCGTTGGTATTGAAGCACATGTCTGTGTTTTACAGACGGCTATTCAATTAATCTCCGAAGGTTATCAGGTCTTTGTTGCTGCCGATGGCGTTTGTTCAAGGTACAGGGAAAGTTATGAGGCTTCTCTGGTACGCATGAGTCGCGCGAATGTTGTTATTTGTAATTCGGAATCTATAATATTCGAATGGTTACGTGATGCTAAACATGAAAATTTCAAAGAATTATCTCAGATGATTTAGTAAACCACAGCATCGGTGACTGGCTTTTTAAGTTACAAATTCTTCAATAATATTAATCTAAAGTGGATTTCTTTATGGGTTTGCCTGAATGAGTATCGCAATCCGCAGCCATAGCCACCATAAAACTATTCTACTGTGACGGATTTTGCCAGATTCCTAGGCTGATCGACATCGGCTCCCTTTAAAACTGCAATATGATAAGAGAGTAATTGTAATGGCACTGTGTAAACGATTGGAGAGAGATATTCATTAACTGGGGATATTTTTAGTAGTTCTATATCCGTATCTGAACTAATTTCAGCACTCGTATCAGTAATGACATAAAGTTTTCCGCCCCTAGCTTTAACCTCGTGCAAATTTGATTTCAACTTTCCCAAGAGCATATTATTTGGCGCTACGGCAATAACAGGCATTTCATTATCCACCAATGCTAACGGCCCATGCTTCAATTCGCCAGCAGGGTAAGCCTCTGCATGAATATAAGAAATCTCTTTCAGCTTAAGTGCGCCTTCCATCGCCACAGGCAACATCGTGCCTCGTCCTAAATAAAGCGCGTGATTTTTATTGGCAAATTGATTTGCCAAATTACTTATCTGCTCATTGAGCTCAAATACCGAATTTATTTGGCCAGGCAAGTGTTCAAGTTGAGAGACAATTTCTTTCTCAGTGCTAGTATCCATGCGATATCGTCTGGCAATAGTTAAAATCAATAAAAGCAGAGAAACTAATTGTGTTGTAAATGCCTTGGTCGATGCGACGCCAATTTCTATACCTGCTCTTGTCAAGAAGACTAATTCTGACTCACGAGTCATCGAACTCTCGGCAACATTACATATACTTAAAGTACTCAAAAAACCTGATTCTTTTGCCTTTTTTAAGGCTGCCAATGTATCCGCAGTTTCGCCAGATTGTGAAATAGTCACAAATAAAGTATTTTCCGGAACAAAAATATTTCTGTATCTAAATTCGCTGGCAACTTCAACTTGGCATGGAATATTTGCAAGTTCTTCCGCCCAATATTTTGCTACCAAGCCAGCGTGATAACTGGTTCCACAAGCAACAATTTGAATTGCCTTAACCTTATCAAAGATACGACTCGCGACCTGACCAAAAACATCTTCAACGACTAAACCTTTATCTAATCGTCCCTCCAGGGTATCTGTTACCGATGTTGGCTGTTCATATATTTCTTTCAGCATGTAGTGACGAAAGCCTGCCTTATTAGCACTCTCCGTGGATAATTTTGACAGGCTGATGGGTCTTTCAACAACATGACCATTTGCATCATAAATAGTAAGACTATCTCGACTGATATCGGCAACATCGCCCTCCTCAGGAAAAATAAATTGTTGCGTCACTGGCAATAAAGCGAAGACATCTGAGGCAATGAAATACTCACCAATACCAATCCCTATGACTAATGGGCTGCCATTTCGAGTTGCAATAATTCGATCAGAATCGCTCTTATTAATGACGCCAAGCGCATAGGCGCCTTTAAGCATCGCCGTTGTATTTACCACTGCGGAAAGCAAATCTTCGCCTTTATCAAGATAGCCATGAATTTGATTTACGATAACTTCACTATCTGTGTCGGAGGTGAATTTGTAGCCAAGTTTTACTTGTTGTTCTCTGAGTTGCTCATGATTCTCGATGATGCCATTGTGGACTAATGCAAGTTGATCGCGACAAATATGAGGATGTGCGTTCTCAGTAGTAGGTTCTCCATGAGTTGCCCAACGAGTATGGGCAATGCCAGTGCTTCCCGATAATTGACTCTTTTCCATCTCTCGTTCAAGAGCTTTTATCTTCCCAGTTACCCGAATCCTTTCAAATAAGTTATCACCATTGATCACAGCGAGCCCAGCAGAATCATAACCTCTATATTCCAGACGTTTCAAGCCTTCAAGCAGGATAGGCGTCACATCTCTTTGTGCAACCGCACCAACTATCCCACACATATCATTGCCTCAAATAACCTGCTCAAAGATTTAGAAATCATCCGCATCCGCTCCTAAAACGTCTTTTTTAATATATTTTCTCGCTTTTTTTCGAAGCAAGATTTTACTGTTTGGCGAAAGTTTGGCCACCAAAGATTGCAAGCTCGCTGCTGCTCGTGGATGTCCTTGTCTATACGCAGCATAGAGCCATATGTATGCTTCCTCAAAATCTCTCGCCAGGCCACGTCCTGATTCATACATCATTCCCAGGTTTCTCTGTGCATCAGGATGACCGGCAATAGCAGCTCTTTCATACCATTTTTTTGCCTGAGAAAAATCACGTTTCACGCCTAAACCAAGTAAGTAATGTATACCCAGAAAATTTTGTGCTTCCAGATCATTTTGCTCTACTCTAAGCTTCCATATTGGCAATGCGCTCGCATAATCTCCTTTTTGAAAAGCGATCTTGGGGTCAATTTCCTCGCCACAAGAAAGCAGCACGAGCAATGCACAACAGATAAAGAGTTTTTTAAATTCCATTAAAATAATTTTAGATTGAAATATAATGTTGGTTATCTGTTGTATTTGGCATCGATATTTGCGACTTGCGTAGCCAAGTCCTTTATTTTTTAAGGTTTTTGGAATCCCCTAATCTCAGAATTTCCAACACTTTCGAAAATCATTAGAGGCTGTCCCAGATAACTAATTCAAATACTTTCTCCCTCAGTCTGACAAACCCGCTACCAGATCCTGAGTAAGATCGCTAACATCTTCAAATCCAATTGATAATCTGATCAAACCATCGCTAATTCCTGCCTGAACACGCTGTTCATTAGTAAGTCTATGATGTGTAGTAGTTGCCGGATGGGTAATAGTGCTTTTGGCATCGCCCAGATTCGCCGTAATAGAAAATAGTGAAGTCGAATTGACGACATTCCATGCAGCTTTTTGACTACCTTCCACCTCAAAACTCAGCACCCCTCCAAACCCAGATTGCTGACTTTTTGCCAATTCATGTTGCGGGTGTGATGGCAAGCCAGGATAGTAAACACGCGTCACCTTTGCCTGCTGGTCTAACCACTCGGCGACTTTCAACGCATTTTCACAATGCGCTTTCATCCTCAAATTCAATGTTTCTAGGCCTTTTAGGAATACCCACGCATTAAATGGACTCATCGTTGTGCCAGCAATTCTTAGAAACCTAACGACATCCTCTGCCAGAAGTTCATGATTGCCAAGTACGGCACCGCCCATACATCGACCTTGCCCATCAAGATATTTTGTTGCCGAATGGACAATAATATCGGCTCCTAGGCTAAATGGTTGCTGTAATGCCGGCGTACAGAAACAATTATCCACGATCAACAAACACCCATTTGAATGTGCAATTTCGGCTAGACGAGAAATATCAACAATCTCGGTTAAAGGGTTTGAAGGCGTTTCCAGAAACAACATTTTTGTATCAGGACCTATTGCGATCTCCCATGCCTCATCATCTGTCAATTCAACAAATGTGGTCGTGATTCCAAATTTTGACAAAATATTGTCAAATAAGCCGACTGTTGTGCCAAAAATACTCTGCGAGGCGACGATATGATCCCCAGATTTCAATAGAGCCATGCATGCGCTTAAGATAGCGCTCATCCCTGATGAGGTTGCGACACAATATTTAGCACCTTCCAGAGCGGCTAGACGTTCCTCAAATGTGCGTACTGTCGGATTAGTGAATCTCGAATAGACGTTCCCTGGAACATCCCCAGAAAATCTTGCTGCTGCTTCCGCTGCATCCTTAAAGACAAAACTTGAGGTAGTCACAATTGCTTCGCTATGCTCGCCTTCAGCACTGCGTACCTGCCCTGCCCTGACTGCGTTCGTATTTGAGCCATATTGTTTTGGATCAATTTTGGCCATTCTTAACTCCAGATAATCAATGCAACCTGTACTGAAAAAAATTTAACGGGCATTCTTAACAGACGTAAAAAAACCTGCAATCAGCTTATGCTAAAGCAGGTTGTTCTTCTTTAGCGGTACTTTAATTAGGTACCCGCAAACTCGAATTAAATCGGCGATGCCCGCTGAGTCTAGAAAAAACCTATAAACTTGTCAATAAAATGGACTAATCAGAGACCTTTGCATCATTCAAAAAATGGTCGGAAGTGGGACTTTTGCCGATTTTTGCTCCATGCAAAATCGGCATACCGTACATCCCTGTACATAACCGATTTTTGCTCCATGCAAAATCGGCATACCGTACATCCCTGTACATAACCGATTTTTGCTCCATGCAAAATCGGCATACCGTACATCCCTGTACATAACCGATTTTTGCTCCATGCAAAATCGGCATACCGTACATCCCTGTACATAACCGATTTTTGCTCCATGCAAAATCGGCATACCGTACATCCCTGTACATAAGTCCTGCCATCTACAATTATCTTGCGCGGCTGAAGCCGCACTTCCGACAGTTATACCCACAAGGGCACAAGTACCCACAAGGGCACAAGTACAAAGGTCTCAGGCGATATCATTCATTTTTATAAAATTTTGCACGAAACAGTTTCGTTTTGCGAGAATTTTCCTTCAATCGTCGCAGAACAGCATAAAACCTCTCAATTAGCGTGCTTTTAGCATTATCAAGCATTCAGACGCAATGTGCCTCACCGCCAGTTGATAATAAAATACTGGGGGGGCAGACCACCACTGGCCACTGCCATAAGCACCTGTAAACACTACTCCATTTACCAAACACTTCAGGGATACCCTGTGCGCATCCAGTATAATGCCCCTTCCAGCTGTATGTCTGTGTTCAGGCTTGCTATAAACGCGATCTTTTAGCATGATAGTTCGTATCCTCGACCATTGTTCATCAGTGAGCATTTGTCGGAGCATGACAATCTCGTTGGGTTGTTTTTGGCGAAACAAATCTTACGAGATTGCCTTTTCTTTATGCTTCTTTTAAATTCTTTACGCCCCTTGCAAAAGATCGACAGGCCCTAAAAAAAATAACAATTCATTTTGTGAAATATGCAATCACTGGTAGGATGCCAAGCACTTCACGGTGCTTGTTACACTATAGTCTGTGACTGGATAGATTTTGAAACTGATAACATATTGAAGCGGCATGCAAATAAAAATCTATATGATTACTAACCTATTTATAAATATTAACTTTTGAAATTTAGCTAAATAATGACGTTTCATTTAGAAATAGCAGGTTCACAAATTGATGGTGCACGTGATTATCAGGAAGATGCCTTCCTGATCACGAATCTTACAGATTCTGAGGGAAAAACTAATTCTCTCATCATCGTTGCCGATGGGATGGGCGGCCATGCTGCAGGCAATGTGGCTAGTAATATGGCTGTTCAGGCATTCAATAAATCTGTTACTGCTGGCTATCCTACGGATGAAATTGCTGCATTACTGAATCAAAGCATATTAGAAGCAAATGCCTCGATCGAAGAGACTATCAAAGAGACACCTGCCCTTGATGGCATGGGTTGCACGTTTGTCGGGGCACTCATTGAAGAAGGCCAACTCTCATGGGTTAGTGTCGGCGATAGCCATTTGTATCTATTACGCGATAAAGAACTGAAAAAATTGAATGCTGACCATAGTTATGGTGGCTTTCTGGATAGGATGGAAGCTGCTGGAACACCTGCAGATGCTGAACCAGGCTTGTCCAGAAATATGCTGATGAGTGCAATTACTGGTGATGACATCGCTGAAGTCGACTGCCCTCAAATACCATTCGCATTGGAACACGACGATAGGCTGATTGTTTGCTCTGATGGTATGGATACCTTGAGTAAAGGGAAAATTATTCAATATTCAAACTGGGCAGACAACTCGAAAGAATGCTCCAAAGCCCTGATGGATGCCGTAGAAGAGGCAGCAATGCCAAGACAAGACAACACAACAGCAGTCGTGATTAGAATTACTGACAATAGTGTCGCTGATGACGCAGTGGTAGAAGACGATAATAATGGTGATAACACTGCCCCAAATGCCTTAGATACCGCAGATATGGATAACACCATCAAAATTGAAGCACCAGCAGAACCTAGACCTGAGACTTATGGTCATCCAGCAACTGTCGATAGTGATGATGAAGATTCTGAAAAAAGCAAAGCCGGTCTGATTATTGGCCTAGTAGCGACCGTCATCATTGCTGCTGCAATTGGTAATTATTTCATCTCTGACGACGCAAAAATTACTACTGATCAGATGGTCGTTGAGGAGCCAACAACTGAAGAACCCGTACTGGAAGAGGCTATATCAGATGAGAGTATCGCCAAGGAATCGATTGCGACGGATGAAGTTGAAACTGAAAGCTCTAAAAGCTCTAAAGTAGAAGTAGCAGAAACAGAAGAAGAAGTAGCAGAAGTAGCAGAAGTAGCAGAAGTAGCAGAAACAGAAGAAGTAGCAGAAACAGAAGAAACAGAAGAAGTAGCAGAAGTAACAGAAGTAACAGAAGAAGTAGCAGAAGTAACAGAAGTAACAGAAGCAGAAGCATCTAAGGCTACCCCAAAAACTAAAGCTGTTACGGAAACTGCAAAACCTGCTTTATCATCTGGTTTAAATAATAAAAAAGAATTTCAGGACGACTTAAAAAATGGTGGCAAATCACCACTGATGGTTATCATTCCAACAGGATTATTTAAAATGGGTAGTTCTTCATCGTCTCGTTTTGCAGATGAAAGACCTAGACACACGGTCAATATTAAATCTTTTGCCGTGAGCAAATACGAAGTGACCTTTGCTGATTACGATAAATTTGCCAAAGCAACAGATCGAAAAATACCTAAAGATCTTTCTCTGAATAGAGAAACACATCCTGTCATCTACGTCTCGTGGGATGATGCTTACTACTATACAAAATGGCTTTCCGAACAAACCAATAATAAATATCGTTTGTTAAGTGAAAGTGAGTGGGAATATGCAGCATCAACAGGCAAAGATTCTCCTTTTTGGTGGGGCTATAATGAAGAACCGGGAAGAGCGCACTGCTTCGGATGCGAGACAGGCTTGGATCCACGCAAACCATCTAAAGTGGGTAGGTTTGAAGCAAATAAATTTAACCTTCATGACACATCAGGCAATGTTTCTGAATGGGTGCAAGACTGCTGGCATGAAAACTACAAAGGCGCACCAACAGATAATGGAGTTTGGGAAGGTGGCGACTGCGCATACAGAATTGTTCGAGGCGGGGCATATCTCAGTCCACAACAGTCCATTAGAAATACGAAAAGAGACAAACTGGAATCTGATACTAGCTATGACCACGTCGGCATTAGACTCGCCAGAGATTTAAATTAAGAAGCCTATAGATATAGAAAACGCACCTCTGGTAACTAGAATCACTATGGCTAGAACCATCCCAAGCAGGGTCTGGTTTCGAACCATTTATTTAATTTCTTTTGACTGAGGAAATCGTCACTTTTCTGTCCTCTAAAAACGATGCCCTGCCTTAATAAGGCGTAATGTGAAAAACGCCTCCCTAAAAAGGTTTCGTAACTTAAATTTGAACTATTTCCACCAAAAAATCACCAGTATCTTCTGATACCATCCAGCTTGTATGTCATACTTAATCCCCACATAACAGGAATTTTTTGCCAGAAACCATCTACTCAGTCTTCAGCCAATCCAGATGAGCAAAGGGCTAATGTTCGTGTATGAGCACCTTAAATATCGAGTAGAATTGCAAGACATCAGATTTCTTTTAATAAACATAGCAAACACTCAAAATCTCACGAATGAATAGCTGGCAAGGCAGTATCAGAGCATTCTTACATCCTCGTGTCATCACTATGTTGTTTTTTGGTTTTTCTGCAGGTGTCCCATTACTATTAATATTTTCATCTCTAGGTCTTTGGTTACGTGAAGCTGGAGTCGATCGTTCAACAGCCACGCTTTTTAGCTGGGCTGCCCTTGGTTATTCATTTAAATTTATCTGGGCACCTATTGCGGACTGCCTTCCCATTCCTTATTTAACTCTTCATCTTGGCAGGAGACGCGCATGGATATTGCTCTCTCAAATTGCCATTATTATTTCTATTACATTAATGGCTCTGACCGACCCTTCGTCAGGGGCAGCACAACTAAAAATCATGGCTTTAGCTGCGGTTATGCTAGGTTTTTCATCCGCGACTCAAGACATAGTCATAGATGCCTATCGAATTGAGTCTGCTGCCCCTGAATTACAGGCTCTAATGTCATCAACATACATTGCGGGATATCGTCTCGGTATGATCGTGGCTGGTGCAGGAAGTCTATTTATTGCCAACTATTTTGGGTCGGAAATGGGCACTTACAGCTATGATGCATGGAAAACCACCTATTTTTGTATGAGTATGGTTATGCTGATAGGCATCATCACAACGCTGGCCATTAGGGAACCAGAGCAAAATTTATTAAGAATTAACCAATACAAAAACAGTGCCTATGTTAGGTTATTTATTGTGTTTATATTTGCAGTTGCCAGTTTCATTTTATTATTCCAATTGAGTGCTGACATTACGGCAAGCTGGAAAAATAACTTAAGCAATATATTAAAGAACCACGTCCTTAGTAGCTTCATTATTGAGTCTATACGCCTTTCGTTAGGAACCCTCGCAGCTATATTGACATCTTTGTTATGCATCAAACTCAGACTTATTGAGAAGAAAATGATTCTGGAAAGCTATGCAGAACCCGTCGCGGATTTTTTTAGACAATATGGACTTAAGCTAGCCTTTTTACTATTGACACTGATCGGCTTATATAGAATATCTGATATTGTTCTTGGTGTGATCGCAAATATTTTCTATCAAGATTTAGGATATAGCAAAAATGAGATTGCCTCTGTCGTAAAGACTTTTGGATTAATCATGACCATTCTTGGCGGATTCATAGGCGGTTTACTTACTGTGCGCTACGGAGTCATGAAGATTTTATTCATAGGGGCACTGCTAACCGTTTTAACTAATCTGCTATTCATGATTATGGCGGCGAGCGGGCATAACATTACTTTTCTATATGCCGTCATTTCAGTTGACAATTTATCAGCAGGAATTGCCAGCGCTGCTTTCATTGCCTTTCTATCACGCCTAACAAATATATCATTTACAGCAATGCAGTACGCTTTATTCAGTTCGCTGATGACACTGATACCAAAAACACTTGGCGGTTATTCTGGTTCGATTGTCGATAATATCGGATATATACAATTCTTTTTCTTTGCATCCATGCTTGGTATCCCAGTGTTAGGAATAATCTGGTTGGCAAATAAACATCTGAAATTCGAATAACTCTATGTGAAATTATTCCAGACAATTTATGGCAACAGAAGCCGAGCGAAAATTTTTAGTGCTCTTTATTAGCGCCCAATGAGCAGTGGGAACCTAACATCAGCGCAAAGCTTTATGTTGTTCAAGGTTATCCAGCAACAACTAGAGTCTCATTGTCGCCGAGATCAAGCTTTCTTCCTCTGATGAAGCCTTCGAAAAACCCTCATCATCAGGGGAAGAAGTTTCAGATGATACTCACTAATTGCAACATTTACCTAGTCAAACATCCTCACAAAGATTAGCAATGTCCTAGCCATCGGCGGCTTTAAGTTCTTCTTCCGTCATATGGTGCTTTGGATGCACTGGATGCATCATCGCATTCGAAATCAATGCAATAAATAACAATACCGCCATTAAATACATTGTTGTGTTGTACAGACTTGGCGTTGGGTCAATCGTCCCCTCAGGCATAATCTCCATTAATTTCGAGATAGTCACTGTTTTCGCAGCAATCAGCTCATCCAGCTGCCCAACACCAGCGCCAAAGGTTTGCTGAAAAACAACAGGATCAGCTTTTTCTATGAGACTATTAATCGCCTTACCAAGCGCATTCTCACGTAAAGTTGTGATTGCCAGAGGACCAAGAACCCCTGCTGTACTCCAGGCAGTCAATAAACGTCCGTGAATTCCACCAACATATTTGGTGCCAAAAACATCCGCAAGGTAAGCTGGAATAGTTGCGAAACCACCCCCGTACATGGTGAAAATAATCATCGTCGCGGCATAAAAATAAACCAGATAAATCATTGATGGATTAATATTTGCTTGGGTTGCCGTATAGGGGATCGATGAATAAAGAATAATGCCCAATACAAAGAACACATAATAAGTTGTTTTACGACCAATATAATCTGATGCACTAGCCCAAAAAAAACGACCGATCATATTAAAAACACTGAGCATAAAAACATAGGTTGCTGCAAATTCTAGATCAACTACATTCGGTAATGACGAACCAAATATTTCACTGACCATGGTTTTGGCGACTGCTATCATCCCAATTCCAGCTGTCACATTAAAACAGAGCATTACCCAAAGCTGATAAAACTGAGGTGTTTTCAAGGCCTCGTCAATATGCACGTCATGCATGGTAATCATCTTGCCATGATGCTCACCCTCTTCTGGCGGCTCCCAACCTTCTGGCTTCCAATCTGCTGCGGGCAAACGATAGGCAAAAGCAGCACACATCATGATGACAAAATAGACGGCGCCAAGCGTAAAAAATGTTTCGGCAACACCAACAGTGCCCGTCCCTACTTGATAAACACCTTGCTGTCCCTGCACGATCATACTGGCAACATCATTTGCACCAATGACAACCACTTCTTTCAACCCGTCCGCGGTTTCAATCATGCGGCGCCCTGATTCAATAGTTAAGTTGAGTGAGTCTACAGAACCAAGATATTCAGGAAGCTGATGATAAAACCTAATGAAAGGATCGATCATAAACTTTGCAATCATGGCACCGCCGCCAAATCCCATAATTGCCATGCCCGTGGCCATGCCACGTCTGTCTGGAAACCATTTTATTAAAGTGCTCACTGGCGACACATAGCCTAAGCCTAAGCCGCAACCGCCTATGACACCGTAGCCTAGATACAATAGCCATAATTGGCCTGAGACGATGCCTAAGCCGCCTATAATAAAACCACCGCCCCAACAAAATGCTGCAACGACACCGACCATTCTCGGCCCTACCTTTTCTAGCCATTTCCCTGCTATAGCTGCTGCAAGTCCCAAGAAAACAATGGCAACCGTAAACACCCAGACAACACTCTTCAATGCCCAATCATCTGCAGCACTAGTGACCACACCGATACGTTTTATTAAAGCAGGATTAAACAGGCTCCATGCGTAAACTGAACCGATACATAAGTGAATACCAAGGGCTGCAGGAATAATCAGCCAACGATTAAAACCATCTTTTGCGACGATTTGGTCTTTTAATAGGTCTTTTAATAAAAATCCAGCCATGCTCTTCCCCAATAATTTTGCTTAAGTTTGTTTTAAATTTTATACGACAAAATCAGGTCAAAATATAACACACTTAGCTAGCAGCATATAAATAACTGACTTTTAGCATTGCAACGCAGCAAAAATTGGCTTGGCGAAGTATACTAAATTGCGTGCTTACAGTGCATTCTAAGAGCAAGCAATGTAAAATTAGCTAATAACTTATATAGTCAAATTTAACTGCAAATAGTAGGTAAATGACCTCTCCAGACAAACCAAGCGAAAAACTTATCGACAGATTTGGTCGCACAGTAAATTACGTCCGAATTTCCGTCACTGACCGCTGCGATTTCCGCTGCGTCTATTGCATGGACGAGAAAATGGATTTTATGCCTCGTGCACAGCTACTGACACTCGAAGAACTAACCATGATTAGCCAAGCATTTATTGAGCTTGGTGTTGATAAAATTCGAATCACAGGTGGTGAACCTCTAATTCGTAGAAACATCATTAAATTATTCCGGGATGTCGGCCAATTACCTGGCTTGCGTGAATTGGTGACAACCACAAATGGTTCACAACTTCCCAAATTAGCAAGGGAATTAAAAGATGCTGGAGTAAAACGCATTAATATCAGTCTTGATTCGCTTGACGCAGAAAAATTTAAACGTATTACTCGTACTGGTGAGCTTGAAAATGTATTAATCGGGATTCAGACAGCCCTTGATGTTGGTTTTGAACGCATCAAACTTAACGCCGTCATCCTTAAAAATAGAAATGATGATGAAATTATAGATCTGGTTCAATTCGCCATAGATAAAAATATTGATATCAGTTTTATCGAAGAAATGCCGCTAGGCCTGATTGATAATCATGATCGTGCCAAAGTTTATTATTCCAGCGATCAGATACGTATCGATATTGCAAAAACCATGACACTGATTCCAACCACGGAAAGTACAGGCGGTCCATCGAAATATTTTAAAATTCCTGATGCTGAAACCCGTATCGGTTTTATCTCACCACACAGTCATAATTTTTGTGAGCAATGTAACCGTGTACGACTTACGTGTGAAGGAAGATTATTACTCTGCCTGGGGCAAGAACATTCGGTTGATTTACGCCATGTCATTCGTAGTCATTCCGGAGATATGAAATATCTTAAACAGGCAATACGTGATTCAATGAAGATTAAACCTAAGGGCCATGACTTTAACCTAGAAGCCAAACCAATGATTCTTCGGCATATGAATGTCACTGGCGGATAGCATGTCCGCAAATTATCATCCAGAGATGACAGATGCTGGATTAGATCCTACTCAGGCTACACTCGCTGTTGACGAGTATCAAAATCAGCGAAACATGCAAATTGCTGATGAACAACCACTGACAATCTATGTGGATCGCTTTGAGGTCGTCACGTTAATGACCCTAGGTTGCCAACCCGAATTACTGGCATTAGGTTACCTTAAAAATCAGGATTTTTTTAATGATATTCGGGAAATCAAATCTGTCCAGGTGGATTGGGATGTCAATGCAGTCGCCGTGACAACCACAGAAAAAAATACTCATTGGCATGAACGACTGGAGACACGCACAGTCACTACTGGCTGTGGCCAAGGCACCATCTTTGGTAATATAATGGAACAGTTAGATAACGTTCAAATTACCCCTCATAAATTTAAGCAATCAGATATTTATGCGACATTAAAAAATTTGAATGCGTACAACGATGTCTACAAAAACGCTGGCGCTGTACATGGCTGCGCTTTGTGCCACAACACTGAGATACTCTCCTTTAAAGAAGATGTCGGTAGGCATAATGCTGTTGATGCCATCGCAGGCGAAATGTGGCTCAATGATATTGATGGTAAAGACAAACTTTTCTATACAACAGGTCGCCTGACCTCAGAAATGGTGATTAAAGTCGCACAAATGGGCGTACCAACCCTACTCTCACGATCAGGCATTACACATATGGGTCTGCAAATAGCACGTGATATGGACGTTACATTATTTTCAAGAGCCAAGGGCAAGCATTTTCTCATTTACAACGGCTCAGAAAATGTTGAATTTGATGTCGAGTTACCTGATAAACTTGAAGTTGCAAACACAAAGCAAACACAGCAGAAATAATCAAGATGGCAACGGGCAATATTACGGGCATCATCCTTGCCGGTGGACAGGCAAGACGAATGGGCGGAGAAGACAAGGGACTTATCCAGCTTGCCCGGAAACCGATGATTGAATATGTATTAAACACGATTGAATCACAGGTAGACGACATTATTATCAATGCAAATAGAAACCATGAAATCTATGAAAAATATGGATATCCCGTTGTCGCTGACCTGATTGAAAACTACTGTGGACCATTGGCTGGCATGGCTAGTGGCTTACAGGCGGCAAAAACACCTTTTGTTGTCACTGTGCCCTGCGACTCCCCCTTGATATCTGATGATCTGGTGCATAAGCTTTATTTAACATTGCAAGATGAAGATGCAGAAATTTGTGCAGCCCATTCTAATGGAAGATTACAACCTGTCTTTACACTAATGAAATCTGAATTACTTCCTTCAATACTTGAATTCTTGAATAAGGGCGAACGTAAAATTGACAAATGGTTCAAAAAACATCGTTTAGCTATTGCCGATTTTTCCAAGCAGCCAGATACATTCATAAACGTAAACTCGGCTGAAGAACTAACAACATTAGAACTTAAATTAGAGTTTAATGAATAAAATAAAAACACCACTTGTCGGCTTCACTGCATATAGTGGCACTGGGAAAACCACGCTTTTAATTAAATTAATCTCCATTCTTTCCGATAAAGGCATTCGCATAGGCATCATTAAACATGCGCATCATGCTTTTGACATCGACCAACCAGGCAAAGACAGTTATAAATTAAAAAAAGCCGGAGCCAGTGAAATGTTAATCGGTTCGGTCAATCGTTGGGCACTTATGGTCGATGCTGAGAAAGATCAGAAATTTACTCTGTATGATCATATTCAACGGCTGGACCAGGATAATCTTGATTTAATATTGGTTGAAGGCTTTAAACTTGAAACAATCCCAAAGATAGAACTGGTCAGACCTTCCCTTGGCAATGACTTATTTTTTCCTAATGATAACAATGTCATTGCAATTGCGACCGACGAACCTTTAACTGTTGAAACAGACTTGCCTATGCTGGATATTAACAGCCCGAAACGAATCGCAACATTTATATGTAAGCATATAATGAACAACGAGCGCTGAAACAAAAATGAACAAACAAAATAGTTGCATAGATGATTTTGATCCAAACTCCCTGATGGTAAGCGATGCGCTAAATCATATCTATACTGCTATATCACCCATATCAG
This sequence comes from Gammaproteobacteria bacterium, assembly GCA_965261165.1. GTDB lineage: Bacteria > Pseudomonadota > Gammaproteobacteria > Eutrophobiales > Eutrophobiaceae > SMWN01. The sequence continues at coordinate 97,725 of OZ253445.1, read as the reverse complement.
AATCTGAAGTTGTTCCTGTAAGAGAATCTCTTAATCGCGTCCTGGCAACAGATATTATCTCGTCTTTGAACGTCCCTACGGCAACTAACTCAGCAATGGATGGCTATGCCTTACACAGAAAAGATATCCCGCAAGAAAAAACGTCGAAAATTAAAATAATTGGCGCAGCATTCGCTGGAAAACCTTATCAAGGGAAAGTTGGGAAAGGTGAATGTGTCCGTATTATGACAGGCGCAGTTATGCCAGATACTACTGACACGGTCATTATGCAAGAGCATGTTGAAAGAACAGATGACGAAATACTGATTGATTCAGAGATCAAACCTGGCTCCAACGTAAGGCAGGCAGGTGAAGATATTGCGGTTAAAGATGTTGTGCTAGAAAAAGGCGCTCGAATAAGCTCAGCTGATATTGGAGTAATCGCATCATTAGGTATTGGCGAAGCAAATGTTACACGTAAATTACGTATCGCATTTTTTTCTACTGGTGACGAACTATCTTCAATCGGCGAAGAACTAAAAAATGGTAATATCTACGACAGTAATAGATACACCCTGTTTGGTATGCTGTCAGAACTCAATGTCAACATCATAGATATGGGCATCATTCGAGATAATCGCGAAGATCTGCAGCAAGCCTTTGAAAGTGCCACAACTCAGGCCGATGTCATTATTACAACAGGCGGCGTCTCTGTTGGCGAAGCTGATTACGTAAAAGAAATTCTACAAGAAACCGGCACAGTAAATTTCTGGAAAGTCGCCATAAAACCCGGGAGACCACTGGCCTTTGGTAAAATAAAAAATGCCCATTTTTTTGGCTTGCCAGGCAACCCTGTCTCTGTGATGGTGACATTCTCACAATTTGTTAAACCTGCTCTCAGATATCTAATGGCAGAAATAAAAACAGATACATTTACCATGCAAGTGCCCTGCATCTCGAAATTAAAGAAAAAACCCGGCCGCGTAGAATATCAACGCGGCATCCTTGAACGTGATAAAGCCAATCAATGGGTAGTGAAAAAAACAGGCGCACAAGGCTCAGGTATTTTGCGCTCCATGTCACAAGCTAATTGTTTCATTATCTTACCGATGGAAAGTACTTCTGTTGAATCAGGGACTATTGTCGAGGTGCAACCTTTTTAAAATTAAAATCTGTTATCAACCAGATGGCAGGCAATCAGAATAGGGTCTTTACCAGCACAGTAAGTTCAAAGTGGTATCAGCCCGTTGTTATGATGAAGAAAAATAAGTATGCGAACCATTCAAGGGCTTTACATAATTTACCCTCTGCTTGAGTTTGAACTAATTGAGTTTGAACTAATTTATTTATTAAACTGTTGAAAATATTCATCAATTTCAGCGCACAGCTCAATCCCCACACACTCGAAACAATCTAACAAGTCATTATAAGCCCCATCACCACCGAGAAAATCCCAAAACTCTTCGGCAACTTTTAATTCATTATCTAAATCAAGCATACCCGCCATTGTCCAGCGACTATATGGTTTTGGCGCATAGGGATTGTATGGTATAGCAATCAGGGTATGAATTTTTGCTGCTGGGTTTTGCAATAAAGCAGCTGCGACCCATTCTAAAAGTGTCCGCTTATATTCCTTAAATCCACCTTTGTTTGGTTTGGCAGTTTTTAGATCAATGAGGTATATTTCTCCGGCATTGCTTTCAAGATAGACATCGACTCTGGTTGGTTTAACCGTTCTAATCTGTCCTGTTTGACAAACTTGTCTAATGCTTTCTATTTCGGCTGTTTTATCAGGAATTTTAGTTGCGGTCGTCAAGTCATCCATTATTTTCTGGATTTCAGCTTGAGCATCAGCACTTATTCGTGTGCCCGATTTTGCCTGCGGCTTTACAACCTTAAACCTGCTGGCGGCTAGTGATACTGCCACCGGTTCAAAAATGGTTGTATCAAAATTAGTATTCAGGGAATGTATGAAAAGAATAAAGTGCCAGCCGGTCTTTGCCGAGCAATCGAGTATGAAACGGCATCACCGCTGGGCTTGGATTGTAAGCGTTAAATTTATCTTGCAAACGATTTTTAATCGTCTGCTTAACCGCTTCTAGTTGCTCTTGAGCCAATGCCATTGCTATTTTGCTTGCAAATGAAAAATGGTTTCAGAATACGCCGAGCTAGTTTTTTCAACAAGGCTCTTTCTTCTGCCAGTATTTTGATTTATACCCACAGGGCACAAGTACCCACAGGGCACAAGTACCCACAGGGCACAAGTACCCACAGGGCACAAGTACCCACAGGGCACAAGTACCCACAGGGCACAAGTACCCACAGGGCACAAGTACCCACAGGGCACAAGTACCCACAGGGCACAAGTGCAAAGGTCTTAAGCGGGTAATTGTTTATGTTTATTTTGCTTTTTCTTTTGTTTTTTCTGCCGCAGAATTGAAACGAACAAGCTCATCCCAATCAATCTCGCCATTATTCTTACAAAACATCTCGGCAAATTCTTTAGAAAATTTATTGATCATCTGTGAATACACGGTTAAAAAATCATTGTTTCTTTCTTTGGCTTGATAACCAATCGGTTCAATAATTTTTGCGAATAACTGGTTGTCACCTGAAATAAAACACCAAAATTGCTGACCGCAATATTTGAAATATCCGCCTTTATCTGGATTATTGTCTTTGCCATAGCAACAACCATTGACAGCAACGATGTTGAGCTGGGAATTACTGGTTCTTAATGCTTTCTTTGCCGTGATGAAATCATTTTTCATTTTGATTATTTGCGAGCTATTGCCCCAATTCGGCCCAGATTTAATTGCAACAAGGTATCGTTTTTTGTTAGCGTCAAACTCAAGGTCAATGCCGGTGATGCCCGATTTACGACCACCATAAACTTTATCGTTAACAAAAATAGCCAGTCCTTCCAGCCAATCTCCAAAAATGGTTTCTTCATTTGAGGATATATGTGCATTCACTGACCCTTTTATGATTTGCTCAGTAGTTAAAACATATTTGGCTTTGAACAAATATGGGTTTTTCCGCTTAAGTACCTTTGACAGTTTTAATGTATCAAGACTTCGTATGCGTTTTTGATGAAAAACACTGATGTTATTTTCAACATAAGCCGACACATCGCTAATATTTAATGGATTCATGTTTTGTCTTTGGGTCGCATCGATGCATCTCAATTGGATTTAGTCGGCTTTTTAGCATTTCACAATATTCAGGAACAATGTCAATACCTATCGAATTTCGTCTCATTTGATTAGCAACAATTAATGTTGTCCCCGAACCCATAAAAGGATCAAGCACCAAATCATTTTCTTGCGTGAACAATTTGATAAACCAGCGCGGCAAATCCGCCGGGAATGTTGCACTATGATGCTTGTTGTTGCATTCGGTCGCTAAATGCAACACATTGGTTGGATACGCCTTGTCTCGCTCAAGCCAATTTGAAATATTTTTGCCGAAACCGCTACCTACTTTTGAAATATCACGAGTTTTATCTGTTTCGGAAAGGTTTTTTAATCTTGAATTTGCCCAATCCCCCATTGGAACCATCACTTCCTCCTGATACATATTAAATTTTCTATCTTTATTAAATTGAAGTAACCGTTCCCACGCATCGCGAAAACGATTAGGCCATTTCCCCGGATAGCAATTTTTTTTGTGCCATATCAGCTCTTCGGTCCACAACCACCCCTGCTTACGCATTTCTAAAATAACATCTATCACATACACACTGCGCTCTCCATGCACGACTTTTTCCTTGATATTTAAGACAAAGGTCCCAGTCGGCTTAAGAACACGTAAAAGTTGTTCTGATATGGGCATGAACCAATCAACATATTTATCCGGATGAATGCCGCCGTATGTGCTTTTGCGTTGGTCTGCATAGGGAGGCGATGTAACAATGAGATCAACAGAATCATTTGGAATAAGTTTTAATTTCTCTTTGCTATCGCCGAGGTAAATATCTGCTGTGATTGCCATTTTATATATTCGTTTCAGCCGGTCCGGCATTGTACCATGAGCCTGTAAAAGGATCTAAAATAATATCTCCCTGCCTAAAAAAACGCTTTCTTTTTAAAGACATCAGTGTGGCTATCTAAAAAATATTCAACCAACTGAGGAATAAATTTTCCCTTATACGGGTGTAACCGATGGACATGTTTTGTTGTTTCTGACTCTTTGTACTGAGAAAATGACAAATCCCAATTTAAGTCATTTCCTAGTTGTCGTTTCCATCTGTCTGCTTGTGTTTCGTGGTGTTCTTTATAGTATGCCTCCAAATCAACTATATTTACGACAACGTCTCCATTATCACCTTTTTTCGGTATCCTGCCATATTGAATTAGATAAGATATATTTGATGCAGTCACATTCTTCCCTAAATATTCACTTGCCCAAATACTGGCTTCCCTTATCGTCATTAAATTTTGCATATAAACTCCATTCGAATCACACTCCATGAATAGCCGTAAAAGTAGCCCATTTTGCTATAGCATCGTCTCCTAAAAATGTTAGTTCTAACATTCCGAAAACCCAACCATGCCCAACAATACTCAAGCACAAAAATAGGGGTCGTTATAAATCAAAAGCAGGCAACCATTTATCTCAACTGACTATCTTTACTCCCACGGCGATTGAGACCAGAAAAAACAGGCTGTTTTTTATCGTTCTCTGACTGACAATTGACGCACAAACGAACACCAGAAACTGCTTTACGGCGTGCGTCTGGAATGGCAATCTCGCATTCTTCACAATGAGTTAAGCCCTTGCCACCGGACAATCGACTCCGAGCAAACCTTACAGCGTCTTCGATACTGGCGTCTATTTGTTCTTGAACAGCACCATCACGTGCCCAACCACTAGCCATAATATTACCCTTAAAAAAATCTTACTGGTTCGAAAACGGTCTAAATTCACCATACACACAAATTAATTTTCAATCGTTATTCCCGCAAAAGTGTGAAATGATAATACAGATTAATCACTATCAACTTGCTGCCTCCATGCAGCATTATCAGGTATTATTTTCAACCCAACGCTGTCCCTCTGGAGTAGATTCCTGTTTCCAGAATGGTGCTTTCGATTTTAAATCCTCCATAATAAAACGACAGGCATCAAAGGCTCCTGCACGGTGCGCTGACCAAACACAAATTAGAACGATGGGCTCTGAAATCTTTATTTCACCTACCCTATGAATTACCAGAGTATCAATCAAATCCCACTTTTGCCGGGCATCTTTACAAATTCTTTCAAGATGTTTCTCAGTCATGCCAGGATAGTGTTCAAGTGTCATACTATTCACCATTTTACCATCATTAAAATCACGCATAGTTCCGACGAAGCTAGCTGTCGCGCCATATTGACCCTCCCTATTCATTTTCTGTTGATGAAGTTTTATTGCTTCCCATGGGTCAAATGCAGATATCCTGATTGCAATCGGCATCATCAACCACCAGTTACAGGAGGAAAGAAGGCGACCTCATCACCCTCGTTAACAATGGCATCGGATTTAACATACTCCATGTTAATCACCATCAATATATTCCCTGATTTTGCATCACCAGAAACATTTTTCCAGACCTCGGCAATCGGTATGGACTTACTAAACATAAGCAGCTCTTCAGCTTTGCCCATTTGTTCACGCAAGCTAGCAAAATATTTGACAGTAATCTTCATATTAATTAGTTAAAATGCCCTACAAATCTGTGTTATCAGGAACGCTATTACAGAACTTCATTAAAAACGATGACTAAATTAACGCATTTTAATCAAAAAGGCGAAGTCCATATGGTCAATGTTGGAGATAAATCCTTAACACGTCGTATTGCCATTGCTGATGGTTCGATCCATATGCAAGCGGAGACATTGCAACAGATCGAATCTGGCTCACATAAAAAAGGCGATGTCTTGGGTATTGCTCGTGTTGCCGGTATTATGGCCTCAAAAAAAACGGCAGAGTTGATCCCCTTATGTCATCCCCTATTACTTTCTCACGTAGAGATCACACTGGAAACAAATTCCTCTGAAATTACTGTTTATTGTCAGGCGCATGTTGAGACTACAGGTCAAACCGGGGTCGAAATTGAGGCTCTGCAGGCGGTACAGACATCACTTCTAACCATATATGATATGTGTAAAGCCACTGATCGTGGCATGACCATTGAGTCAATCAGTCTACTTGAAAAATCAGGCGGAAAATCTGGAAAATGGATTCGGTCATCATAAAATAATTTACAAAAACAATGACAATATCGGCAAATTATCTTATTTGGCATATTCCAGCCACAAAATAAAATTTGTAATGTCCTAAAAAGATGAATGAAAAGATGAATAATGGCAGTTACAATGCTCATGCTTACCTATAGAATTTAAAGGGTTTTCTTATGAACGAAACAGAAGAAAAACAAGAAGAAGAGGAGTCACTTGCTCTTTGGGAAGTATTTCAAGGCGTTATTGCTATGTTTATTGGTGTTCAAAGTGAGGCAAATCGTGAGCGACAGTTTAAATATGGCAAACTCTATCAATTTATCATCGTTGGGGTTATTATCACTGCTGTTTTTCTATTACATATTATTTTTCTTGTGAAATTTGTCATGAATTGGGCTGGAGCATAAACATTACAATTATTTATTGTATTTTATATATTTGAATCTTGGATCCTCAGGCGTACCATCAAGCGCACTATCTTTATCGATTCCCGGTTGCCACATAATCATTTCTTCAATCTTTTTCGCCAACTCAAAATCTTTATCAGTGATACCTTTGGCAGCATGGTTCATCAATTTCACGATAACAAAGGCATAAGAGGCAACGATATCTGGATGATGCCAAGCAGCTTCAGACAAATGAGCAACCGCGTTGATCACCATTAAGGTTCCCTTCCAGCCGCTAGTATGATATTTCCTGCGGATCCATTCGCCTTCGTGATACCAATTTGGCAACTCTTCTTGCAAACGTGCTTCAGTTTCTTTTTCGCTATAGGTCGCACCCTTCTCTTTTTCTCTCCACTGTGCCATCTTTTAGTCTCCTTAATAATTATTGTGAGCCTGCCCCATATGAGCTGCATCTTCTGTTGTGCCTGTAACCAAAGAACGAATTTTTTTAACAGAAGAACTATTCAGAGCCTGAATTCGTGAATCATTCTGGCACAGGGCACCTCGGAAACCGAGATAGTCTGGCTCTAGTCTGAGTAAAGGCAAAATATCATCAGCCTTTAAAGAACCCGCAAGCCCTGCCAGCAAACCATATGATTTTGCCTGATTGATAAAAGACTGTAACTCTTGATCCTGCATATGCGTTCTTAAATTCCCTTTCATTTTATCGACGGTATCTAGCATTACTCCTCTGATACCAGCTTTAGCCAATTCAGACATCTTATCTAAGCCCAGACCTTTATCAACGAAAAACACAATGATGATGGTGAATTGTTTGCCATTAATACCTTTTGCACCATTAATCGCCTGTCCTTTCAAAGAGGCAATCACCTCGCCAGTCAAATCATCGAAGACGCCGATTTTAATGATATCGACACCTGTCAGTGCCATCGCAGCAATCGCCTTGCTAATAAGTGTTGCCTGCATAGGCAAATCACCTATGGTCGCGCTGACAAGACATTGGCCTGAAATAAACTGCACAACTCCCTGTGCAACTTCTGTTGTTACAGCACCTAAAGCCCCCTGAGATGGATCTTTTAAGTCAATAACATCAACATTTTCTTGGAGGGCGATTTTTGCCTCGTCCAGATTCGAAACACTGGCTAGCATGCCTGTCATGCCGTACTTTCCTGCGCTTTACTCACATTTTTCTCTCTAAAGATCTTAATGCGATTCATCAACCAACCCCACGCCTCTAATTCATATTCGCTGGCTGTTTTATCAATAGCTATTTGCAAATATTCAATTTCACTATCAATTTTTTCATCGGGAAGCATATGCAGCCGGCTAACAAGTATGGCTGCCTCAAGCACGGCTGCCTTCGCACGATTTAACCCCATAAATGGCGCATGAGTTTCCTGATGTTTTTCAGAGCAATAGAAAACGGGTCGAATATCATCTCCTTCCTGATGAGTAACTTCAATCTCAATGTGACTCAAAGCAGCTGCTAATCGTTTTCCATTTATCGCTGATGCACTTATAGTTGGCCAATCATAGTGTCCCGTAAGACAACCCGCAAAAATTTGTACATCATCCGTCATATTAATGACAGCCTGACCATTACGTTCAAGATTTTTCAATGTTGTTGAAGGTTTAAATGGTGCGATGACAAAATAATCATCTTCACGTCTCACACCCATAGGCGCAATATAAACTGCTCCATTTTCATTTAATGTCGTAACAATTGTTTCGTTGATCATCATTTCTTTTTTTGAATCTTTTTCCTGCCTTTCTTTTTCTTAGCCCGTAATGTTGAACCAGCAGTTTTATATTCTGCGCTACTTTTGCCTTTCCTTTTCTTGCCTTCTTTTAAGGCATGCGCCGCTCTGGATTGTCCCTTAGAATCAGAAATTTCATCAGGCTCAGTAGCGACACCCCAATCAAGTTCTTGGTCCTGCATGTAGCGTTTGCCTAACTGCCAGGCAATCTGTGCGCGGGCTAGTTCTACGCCCATATAAAATGCATGAGGCGCATCTTCCTGTATTAATTCAAGTTCTGGAAAAAATTCAAAAGGATTCTTGGCGTTTGTTATGCCATCTCTATTATAGACATGAACACCTGCTTTGCTGACCTGCACACGATAACTAGGATCTTTTATCTCGGAAGCCAGTTCTGCAATTTCATCTGCTGTATAAGTAAATGGTTTTCGTGCATGTGTCGTTAACAATGAACCGTCAAGACCTTTTGGCAAACTACCCTCTTGCTTGGCAGCATACATCATTCTTCTTGCAAAATCTGCTTCTCTCACTACGGTACGTGCATGTGGACTTACCTCTGTCGCTAGGATTGCGTTAAGTCCCAATTCGGAAATTATTCCAAATAACGTTGCGTTGATCCCAGTGGTATCTGCTTCAGTGAGTTCAGTTAGATTACCAACGCCCATCATAATCTCTATATCAGGACATTGTTGCCTCAGATCATGGTAACGCACCAATGATTCTGTAAAACCAAAATGTATTGGATCGAGAATACAGTCTGCAAAAAATGGTCTGTTTTTTTCGGCAAATTTTTCTATGACGCGATACATGGAATCCATATCACCATGTTTATCAGGAATTAATACAGGAATAGAAGATACTTCATCAATAATCCAGAGCGTACTCTCACTGAGACTCAGTAAATAATCTGCGCCTGCCCGACCACCACGTAAAAGATCGTTATCTTCTAATGAATCAATACTGACTTTAAAACCAATTTCATGCAGAGCCTCAATACTTTCTTCTAGGTGAGGAAAAAGTGTATCTGGTAAACAACCAATATCAATAACATCGGCGCCGTCACGTTGATATTTTTTAGCTTGCGTAACAATTTCTTCCACTGCAATATTCGGCGCATCAACAATTTCTGCAAAAATAAGGACATTATGCTGACTTAGATCCGGAACCTTGCAATCATGCCCAAAGAACACAGGCATATCTTTGAGATCAATAGGTCCGCGGATAAATGGCACGTTGAAATATTCACTTATTGCTGACAAATCTCCACGGCATAAACCTGGTACAATGACTCTATCGGGGACATCCAACATCGTTAATCGGCGTTTTATCATCTCCGCCGTCATTAATGCAGCAACGTTGACACCGATATTTTTAATTTCATAAGTAAAACTAGTCGGTTGCATAGTTTCTAGTATTTTATGCAGCCTTTTTCGAGCTAGTTTCCCAGTCAAAAATAATATATGTTCCTTATCCTCGCTCATATATTTCTACATATACCTTGGCGTTGTTAAACTAAACTTGGCAATATTGGTTCATTGCAGCCAATGACATCGGTCTCTACCAGCCTGTTTTAAGTTATAATTATCAATTTATCTATCTGTTTTATATATTAATTTAATAATATTACCGAATAGATGTACAGTTCAAAGCCACTTTGATTAAAGTGGCACGATATTAGCCCTTAATCTTAAACATTTTTATGAATCAATATAATTACTTATGCATATACATTTATTAGGCACAGGAGCTGGTGGTGGCTTTCCACAGTGGAATTGTAATTGTGATAATTGCGCCCGCCTCAGGCAAGGAACCCTGAAAAGTTCTGCGCGAACTCAATCTTCTATCACGATCAGTAGCAATGGTATCGACTGGGTATTATTTAATGCTTCACCCGATATTCGCGCACAGCTGGAATCTTTTCCCCCTCTTCAGCCAGCTCGCCAAGTAAGAGATACGGGGATCTGCTCCATCATTCTTTGTGATGGTCAGATTGACCATACTACAGGACTGATCATTCTCAGGGAGCACGATAAACCCTGGGATATTTACTGCACTTCCAGTGTCTACGAGGATATGACTACTGGTTATCCGATTTTTAATATCCTTAAGCATTTCCGAGGCGTGCACTGGCATGAAGTCAATACAGATCAATCCTCTTTCACTATTCCGAAGGCAGATAACCTGATTTTCACCGCCGTACCATTAAAAAGTGAAGCGCCGCCCTACTCTCCTCACCGAGGTAATCCTGTTGCAGGTGATAATGTTGGTTTTAAGGTTGCAGACACTTCTACAGGTAAAAATCTTTTTTACGCTCCTGGTCTGGGTGAAATAGAAGATCATGTCTATGCATACATGAAGAATGCCGATGTAGTACTGATTGATGGAACCGTATGGACCAATGACGAAATGTCTCGACATGGCATCAGCAACAAACTGGCCAGCGAAATGGGACATCTGGACCAATCAAGTAAAGGCGGTATTAAAGATACTTTGACCTCACTCGACAAACCTAGAAAAATCTTAATTCATATCAACAATACGAATCCAATTCTCGATGAAGAATCCGATGAACGACAGGAATTAAATGATGCCAACATCGAAGTTTCTTACGACGGCATGGATATAATAATATAATTTCTTAGGAAATTAAGTAAATAATGACTGAAAAAAATATTAATAAACTGGGGCCATGGTCACGCGATGAATTTGAACGAAAACTTCGCGATAAAGAAAAATTTTATCATATTAATCATGAATTTCATTTACTCATGAACTCAGGAGGGCTGGACAAAAAGGCCATTCAAGGATGGGTTGCCAATCGTTTTTATTACCAGACTACAATCCCCATCAAAGATGCCGCCATCATGGCGAACTGCCCCGAGCGCGATGTTCGTCGTCAGTGGGTACAACGAATTCTTGACCATGATGGCATAGAAGGTGAAGAAGGTGGGATTGAAGCCTGGCTACAACTGGCTGAAGCTGTTGGCTTAACACGCGAAGAAACTATTTCCTATGAACATGTTCTCCCCGGCGTTCGTTTTGCGATTGATGCTTATTTAAATTTTGCCCGACGCGCTACCTGGCAAGAGGCAGCATGTTCATCACTGACCGAATTATTTGCACCAAAGATCCACCAAAAGCGCCTAGATAACTGGCCAGATGTTTATCCGTGGATTGACCAAGAAGGCTACATTTATTTTCGCAAACGACTAACCGAAGCGCGTCGTGACGTTCAACACGGACTCGATATCACACTGGAATATTTCAAAACACGTGAAGAGCAGGAACGAGCATTAGAAATTTTACAATTAAAACTCGATATTCTCTGGACCATGTTAGATATTATGTGGATGGCTTATATCGAAAAAAAACCACCCTTTCACAACTGCTAGTCTATATTTATGGATATAAATAGAACTGATATACCTGAAATTGCACCGACTTTCCGTGTTCAGTGGGAAGAGGTACAGGGCTGTTATGTGGTCCTATATCCGGAAGGCATGGTTAAGCTTAGCGTCAGTGCGGGTGAAATTATACAACGCATTGATGGTAAAAAAACAATAGAGATTATAACTAAAGAACTGGAAGAATCATTTTCAGAAGACAATCTGGAAGATGATATCATACAGTTCCTGGAGATGGCCTATGGCAATGGTTGGATTAGAAACAAATAAAGATGGAGTGAGTCCTCCCCTGTGGTTGTTAGCTGAGTTAACCTATCGCTGTCCTCTACAGTGCCCTTATTGCTCAAACCCACTTGAAATCGCCAAATATCAGGACGAAATTTCAACGGAAGATTGGGTTCGTGTCATGCAAGAGGCACGCAAGATGGGAGCAACTCAAATGGGTTTCTCAGGTGGCGAACCCTTAGTTCGACAAGATCTTGAAGAACTCATTCAGGAAGCCTGTCATCTGGGCTATTACACCAACCTGATCACCTCTGGTGTCGGCATGGATGAAGCACGTGTGAAACGCTTCAAAGATGCTGGTCTTGACCATATTCAAATCAGTTTCCAGGCCAGTAATGAAGAGCTTAACAATTTTCTTGGCGGAACCAAGAGCTTTGAGCATAAAAAAGAAATGGCCAGAATTGTCAAAGAATATGAATATCCTATGGTGTTGAACATTGTTATTCACCGTAAGAATATTGATCAGATGCGCGATATTCTCGATATGACGGTTGAACTCAATGCAGATTATGTCGAGCTTGCCAGTACCCAATATTACGGTTGGTCACGTATTAATGTTGACCATTTACTTCCGACTCGTGAGCAATTGGCCAAAGCTGAAAAAATCGCCATGGAATATCAGGAGAAGCTGAAGGGGAAATCCAAGATCATCTATGTGATCCCGGATTACTTTGAGAATCGTCCTAAGCCCTGCATGAATGGCTGGGGTGCAATCTTCCTGACGATTGCACCAGATGGCACAGCGCTCCCCTGCCATGAAGCAGGGCAATTACCCATTGAGTTTCCCAATGTTAAAGATCATAGCATCAAAGAACTTTGGAACAACTCACACGGTTTTAATCATTTCCGTGGATTTGACTGGATGAAAGAACCTTGCCGATCTTGTCCTGAGAAGGAAAAAGATTTTGGCGGCTGTCGTTGTCAGGCATTCATGATGACCGGCGATGCCGCTAATGCCGATCCGGTCTGTGATAAATCACCACATCATCAGGCATTACTGGATGATGTTGCAAGGATAGGAAAAATTGCGGCCAAAGAAACAGGTACAGATCTAAAACAACAACCTCTTATTTTTCGAAATATGAAAAACTCGAAAAAAATTCTCAAAGGCGAGAGTGAATCTGAATTGACCTAATTACATATTATTTTTGATTGCCCAAGCAACATCTACAGCCTGTCGATTTGGTCGAACATCATGCACCCTGTACATTTGCACCCCAGCATTCACGCCTGCGACAGTGGTAGCACAGGTCGCACCGACTAGCTCTTCAGGTTCTACTCCTTCACATATCGCCCCCATGAAACGTTTTCTACTGGCACCCAGTAGCACGGGGGCTCCTGTATCAACGAAGCGCTGTAGATTAGCAATTAATCGCATGTTATGTTCTTGGGTCTTACCAAAACCAACACCGGGATCAATGGTAATATTTTCCTGTTTTATACCAGCGGCCATGGCCACTTCAACCCTGGTAAGTAGATAAGCGCGAATATCTTCAACCACATTATCGTAGACAGGGTTGGTCTGCATTGTCTGAGGCTTCCCCTGCATATGCATCAAAATGACAGATATATTTTTATCCGCAGCTAACTCAAGTATCTGTGGGTCATCAGTGCCGGCTGACACATCATTAATTATCGATGCCCCAGCATCAATCGCTGCTTCGGCAACTTTTGACAGGGTGGTATCAATGCTTATTTCTACTTCTTGAAGGGCAATCTCTCTGATTGATTGTATCGTCTCCAGAACACGCAATATTTGTTCATCTGCACTAACGCGTTCAGCTCCTGGTCTGGTTGACTCGCCACCAACATCAATAATATCTGCTCCCTCGTACATCATATCTAATGCGTGCTTCACAGCCGGCCGGGTTTTATCAAACCGACCGCCATCAGAAAAACTATCTTGGGTAACATTCAGGATACCCATAATTAATGGCTTTTTTATTTGCTTAAAATTCACAAAACATTATCTATCATTTGATCTGTTGCAGTAATTAATGCATCAATCATCGCTGGCTCACCGGCAAGATGCCCAGCTTCTGCAACAATAACGATTTCAGATTCAGATAAGGCACGATGAACCGACCATGATGATTCAGGAAGACAGGTTAGATCTTTACGTCCGTGTACGATAGAAACAGGCACTTCTGGTATCTTGGAAATATTACCTAATATTTGGTTCTCTTTGATGAAGTATTTGTTTTTTGCATAGTGCATTTCTATTTTTACTGTATTGATCAGTTTTTCTTCATCATGTTCGCTGGTTAACTCCAATTCATATTCTTCATTTAAATTCAGACCGTGAGTTACGACTCTCCCTGCCCATAATGACCAAGTTTTAGCAGCTTCTAATTGAATTTCTCTATTATCTGAAAAAATACGACGGTGCAATGTTCTCAAACGATCACTCATCTCATCTTCCTCATTAAAATTGGATAGATACTCTTGCCAATAATCAGGAAAAATTTTACTGACACCATTGAAATCATCATTGGCAAACCAGTCAAAATCACACTGTCGAGCTAGAAAAGTGCCACGCAAAATAATTCCAGAAGTATGTTGTGGATATTGTTCTGCATAGAGTAGTGCTAAAGTCGCCCCCCAAGAGCCACCAAATAGAATTAATTTTTCAATATCCAGTTTTTTTCGAATTGACTCAATATCTTCGAGAATATCTTGCGTGGAATTATATTCCACATGCCCACTTGGTTTAGAGCGACCACAACCGCGCTGATCAAAAATAATGATTCTGTATTTATCAGGGTTAAAATATCGACGGTGACTTTCATCACAACCCGAACCAGGCCCGCCATGGAGAAAGATTATAGGGAGCCCATTTTTATTTCCGGATTGTTCGAAATAAACAAAATGCCCATTGTTTAATTCGAGGGCATCACTCGCGAAGGACTCTAATTCAGGATAAAGTGTTTTCAAGTTTTTAAAATAATTAGGATTTATGACCACAAACTAAATTAAATATCATCAAGAATTTTTTTACGTCTGATAGCGTACTCTTCCTGAGTAATCAAATTCTTAGCTAAGAGGGCATCCAGTGTTACGATTCTTTCTTCAGAAGTTTTTGAAGATGCGCTTCCACCTAGATTAATCCCCTTCATTTCCTTACGCATACGCGCCATTTCAGCACGCATTACACGACGTTCTCTAGCCAGTTTTGCTGCTTCGACTTGCAATCGTTTATCATTTCTTACTAAAGAGGGGTTCTCTTTTTTATTTAAGCTTATAAGGTATTCTTTTGCTGCGGTTTCCACATCAATCACAAGCCAGTCCTGACGCAATTTACTGCCAAATCTTTTATTAATAACGCCAGGAATACCAGTGACATTCCCTTTGAATTTTTTTGAATTTTTTGAACGTAAGCCATGGTTGAAAGAGTAAGGTACTGCAGCCCTGCCTGATGGGTCATAAACCTTTTCAAAGGCATCATTTCTGCCTCTATCATATTCACCGAGGATAATATTAAGCTTTCCTGCTTTAAAGAACACGCGACCAGCAACAAAGCTCTTTTCCGTGGCGATAAAAAGTTTACGAGAGCCTCCTTCCATCACGAAGATAATGTCTTGCTCCGATTTCGCATTTTTCAAACCTTTGGCAACCTGCTTGGCAAATAGATTCATCTGCGACAACGAAAATACGTTCCTGATGGTCTCGCCCGAGAAAAAACTTTTTTCAGTGAATTTCAGTGCCTTCAGGGCATTGATTAAATCTTTTTTATCCATGTCTACTGGATGATCATTCTTGCCAGATTTAGATTTGCCTTGAGTCGTATATTTAAAATACAGATTAAGACCTGATTTCCAGATAACAGCCTCATCTCCCTCAAAGAAATCTACGGCAGGAACAGCATTACAAAAAACTAACAACAGAAATAATGTAATTAATTGATTTTTATATGATTTCATTATTATGATATGGTTTCTAAGCTTACAAAAAGTTACCTGTGTACAGCCTTAGGGCCTGTAATCGTCGCGCAGTTTACAACAAATATACTGCTCTTGTCATTGCGAATCTATGCGGTGTCAACCCAAAGCTAAGATACCCCCCTTATTTATATTCATTATGGAACAGTGTTGTTTGCAGAACAGGTAAATAGTCGCCGCTAGGGATGACCTAGTGCAGGTTTCCATGCGGCCTTTTAGGTCGGTGTCGGTGCCTTGTTGTACGAAATAACCCCCTAGCCCTCTTTTTTTAACAGGGGGGGGGATGCTGACACACGCCTTTGTAACCAGACGAATAATCGCAGCCTTCCTTGTGCGGGTTATCTATGATGAAAAAACATGATGAAAAAACATGATGAAAAAACATGGCCAAAAAAAAGGCCTCCGAAGAGGCCTTTTTTATTCAGCAATTTAAAACTGCATTGCTTACTTCTAAAGATATATCCTAGAAGAAGTAGGTTGCGCCAAGGGTAAACATATCAAGTTCCTGTGCACCACCATAAACGGCGGTAGTCGCAGCATCGCCCTCAACATCAAGGTCTAACTGCTCCCAAATACCGTAAATGATCAAGCTGCTGCCAAAGTATTGGTCCACGGATATACCAATACGCTGTACCTCAGAACCAGTAATGCCAGTAGCTGTTGCTGCAGCTACTGCTGCTTTTCCAGCATTTCCTGGCTCAGCGGCTACTGCTGCTGCTGCTGCAATTGGCGCTCCACCAAATTGATCATTGTATTGGCCATAGTTGAAGGAAATAGAGGTGTCGCCAGCAGCAAACCACTGTTTCTTGGCGCCTACCTTCAACCACCAAGCATCAGTATCGCCGCCCGAGCCTTTAGCAGCGTCGTCAGATTCTTCAGTCTGATAAGCGATAGAACCAAACAGACCGCTTGCGCCAAAATCACTTAAACCAGCCTGCATTTGGAAGTTTTCTGCTTCAGAACCACCAACATTAGCACCACCGCCACCTTGGTTGATTGCATAGCCAAGAGCGATTTGAGCACCTACGCGACCCAATGAGCCCTTGTATTTGACAGCGATATCGTAGACATCATCATTGGCATGACCAATGGCAACAGTCACAGGACCGAATGTAGGCAGGTCATAACGTATGCCATTACGGTAAATACCATTACAGTCAATACCAATACCTAGGCCTGGAACAGTCAAACACTGAAGGAAAGACCACCATGTTGTCTTGTCGCTTGCTGTGGCACCAGACAAACCCTGAATGGTAGCGCCATTGCCACGGAAAACAGGTGAGATACTTGACCATAGGGTCAGGGAAGGATCTTCCAACACGGCAATGTTATCTGTCGGCATGGATTGCAGACCAACCGTCACCTTGCCCCAGTCACTGCCGAAATGGACACTACTACCCAAGACACCAATCTTTTGACCGTTTGAATCGTCATTAAATGACCCAGAAGAACCGAGCCCCAGTACGTTGCTGCCGTCGCTAGATGTTGGTTCCAAGATTGTCTCAAAACCCGCAGTCAGGCCTGTCGATACTTCAGTCTCGCCGGCAAGGGTGATGCGTGAACCCAGCGTGGTACCGTTATCATTGATCTGAACTGCATCGCTGCTTACGCCATCATCGTAGTAAGTAATACCTTCATTAATCCAGCCTGAGATACTCACATCAGCCATGGCCGCTTGCGAAAGAGGCAGCGCACTGGTGGCAGCGAGCAGTACGGCACCTTTTAATTTTTTTAGTTTATTCACTGTATATCTCCTCCTCAGAAAATATTGTGTTTTTAAAAATATAGGCGCTTAAACGCCTATATAATGGTTTAAAAATACTGGTTTAAAAATCATACTGGTTTAAAAATCCGACCTCCCCAGCCTTTCCTTCCCCCTTGATGTCGAGCTTTACTAACAAAGCCATTTTTACTAACAAAGCCCTTGCTGAATTCCAAGGTTGAGTTCCAAGCCTTAAGGCCACTCATGAGTGTCCTAAAATGTAAGACCCAGCCAATGTACAAAATTTGAGGAACAACTGCAACTACTTTTCTGCTTTTTTTACAACACTAAGATGGTTCTGCTCAATAATGTATCTTTTACACAACAAAATAGCCTAAAAACATTAGAATAGCTGCAATCTGTAGTCACCCACCCCCACGGTGATAGGCCCTGTCAAATCGTTTGAAAAACTCATCTTTCGTGTTTTTTGCAACATTTTTTATCTGAAAAGTCAGCTCTGTTATAGGTAAGGATAAACTAGCAATTTTTCGAATCCTTTCTTTTGATAAAGTAATGCAAATCTCACCCTCATCTACAAATACTGTGATGATATTGTCTTTGTGTTGAAATTGTCGAGAGCCAATGGCCTTAGGCAATATCCTGAAGAAATCACGGTGTGAGATTGCCATCTCCCGCTCGAAGGTACACTCCATCTATTCTTCTCTATGCTACTCATCCACCTGCAACAGGCGGCCAAACGGCTAGCGTATCGCCTTCTTTCAAGGTGGCTTGCCCACGTTGCTCAGGTGTTAGATAAACGCCATTGAGCAAGACCAGATGAACCCTCTCCCTGGGAACATGATAACGCTCAATCACGCCATAAGCCGTTTCCTCACTGGGTATATCCAGGGTGATCCTGTGTTTTATCGTCCCTTCAGGAAGATATTTGCTTAAGGCAGCATAGAGCTTTAGTGTGATTTGCATACTCATCTATAACTACAGCGCATCTATCGAAACAGTATCTTGATTGTATTCAAATGACACCCGCGTTATGACCAATAGCCTGAGTACATCCTAAATAAGCCTCCATAATGCGCGTTGGATCTTGCATTAGGCGATCTTTCCATTTACCCAGTTTTATTTTTGATTGAATCAGCCCTCTTAGTACACCCACGTGCTGAGTTAATCCTAGTGACTGTGCGCCGATCAAAATATCATCTTCAAACTGCAACTTAATGTAGCGATAACGTTCCGGGTCATAGAGTTCACTAGAGCCTCCTCCATCGATCCCCATCCACAGACCATAAGAGCTGGAGATTAAACCGAGTGTGTCCAAAACATTGACGTTAATACTACCTTGATGAACTGCATCTTTACCCATCATATTCATGGCAGCAATACGACCGTGGTCGGCAGCGGTTGGCTGGATTGCCTGAACGCTATATTCGCCTGTAGAAAAGTCTTTGCCCTGACAAACATCACCTGCTGCATAGATATCAGGGTTACTCGACTGTAGTCTATTATTCACCAGTACGCCAAATTCAGTTTCAATGCCGCTGCCTTCTAGAAATTGGATATTAGATTTCACGCCCGTCGCAGAGATCACTACATCAGCATCGACTGCTTTACCATTATCCAGCGAGACATTGAGACTATTACCCGCTTCGGCAATGGACTCAACCCGGGTCGAAGCATGTACGACCACCCCTTTTTCTTGGCACCATCTTTTAATCAAACCCCCCGAGTTCTGATCCATCATTCTCGGCACCATACGATCTTCCATTTCAATCACGGTCAGATTGACCCCGCGTGAAGCCAACGCTTCAAGAATAATACAACCAATAAAACCTGCTCCCATCAATACGACGTTAGAACCTTTAGTTGCCTTTGCTGCAATGTTGCGACCATCTTCGAGTGTCCAGCAACTGTATACACCGGGTAAGTCTATGCCTGGTATGGGCGGACTTATAGGATGAGAGCCTGTAGCAATAAGCAGTTTGTCATAATCAACAGTGTTACCACTCTCTAGAGATAGCTTTTTATTCTTTACAGCAATCTTGACAACGCGATCTTGTATGACTTCAATACCAGCGTCCGCAAAATGTGTTCCTGACTTACGCAGATAGGTTCCGGCCTCATTGATGTTGCCGATGAGATAATAAGGAATAGCCATCCGAGAATATGCTGGCTCTGGCTCAGAGCCAATGATTATTACTGATGATTCAGGTCGAATCTTACATATTGTCTCTGCGGCAATCACGCCCGCAGGGCCTGCTCCGATAATGACATGCTTCATGACTTAGCCCCTGAAACGGCCATTATTTAGAGACCGAAGCGAGCGCGGGTTTCGTCAGTCAATTGACCATCGGAGTTCCAGCCACGAAGCTTGTAGTATTCTGGCAACATCTTATGCAGATCACTGACCCTTCCTTTAGCTGGGCCAATATTCGCCGCATCCTTTAACAAACGTTTGGGCAAAGTATCATCCGCCGCCGTCATCCCTGCTGCGTTATTAAAATCTCGTTCTATATTCCAGATACGTTCACCCACCTCCATACATCTATCAGCGCCCCAGTCTCCTTCGCAAGCTGCATCAATCTGCGACGCGATATCTTCCATGGTCCAGGCAAAAGTCGTAAAGGCGCAAATACCTGCTGAGTCAACCACCGCAGCCCCATCTTGGAATGCTTTCACCAGCTCAGCCTTACCTTCCGTTTCCAGAGGATCAGTTTTAAACGGGATACCCAAAACTTCAGAAGCCACTGTGTATCCTCTCAAATGACAAGCTCCTCTGTTAGAGGTGGCATAGGCCAAACCCATTCCCTGAATCCCACGCGGGTCATAAGCAGGGAACTCTTGACCCTTAACGGTCATAGAAAATTCCGGATGCCCGTATTTTTCGCAAAGCCGTTTTGACCCTAGGCCAAGATCTTTGCCAAAACCTTCCCCTGTTGCGACCCATTCTGCCGCCTTGGCAAGGGCTTCTGCTGAACCAAATTTAAATTCAACCCCGCCTGTTTCTTTTGTTGTAATTGCACCCGATTCAAATAAATCCATCGCGGCCGCAACAGTTGCGCCGAAGGAGATAGGATCATAGCCATCTTCATTGCAAAGAAAATTGGCATAGGTGAGGGCATCCATATCATTGACACCGCAATCCGAACCCAGTGCCCAGGCGGCCTCATATTCCAGACCGCCAGAATTACCCCAATATTCAGGTTTATTTTCTATGGTGAAATGAGTCCGATCAATGGTAGAAATTCTGCCACAGGCAATGGTGCAGCCGAAGCATGCTGCATTCGTCGTCAGATTGGGATTACCATCACTTTCACGAGGCTTGAGCATGGCCTCACCCGAAATATCACCAGCACCTTCAAAGACGACCTCTTGCATATTATGGGTTGGCATCGCGCCCATCTCATTAATGACATTCATCAATACTTGCGTTCCCAGTGCTGGCAGGCCTTCTCCTGTCACGGCATTTTCTGCCAGAACTTTCTTAGCCGCCTTGGTAGCTTGCATAAAGGCAACAGGCTCTTTGATATTACCAACACCCATGGTTCCGCGCACTGCAACCGCTTTCAGGTTCTTGGAAGCCATGACAGTGCCAACACCAGAACGACCTGCAGCCCGATGTAGATCATTAACAACCCCAGCATATAAACACCCTGCTTCTGCAGATCGACCGATTGCTGCAATCCTGAGCAGTGGGTCCTGATATTTCTTATGTAGGATTGCATCAGCCTCCCAAACTGACTTCCCCCAGAGTTCATCGGCGGAGAGCAGTTCCGCTTTCTCATTCTCTATGTAGAGATAAACAGGTTTGGGTGATTTGCCTTCAAAGATGATCATGTCCCAACCAGCATTTTTTAATTCATTGCCAATGAACCCACCCGAATTAGAACAGGCTAAAATACCAGTTAGCGGGCTTTTAGTTACTACCGAATAACGTCCACCAGTAGATGCCATGGTTCCAGTTAGCGGGCCAGTGGTCATAATGAGCTTGTTATCAGGGCCAAGAGGGTCACATTTAGGGTCGATCTCCTCCACCAGATACTTGGTTGCCAATCCGCGCTGCCCCAAGTAATCATTTGCCCATTCCATATTCAGTGGTTCTTTAGAAATAGAACCATCAGTCAAATTGATACGTAATGCATTTTTAGTCCAAGCCATGAGCTATCTCCTAATGCTGCGCTGCATGTGCGCGCATGCGTTCTAAACCAGCATTTTCTGCATCGATATAAGTAATTGCATCGGTTGGGCAGACGCTGGCACATTGAGGATCACCCCCACACAAATCACATTTGGCAACGACCTTTGTATCACTGTCATAATTCACGGTACCGAAAGGACAGGCAACCGTACAGACTTTGCAGCCAACACAAATGTCCTCAAGAATTTCTTTGGCTCCCGTGACTTTATTGATGGTTATCGCTTCCACGGGGCATGCGTGCATGCACCAGGCTTCTTCGCATTGCGTGCATGTGTAAGGAACAAATCGCCCCTCTTCATGAAAAGTAAATACTTTGATTCTTGATTTTGCTGGATTGAACAACCCTGTGGCTTCATAGGAACAAGCCATTTCACACTGCAAACAACCAGTACACTTCTCCGGCTCTATCTGTAAAGATCTAAGCATGCGACCCATTCCTCCCGATAATTCAAACATTGCGCTCAAAATATTAAAACGGACAAAAATGCTATGGCTAATCTATCAATACTGCATCTTGATGAGAAGATTATAGACATAAACAAATCTATGAGCAAATTAGTCAATGCACCTAAACGCATTCAGACAAGAAGGCCAAAAGATCCAGCGCAATATCTTCATCTGTGATTCAGGAACATTTGTAATAGTTATTTTTGAGACCTTTGCAAAAGTTTAGCGCCCAGCATAATGATGCTTAACTTCCTAAGGCCCTATACTCATTAGTAATCTCGCCTAATTTTAAAGGCTCGCTTATACCACTTCCCCTATGAACTGAATTTGCGTTACAGTAACAGTGTCGATTGGGTCAAGCTGTTTGCAAAATTTAACACTAAAATTATAGAATTTACATAAAGTAATCATCATAAATAACTGAATAAATAGAGATAATAATCCTATGTTAAAGAAGAATATTAATATGCTGTTGTTTAGCCTGAACCTCTTATTTTTTACCCCTTTCTGCATCTCGGCCGAGACAATTGAAATCAATTTTGCCTATGTTGGCGAAAAAGATGGCGGCAGCCTACTCGGTGCCCAGCAAGGACTTAAGGAAGCGAATATCCAAGGCCAGTTCCTTGGGCAAAAATATAATCTGGATATCATCTCCTCGGCTAATGCACTCAATCACGACTATAGTAAATATATTGCAGTATTAACCGCTGTTGATTTAAAGACATTCAATAAGATGAGTGAGCAACTGCCAGGTCTGGCTCTCTTTAACCTGAGCATTGAAGACAACAGCCTTAGAACTGCCTGTTTATCGAATGCTTTACATACCATCCCCAGCACGAGCATGAGGTCTGACGCCGTTGCACAGTGGCAACAAAAAAAACCTCATGCAAACGCAACAGCGCAGGCATGGCATGGTGATTTTATGAAATTTGCTGCCAGAGACCTGAATAAACGATTCAAAAAAGAACAGCACAAAGTAATGGATGAGCATGCATGGGCTGGATGGGCTGCAGTGAAAATGACATCTGACTCAGTTGCCAGAGAAAATATCAGTGATGCAAAACACATGTTGAATCACCTGAAGACAAATCTCTCTTTTGATGGTCAAAAAGGTAGTGACATGAATTTTCGTGAAACTGGTCAATTACGACAGCTGATGATTCTCGTTGAAGAAGGAAAAATTGTTGCTGAAGCGCCTGTCCGTGGTGTCGCCAAGCCACCTACTCTGGATAGCTTAGGCGTCTTGAATTGCGAAAAATAATTGTATAAAAAACTTAAATAGAGACCTTTGCATCATTCAAAACCACCGAGCAAATATGTACAAGCAATATCATTTTTTGCGAAGTCTGCATAGAAGCCGTTTCATTTTGCGAGAATTTCCCTTCAATCGTCGCATCAACACCATAAAAACTTCCCAATTATCGTGCTTTTGGCTGCCACTTCGCAATAATAATTGCTCTTTTTGGCTAAATCTATATTGATTTGTGTTCTACTAAAGGCATAGCTACGAACGAGCCTTAGGTAGTTTTTTTTCAGGACATAGATGAATAATCTTTAAGGTTTTTAGAATGGTCTTATTTTACCTGTTTCGGTAGAATCAGTGCGGATTATGCAAAGGTCTCAAGGAGAATACTTAATGAAACACTATTTTTTAATAAGCGCCCTACTATGTGCGTTTCTGTCTCAAGTAGTTCTGGCTGCGCCATCTGGAAGAATTTTTGTCACCAACGAAAAAAGCAATACAGTCAGTGTTATCAATGGTAAAACACTTGAGATTGAAAAAGAGATTGTTATCGGTGAACGTCCTCGCGGCATCGGAATATCGCCAGATGGCACTGAAGTCTATGTTGCCGTCAGTGAAGAAAACCTTATTGCTGTTTTCGACCCGAATACACTTGAGGTTCTGAGAAAATTTAAATCTGGGTCTGACCCAGAAACATTCGCAGTACATCCTAATGGCAATATCTACATTTCTAATGAAGATGATGCGAAGGCCACCGTCTACAACCCCGTAAGTGGTGAGCTGATTGCTGAAATTCAGGTTGGCCTTGAGCCAGAAGGCGTCGCCATCTCTCCAGATGGAAGTAAAGTCATTATCACCAGCGAATCAACCAATATGTTGCATGTGATTGCAGTGCCTGGAAATACTATCACCGATAATATCTTGGTAGGTTCACGACCACGCGCCGCAGTCTTTACAAAGAATAGCAAGATTGCCTATGCCACCGCTGAAATTACTGGCGAAATCGTTAAGATTGATATGAAAAATGCGAGAATACTTAAACGCTCACAGCTTGAAGACCCCAAGAGCAAACCCAAAGATGTCATCTTAAGTAAGGATGAAAAACACATTTACGTTGCTGGAGGTCGCTCAAATAGTGTTTGGCTAATGGACGCAGATACACTTAAGGTAATCAAGGGCATTCCTGTCGGCAAACGTGTTTGGGGACTGGCAATCACAAAAGATGGTCGTCGTGTATTCAGTACAGATGGTGTCAGCGGCACCGTATCTGTGATCAATACTTCCACCAATAAGGTAATCAAGACGATTGCTGTTGGAGAGTTCCCTTGGGGGGTTGTGATTGACGACTAATGGGGTTGTGATTGACGACTAATGGGGTTGTGATTGACGACTAATGGGGTTGTGATTGACGACTATGGTCTTATTGAGACCTTTGTACTTGTACCCACAGGGCACAAGTACAAAGGTCTCTTATTTTATATTCAGTGACAATATTCACTTTGGGTTGATAGCAGCATAAATTTTGTTGATTTATTTCTGATATTTATCTTTCCACTCTGCATACGGCATACCATAGATGGTCTCACGCGCCTCCTCGTAATCCAGCTCAACCCCTCGCTCTTCTGCCGCCGCCAAATACCATTTAGACAAACAATTTCTACAAAAACCGGCCAAATTCATTAAATCGATATTCTGCACCTCTGTTTTTTCCTGCAGAAACCCTACGAGATGCCTGAAAGCAGCGGCTTCCAGCTCTATTTGTGTGTTTTTATCCATTTCTATTTCTAACTTGTTATTTGATCTATTCGTTATATCAATGCCCGAACTACGCGTAAATGCAGGGTCTAGCAAGACGAGAAGCTGTCATATTCAAGGCATGAGCTCGCATTCTAGCCCCCCGAGTTTATGACTACCCGCCAAACATTTTCTTCAGATTATCAAATCCTGCTTGGTATATGCCTGCAATCGTATCCATTGCCTCATTTTCCGTAGCATCTTCTGCCTCAAATTCACTAGACCACTCTACCGTAGAGTTACCATCGCCATCATCTTTCACGGAAATGGTTGCCACATAATTTGCAACTGGTAATTGACTATCAACAATTGAATAGCTATAAACGCGTTCTTGATCATCTATCTTGATCAATTTCTCTACGATTGTGCCGCCACCCACCAAACTTAGACTACGCATATTTCCCTCTTCTGCTAATTCGCTTTTCTCAACTGCAGGATGCCAGTCTGGCAAGGCATTGAAGCCTCCAATCAATTTCCAGACTGCATCGGAGCTAACATTTAAACCGACTTTCATATCAACTTTTGCCATTTTCGACCCCCTTCATGTGGTTCTGTTATTTATATCATTCTGCTCACTATAAACCATATTTCTTCATTCTATACCTTAGTGCCATACGAGTAATATCTAATTCTCGGGCTGCCCTAGACACATTGCCATTAGCCTTTTCCAAAGCTTGTGTAATCAATGTAAATTCTGCTGATTCTAAAGTCATATCCTCAATATTGGGTTCATTTGTTGGTGATTCTTCTGTATTCCCCGATAGAGTTCGATTTGTTAAATCCAGCGCAGCCGAAGATAGTACCCCTCCATTACTTAACAGGACAGCTCTTTCTATGAGGTGTTTCATCTCACGGACATTTCCCGGCCATGAATATTCCATGATTTTTTGTAGCGCTTCATCACTGAAATGTATATTTTCAAATCCATAATGCCGCGCTGTTTGAACAGCAAAGTACTTTGCTAAAATAACAATATCATTCCCACGCGCCCTCAAAGGCGGCATTTTTATACTTAAAACATTCAAGCGATAATACAGATCTGATCTGAACTCTCCTTTTTCTACCAGCGTTTCTATATTCCTGTTGGTCGCAGCAATAAACCATGCTCGAACAGGTAATTCCTTGGTTGTGCCCACACGACGCATCAATCTTCTTTCTAATATCGCCAGTAATTTTGATTGTAAGTCCAGCGGCAATTCTCCGATTTCATCCATGAATAAAGCACCGTCTTCGGCTGCCTCTATAAGACCTGTACGTGCAACATGAGCGTTGGTAAACGCACCTTTTGCATGACCAAAAAGTTCTGCCTCAATCAGATCTTTTGGTAATGAAGCGCAATCTATTTGCACAAAAGGTTTATCGCTAAGTGCTGCACTGGCATGCAATAATCTTGCAACAACATCCTTTCCTGTTCCCGTCTCACCAAGAATAAGCACGGTTGGGGGCACTGTATTTGAGGCATGCGTCAAACGTGCTATTTGTTCTATTTGCTGTTTTACAGAAGCAATTTCTGGGCAGGATCCCAAAAATTCAGCCGTTTCAGATGCATTGCGTTCACGTTTACTTGAATTTGTTAATCTGGCTACAAGCTCATTTTTATCTAGGACTTTTTCAACATTGATTAACAGCTCATCCAAATCTACTGGCTTCTTTAAGTAATCTGATGCACCCATCTTCATGGCAGATACAGCATCTTCAAGCTCACCGTAGGCAGACATCACCAGCACGGCAATATCAAAGTTCTGTCCGTTTTTGATAGATTCGAGAAAATCGAGACCAGAGCCATCTGGCAAACGCATATCAAGTAAAACCAAATCTGGTGACAACGATTCAAATTTTTCTCTTGCAGTCTCCAGATCTCCTGCTATTTCACTTTTATATCCCGCGCGTTGCAGCTGCCTTTTAACAGCCTTTGCAAATACGATTTCATCTTCAACGATTAGAATCTGTTTCTCTAATGTCGGTACTTCCATCGCAGTTATTGCTGGTTCAATTTCATTCATCTTTATCATTCTCTTCAATCACCCTAATCGGTGCAGTAATTGTTACGGTTGTGCCGGTTTGTTCACTATTTTTCTCATAAGAATCGAAGCTAATTTTCCAGCCATGTTTCTGACAAATTTTAAAGGCAATAGGTATGCCTAATCCTGTACCAAAACTTTTTGTACTTGGGCCTGGCGTCAATTGATTTGGTTTTGGCTCAAAAGGCAAACCTGCGCCCTGATCCTGAATTGACAATTCAAGTTCAGCTTTTTTTCTAACCATGGAAATTATTAATGTAGACATTTCAGGAGAAGCATCAATCGCGTTTGCCATCAGCGCATAAATTGCCTGCTCCATCAAATTCGGATCAGCATTGAGTCTTAAATCATCCTCCCACCCTATCTTCTCTAGTTTCATTTGTTTATCAACTAATTTTGATTTTAATAAATCAAGCGCAGCATCAAACATTTCACTCGCCAAGATGAGCCTGTAATTTGGCTTTAATGGGTGCAGATAGGAAACCAAAGCATTCACCCAACGACTGAGTCTATCCGTCGTTTTTATGATGGCATTTTTACTCTCTTTTAAATCTTCCTTATCTTCAGAATCATCAAGCACTTGTGCTGTCGCTCGAATACTGGCCAAAGGATTACGAATATTGTGGGCAACGACAGGAACCAGAGCTCCGAGCGCTGCCTGTTTTTCACTCTCGACCAAAGCAGCCTGACTACTTTGTAAATCTTTGGCCATTTTATTAATCGCTCCTGCTAGATCTTTAACCTCTTCCACCCCCTCTTCGGGCATTGTGGTTTCAAGATGTCCAACACGAATACGCCGAGCACCAATAATGATTTCAGAGATAGGCTTGAGAAACTCCTTACGAAAAGTCGTTCTCGCATAGATGACTAACAAGAATGCCAGTAATAAAGGTATGGTAATAACCGCAGGCGCATATTTAGACCAGGTCTTTAACTTTTGATTGAGTAAATTGCGTTCTTCCGCCAGCATAAATTTCAATTTGTCGTACTTACCTTCAAATTGATCTGTCATTCGATCAGCAAATCTCGGGGCAAGAATTTTCATGTGAGTTTGCAGGCTGATTGCATAAGGATCAGCAAAGATTGTGTTCATATCCTTTTGAATTTCCCGGTAGGAAACGTGTAACTCTTGAATGGCCGCATCTTCTTCCCGTGAAATTGCGCCACTGCGGAGTTTATTGAAATTTTTATCTATGCTCCTGGAATATTCGCCATACAACTCCAGAGAACGCACATCTTCAAGGAGCCTGGCGCGAATGGCCGTTTCAATTTGCTGGGATAACTCACTGCGAATTTGCTCTGTGATATAACTCAAATCATTTAGACGAACTGACTCCTCTGAATTCTGCTGCCAGAAATATGCAGAGAGACCGCCCAGTAAACCAGTAACCGCGAGCAACAACATAAATGCTATTTCCTGAACTAGCAGGAGTTTGCGCAAAGAATTTGAATATTTTTTTATCATTTAGATTCAGCACAGCATATTATTGGTTCATAATAACCAATCTCTCTGGTTGTTGTTATCCATAAATTCGGAATTCATCTAAATTTATCTTATGATTCTTTTTCAGCAAAACTAAAAAATCACATACCTCATTGTTTTAATTGAATATTACATAGGTTTGACAGTTGATGTCGATGAATTGGCATACTTTCTGCCCTTAACATTAGCGTGCCTTGAATGTTTTTGGCACTTCGGATAAAACCGAATTTAAGCAAGTTAACTTTAATTTAGGAGAAATATCATGAAATGGGATACACCAGAATATAGCGACATTCGCTTCGGTTTTGAAGTAACAATGTACATCAACAACAAGTAATTCTTACTTAGTTATGTTGTAAAAAAAAGGAATCGCAAGATTCCTTTTTTATTTGAGCTGCATCAATAAATGATTTGACTACTTACCTGGCATCATTCTTCTTAGGAGATGTCCATCACCTTGATAAAGATGCACCGCCGCACCGCATAAATGCAGGATTATAAGACACAACAAAACAACTGAGCTGGTCTCATGAATATCTGTGAATATTTCATTTAGTTTGGGTGATTTCCATCCCCAATGAGGAAGAGGCACGCCCCATAGCTTTGTTTTGTAACCGCTGAATGACGAAGATATGTAACCCGACAAAGGCTGTATAATCATTGCCAGATACAACAGCCAGTGAGTTAATTTAGCCAATTTCCTTTTAAATTTTGAGACCATTTCTGGCAATGCAGGTGGAGTATGCGTAAAACGCCATATTAACCTGATAAGCACTAGCAGGGCCATTGTCAGCCCAATTGATTTGTGTAAAGCAAAAAACCAGCTCCTTGCATCACTGCCTCTTGGCAAATCTACCATGTACCAACCTAGGCCAAATAAAGTTAGCAGCAATATTGCCATCACCCAATGCAATACGACTGCAGTGGTGCTGTATCTTTCCTGGTTCGTTGTCATTCAAATTTACCTAAATTATAACCGAAATTGGTGTATGAGGGGTTGAAGAAAAGCAGCGTATCTGATTAATTTTGTTGTTACCACAGATCTAATTTAATCAGAGACCCTTGCACTGTATGCCCTGTGGGCACAAGTGCAAGGGTCTCAATCAAACGATTTAACCAAATAAAAATAACGCCACTACATGAATAAGCATAACGTGATTTCACTTTATGTACAGAATACATTAAGGCACCGAACTCAACCATCCGAGTTGCCATCGCTCGATAGCCTGCCAGGCAAAGGGTGTGACGCAACGGGGCATTACTCAAAGATTTCAGAGGCAGGCCTGAGCGTATGCCCATCCCAGGCAAAACGCTTTGTCATGTTTACTCTCGGGCAACATGCCGGATCGTCCTCACCGTGGGCGATTACTTCCACAGAAATGAGACCATCTTCAACATCAATCCCATTGATGACGACGCGGTCCCCGATACCTGTTTTACCTCGCATCGCATCGTCACTAAATACTCCCAGATATTTGAAGAATCCGCTACCGCCAAATTGCTCCGTCCACACCACCAAGATCTCCTCGGTGCCGTCTGCGCCAAGATCCTTGGCAAGGACGAATTCAATGGTGATTGCCACATAATTATCCAACCCTTCATTGCAAAGGTAAGTGGCATCATCAGTCTTATTTGCCTCCCTGACAGTACACCCCTGTTGCGCCAATAGCGCGCCAACATAGGCAAGGTCTGGATGTGCCTCGTCCTTATTGCACAAAAACGCAACGCCAAGCGCAAGCACAATGGCCGTAGCCAGCCAGAGTATTTTGCACAATGTATTCATAATCATAAAGGTCTTGGAAAGCCAGCACGAGATAGTCTCAATCACTCTAACACCACAAGGACATATTGCGATAGCCAAACCAAATTCGTCAAGGGTAAAAACGTAGGTTGATGGGCAAGGTGATTACATTCTAGTATGTAATCTTCATTTCGCCCTGACCACTCAGACAATAGAAAATGGATGTGGGTGGTTTTCCATTTTCTATTTCCATATATTTTAAGCGAGTTAACAAACCAATTATCTCAATCAATTTGACAAAGCCTGTTTCGATGCAGTCTGTCGGGCAAAGGGTGTGACGCAACGGGGCATTACTCAAAGATTTCAGAGACAGGCCTGAGCGTATGTCCATCCTAGGCAAAACGCTTTGTCATGCTTACGCTCGGGCAACATGCCGGATCGTCCTCGCCGTGGGCGAGCGCGACATCATTATGGAGATATTCCAAGGCGGAGAACTTCAGGCCATCAATTAAGTCTGCAAGCCCTGCTTCCCGACCAGATTCTTAACGCTTCTTTCAACAACCCAGCCAAGGCACTAAATATTGGTTATTTTTTGAGCAATTACCTCCCTTACATGAAATATTATTCTTAATGAGAATCATTTGCATTATTAAATAGAAATAGATAACATCGGCATCTCTTAATTAATTACTTTATGTGAGGAAAACCGATGCAATTAACCACACAATGGGTTCTTGGTAGCGCCCTGATGTTAGCGATAAATTTTGTCTATGCCGCAACAAATACACCTAGCCTAGAGAAAGTCTGGAAGCTGGTACAGCAACAGCAGGTCGAGATTCAGCAGTTACAGTCAGAACTGCTCAGTAGTCAGAAGCGCCTGGCAGCCGCCCAGGCTAGCTTTGGTACGCAAACAGAGGCACAAACCCAGCGTATTACTCAGGCCGAGACTGCGATTGAAGCGACCGCAACGGCGGTTGAGTCATCCATCGCATCTGCTGGCAACTCAGGCACGACCATCGGCGGCTATGGCGAGCTGCACTACAATAACCTCGACAACAAGAATGAAATAGACCTGCATCGATTTGTGATGTTTTTCAATCATAACTTTAACGACCGCTTCTCGTTGTATTCTGAGCTTGAAGTCGAACACAGCATCGCTGGTGAAGGCAAGGTAGGTGAGGTGGAAGTGGAACAGGCCTATGTGCAATGGGATTACGCTGACAGTCATCAGGCCAAAATGGGTTTGTTTTTAGTTCCCGTGGGTATTATTAATGAGACCCACGAACCAGATACATTTTATGGCGTAGAAAGGAACAGTATTGAGAAGAATGTTATTCCGGCGACCTGGTGGGAAGGTGGCTTGGCGTTCTCCGGCGAGTTGGCGCCGGGCTGGGGATATGACCTAGCGACTCACTCGGGTTTACGTCTGGATACAGACAATGCAAAAGCCTCTAAGCGCAGCAGTATTCGATCCGCTCGTCAAAAAGTCGGCAAGGCCCGGGCAGATGCTCTGGCCTACACCGCCCGTTTACGATTTAACGGCATTGCTGGCTTACAATGGCATACCAGCTTGCAATATCAAGCTGATTTAACCCAAGATGATGCCGACAATATTGGCATTGGCGAAATTGACGGCACCCTGTTAGAAACCAATCTGTCTTACCAGTCTGGCAACTTTGCACTTCGTGGTCTCTATGGGCGCTGGGATTTGAATGATAAGATCGAACAATTAAACCCAGGTGCCGACAAGCAGTCAGGTTGGTATATTGAGCCGTCTTACAAACTTTTACCCGCATGGGGCCTGTTTGCCCGTTATAGCAGCTATGACTTGACCGCCGGCGCCGGCGCCACCAGCAATGATCAGAATCAGTGGGATCTTGGTTTCAACTATTGGCCCCATGAAGATGTTGTCATAAAGTTCGATTACCAAAGTCAGAACAAGGACAAGGGAACAGAAGTAGATGGATTTAATCTCGGCGTTGGCTACAGTTTCTGAATACCATGGTCATCAACCAGCAAGATTGCCTTTGGTGGTCGTGCTGGTTGGTCTATGCTTAACCATTGGGAAAGTTGCCTCTGCGGCGGTGTATCTTAGCCAAACGGATTTTATTACTAACAACCTGTCTCAGGATGCTAGAGCTGGGAGTCTGTGGCTGCAAGAAAATCAGCAAGAGGCCGCAAAACAGATATTGGGTCACAAGTACCGGGGTCTGCGTATTCGTTACTGGCAAGAAGCAGGCAAAACGGCTTGGATTCTCGATGAAATAGGCAAAGATAAACCCATCACCATCGGCGTTATAATAGCAGCGAACCAGATTGAGGCGGTTAGAATACTCACCTACCGTGAACCCCGCGGCGGTGAGGTTCGCCACCCCTTCTTTACTCGTCAGTACGAAGGTCTTAGTTTGAATGCTGCCAATCTGCTCTCAGGCCATATAGATGGTATTGCAGGTGCCACCTTGTCGGTGCGGGCAGTGACCAATGCGAGTCGTTATGCCTTATACTTGCATCAGCAGATTCAAAACTGACGAGGTTATAATTTGAGCAGACGTACCTTCAGGTTTCTTTTAAAGAGCCATAGACTACTTGGCCTATTTCTTATTGCATTTATTCTATTATTGTCGACCACTGGTATTGCGCTAAACCATACAGATGCACTTGGATTGGCGAGGCTCCCAGCACCAGATTTTATTGCAGCTCGATACTATGCAGATATTTCAAATATTGAAGTAATGGGCTTCAAAATAAAGCAACAGTACTTCTACGCACTTGGCGGTCAGCTATATATCAATCAATTATCCGTGGCTAGTTGCGATGTTCTTCAGGGTGCTGTAGCCATGCAAGATCAATGGGCTGCATTGTGCGATGGTGACTTGCTGTTCATTAGTCCCCAACTTGAATTTATCGAGCGGGTGGGACTTGCCTATGGGTTACCTGATCTTACTTTGGGCAGCCATGCTTTGCCTGAGTCCATGCTGGGGGTAGTCTTGGATAAAGATAAACTAGGATTGCTGATACTGAAGACAAGCCGAGGCAATGTTAGCTTTGACCCGCTTCAGCTGGTGACCAATGACTACACAGAATCGATAACTTACGCCGCGCCAGTTCGGGTTCCTGATAAATATCTACTTACTGAGACTATCAGTTGGCAGCAGTTTATCCTTGATCTGCATAGCGGTATTTTTGTAGGCAATATAGGTAAATGGTGGATGGATCTGGTGGCAATACTGCTAATGCTTATGGCATTCTCGGGATTTTTTATGTGGCGCCAGTTTCACTAAAGGAGTCTTGCAAGGCGCTACGTTTCCGGTAGATCGTTTAGGCCGCCGAGCCTGCGCCAACGATTTACTATATAGCAAAACAATTTCGCTGTTTTATCGCAATCGTATAGGGCCAAGTACGCCTCATTAGTATCAAAGTAAATACGCGCTGCTTGACAAGCTTTGGATAAGACTGCTTGTGACCGAACGCAAGGCCAAAGCAAGAGTTCTAAAAAATGTGGCTACATCAAATGCTGAGAAGAGATGAAATAGATTACGTTTAGTCTCGCTTCGAGCGGCAGCGTTTAAAAAGCCTTGATCGGATGTGCTCAAACACAATTTTAAGCGCGGGAAAGGTCGCGCAAATACTCCCATGCAGAAGTTGAATTTCGATACATATCTATGGGTGCACTCAAAGCATATCTCCTAAAGCTTCAAAAAAAGATTCTGGACGCTCATATCGAGGCATTAAATATTGCCAATACGCCCTCTCCCTCTTTACTTTGCTGCCCCTTTCGCGAATTCAATAGCCGCATTTTTAAAGGTTTCTTTCATCGCACTTGCATCACCAGCTTCCTTAGCTTTCTCGTACCCCTGTTTGAATTTCTCTATTTTAGGTACATCCGAACCAATCCAAGAGTATAACCGACCAAGGCTATCTACAAATCACAACTAATCTGCATACCAATCAGTCTTTTTCTTGCCCAATGAATTTATGCGGGGCAATTGATGATAGAAAAGTACCCTACATGCAACATCACAGGATGTTAAACCCGAATATATTTATCGCCGCGGATGATTGGATTGTCGTCCAGAGATAGCGCCGCCAAGTGATGAGCGTAGACCATCTGCTTGCCTTAATTCTGGATAATAAAAAAGCTGAGCACTATTGGTAACTCAGCGACACGGGGGGGGTCTAGCAAAGTTTTTAATGTTTTAGTTACCGCATTTACCCCTTTCCAGCTAAAATGCGTACGCATTAGTCAATAGCATAGAAAATTAATCACTATTAAGGGATACAAAACAATCTTGCGGATTATTATATTTTACCGATACATTCTTATTCTTATTAGTTTCTTCTTGCTGCTCTGTAATAATGTCTTAGCAGTTGAAGATCAATATGACCTAGTGATTTCAAAATCCTCACAGAAACTTAAAATCATGGATGGCGAAAAAATGGTTAGACAATTCCGTATTACCTATGGAAAGGGAGGCAAAGGAGCAAAGAGGATATTGGGAGACAGTAAAACGCCTTTAGGCTCCTACAAAATAGTTAATTTTAAAAGGGATAGTAAATTTCATTATTTTATGCAACTTGACTACCCTA
This sequence comes from Gammaproteobacteria bacterium, assembly GCA_965261165.1. Taxonomy (GTDB): domain Bacteria; phylum Pseudomonadota; class Gammaproteobacteria; order Eutrophobiales; family Eutrophobiaceae; genus SMWN01. The sequence continues at coordinate 62,505 of OZ253445.1, read as the reverse complement.
ACCTACTGGATGCCTGGTACGGTTATAAGAATAAGGTTATTACTGCAAATGAATTCAAAAATATCACGACTACAATCAAAAATGATGGCGTTCCTCCGCAAAATACAAAGTTAGGAGGCTATATCGGCATACATGGATTAGGGGAAACTACCGAGCAGAAACTTGCTATTCACAGTGAGATCAACTGGACACAAGGTTGTATCGCGATGACAAATGAAGAGATTAATGACCTGAAAAAATATGTTGCTATAGGCACCAGAGTCATTATCAACGAATAATTTCATAATGTTGACGAAATCCCCATCTATTGTTTTTATATATATTCTGTTTTTCTTATTATCCGGATGCTCTGCTGAAAATGATAATCACATTGAACAAACACACTACTATCAATTATCGACCGATAAAGTATTTGAAGAAGTTTTGGATGATACGATTTTCGCAATTACTGAACGCAACTTTCGCATTACTGGACACTTGCATATTGGTAAAGGTATTAGAGATAGAAAGAATCCAGAATTTCCTGATTATGAAATATTACTTTATTGCAACCTTGTCTATGCAAAAAAAATGCTGGAACTGGATCCAGATATGATCAGCTCATGCCCAGGTCGTATTACGGTCCGCCAACAAAATGAAAAAGTCATTATTACAACGCCTCTCTGGCCAGTAAATATGAGAAATAAAGAACTAAAATCACATATGCAAAAAATTAATGTTCTGATACATGAAATAGTCGACTATGCTGCAGATGATTGGCACTAAATAATTTATTCAATCATATTTAATAAAGAGAACAAAAAATGCAAAAACATGAACATCATTTGTTTCTTGTCTGGTTAATATTTACTGGTGTTGTCTTCTTTCTGTTAATACTCGCATGGCAGGAAGATGTGCTTTACATCCTATTCTCCACTGACCGCAGCAGAATATCTGTGGCTATCTCACTACTCTATTTTTGTGTGATCATTCATTGTGCAATGAGAGCCTTCAATATCTCTTCTCAGATTAATGATTCCAGGAATGTTAAATCGATGATTATTAATGAAAAGAATTTAAAATTAATAGTTTCAGGGAATAAGGTAAACGTCAACGAAGAGAAATATCTACCAGATTGCCTGGTTACTGAATACATACATGACCTTATCAGTAAAACAAACGCTGAAAGAGAAAATCCAGAAATCAGAAATACAGGTTCAGATCACATCGAATACTATGAGTCAAAATTAAAATCACCTCATGAAATTGGATGGTTTATTGCAGATATTATGATCAAAATGGGTTTATTGGGCACCATCGTGGGCTTTATTCTTATGCTGGGTTCTGTCTCTAATCTTAAAGACTTTGATGTCACTACCATGCAAAAAATACTCAGTTATATGAGCTCTGGCATGGGAACAGCATTGTATACAACGTTGGCCGGACTGATATGCAGCATGTTGGCAGCAACGCAATATCAAATGCTTGATCGTAGTGCTGATGATTTGATTGATACAATCAGACACCTGACCCGTGTCTATGTTTTACCCAAGTTAAGCTAAATATGTCTGCCAAGGAAAGATTTAGATCAGATCCCTTTACCGATTTATTATTCAATGCCCTGTTGGGATTTACATTCCTGTTTCTTGTCGCCATCATGTTTATGAATCCAGAAGCTAAAAGCGGCATCATCAATCCAAAAGCAGAATATATCATCACCGTCACCTGGGAAGACTATAGTACTGATGATATTGATATCTGGCTCGAAGATCCTGACGGTAGAATTATATATTTTAAAAATACAAAAGAAGGTTTAATTCATCTTGATCGTGACGATAGAGGGAAATCAAATGACCAGATCATTATCGATGGTGAAGTCGTTGCTGAAAACCCTCTAAATCAAGAAATTGTCACCATTCGTGGCGTAGTCAAAGGTGAGTATATTGTTAACTTGCATTATTACGATTCTGAAACGGATAAAGGTAAACCTGTTGATGTCAATGTACGCCTGGTTAAAGTTAATCCGTCATTAGAAATTGTTTACTATGGAACGGTCAGAATGGAAGAAAGAGGCTCCGAAAAAACCGCTTTCAGATTTAATATTGGTAGGGATGGGAAAGTTTCAAGACTAAACTTTATACCAAAACAACTGGTCAATCTGTGAAATAGTAATACAAAAAAATATTACTCATCAATAGTCCTGAAAAGTCCTGAAAAAACTGCTCAAGGTTGGTTCGCAGATAAAGACAATAGCCAGAAAGACAATAACCAGAGAAACAATAATAAGAAGCTAAGCTAAGCAAACCACAATCATGCACTGGGCTGTCGCATAAACCGTTAACAGTCCAACAATAAGGCACAGAACAGGCGTTATGTGTATATCTGCTATTATATGGATCACCCAAACTGCATCATGGATTAGGTAAGGCACGATATTTAGGGTTAGAGAAGGAATAAAGCCCGTGCCAGGCTGATGGCAATGAGTCATCACCTTAAATCATTCATCACCTTTAGAGAGGGGAAGGGAATGAACCTACAGTAACAAATACGTTATCTGTAGATGTATTGTGTCTGAATGCTCGTAATGGATAAGTAATAACTAAAAGCCCGCTCATTGAGGGGTTTTATGCTATTGCTGTGACGATTGAAGGAGAATTCTCGCAAAATGAAACTGTTTCATACAAACTTTATAAATTAATGCTATTGCCTATACGTCTTATTCAGTGGTTTTGAATGATGTGAAGGTCTCAAATCACTAATATTAGAACTTAAAGATAGAAGGATATTATAAAGATGACGCTAGGAATTTATGGTCTTATTGCCGCATATGTGGCGCTTGCGGTTTTATTATTAAGTATTAATTTATACTCCAAATGGTCATGGCAAATTAAAGCGATGACTATTATCCTTACTTCAGCCTTTTATATAATTTCCTATTTCTCATTTCCACCATTATTAGGCTGGCCAACAAAACAAGCCCTACCATCACATTTCAGATTAATTTCAACAGAAATACATCAACCTGACAAACTCACGGGAGAAGAAGGAGCTATTTATCTATGGGCAAAAGAAGTAGAAGATATTACCGTCCAAGTTTTACCAAGAACTTACGCACTCCCATATTCCTCCTTATTACATGAAATGATTATTAGCGCTCAATCAAAAATTAATCGTGGTATTCCTCAACTTGGAGAATACGATGAAGAAAATTCTATGAGAGAAGTTATTAACTCTTCAGAAACAGGAAAGGAAATCTTAGAGATACAATTTTATGATCTCCCAGATCCATTACTTAGAGATCATAAACCAGAATAAATTTGAAATCATACGTCATCTTTCCATTTCCAGACGATCTTCCACGAAGGTTCTGATTCTGTTGCAATATACTTATGCTCAATCCATAGGTCAGCGACGGCAATTAATTCATTTCCATAAAAAACCAAAGGGATCCGATCGCGTAGCCAGGGAAGCACCCCTTGTTCCTGTAACATTTTTTTCAATTCATATTTATTGGTTCGACCTGAGGGTCTTATCCGTTCACCACCCTGTCTATATCTGATTTCGACAGTATCATCCAATAATATCTCTTTTTTGATACCATTCCCGTTACCAACAACTGCCTTTAAACAACCAGATGTTAATTCAAGTGATTCATTAAAATCCCAAAGCTTACCCACATTTACATCATGTGGCGGAAGTGATTTCATAATATATAGCTGTCCACGATAACGCCTGACCTCGGCACCTTTCCATTTAACGCAGGGATTACGATCAATACCGGCATGAATGACTTCTGAAATTATTTTCTCAACAATCTTAGCATTTGGTATTTCAAGTTTATTTTTCTTTACCCATGCTCTAAGTACATTTTTTTTTCTTATGTTAGATAAATAATCAAATTCAGATAAATCGAGTATTCTATAACCATTATTGCAAACTGTTTCTAAATCTATTTTTGATATTTCATTGATAAGATCTCTTGCTTCAGATTGGTGTTTTGCTGCACGCTTTATTGTCTTTAACGCAGCTGGCCAGCGCACCAATAATTCAGGGATTATTTTATTCCTCAAGAAATTACGATCATATTTACTTGATTGATTACTCTCATCTTCAACCCAATTTAATGATTCATTTAAGGCATAATCGTAGATCTCTTTTCTTGAGTATTTGAGTAAGGGTCTTACTAATAGTCCTTTTGAAAATCCCCTTACTCGTGGCATACCAACCAACCCATCTGGCCCAGATCCTCGCATCAGCTGTAGAATTATTGTTTCTAGCTGATCATTCATGTGGTGTGCTGTAAACAATAAATCATGGTTACAAATCAAATTCCCCAGTACTTTGTAACGTTTTTCTCTGGCAAATGCTTCTGTGCCTTTACCGCTCTTATGAGATAAATCAATGGAATAATTCTGGAATTCAATTCCGTAATCCTCACACATTTTCTGACAATGTGTTACCCATAAATCAGCATCATTACTCATTCCGTGATTGATATGTACTGCAACCAATTTCGGTTTAATATCGTTTTTAATCTCAGCTAACAAATGCAAAAGCACATGCGAATCTAATCCGCCGCTATATGCAATCCAGCATGTTTCCACATCCGGATATCGGGATAAGATATCTTTTATGTTAGTTTGGAGAGAGAAGGGATTTTCTTGTGACACTGAAGGGTGTGAGAGCTCATGATTAAAATTAAAAAGATATTAGTTATCAAAACAACCGTATTGTCTAATACGTTCTTGTCTATTACTAACTAGGTCATCCAGGTCTTTTTCTTTTAGTTCAGCGGTTGCCATGACTAGTGATTTTTTTAGGGATGCAGCAGTATCATCATAGTCTCGATGTGCAGCGCCAATAGGCTCATCAATAATTTCATCAATTAATCCAAGTTCCTGCAGATTTTTGGCTGTGATCCCCATTGCCTCTGCCGCCTCTTCTGCTTTGTCAACAGTCTTCCATAATATTGCAGCACATCCTTCTGGCGAAATTACGGAATAGGTACTGTATTTCATCATGAATAATTTATCTGCCACACCAATTGCCAAAGCACCACCTGATCCACCTTCTCCAATAACAGTAGAAATAATCGGAGTTTTTAATGTTGCCATCGTGATTAGATTTCTCGCAATCGCCTCGCTCTGCCCTCGTTCTTCAGCACCAATACCTGGATAGGCCCCGGGTGTATCAATAAATGTCAGCACAGGCAATTTAAATTTTTCAGCGAGCTTCATAATCCGCAGTGCTTTACGATAGCCTTCAGGTTTAGGCATCCCATAATTCCTGTAAATCCTGTCATTGGTATCTCGTCCTTTTTGATGCCCAATAATGGCAACAGGTATACCTTCCAAACGAGCAATACCACAAACGATTGCAGGATCGTCAGCAAAACTTCTATCGCCATGCAGCTCTTCAAAATCTGTAAATATTCTTTCGATATAATCAAGGGTATACGGTCTCTGCGGATGCCTTGCGACCTGGGAATACTGCCAGGCTGATAAGGAAGAAAATGTGGACTCAATTAATTCATCGCTGCGTTTCTGTAGCCGAATAATTTCTTCATTGATATTTATTTCTGAGTCGGAACCCATATGCCTGAGTTCTTCAATTTTTGCGTCAAGCTCTGCAATTGGTTGTTCAAAATCTAGGAAATTCATTGTTTAATCTATCCTGCTATCTGTTAATTCATTTATATTGAACATCTATACTATTTAATAATCCAGAAACACACTATCCATACCAAGGCGACTTCTTAAGGAGTCTAGTAAAGCATCGCTAACATTCACTTTCCAATCATTGCCAAGAGCCAAACTGCATTGCCCCTTATCGTTGCTATATTCTACACTGACGCTACTGACACCTCCACAGTGAAGCGCCAATGTCTCCTTTAAATAATTCATCTCAAGGTCAAAATCTCTCTGATGACCTAATCTCAGCCTCAATTTTGCCTGTTCTCTCATTTGTGCCAAGGTGTATATGTTCTTAGCGTTGATTGAAAGGCCGTTTGCGAAGAAATCATCTTCTATAACTTTACCCTCGATGATGACTAACTGATCTTTGATTAGATCATTTTTATATTTTTGAAATTCTCTTGAACCCACTTTGACATTAGCACGTGCTGTCTTATCATCAAGTAGCACTTCTGCCATCTTTCCACGATTACTTGATCGGGTTCTCAGTCTATGAATGTAACCTGCGACACGTACATTATTTCCTACCCTAATGTCTTTTAGTCTTGCTCCAACCAAATCTTCAATTTCAGATTCATATTTAATAATAGGATGGCCTTGCAGATAAAATCCTAATGTTTCTTTTTCTCTTATTAATCTTTCATCATCAGACCAATTAACTTCTTCCAAAAACTCTGAATTATTTTTCTTATTATCAGCAACAGTAAACAGCCCAAAAAAATCATCCTGCCCACTATGACTATTTCTACTCGATTGTTCTGCCATTTGAATTGCCTTATTCAGACTGACATGCATACGACTTCGGCCAGGGCCTAGCTCATCTACAGCGCCTGAGCTAATCATAGATTCCAGAACACGTCTGTTAATTTTCCTTAGATCAACTCGCCGACACAAATCAAATAAATCAATAAACATTCCATTTGCATCTCGATCATCGATCATATTTTCTATAGCAGTCTCACCAACACCTTTGATCGCTCCAAGACCAAACCTAATAGTCTCTTCACCTTCAACCGTAAATTTATAATAACTTTGATTGATCGATGGACCTTTCAAGCTGAAATTCATTGACTTAACTTCATCAAGAAACATAACGACTTTATCGGTATTATCCATATCAGATGATAATACTGCCGCCATAAAATATGCTGGATAATGAGTTTTTAACCAAGCTGTTTGGTAAGCAATCAAGGCATAGGCAGATGAATGTGACTTATTGAAACCATAGCCAGCGAACTTTTCCATTAAATCAAAAATAACCTTTGCTGCCCTTTCATTGACACCATTCTTGACTGCGCCTTCTGTGAAAATTGCCCTTTGTTTGGCCATTTCCTCTGGTTTTTTCTTGCCCATGGCTCTGCGCAATAAGTCCGCAGCGCCTAATGTATAACCAGCCAGAACCTGCGCAATTTGCATCACCTGTTCCTGATACAGGATCACCCCATTTGTCGGTTTCAAGATATGTTCCAGCTTTGGGTGTAGACAACTGATTTCCGTCTTGCCATGCTTGCAACTAATATAGTCATCCACCATCCCTGACTGTAGAGGTCCAGGTCTGAACAAGGCGAGCAGATCAATCAAATCATCAAAACTATCTGGTTGCAAACGCTTGATCAATTTTTTCATACCATCAGATTCAAGCTGAAATATAGCTGTTGTTTCATTTGTACGAATCAGTTCATAGGATTTCTCATCATCGAGCGGGATATGATTGATATCAATTGGAGGTTTACCTTCCTTGCTTCTAATGCGATTAATATCTAGGACTGCCCAGTCAATTATAGTCAGCGTTCTTAAGCCGAGAAAATCGAATTTAACCAGACCAATCGCTTCAACATCACCCATATCAAATTGTGATACAGGTGAATTCGAACCTTCCTCACAGTAAAGAGGCATAAAATTTGTTAATGGTTCTGGTGAAATCACAATGCCACCTGCATGTCGACCTGCATTTCGTGATATTCCCTCAAGCTGTCGCGCAAGATCAATCAAGGTACTGACTTCATCTTCATCTTTATAACGTTTTCTAAGTTCATCCTCCTCCTTTAAGGCACGCTCCAGAGTCATATTAAGATCGAAAGGAATCAGTTTTGCTATTTGGTCAACAAAGCCATAGGGATAACCTAATACGCGACCAACATCTCTGACAACTGCTTTGGCAGCCATTCTACCGTAAGTAATAATCTGCGAGACACGATCACGACCATATTGACGTGCAACATAGTCGATAACTTCATCCCGTCTTTCCATGCAGAAATCAATATCAAAATCTGGTAGTGATACACGCTCTGGATTTAGAAAACGTTCAAACAACAGATCATATTGAAGGGGATCGAGCTCAGTAATACCAAGTACATAAGCAACCAGAGAGCCTGTTCCAGAACCACGACCAGGGCCTACTGGTATGGCATTATCTTTTGCCCATTGAATAAAATCTGCTACGATCAGAAAATATCCTGAAAAACCCATTTCTATAATGACATCAAGCTCTAATTCCAGTCTTTCCTGATAATTCCCTTGAGTTTCCTGAAAGTCTTCATCATCTTCAATGACCAGTCGTTGTCCCAGCCCTTCTTTGGCTTGATGGATAAGCCATTGATCCTGATCAAATCCATCAGGAACAGGAAAGTCAGGTAAATAATTCTCGCCTAGGGTCAATTCAAGATTACAACGTTTGGCGATCTCAATGGTATTCTTAATGGCTTCCGGTATATCGGAGAACAATTCAATCATCTCATCACTTGAACGTAAGTGTTGTTCAATTTTATACAGAGTTGCTCGACTCGAATCTCCCAAGGTACAGCCTTGATGTATGCACACACGAGCTTCATGTGCTTCAAATTCTTCTTCTAGCAGAAACATGACATTATTCGTCGCAACCACAGGCGTATTCAGCTCTGTCGCTAATTCAATGGCAGAGTGGATATAGTCATTTTCTCTAGGATGATTTGTTCTTTGCAGTTCCAGATAAAATCTGTTTGGAAATATCGCTTGCCACTTATTTAGCAGGTCTTTGGCATGACTATAATTTCCCGCAAGCAATGCCTGCCCAATATCGCCTTGTTGTGCGCCAGATAGTGCGATCAAACCTTCGGCATAGTCTCTCATCCACGCTTTCTTTACATATGCGATACCTTGATATTGCCCGTCCTGATAGCTGCGTGTAATTAAAGAATTTAAGTTTTTATAACCTTGATAGTTCTGACATAATAAAAGCAATCTAGTGGATTCTTTGTAATCATCGTTTTCATTTATTCGAAGCTCAACACCAATAATTGGCTTAATACCTGCCTTATGGGCTGCACGGTAGAATTTTAAAGCCGAGAAAAGATTGCCTTGTTCAGTGAGTGCAACAGCTGGCATCTTACCTTTAGCAACTGCATTGACAAGTTCATTTATTCTTATCAGACCATCTTCGAGCGAATACTCTGAATGAATGTGTAAATGTACAAAATTATCTTTCACTGAATGCCTCAAATTTCTTTGATTATTCCAAATTATTTTTTATCGGAGCAAAACTCTTCCTGTGTATCAAGGAAATTCCCAGTTCATTTAATGCGTTAATATGCATTCTCGTAGGGTATCCTTTATGTCGTGAGAAACCATAACTAGGATATTCATTATCTAATTCAATCATTTCATTGTCTCTCGCAACCTTGGCGATAATTGATGCTGCAGATATTGCCGGGATTTTACTATCACCTTTGATGATGGCCTCCGCTTTATGGATAACGTCTGGGCAATGCGCTCCATCAACCAGAACCAATCCTGGTTTAACTGACAGTGATTCAACCGCTCTTTTCATCGCTAATAAACTAGCTTGCAATATATTAATTGCATCAATTTCGCTGTGTTCTGCACGCCCCAGAGCCCATGATATTGCTTTCTCCTGAATCTCAATTGCTAATAAGTTACGTTTTTTTTCAGTTAATCTTTTTGAATCCATTAAACCCTGAACTGGATTATCCGGATCCAAGATAACAGCAGCCGCAACCACAGGCCCAGCAAGCGACCCTCTCCCTACTTCATCAACGCCGGCTGTAATCACATCATTGCCTTTAGCTGTTATCTTCATTTAATTCTATTCCATCAATAATGTCTTGATTGCATCTGCAGCTGAGTAATTTTTTTGTTGAATCATTCCCTGGCGCATGACCTCAAAGGTATTTTTTAATTTCTTGACAGCATTCTCATCATCCAGCCAGATTGATAATTCAGAACAAAGCTTCTCTGGGGTGCAGTCGTATTGTACGCATTCTGACACAAGGAATTTTCCAGCCAATAGATTAGGCAATGCACCATAAGGTGTATGGATTAGTCTTCTAAGAATTTGATAGCTTATCCATGAAAAACGATAAGCGACTACCATAGGTTTTCTCAACAACATAGCTTCCAGCGTTATAGTCCCTGATGCTAATAGCAAAACATCACTTGCTTGCATTACGCGTCTTGAATCACTAGTGAAGATTGAGATAGATAGTTTCGGAAAACGCTCATTAATTAAATTAACAAAAAATTTCTTGGAATGCTCATCAACTAAATTAGTAACAAAGTGTAGATCCTTATGCTGCTTCTGACACAATATTGCTGTTTTCAGAAATATTGATGCTAGTTGTTTTAACTCACTTTGACGGCTGCCCGGCATCAATGCAACAATGGTCATATTCTTAGGTAGCCCAAGTGCCTCTCTCACATCGTTTTTATCAAATGTCTCATTCAATTGTTCCACAAGTGGATGTCCAACAAATCGTGCTTTTATATTCTTTCTTTCGTAGTAAGGTAATTCAAAGGGGAACAGCACTAACATAAGATCAACTGCACGTGCTATCTTCTTCAATCTACTTTCCCGCCAGGCCCAAACAGATGGACTGACATAGTGCACCGTTTTGATACCCTTGCTACGTAATTTTTCTTCTAAAGTTAAATTAAAATCTGGCGCATCAATTCCGATAAAAACATCAGGCGGATTCGCAATAAAGTATTTTATTAAATTATTACGAATACTTAATAATTCGAAGTATCGTCCAAAAACTTCCGATATTCCTACTACCGAGAGTCTTTCCGCATTGAAAAGGCTTTGACATCCATTTTCAATGAGGCATTTACCTCCGATGCCAACAGTCTCAACATCAGAGTAATTAGCTTTTAGATCTTTTATTAATTGAGCGCCCAGAAGGTCTCCAGATGCCTCACCTGCTACTATACCTATACGGAGCATGATAATTTTTCCAGAATATTATCGGGAAATTGAACTACCTTAGGAGTCAACCAAACTAACGTACAATCCCACGGGTAGATTTATCTATGAAATCAGAAAATTCTGCAACAGCATCTGATTGCAATGCAAACTCAGCAAGTGCCTCTATAGCCAGATTTTTTGTCAAGCCATCACGATAAACAATCTTATATGCCTTACGCAATAAGTTTATTGTTTCTGCTGTGAAGCCATGTCGCCTCAGTCCCTCACGATTAAGACCAGTTGGTTTAGCCGTATTACCGAAAGCCATTAAGAATGGAGGTATGTCCTTGACCACAACAGAAGAAATCGCTGTAAAACAGTGTTTACCTATATGGCAAAATTGATGTACACCAGTAAACCCACCCAGAATCACAAAATCATCAATACTGACATGTCCTGCGAGGGTTGTATTATTTGAAAATACGACACTATTACCAACTAAACAATCGTGGGCAATATGCACATATGCCATAATCCAGTTATCGTTGCCGATAACTGTCTTACCTCCGCCCTCTTCAGTGCCTCTATTTATTGAACAATATTCTCTGATAAGATTTCTATCGCCTATCTCAAGCATTGATTGCTCATCACCACTAAATTTTTTATCTTGTGGATCGTCGCCTATTGATGAAAACTGATATATTTTGTTTAAATATCCAATCTTTGTTGGGCCTCTAATAACGACATGAGGTCCGATCCAGCTTCCGTCCCCTATGACGACATCTGATCCGATAACTGTATAAGGTCCAATAGAAACATTTTCTCCAATCACCGCATTTGGATTGATAACCGCATGTTCGTCAATCAATGTTATTCATCCACAACAGTGGTCAATAATTCAGCCGAAGCAACCATCTTTTCATCGACAGTTGCCATTACTGCAAATCTCCAGATATTTTTTCTAACCTTAATAAATTTTACGTCAAGGATGATTTGATCTCCTGGTTGCACTGTTTGCTTAAAACGCGCCTTGTCAACACCAGCTAGATAATAGATTGATCCATCATCCGGTTTCTCTTCCAGAGACACGCAGCCTAAAAGTGCTGCAGCCTGAGCCATCGCCTCAATTATCAAGACACCCGGAAAGATAGGTCTCTCGGGGAAATGCCCATGAAAACAAGGTTCATTGAAAGTTACATTCTTTACCGCAGTTAACGATTCACTGGGCTCATATGCAGTGACGCGATCAATCAGTAAAAACGGGTAACGATGAGGTAGAAGTGCTTTAATTTTCTGGATATCTAATGTATTCATAATATAAACACTATATTTTTTATGTTATTTCTTCCTCAAGCTTGGCAATTTTCCGACCTAGATTATCCAGATTTCTTATTCTTGCAACTATCCTTCTCCAAAGTCTTGCTTCAGTCACGGGTATTCCAGATGAGTACGTGCCAGGTGATTTTATAGAATTAGCAACAGCAGAATTACCTGTAATGATAACGTTATCCACTATCTCAAGATGCCCACCAATTGCCGAGAAGCCTCCTATCATACAATGCTTACCTACTTTTGCACTCCCCGCGACAGCGGCACATCCGGCAATCGCAGTGTGTGCTCCAATACGAACGTTATGGCTGATTTGTACCTGATTATCAATTTTCACACCTTCTTCGATAACTGTATTTTCCAGCGCACCCCGATCAACAGAAGTGTTAGCACCAATTTCCACATCATCTCCTATGATGACCGTTCCTATCTGAGGAATTTTCGTCCAGACACCTTTATTATTGACAATACCAAAACCATCAGCCCCAATGACCACGCCAGAGTGTAATATTACTCTATTGCCAATAGATACGGAGTGGCAAACCACAGTATTAGGATACAAATACGTATTCAAGCCAATCGAAACATCAGACTTAATCACACAACCAGAATCTATATATGTTCCTGCTCCAATCACTGAATTATCTCCAATGACAACATTAGAGCCTATAGTAGCCGAACTATTGATACTTGCCGACGAGCTTATAATTGCTGAAGAATGTATTCCAGCAATTATTTCTGGTTCAGGATGAAATAAACCAACAACATTTGCATAAGCCACATAAGGATCATCAACAACCAAAGAAGATACTGGACAGGCATCCATATCTTCCCGTTTTATAATTACGGCTGATGCTTTGGTATTTTTCAGGAAACGATAATATTTACGGTTTGCTAAAAAACTTATCTGGCCAGTTTTGGCAGACTCTAGTGTTGCTAGATCGCTGACTTTACTCTCTGGGTCACCAGTTAACTCTGCGCCGATATAATTGGCTACTTTCCCGAGGGTACATGTCATCATTATATTTGGTAGATTGTTTATGCTATTTTATCGGACGACTCTCTATTGAATTCTTTCCTTCATTGGATTCTTTCCTTCAATAAATTATTCATCGTTATTGTTTGTCTTTTAAATAAGCAATGACTATAGCAGTAAAATCTACCTTAGGGCTTGCGTAGGCCACACCGTCAAATAACACAAGATCGTATCCATTTTCCTTTGCTACTACCTGAATAGCATCAAACACTTCTTTCTGAATTTTTGCTCTTTCTTCATTAAATCTGAAATTTACATCTTCACGAAACTCATCTTGATCTCTTTTCAGATTTCTACGTGAACTGACGATATCCCTCTCAAGTTTTTTGACTTCTGATTCAGCCATAATAGCTTTATCTTTCGCAAAACGGTCTTCCATCGACTTGACTTTTTTCTGCTGTGCAACTAGGTCCCTGTCCCTAGCAGAAAATTCTTTTTTAATTAGTGCATCCGCTGATACTGCCTGAGGTGATTGCTCAAGAACACGAATTGTATTTACTGCACCAATTTTAAGATCCTCTGCAAATACATTATTTGCTCCTGCAAATGATAGAAAGCAAAATACCAGTAAAGCTATATTAATATTTCTCAATGTTCGACCCCATATTTTCATGCTAAAAAGATGTTCCAAAAGTAAATTGAAATTTTTGAATCTGATCCTGCGGTTGTTCAGCCAATGGTTGTGCAATACTTGCACTGACTAAGCCAAATGGTGATACCCAAATACCACTTAGCCCAACTGAATAACGTAATTCCCCAGCATCAAAGTCCTCATTAATCCCATAAACATTCCCAGCATCAAAAAAACCCGCAATTCTTACTGATTTAAGATCCTTGAGGAAGGGAATTGGGAGTATAACTTCAGCACCACCCACTACTCTTAGGTTGCCTCCAATTGGTCTATTTGTACTAGGGTCAACACGTCCCAATGTATTTTCTTCATATCCACGCACAGATTTCGAACCACCTGCGTAAAAATTTTCAAAAAATGGCAAATTATCGGTACCACCGTAAGAATCGCCGTAACTAATATCACCTCTTAACGACAAGACATAGTCTTTAAATAATGAAGTAAACCACTGAGTTCTGTAACTAATCTTGTAAAATTCGAGTGAATCTCCAAAAAATGGAAGCGCCAACTCTGCTGAAATACGATGCAAGGCACCCTTATCAGGTAGAATAGCCTTATTCCTCGTATCAAATGATAAACTATTACTCCATCTAAGCATATTAAATGAATCACCATTGGCAGCTATAAAATTTGTCACCTGTGTGCCTGAAATGCTTATTGAGCTAATGTTCGTATTTTCAAAAATAAATCTTGTTCGGAAGGTATTAAATTCAGTGATTGGAATACCAAACCCCACATCACCCCCAAAGACCTCACTATTAAAAGCAACAACATTCGCGTCAATGCTATCGGTCTCTTGATAAAATGCAGATAGACTCCTGCTCACACCATCAAGAGTATAATAGGGGTTGGTGTAACTTAATCCAAATCGTCTGTTAACATCACTGTTATTAAATGCAAAACTAACTTGTTTGCCGCTTCCTAGAAAGTTCTCTTGAGCAATTGAGGTTTGAAATGTAAGTCCAGAAGACTGTGAAAAACCCAGACCTAGAGAAAAATTGCCTGAAGGCGCCTCTGTGACACTGTAATTAACATCCACCTGATCCGTTGTTCCTGGCACTGCTGGTGTTTCAACATCCACTTCTCCGAAAAATCCTAATCTTTGCAATCTGATTTTTCCACGTTCTACTTTTTCAGTTGCAACCCAACTCCCCTCCTGTTGACGCATTTCACGCCTAAGCACTTCGTCTCGTGTCCTTGTGTTTCCAGAAAAATTAATCCTCCTCACGTAGGCACGCTTGCCCGGGTCAACAAAGAACGTTACTCCCACCGTGTGTTCTTCATCATTAATTTCAGGAATCGAGTTGACATTGGCAAATGCATAACCATCATTACCCAAGCGCCTACTTAGCGCATCACTGCTGTTTGTCAATTGTCTACGCGAGAATATATCTCCCTTTCTGACGCTGATTAGATTAGAGAGCTCTTCTTCTGGCAATATCAAGCTGCCCGCTAATCTAACTTCAGAAACGGTAAACAATTCCCCTTCGGAAATATTGATAGTAATATAAACACCTTTCTTGTCTGGCGTGATAGAGACCTGTGTAGAATCAATACTGAAATTGATATAACCATTATTCAGATAATGCGAATGAAGTGATTCCAAATCGGCTCCTAATTTTTGCCGAGAATATTGGTCTTTTTTATTAAAAAATGAAATTAGCGTCGACGTACTTAATTTGAACAATTTAATCAATGTTTTTTCTTTGTAGGCCGTATTACCTACAATATTAATTTTCTTTATCTTGGCTGCGACACCTTCAGAAATATCAATTGCTACCGCAACACGGTTATCGTCCAACTCAGTAATCGTCGATTCCAGTTTGACTGCATATTTTCCTAAGGAGTTATATTGCCTTTTTAATTCTTGCTCCAGTTTTTCCAGTTCTGAGCGATCAAAAGCACGGCCTTCAGCAAAACCAATCTGTTTTAAACCATCGATCAGCTCTTCAGTCGCGATATCTTCATTTCCACTTAATGCAATACTACCAATCGAAGGACGCTCTTCCAGAATAAAGACTAGAATCTCTCCGTCACGCTCCAACCTGACATCTTTAAAAAATCCGGTTTTAAATAATGCCCTGACAGCCTCACTAGATCTGGAATCATCAAAGGTATCACCCACTTTCATAGGTAAATAATTGAATACTGTCCCTGGCGTAATTCGCTGCAAGCCTTCGACACGAATATCCTGAATAACGAACTCCTGAGCCGCATAAACATTCATTTGTATAAAAAGGCAAATGAATATCACATAAAGTAATTTATTAACTAAATTTTTCATATACTTGTTTTTTATATCTTTATTATATTAAGTTTTTTATATCTTTATTATATTAAAGTGACCCTACCCCACTAGCCGCGTGCCCACTAGCCGTGCGATATCATTATAAAATACAACCATCATAAGACCCAGTAATAATATGGATCCAATTTGTTGGCCAATAATTTGTGTTGATTCGGACACTTCACTGCCTTTCAACGATTCAATTAGGTAATACAGCAAATGTCCGCCATCAAGTGGTGGAACAGGCAGCAAATTAATCACACCCAAACTAACACTAAGAATACCCAGGAACAACAAAAATGTTGCAAGTCCGCCTTGAGCTGAATCGCCAGCATATTGCGCAATATTTATCGGACCACTCAGATTTTTAACAGATACCTGACCTATAATCATTTTCCCAAGCATGCGTAATGCTAGCCATGACATATCCCATGTCTTTTCAACCCCTCTTAGGAAAGCTGGCAGCAATGCGTATGACTCCTTAGCAAATATTCTTTCAACGGGCTGATTGGCAGCGCCAATAAAGCCTATAGCCGAACCATCACCTCTTGTTTTTTCGTCAGGAGTAAGTTCCATAATTAAATATTCATCACCCCTTTTTACATCCATGATTATCTTTTTGTTTGGGTGCGCCTGTATATATTTGACCCATTGCATCCAATCCTCTATCTTTTCGCCATTTGCAGAAACTATTAAATCTCCTGCAGTCAGTCCTACATCAGCAGCAGGCAATCCTGGGCGCACATCACCGATGATAGCAGGTACTTTGTATTTTTTAGGTGTGATACCAATGTTATTTAACAATCCTTGTTCGGCCAAATCATCAATTGATAAACCTTCAAGATTCATAGTCAAAATTTTGATGATCGAATCATCGAGAATCTTGATATCCACCTCCCCAGCGTCAATAGTTTTACTCATGAGGTTATCAATAACCATCGTCCATGTTTTTGTCTCTCGCGAGTCAACGGCAATAATCTCAACACCTTCATTGAGCCCTGCCAAATATGCGATAGAGTTCTTTTCTATCTCACCAACGATGGGTTTCAAACCATTCAAACCAATCATGAACATGAACCAAAACGCAACAACAGCAAAGATGAGATTGAAAACAGGTCCGGCCAGAATAATGGCTGTTCGCTGAATCAATGATTTTCTGTTGAACGTACGATTCAGCTCATGCCCTGAAACACTACCTTCTCGTTCATCCAGCATCTTGACGTAACCACCTAAAGGCAGTGCCGCAATGACCAGTTCGAACTGGTCTTTACCGAAACGTCTCGACCAAAGCGGCTTGCCGAAACCAACTGAAAATCTTAATATTTTGACACCATATTTTTGCGCCACCCAAAAATGGCCAAATTCATGAAAAGTCACCAAGATCCCTAGTGCGAAAACAAATGCTAAAAGATGTTGTAAAAAATCAATCATGCAACAAGTACGTCTTTAGCGTATGCCGTTGCAAACTGACGCGCTTCAGCATCTGCCTCCAATATTGCACTCATTGAATCAGCTTTAACACCCGGAATATTATCCAACGCAGCCTCAACCAACTGAGGTATCTCTGTGAACCTAATTTGCTTATTCAAAAATGCTTCAACAGCGATTTCATTTGCAGCGTTGAGTATCGCAGTTGATGTCCCTCCTGTTCTCATCGCTTCACTTGCCAGCTCCAAGCAGGGGAATCTTTCCAGATCTGGAGCTTCAAAGTCAAGATGTTCTACATCAAATAAATTAAATGATTCAACGCCTGAATTGATACGTTCTGGCCATGCAAGGGCGTGTGCAATGGGCGTTCTCATATCGGGACTCCCTAATTGAGCCAAAACAGAACCATCGATATATTGTACTAAGGAATGAATCACACTTTGAGGGTGCAAAACAACCTGTATTTTTTCGAGGCCTGTATCAAATAACCAGCATGCCTCAATGACCTCAAGACCTTTATTCATCATTGTTGCAGAATCCACTGAAATTTTCCTACCCATATCCCAGTTTGGATGCGCACAGGCCTGTTCAGGACTAACCGTTTTTAATTCATCAAGAGGGGTTATTCTGAATGGCCCTCCAGATGCAGTCAAAAGTATTTTTTCAACCCCCGTTTCTGCCAACCCATCCTTATAATTTATGGGCATACTCTGAAAAATGGCATTGTGTTCACTATCTATCGGCAAAAGTTCTGCGCCTGATTCCTGGATTGTATCCATGAATAATTTGCCAGACATTACCAGCGATTCTTTATTGGCCAACAAGACTCGCTTTCCCGCTTTAGCAGCGGCTAGTGTTGGTAATAAACCTGCTGCACCAACGATCGCGGCCATCACATAATGTGCTTCAGGTATGGCAGCCACGTACTGCAAGCCCTCTACCCCCGAAAGCACTTCGGTATCAATACCTTTACTCTTTAAGGCAGACCTTAATGACTTTGTCAGGTCATGACCAGCGATAACAGCATATTTTGGCTGCCATGTTTCACATTGTTCAGCAAGTAATTCAATATTACGATTTGCTGTCAGCGCAACAATTTTATATTTATCTTTGTGACGAGCAACCACATCCAAGGTACTGATGCCAATACTTCCCGTTGCACCCAATAGCGTTAGACCAATCAAGAAATTCTCTCCATTATCCAATTTTTTCCATTACCCAGAGACCTGCAAAAAAGACAGGCGCGGCAGATGTGAGACTATCGATACGATCCAATACACCGCCATGCCCTGGCAAAATGTTGCTGCTATCTTTGATTCCTGCCATACGCTTGAACATACTTTCTAGTAAATCACCCAAAATTGAAAGACTCACCGTAAGCAATACCAAAAAAATAAAATATACAGAGATTAAGAATTGCATATCCGCATACAGCGCATAGGCTGCCCCAAGTAATAATGACATGGTCAAAGCGCCGTACACTCCTTCCCAGCTCTTGCCAGGGCTTACACGACTTGCCAGTTTTTTACTGCCATATTTTCTACCAGAAAAATATGCAGCACTATCAGCTAACCATATAAGAAAGAATAAAAATAACATTAGTGACACACCAGATGTTCTAGCATGGATTAAAACCAAACCTAACCAAGCTGGAATAAGAATGATTCCACCGATTATGCCTTTCAATAAATTTGATGTCAGGTTAATACTTTTATTCATCTGGTAGCGAACCACCAAAAATGTGGCGATAGACCACCAAATGAGGCCACAAATAACCACCAAAAGAATCCAGGGTTTTTCGAAAACTATTAGACATAATATTAGACATAATAAAATGAATGATACATAAATAATTTTTTGCAAAATGCTATGAAAGCCAGCGCAAGCAGCCCATTCCCATGCCGCTATACAGATAATCACTGCGAGCATTAAAGCCAGTATTTGTGTGGACATAAAAAGCACAGCATTAATGAGCGCACTGGCCAGTATGATTGCTACTATGACACGTTGTTTAAGCATCTTCTATTTGTTCGCTAATACGCCCGAATCTTCTCTCTCTTCCAGCATACCACTTCAAAGCTTCTCCGAAATTTGCTGTGCTAAAATCTGGCCATAAACAATCATCAAAATAAAGCTCCGTGTACGCCAACTGCCAAAGCAAATAATTGCTGATGCGCATTTCACCGCCTGTACGAATAAACAGATCTGGTTCTGGTAAATCAGAAAGACACATAAATTTACCAATTAATGCTTCATCAATATCTTTTAATTTGATATTTCCATTACTAATTTCTTTATTTAATTTTTTAAAAGCACTTGCGATATCCCATCTGCCACCATAATTCACAGCAACAACCAATTCCAGACCCGTGTTATTTGTTGTAATGTTCTCTGTGTCTGTCATTGATTGACGCAGTTTTTCAGGGAATAGCGACAGGTCACCAATGAAACGAAGCCTGATATTATTATCATGCAGATCCTTAAAACGTGCTTGTAAAGACGTATTAAACAATTCCATGAGCATGGATACTTCAGCGCGAGGTCTTTTCCAGTTCTCACTACTGAAAGCATAGATGGTTAATACTTCTACACCTTCCATGGCACTGTAATTAACAATCTTCTGTAGTGCTTTAACACCTGCCTTGTGTCCTGCAATTCGCGACAAACCTTTTTGTTTTGCCCATCGACCATTGCCGTCCATGATAATAGCAACATGCTTCGGCAGATTACCTCTACTACTACTCAATACATGTCTATCAGCCATTTAATGTGAAATAATTACTACGATTAAATTTCCATCATTTCCTTTTCTTTTTCTGCCAAAAGCTTATCAATGTCCTGGATATTACGATCTGTCAATTTTTGAATTCTGTCTTCTGCGCCTCGATCTTCATCTTCTGAGATTTCCTTCTCCTTGAGGAGATCCTTACATGCATGGTTTGCATCACGTCGAATATTACGTATCGCGATCTTTCCTTTTTCGGCTTCACCACGAATTATTTTAATTAATTCTTTTCGTCTATCTTCAGTCAATACTGGCAATGGCACACGGATCACTTCACCCGCGGTCACCGGGTTTAAACCTAAATCTGCATTTATTATTGCTTTTTCAATATCAGAAATCGTATTTTTGTCGAAGGCTGTCACATTTAAAGTGTACGCATTCTGAATACCAATATTTGCAGCCTGATTTAAAGAAACATTGGTGCCATAAAGACTGACCATAACATGATCCAACAGGCTGGGATGTGCGCGACCAGTACGTATCTTGCTTAATTCCTGTTTAAGTATTTCCAAACTCTTGAGCATGCGTTGTTCGGCATCCTTATATGTATCGTCAATCATTGGAATTTTCTCTCTAATCTCTATCCTATTATTGATTTGACACCAATGTGCCTTCGTTTAATCCCTGAACAGCCCGCATCATCGAACCTGCTTGTGTCATACTCAGCACGCGTAGTGGCATGTTATTTTCGCGACATAAAACAATTGCCGTAGCATCCATGACATCCAACTTTTGATCCAGGACAGCATCATAACTTAGTAAGTCATAGTGCTTAGCCGTTTTATCTTTAACTGGGTCAGCCGAATAGATACCATCTACTTTGGTTGCTTTTATAAGCAATTCAGCATTTATCTCAACAGCGCGAAGACTCGCTGCGGAATCGGTGGTAAAAAAAGGATTTCCTGTGCCTGCTGCAAACACCACAACACGTCCTTTTTCAAGGTGGCGAACCGCTTTTCTACGAATATAGTCTTCACATATTTCATTAATAGAAATTGCGGACATGACCCTAGCAATGACACCCAATCGCTCCAGAGCATCCTGCATAGCAAGTGAGTTAATCACAGTGGCTAACATGCCCATATGATCACCAGTTACCCGGTCAATACCTGCAGCAGCCAATCCTGCACCTCGGAATATATTACCACCACCGATTACCATCGCAACTTCAACACTGGCTTCAGCTAGATCATTTACTTCACTAGCGATTCTACAGATAACCTCGGGGCTGATGCCATAGACATCGTCACCCATTAGGGCTTCGCCACTGAGTTTTATCAAAACCCGTCGATATTTTAATTTCTTAGACGGGCTAGACATAATGACTTATTCTCCTTTCGCTTGGGCCATGACCTCTTCGGCAAAATTATCATTCCGCTTCTCAATGCCTTCACCCACTTCATAACGAATAAAATTTTTAACTGATGCACCAACAGACTCAAGTAACTCGGCAACCGTCTGGTCAGGATCTTTAATAAATGGTTGGCCTAGCAACGTAATTTCTTTCAAAAATTTATTAATTCTTCCGCCAATCATCTTTTCGATGATCTCTGGTGGTTTACCACTTTCCTCTGCTTGGGCAATCAAAATTTCTTTCTCTTTAGCAAGAATATCCTGCGGCACATCTTCTTCGGCAATGCAGATTGGATTACTTGCAACAATATGCATAGCGACATCCTTAGCCAAAGCTTTATCTCCGTCTTCAAGCTCAACAATGGCACCGATGCGTGCATCATGCAAATAAGAGTCAAGGATCCCCCGCACTGAATCAACCTGTGAAAAACGTCTAACGCTAATATTCTCTCCAATCTTGGCAACTAATTGCTGACGAGTTTCTTCAACCGTCTGCTCACCAATCTTGCAGTCCAATAAACTATCCATATCTGTAGGTTGGTTAGCTAGAATACAAGTTGCGACCTGATCGCAAAATTCTTTAAAGCTATCATCTCTGGCAACAAAATCTGTTTCTGAATTAATTTCTGCAATCACTAACTGGCCTGCTGCTTCGCTTTGCTTAATCACAAGCAAGCCTTCAGCAGCAATGCGACCCGCTTTCTTGGCAGCCTTGGCCATACCAGACTTGCGCATATCCTCAATGGCCTTTTCAATGTCACCATCAGCTCCCTGCAAAGCTTTTTTGCAGTCCATCATGCCAGCACCTGTGCGCTCACGAAGTTCTTTTACTGTTGCAGCCGTTATTGCCATTTCTACTCTTCCTCGCCCTTTTTATTTGCTTCATCTTCAGCAGTTTTTATATCAACCTTTTTCTGGGCAGCCTTCTGCTTCGTCTTCTTTTTAGCAACCTTCTTCTTGGTTACTTTCGTTTCAGCGGCTGCCTCAGCTTTTGCAGCTTTGCCATCTTTTGCAGCTTTGCCATCTTTTGCAGCTTTGCCATCTTTTGTAGCTTTGCCATCTGAAGACGCATCATCACTTGATGTCGCTTTCGCAGTTTTCTTTTTCACTATCTTTTTCTTGATGACTTTCTTCTTGATCGCTGGTCTATCAGCGACTTCCCGAATAACTGGTTCACCAGATTCATCTAGTTCGACAAAATCGTCCTCTTTGTCAACGCCAACATGGGCTGTTGCAGCACGACTATCAAGAATCGCATCAGCAATGCCTTTAGCATATAAACGAATAGAACGAATTGCATCATCATTGCCAGGAATGATGTAATCAATATTATCCGGACTGTTATTACTATCGACAACACCGACAACGGGGATACCTAATTTTTTCGCTTCACTCACTGCAATGTTTTCGTAACCAACATCTATTACAAATAATGCATCAGGCAGGCCACCCATGTCTTTGATTCCGGACAGTCCACGTGACAGTTTTTCCAGCTCTCTCTTGTTTCGAAGCTGCTCTTTCTTACTCATTTTCCCAAGCGTACCGTCTGTTTCCATAGCTTCTAGACTTTTCATTCTGTTAATGGATTGCTTGACTGTCTTATAATTAGTCAACAAGCCGCCCAACCACCGACGGTTCACAAAAGGCATGCCACAACGAAGAGCCTCTTCCTGAATCACATTTTGAGCGGTACGCTTGGTTCCGACGAACATGATTTTGCCTTTTCTGGCAGCTAGTTTACTTAAAAAATTAACGGCCTCACCGTACATCGGCAAGGATTTCTCAAGGTTAATAATATGGATATTGTTGCGTTGGCCGAATAGATACGGCGCCATTTTGGGATTCCAGTGACGAGTCTGATGACCAAAGTGAACTCCAGCCTCCAGCATTTCACGCATGGTGACATTTGACATTTAATTCTCTCCAGCTAGGGTTGCGCCTCCGCACACACTATATACCAACCTTTCGGCACCCAGTACATAGTTGTAGTTGTGCGTGTGACATTAATTTGCGAAACTGCGGACGCTTTATAGCATAGAAAAATATTGAGGACAATTACTTAACTCATACCTAGACTAGATATAAAGAAATTCATGCCCGTTACCATTAAAACGCCAAAAGAAATCGAAAAAATGCGTATTGCAGGCTGCCTGGCTGCTGATGTCTTGCAGATGGTAGAACCTCATATTCGGGCGGGAATAAGCACCGGCGATCTCGACAAGATCTGCCATGATTACATCGTGAATGAACAAAATTCCATCCCCGCGCCCCTGAATTATAGAGGGTTCCCCAAATCTATCTGCACCTCAGTCAATCATGTCATCTGCCACGGTATACCAGGAGATAAAAAGCTTAGAAATGGGGATATCATTAATATCGACATCACAGTCATCAAAGATGATTATCATGGGGATACCAGCAAAATGTTCTTTGTCGGTGAGCCTTCTATCCGGGCAAGAAGACTGGTACAAACTACCTATGAATGTATGAAATTAGGTATTGATATGGTGAAGCCCGGAGTACGTTTTGGTGATATTGGTCACTCGATTCAACAACACGCCGAAAATAATAATTATTCAGTCGTTCGTGAATATTGTGGTCATGGTATTGGCAAAGGATTCCACGAAGATCCTCAAATCCTGCACTATGGGTCCAAAGATACTGGAATGATTATCGAAGAAGGCATGACATTTACCATTGAGCCAATGATTAATATGGGTAAACGTCACGTCAAATTACTTCCTGATGAATGGACTGTGGTTACCAAAGACCGTAGCCTCTCCGCGCAGTGGGAGCACACTATTCTTGTCACTGCTGATGGGCACGAAGTCCTGACTAAACGAGAGGAAGAGGTTTTCTGATTAATGCCCATTAGCATTCAGAACGCCTCCAGTAAACAGATATTTCTGTTCGACAGCTACTGTTTCGAGGAAAAATTAAAATCTAGCTCATCTCCTATAGACGTTTTCAAAAAAACCTTACAAGACGGAACTCAGGCAATTAATGATGCATTCGAGACCGGACGAACAGTTGTAGAGCTCGTATATAAACGTGCAGAATTTATTGACCAGCTTCTGATTCATGCTTGGCAATCCATGATTAGCTGTGAAGATCTGTCTCTGGTGGCGGTGGGTGGTTATGGCCGAGGTGAGCTTCACCCCGCTTCTGATATTGACTTAATGATTCTCGAAAAATCTAGAAGTAACAAAGAAGCGAATCAACAAATTCAGAAATTTCTGGCATTTTTATGGGACATCGGCCTTGAGGTCGGCCAGAGCGTACGTACTGTTAAAGATTGCGTTTTTGAAGGCAGGACTAATATCACTGTGGCCACGAATATCATGGAAGCGCGCCTGCTCACTGGTAATTCAACATTATTCGACTCCATGCGTAAATTGACCGGCCCGAAAAAAATCTGGCCAGCCAAGAAATTTTTCAAGGCTAAGTTGCAAGAACAGATCGAACGTCATGAAAAATATGCCAATACCGAACACAGCCTAGAACCGAACGTCAAGGAAAGTCCTGGAGGATTAAGAGATATCCAGATGATTGGCTGGGTCGCCAAGCGGCATTTTGGCGTTGATAACCTGCAAGATTTGATTAAATATGATTTTCTAACGGACGAAGAATATCTAAAACTCAAAACAGGCCAGACATTTCTCTGGCGTATTCGCCATGCCCTGCATAACTTGACCGGTAGGCATGACGACAGACTGTTGTTTGATCGTCAGCGCCATATAGCAAAAATTTTTGGCTTTCACGCTGATGACAATAGTGGCGTTGAGCAATTCATGAAATTGTATTATCAGATGGTGCGTGAATTGAGCAATCTGAATGAGATGTTGTTACAACACTTTCAGGAAGCAATTATCTATTTAACACGCAGAGAAAAAATTAAACCCATCAACAAACGTTTTCAGACTCGTAATGACTATATTGAAGTCTGTCACGACCAAGTGTTTGAATGGTATCCTTTTGCCTTACTCGAGATATTCCTACTTAAGCAACAAACTCTCTCAATCAAAGGTATTCGAGCCAGTACTATTCGTTTAATTCGAGAATATATTCACCTGATTGATGATGACTTCAGAAATGATATTCGTAATAAAAGTCTATTTATGGAAATCATTCGACAACCAAGGTACGTTGGTCACGAACTTCGTCGCATGCACCGTTATGGCATACTCAACAAATACTTGCCTGCCTTTGGCCAAATAGAAGGCCAGATGCAGTTTGATCTCTTCCATGTTTACAGTGTTGATGAACACATCCTCTTTGTAATCCAGAATATGCGACTCTTTGGGCTGCCAGAATATGCTGATACTTACCCTCTCTGTCAAAAAATACTGAAGAAATTACCTAAACAGGAACTACTCTATCTCGCTGGCCTATTCCATGACATTGCTAAGGGCCGACAAGGAGATCATGCGAAATTAGGCGTAAAAGATGCTATAGATTTTTGTAAGCAGCACGGTCTAAGTGCCTATGATACAGAACTTGTTGGATGGTTAGTTGAGAACCATCTGATTCTGTCAAAAACAGCCCAGCGAAAGGACATTAACGATCCTGAAGTCATTAATAAATTTGCGACCCAAATGGGCGAACGGGAACGCTTGAATTATCTCTACCTGTTAACAGTTGCTGATGTGAATGGCACTAACCCTGAACTCTGGAATGCATGGAAAGACTCATTGTTTAGTCAACTTTATAATGAAACAACACGTGCACTCAGACGTGGCCTGGAGAATCCATTTAATAAAGAAGATCGAATCAAGAAAATTAAACGCACAGCACTGGAACTGGTGAGTAAACGGACAAAATCAAAATTTGATATTGATCAACACTGGGCATCACTGGGCGAGGATTATTTCATTCGTTATTCACCCGATGAAATTGCATGGCATACCAATACAATCGCAGATAATACGAAACAACAATATCCTCTAATCAAGGTTCGCAAACAACCTGTTAAAGGCGGCACAGAAATTTTTGTCTACATGGAAAATCAGGATAATATTTTTGCTACCACAGCAGATATCCTCGATCAGTGCGGTCTAACCATCGTTGATGCAAGAGTAATTACCTCAACACATGGCTTTACACTGGACACTTATATTATCCTAGATAAAGCTGGCAAAGCAATTACAGATAAAAACGATAAAAAGGAGATTTTGCGCAAACTTGATGCAGCACTATCAAATTTAGAAACACACTTGAAGAAGACAGCACGTCCTCGCACCAGAAAACAGAAAATATTTCCTATTCAAACACGAGTTCAGTTCTCACAAGATGAAAAGAACAATCGAACAGTTATGGAAGTCATTGCCTCGGATAGACCAGGATTTTTATCACGTGTTGGCATAGCACTCGCAGGAAATGATATTCGCCTACATGGCGCAAAAATAGCGACATACGGTTTACGCGTTGAAGATATATTTTTCATTACAGATAAAGAAGATCAACCTATTACAGATCCGATTAAGTTCGAGGGCTTGACGAACTTAATTATTGAGACCCTGTCTTGATAAAAACAATCTCACCCCCATTTTCTGAAAAAGAACTCCTAGAAAATACATCAAAAATTGCAGGAGTGACACTACATCAAATAACTAGCCAACAAGGGCCAGCAATACCAGCAGATCAATTCCACCATAAGGGTTGGGCAGGACAATTGCTTGAACCCAGTCTGGGTGCAACAGCTAATTCTCTTCCTGAACCGGATTTTCAACATATCGGCGTTGAACTAAAAACATTGCCATTAAACCGCAGTGGCTCACCGAAAGAATCCGCCTTTGTCTGCTTGATTAACCTCACTAGAATAGGGCCACATTGGGATAATTTTTTAGTTAAATATAAATTTTCTTGCGTTCCGTGGGTGCCAATAGAAGCTGATCCTGAAATACCGTTAGTCGCAAGGCGTGTTGGCTCAGCGATTCTTTGGAGTCCAGACAAGAAACAGGAATCTACGCTCAAACAAAATTGGCAAGAACTCATGAGCATGATCGCTATAGGCAAACTGAAACAAATTACCGCACATCAGAGAGAATATTTACAAGTGAGACCCAAAGCCACAAACAACCGGGCTATCACTAAAGGCATCAATAATGAAAGAGAAGAAATCCTCACCCTGTCCCGAGGCTTTTATCTAAGAACAAGTCTGACTAAACAGATATTGAATCAAAATGTTGAATCGGCATGAGCTCCAAATTAAATCGAAAATTATCAATTGCGCCCATGATGGAACACACCGACCGACATTTTCGTTATTTCATGAGAATCATCTCGCCACACGCCTTACTTTATACCGAAATGATAACGACTGAGGCACTTATTCATAATAACAAACAACGCTTTCTTCAACATAGCGCCGATGAATATCCATTAGCGATTCAGTTGGGCGGAAGCGACCCTGAAGATCTCGCCACCTGTGCTGTAATAGCCGAAGATGCTAGCTATGATGAAGTGAATCTGAACGTGGGTTGTCCCAGTGAACGAGTACAATCAGGACGATTCGGCGCCTGCTTAATGGCAGAACCTGAACTGGTTGCTGAAGGCGTTGCTAGGATGTCACAGCAGGTAGATATTCCTGTGACTGTCAAAACACGAATTGGTATTGATAACAAAGATAGTTATGAGGAGCTCACTGCATTTATCGACTGGGTAAAACAGGCAGGATGTAATACCTTTATCGTCCATGCGCGCAAAGCCTGGTTGAATGGTCTTAGTCCAAAAAAAAATCGTGAAGTCCCTCCATTACAATACGAAACAGTTTATCAACTGAAAAAAGATTTCCCTGAGCTTGAGTTTGTGATCAATGGCGGGTTCGTCACACAAAATTCAATCATGGAGCAATACGAACATGTTGATGGTGTCATGATCGGCCGTGCAGCCTATCAGAATCCTTATCTACTAACCAAGATTGAACAAACATTATTTGACACTAAAACACCGCTACTTTCTCGCAATGAAATTCTGCAAAGATTTATGGAATATATTCAGATAAATCTAGACCAGGGCACCTATCTTGGGCATATGACTCGTCATATCCTTGGATTGTTTTTAGGTCAACCCGGCGCCCGAGCTTATCGTCGGTACATTAGTGAGAATGCTTATAAGGAAGGTGCTGGGGTTGAGGTTGTTCGGGCAGCAATGGAGAGAACATTTTGATCTTAGCTTGCATCAATCATTCATCACCTTAAGACGGGAATGAGCCTACTGCAACAAATATGTTATCTGGAGATGTATTATGTATTATGTCTGAATGCTCGATAATGGATAAGTAGTCGACCCTGAAAGACATATAAGCAACTGATTAATATAAATAATATTTTTATATTATGCGATAATTTCGACCAGTTTCAAGTGCGGTTCAATAACAACCTAGTCGAAAAAAAGGCGGCTCTTCGATGGGTTCTTCAATGGAAAGATCCTCCTCCCGATCATCATCAAATGCGCTTTATGGCTGATGGGTCAACTCAACCCAAAACACCCCCCTGTTACATCTTGCACGATCAATACCCTGGGACTTTTTTGAGGCAGAGTTTGCCTCCTTGTGGACTTATCGATTAATAGCTCGAAACATGAGATGACCCGACATGCAAAACGGGTCTTATTGATGCGCAAACACCAACAAAATAGGTTGTTTATAGCACTAGACTGTCTGGTAGTGGCAAACCATCCTTAGCCTAAGCTTGAGGCCTTATTGTCATTCGATGAACTGGCCAAACCTTAGGTTAAGCTCTATTCGGTTAAAGGTCGCAAAGAAAAAGGGGTGGCCTTTGGCTTATGCGCCCTGGTGTTACAATTCATGGAAGATATGAGCGCTCGTGAAATGGAACGTTTTTTGCAAGAGAATGTTCTTTGCAAGAGAATGTTCTTTGCAAGAGAACACTTCTGGAACATGCTGTTACCCATTGGGCTTAGGAGAGAAGACCCCAGATCACAGTAATCTTGGTGATTGTCGAAAACGTGATGATCTTCGAGAACGCTTGGACACAGAAAACTGAATGACGGTTCTTAACCGTGTTGGTGAAGAACTGAAGTCTATGGGTTTAATGCGCCAAGTGTTGACCTTTGTTGCTGCCAGTCACTTGGTGAGTCAGCTAAGCACTTGGGACGATAGAGATCGTGCCATTCAGGCCGGTTTAGAGAAGTTTAATCATAAGACCGCTGAAACAATAACGGTTGCTCAGCAGGCACGCTTTGGTGGTAAGGGCGGTAACCAGTTTTGCTAGGGCGATAAAGAACACATATTGATTGCTAGGCGAAGTGGTTTAATCAATAAGATTGCGGCTACATCGGCGATAATAACCGATGCTGAAGGGGCTTGTCGGTTAATTCAAAATCAGTCCAATCTTAAGAAAATAAAATGTTTAATAACAAGGACTTAAATATTCACAACAAGCTAAAAACCCCATTTTCCGACAAGCCCTGAAGGTATTGCCCACGTTGCCCCAGTGGCGGTGCTGTCTTTGGCGATAAGGGGCGATAAGGGGTACTGTGTGAACCTGGGCAAAACCACCATCAAGCGCAAGGGCTGTCATGATGTCACGATCAAGCCAGCCAATATGCAAGGCAAAGAGACTAAATTAAAGAGCGTTGGCTTGCAGCGATGCGTTCAGCCTATGAACGTGTCTTTGCTCACCGTAACCGGCGGGTTGGTTATCGTGGTTTGCAGAAGGTGCAATCTCAGTAGGTATGCGTGTGCTGACTTTCAACCGCAAAAGAGTGATGACGCTGGGTTTGAAGACATAGATAGATTGGGTTTTGAAGACATCAATTTAATACCTGCCCAAGGTAAATACTAGGGTAAACACTAGGGTAAATCCGCCTTCCATTTGCCTAAAGGGCAGACCTAAGGCACTCATAGCCTAAAATAGCCTATTAGGTCTTAAATAAAGCACCTTATTGTCGTTTATTGGTTCTTTTGAGTAATGCATTGCCCACTCAATACTCAAAAGAACCATTTTACTGTTCTCAAGTATCGCCAACACCCGCAGTCGGGGTAGGGTAGTTCTTAAGCCTGCTTGTCTAAGGTCAGAACTGTCCATGCTGGGGGTTGTAGCAGAATTATCAGTTTGCAGTTGCCAGTGACTGCAAACTGCCCCGCTCTCCATTGTCCATTTTCATTCCCTAAAACCGTATATGGCTTTCCAGCAGGATTCGGCCACTATCATTGCTTGTTTCACGTTCGCCGTACAGGTGCAGGTCAAATGGTGAGTTCGGTTTCCAGCGTAAGCCCAAACGATAGCGGTTATTTTTGCTCATGCTGAGTTCGCTGTATGGGGTCAATAATCCGCCGCCAGTGAATAGTCCGTAACCCATATTCACATCCAGCTGCGCTCGGTAATCGTTATTGCGGTTATTTCCATCGGATAGTTCTCGTTGCCATACTTGATTTGCACTGTTGCCAGTCGCGCCATAGCTCGGGCTCAAGCTAAACGACAATCCTCGTTCATTGGCAGATGCCGTCTTGCGAATCGTGCCTTGAACACCCCATTCTTTATAGTCTTTACGACCGACCAGCGTATGGAACTTGCCTTCCACTGTCAAACCCGTGTTGGCATAGCGTCCGCCGAGACCTAGCACCGCGCCAATGCCAGAGGAGTCACCAACACCACCGTCATAACGCAACCCGACTTCCACCAACGGATTGAATCGTCCCCCCGATGCCAGCCGGTACTCTTTGTCAACTTCCAGCAACAAACGTAGCCGCTGGCTGGCGAGTTTATCAGCAGGAATTCTATCGTCCGCCGACCCCGCAATGTCAACCTGTGCCAGTGTCATGTCGCTCTTGAGACTCAAGTCCGATTGACCATATTGCATCAACCGTCCAGAAACACCCGCCGACAAGGACAATAGGCGCGTATCACTGCTCCGATTGCTATCTTCTTGCTGTTTAATTGCCAGTTTACCCTGTCCATAGCCAACACTCCCCCACGATGATATATCGCCATTTGTCCATGCCAAGTACGGGTGAACACTGGTTATCTGGTGGGTGTAATCCCCGCTCTTATTCTCCTGCGCGTAATCGATATCGCCTTTGCTCCAAGACACCAAACCACCTGCCAGCAAATCCTTGCGTACGCGCTGGTCGACACCGAGTTGAAGGCTAAACACATCGCCTTTCCAGTCGCCATCACTTAACTTGCCGCTCATTTTATTGTAATCGCCACTGCCCCATACGGTCGCGCCCGCACCATCTCCACCCACCGCATTCAGCGGCATAACAAAAGAGGAGCGAGCCAACATTGCTTTCCAGTCCATGTTGCCGTCTTTCAGTGATTTCACATAATACGGTAGTTTGTTCATCATCGCATCTTTCAGATTATCAGCACCATTCAGTTGCACCATTTGACCATCTAATTGGTAGCTTGCCGCTTGGGATGTGCCCGAAAAAGTAGCATCCATACGACTACCCGCCGCCGACATGGTGCTGGCAAGCGTGGACTGAATCAGCTGTGGCAAAACCGCCTCGTTCAGTTGCTTGGCGTCTGTTGGGGACAGCCCCGTATCATCCGCCTTGACCATGGCCTGGTCAATGGCAAGTGCCACCAAGGCCTGGATGTCGACCATGGTATCGGCCTCAGCTGCTGTTGATGCAGCCGCCACTGTCGCATTGACAGCCTCGAGGTTGTCTGCGCTCACATCCATAACACCAGCAGCGGTGTAATCCATCAGTGTCGGTGCCGGGTTGCTATCATCTGCTGCATAGGCGCTGATTTTAGCCAGGGCGTTGACCCTATCGGCATCGACGGTGACGGTGATGGTCACGGTGTCGGTGGCAGCAGCGGAGACTAGCCCCCGTGCATCGGTGACGGTGAGGCTGAAGGTTAGCCTCGCATCCATCATCAGATTGTCTGGTGCGGTGAAGGTCGGGCTGATGGTATTGTCTCCGGTCAGGGGGACGTCCACGCCAGTAGTTTGTATCCATGTGTAGGTTGGGCGGCTGCATCTATAACAAAAACTTGCGCTACCATCTAGGGTGACCACAGTCCCTTTGGCCACGGTCTGGGGCTGGCCAGCTTCGACGACGGGGGAAACACTGATAGTGACTGTTGCCGGTAAACCAGCCAACAGCGTGATGACTGATGCATCAAGTGGGTTGCCAACCACATCCAGCCTTGTCAGCGCAGACAGACCGGCAAAGTCGCCTGCTTTTAGAGTGGTGATGCCTCTTAGACCCAAAGATGTTATTGCTGCTAACTGCTCTGCCGTCACCGAGGCGCAGTTGGTTACCCCATTTATGTTTCTGACAATTTCATCACGAACTGCTTTGGTGCGGGCGCATATACCACCCGACGCATTGGTGATGGCAGTGACTGTTGCCGGTAAACCAGCCAACAGCATGATGGCTGATGCATCAAGTGGGTTACCAACCACATCCAGCTCTGTCAGCGCAGACAGCTTCGAGAAAATACCAGCGGGTAATGTGCTGATTTGGTTGTCGTTCAAAACCAGCTCTGTCAGCGCAGACAGATCTGAGAAAATACCAGCGGGTAATGTGCTGATTTGGTTGTTATGCAAACCCAGCCCTGTCAGCGCAGACAGCTTCGAGAAAATACCAGCGGGTAATGTGCTGATTTGGTTGTCGTATAAAGTCAGAATTGTCAGCGCAGACAGACCCGAGAAAGTACCAGCGGATAATGCGCTGATTTGGTTGTCGTTCAAACTCAGCCTTGTCAGCGCAGACAGATCCGAGAAAATACCAGCGGGTAATGTGCTGATTTGGTTGTCGCTCAAAAACAGCCCTATCAGCTTAGACAGATCCGAGAAAATATCAGCGGGTAATGCGTTGATTTGGTTGTCGTTCAAACCCAGCCCCATCAGCTTAGACAGACCCGAGAAAATATCGGCGGGTAATGCGTTGATTTGGTTTGCAGACAAATCCAGCCTTATCAGCGCAGACAGATCCGAGAAAATACCAGCGGGTAATGTGCTGATTTGGTTGTCGTTCAAATCCAGCGATATCAGCGCAGACAGACCCGAGAAAATACCAGCGGGTAATGTGCTGATTTGGTTGTCGCCCAAATTCAGCGCTGTCAGCGCAGACAGACCGGCAAAGTCGCCCACTTTTAGAGTGGTGATGCCTCTTAGACCCAAAGATGTTATTGCTGCTAAATGTGCCGTCGTCACCAGGGCGCAATCGGTTACACCAGCTATGCTTGCGACAATTGCATTACGAACTTCTTTGGTGCGGGCGCATATACCACCTGACGCATTGGTGATGGCAGTGACTGTTGCCGGTAAACCAGCCAACAGCGTGATGGCTGATGCATCAAGTGGGTTACCAACCAAATCCAGCCTTGTCAGCGCAGACAGATCCGAGAAAATACCAGCGGGTAATGTGCTGATTTGATTGTCGTTCAAAACCAGCGTTGTCAGCTTAGACAGACCGGAGAAAGCATCAGCGGGTAATGTGCTGATTTGGTTGTCGCCCAAATCCAGCCTTGTCAGCGCAGACAGACCGGCAAAGTCGCCCACTTTTAGAGTGGTGATGCCTCTTAGATCCAAAGATGTTATTGCTGCTAAATGTGCCATCGTCACCGAGGCGCAGTTGGTTACCCTATTTATGTTTCTGACAATTTCATCACGAATTGCTTTGGTGCGGGTGCATATACCACCCGACGCATTGGTGATGGCAGTGACTGTTGCCGGTAAACCAGCCAACAGCATGATGGCTGATGCATCAAGTGGGTTGTCGCCCAAATCCAGCCTTGTCA
The DNA here is from genome assembly GCA_965261165.1 of Gammaproteobacteria bacterium. Taxonomy (GTDB): domain Bacteria; phylum Pseudomonadota; class Gammaproteobacteria; order Eutrophobiales; family Eutrophobiaceae; genus SMWN01. The sequence goes on along the minus strand of OZ253445.1, from coordinate 28,083 downwards.
GCGCAGACAGATCTGAGAAAGCATCAGCGGGTAATGTGCTGATTTGGTTGTCGCTCAAACCCAGGAATGTCAGCTTAGACAGACTGGAGAAAGCACCAGCAGGTAATGTACTGATTTGGTTGTCGCTCAAACCCAGGAATGTCAGCTTAGACAGACTGGAGAAAGCACCAGCAGGTAATGTACTGATTTGGTTGTCGTTCAAAACCAGCGTTGTCAGCGCAGACAGGCCGGCAAAGTCGCCTGCTTTTAGAGTGGTGATGCCTCTTCCCCCTAAACCCAAAAATGTTATTGCTGCTAACTGCTCTGCCGTCACTAGGGCGCAGTTGGTTACCCCATCTATGCTATTGACAATTTCATTACGAATTGCTTTGGTGCGGGTGCATATACCACCCGACGCATTGGTGATGGCAGTGACTGTTGTCGGTAAACCAGTCAACAGCATGATGGCTGATTCATCAAGTGGGTTGCCAACCATATCCAGCCTTGTCAGCGCAGACAGACCCGAGAAAACGCCAGCGGGTAATGTGCTGATTTGGTTATCGTTCAAAACCAGCCTTGTCAGCTTAGACAGACCCGAGAAACCGCCAGCGGGTAATGTGCTGATTTGATTGTCGTTCAAAACCAGCCTTGTCAGCGCAGACAGATTCGAGAAAATACCAGCGGGTAATGTGCTGATTTGGTTATCGTTCAAAACCAGCGTTGTCAGCGCAGACAGATCTGAGAAAGCATCAGCGGGTAATGTGCTGATTTGGTTGTCGCCCAAAACCAGCGTTGTCAGCTTAGACAGACCCGAGAAAACGCCAGCGGGTAATGTGCTGATTTGGTTGCCGCCCAAAAACAGCCTTGTCAGCTTAGACAGACCCGAGAAAACGCCAGCGGGTAATGTGCTGATTTGGTTGCCGCCCAAAAACAGCCTTGTCAGCGCAGACAGATCTGAGAAAGCATCAGCGGGTAATGTGCTGATTTGGTTATCGTTCAAATCCAGCCTTGTCAGCGCAGACAGACCGGCAAAGTCGCCCACTTTTAGAGTGGTGATGCCTCTTAGACCCAAAGATGTTATTGCTGCTAAATGTGCCGTCGTCACCGAGGCGCAGTTGGTTCCCCCATTTATGTTTCTGACAATTTCATCACGAATTGCTTTGGTGCGGGCGCATATACCACCCGACGCATTGGTGATGGCAGTGACTGTTGCCGGTAAACCAGCCAACAGCGTGATGGCTGATGCATCAAGTGGGTTACCAACCAAATCCAGCCTTGTTAGGGCAGACAGACCCGAGAAAACGCCAGCGGGTAATGTGCTGATTTGGTTGTCGCCCAAATCCAGCCTTGTCAGCGCAAACAGATCTGAGAAAGCATCAGCGGGTAATGTGCTGATTTGGTTGTCGCCCAAATCCAGCCTTGTCAGCGCAAACAGATCTGAGAAAGCATCAGCGGGTAATGTGCTGATTTGGTTGTCGCCCAAATCCAGCCTTGTCAGCGCAAACAGACCCGCAAAGTCGCCCGCTTTTAGAGTGATGATGCCTGCGCCCCTTAAAACCAAAGATGTTATTGCTGCTAAATGCGCCGTCGTCACCGAGGCGCAGCTGGTTACCTCATTTATGTTTCTGACAATTTCATCACGAACTTCTTTGGTGCGGGCGCATATACCACCCGACGCATTGGTGATGGCAGTGACTGTTGTCGGTAAACCAGCCAACAGCATGATGGTTGATGCATCGAGTGGGTTGTCAACCAAATCCAGCCTTGTCAGCGCAGACAGACCCGAGAAAACGCCAGCGGGTAATGTGCTGATTTGGTTGTCGCCCAAATCCAGCGTTGTCAGCGCAGACAGACCGGCAAAGTCGCCCGCTTTTAGAGTGGTGATGCCGCTATTGCTGACACTCAAAAATCTTATTACTGCTAACTGCGCCGTCGTCACCAGAGCGCAATCGGTTACACCGGCTATGCTTGCGACAATCGCATTATGAACGGCTGCGGTACGAGCGCATATACCTGCTGTTCTACCATCATGATCGGCGTAAGCCGGCGGTGCAAGAAACGCTTGGGTGATACACAGCAAAGCGAAAAAAGCGGTGAGCAAGAACCGAATCAAGGGCATTGGCGGCCTTGATGTAGTTGAAATCACTGCCCGGCTCGGCAATAAGCCGAAGAGCGGCTTGCGTATGGCGGGGGGATTGGCAATCATATGATTAGTAAGTGTTTTTTGAATAAAAAGATTGCCATCACTGTACCCCTATTTAGTTTGAGACCTTTGCATAACCCCACTAATTCTACCTAATCTGGTAAAACAATGTCCAGTCAAAAAAAACCTTAGGGGCTGTCCTAGATAATTAGTTCAGATACCTTCTAACCCATTGCCTTAATTGCCTTAATTACCATAATTGAGATATTGGGTCACTGTTGTTAAAACGCCACTCACATTCCTTCAAAAACAATCCAAAAATGCGTCTTGGGAACGCCGTTGAATTTCCGCATATGACGCTTCGCCTGGTTCCAAAAGTTCTCGATCCCGTTAAGGTGATTGCGCTTGTCTGCAAAGAGCTTGGAGTGGTTAATACGATGGCGCTTAAAGTCGCTAACATCCAGCACATTATAACCCGCCCAGCAATCAGAATAGGCGATGCTGTCAGGGATTATCTTACGCTCAATAATGGGCATCCGGGTCGCCGAAGAAGCATCTGGAATGACCTTCGTATAGACCTTTCCTCCCCGCTTCAATAAGCCAAACACGGGGATTTTACCCGCCGCTCCTCGACCTCGCTTACCTTTGCCAACACCACCAAAATAAGACTCGTCCACTTCAATTTCTCCGTCAAAAACCGCATGACTTTCTTGCTCAAGTTCATCGGCAATAATCTCGCGCAACCGATGATAAAAATAGGCTGATGTCGTCTTGTTGACTCCAACCATTGATGCCGCAGTTCGTGCTGTTGAGCCAGACACAAAATGTTGAATAAGACGACCCTGTTTATAGCGACTTAAACGACTCTTTCTCATACTTCCCATAATAACACCTTTGATGTGTTATCTAGGACAGCCCCTTTAACTTATCTATTTAACTTATCAGAAGTCTCTCTTGATATTTAGTCTGATTCTGTCTCATATGTTTTGACGGGATACAGTCTGCTCATAATATTCTCCTAATATTTTTTATTGTGTAATTAAACCCTGAATATGTATTCTTTATCCTGTTCACGATCAATGTCGGGCGGATAATTTTTATATTTGTCAGCGTAGTATTGTTCCATATAATTGCCCGCTGCTGCACGGTTATAAGTCGCGTAATACAGGCGTCTTATTTTATTACTCATATTAGGATCTGATGAATGTGGCGCGTAACAATCGAAGATTACCATATCTCCCGGTTTGGTAGGGCAGTGAACAAACTTCATGTCTTGCATATTTTCTTCGGTGAGTGGTTCCCATTCTTTGTAGAGACCATCGTGTTGGTGTTCTGCAACAATCTGTAGACACCCATTTTCAATAGTAGATTCATCAATACTCACAAGAGCACTCATAAAGTAATCTGCATAATATCCCCATCCGGCTTGTTGGTCCTGATGTGGGGTAAAGCCATCGCCACCCGGCATTTTGAAATTAACCTTCTCTTTAAACATAATCACTTCTTCACCCACTATCTGTGCCAGCGGTTTTTTTAAAACTTCCCCAAGCTTGGCAAACCCTCTATGGAAGGGTGAAATATTTTCTATGCGACAGATTAAATTTTCATCTGGGTTTATTTTACTTTGTTCGTGATAGATCCATTGTTTTCCAGATTCTTCGGGTAGTTCAGCTAATTCAACCGTCCATTGCTCTATCTTCGCCATGTCTTTGGCATTAAAAGCGTTGCGGACAACGACAAAACCATCTCGTTCGTAATCTTTGAGATTCTGTTCTGTGAGTACTGGTGTTTGCAGCATGCTGTTTCCTTTTGACTTATTGAAAATTGGATGGGCGGAATTTATACCATGACTCATATCTAAGAAAGAATTGATTTATCTCAAGTTTTGCGGGATTGGTGTCAGTTCTGCGTTAATATTCCAGCCTCTTTCCTCGGCATAGGAGGTCAGTTTTTCAATTCGATCCTGAGTGAGGGGGTGAGTGCTCAGAAAAGTAGGCGGTTCAGACGAATCTGCATTATGTGCTTGCATCAATATTGTGAATAAGTCATTGCTGCCTGCCACGTGCTTATATAAGCCATTCACTGCATGGAGAGCAGTAATATCCGCCTCTCTCTCCTGATCACGATTAAAATTAAGTATCGCTACCATCCCTGTTTCTCCTACGACCTGACCGACGAGAACATCACTGCTGACCCCTGAAATGGCGGACAATAGTAATCCAATGACGACACCTCTACCCATGGCAACAATGGGATGTCGATGATAAACATGCGCCATTTCGTGAGCCAGGATCATGGCCAGGGCATTCTCACTTTCGAGTTTGTCCATTAAGCCTTTAAACATAAAAATGTGGCCGCCGATGGTAGCGAAGGCATTGACGGTATCGTCTTCCATATAATGCACCGTAATTTCCATTGCATCAGGTAGGTGCATGTAATTTGCTAATCGGTCACTGAGAGACTGTAGATATTCTCGGGATTGCTTGCTTGTTTCAGTTTCTGACTCTGAATCAATTTGAGTCCACATTTCTGGGATTAAGCTCTGTTCTGCTTTAAATGGCACATAGACTGCAAGTTTTTCGGCGGCAAGACTGAGAATTGTGACAGCGATAAAAATAAGACCCAGTACGCCAATACTTAGAATGAAGAATTCTTTCAGCGGGTTTTCCGTCGACGTGTTTATTCCTTCAGGGATTTTTGGATTGGAATATTTCATCGGTATTTATTAGCAAAGTATTACAATGCTGGGGTTAATTTAATAGTTGAAACTGCGAAACGTATCAGGCAGGACGGAGATTAATTTCCCCCCGCGCCATCGGCAGATAAATTATAATCTGCAAGGGCTTGGCTTGCCGTCGCTTTCTCAATAATCACGGCGGTACCATAGGCCAGTACTTCAACTGAACCAATCGTATTTTTGACACCTTTTGAAATAGAAGAGGTTTCCATTTTGATGTTGAACACATAATTGGCATTCATTTTTTTTGCATCCTGCTTCATTCGCAATACAGCTTCACGACGCGCACGATCAATAAGACTTTCATAGCTGATCATTCTGCCACCAACAATACTACGTAGTCCGGAGACGAATTTTTTAAAATAATCTACGGAGATAACAACGTTGCCGGAGACCAGTTGCGTCTGACAGGGTAGAAATTCTTCGGGTAAAATTTTACTGGCAATCACAGAAATAGACTGTAGTTGTGACTCGCGTTTGATGATAGAACGATAATGTTCCTTTTCTACCGACTGACCAGAAAAATACCCCAGCCCGAGAAACGTAAAGAAAATAATAATTTCCATATTTATTCGGGTGTCATTCCAATGTGACAGCGGTACCGTAGGTGAAGATCTCAGAGGCGCCCTGAGTGATCGAAGAGGTGGAGAAACGCACATTGAGGACAGCATTTGCACCGATAGACTGTGCCTGCTCTTTCATTCTATCTATTGCTTCTTTGCGAGATTCGTGGAGTAGTTCGGTATAGGCAGTTAACTCTCCGCCAAAGATATTTTTTATCCCCGCCATAATGTCTCTGCCGGCATGTTTGGCGCGAACTGTACTACCTTGAACCAGCCCCAGATGTTTGGTGATGGCCTTACCAGGAACGTATTCCAGCGTAGTAATGATCATATGAAGCCCCCCTTATTGATTGGAGATATTTGTTGACCTTAAATACTAAAGCAAACTCTGATTAAGTCCCGTTTTTAAAAACAGTACTCACTAATTCGTACCAGACGTCATGTTATTTGTTTCGTTAGGTCGTTTAATGACCTGCTTTACTGTCATTTTATTTCCTTATTCAATAAAGTGACGGTTCTATCCTGTAGTTACCAATAGTTCGTGCCTGACTTTATAAAAATTGGCTAAGGCAAATAAGGCAAAGACCTGAGCCGCATTCTTATCCAAACCGCGATAACGTACTTTGCGGTTAACGCGCCAGTTCATCCCCCCTTGTGCCTGTGCCGATTGCTTGCGTTCTTCATTGGGATAAGCTTTGTTGCCGTAGAGGGTCTGCTCTTCATCATGGAGACAGTCTTCCATGATTTTTGAATCATGAGCAGAGACATCAGTCACTGCCACACTGTGAATACGTCTCTGCGTATCTGTACCAATATGCGTCTTCATACCAAAATACCACATATTACCCTTCTTGGCTTGTTTCATCTCAGGGTCACGTTGTCTATCCTGATTCTTGGTTGAACTCGGTGCATTGATGTTGGTGGCATCCACTATCGTTCCTTCACTGGGTAACAAACCACGCCCAGATAAATACTGCGCGGTTATCTCAAACAGTCTCTCGGTTAAATGATGACGTTCCAGAAAGTGACGGAAGTTTAAGCTCGTTGTTTCATCTGGAATGTGCTCGATATCTACGCCCGTAAAGCGACGCATGGATTCGATGTCATATAGGCTGTCTTCCATTGCAGGAGCACTTAAGCCATACCATTGCTGCATGAAATAAATGCGCAACATGATTTCCGCAGGGATTGGGGGGGGGCGACCATTACTAGGCTTGGGGTATTTTCGCAATATCGGTTTTAATAATTGTCTCCAAGGCAATAGTGTCGCCATCTCACCGAGAAACTGTTCTTTACGGGTTATTTTCTTTTTATGCTCATAGGCTATGTCAGAAAAGCTCGATTGTTCCATCGTTTATCCTAGTTGTTGTTTGATTATTCCTATGATCTCATACCTTATTGGGACTTGTTCAGAGGTTCTCTGGGTAATTCTGTCACCTTTTTCATTATAAAAAACCAGCGAGCTTTATTATTAAGCTTGCCGGTTTAGTTCTTGATTTATAATCTTCGCGCATTCTCTAGGCGCAGCTTGCATTAAAAAATGGGGCGCGACAATAGAATGCTCTCTTAGGTTCTCACATAGTTTCTTAAATTGTTCTAGGCAATCTTTCGATACTAAAACATCATCAGTAGCACGGAGATATGAACAAGGTATATCCAGAGGTTTGTTAAAAGGCTGCAACTGTGTAATTGCTTCGAGTCTTTCTATTAAAACGGCAATGGGAACACTTCTTACAGAATGCCAAAACTGTTCTATTAATTGTGTATCGGCATCGAACCCTAACAGCCATTTCTTTATAAAATAATCAGGCAACTTTAACTTTAAAAAAATAATTTAGAATTCGTTGATTCAGCCAGGGAGTTAGAAATGGCTTTGGATTTTTCAGAAAGGTGACAACAAAGATAACTCCTTTCAAACTCGGATTATCTAATGATGCGATTTCGTAAGCTATTGGGCCAGCAAATGACTCTCCCAGTATAAAAAATTCATCATCAGGAAGATGTGCTAAAACATATTCACTTAATCTCCTGTAATTTTGCTTCCCTTCTATTGGATATTTAATTATTACAATAGCAACATCAATTAAACTGTGTAACTCATCTATAAAGGATTTAAACAACTCTCCCTTTCCATCCAACCCAGGAAGTAAAACTAATTTCATTTCGCGGATTCAACTCGCAAGTACAACAGATGGGTTGATCCCTAAAAGTACTTGATTAGGTGTTTTAATACCAAGACATTTTCTTGGTCGATTGTTTAATCTGTTCATGGCTCGGTTGATTTCCTTCTGAGTAATGGTTGTAAGATCACTTCCTTTTGGAAAGTATTGTCGAATCAGGCCATGGGTATTTTCATTCAGACCACGTTCTCAAGAGGCATAAGGATGTGCAAAGTAAGATTGTCCATTGCGCTTATCAGCGATATTTTTAGGCTCGGCAAACTCTTTGCCATTATCTGAGGTCAAGCTATGTGCCTTTGCTGAACGCCTCAAGCTTATTGCGGCTTCTGGATCAGGTTTCGATTCAGGCTTTGGGGTACAAATAAGATCAATTTCCGGATCACCATTGCGGCACACCATCATGATGGTCGCCATGACCCGTCCAGGCATCGCCGCGCTGTTGTTTCCCGGCGAGAGGTAGCATGCCATCCATCATGCAACCCCACGCCATCCGACCCTAGGTAGAATTGACTTCACTGCACCTCTAATCGCCGCCCTTTCAAAATCCTAAGAATCAAGCCGGTGTTGAGTGTGGACGAGACCGAGTTGCGCGACTTCATCGTACCCACGGTATCTATGCTAAACGGCGACATTGGATTGCACCTAATCGCCTTAACCGATGCTTTAGTGCAGATAAGCCGAACCGTATCTGGGTAGGTGATGTGACATTTATCTCAACACGTAATGGTTGGCTTTACTTATCGGTGTTACTGGATTTGTATTCTCGTAAGGTCGTGGGCTGGTCAATGTCGAATAGCAATAATGGACAATTGGTAAAGGACAGTTTGGCGATGGCCATTGCACATCGACAACCAGAGTCAGGGTTGATCCATCATACCGACAGAGGTTCAAGCTATGCGATGCAATCTTATCGTGACACGTTAAAGCAACGAGGTATGTTATTGAGTATGAGCCGAAAAGGAGATTGTTGGGATAATGCCGTGGCAGAAAGCTTCTTTGCTAACTTAAAAAAACGAATTGATTTACTGGCGACAGTTTAAGGATCAAAGTGAGGCACGTAGTGCTATCTTTGATTACATTGAAATTTACTATAATCGGCAACGACTACATCAAACGCTCAACTATCATTCACCTGAACAGTTTGAGACAACGCAGTATGTTGCTTAATTTTAATGTCCGTTTTTGTCAGTATGCTCCAATCTGACCCCGAATAACATCAAGAATAAATAATATCAAGAATAATTGAAATTATAAAAACTACTACAAAAGCGCACGGCATAAAGTATCCGACGGCAAGTTGCCATTTATTTTCATGATGCTCAATCAGATAGATCGCTGCAAAATGCCCTACAAGTACAGACAAAACAAGAAAGGGAAACGGGGTTCTTGATGGCCTAAACCCTAGATCGTCAATGTAAGTTGTATAATAAAGGTAATATATTGTAATACTTGCATTTACAGCACAAATCACCCTGGGATTAATCCAGCTCTCACCAATAAAAAACTTGAGTAATTTATTCATCACTATTTAACCAATACAATAAACGATCTTACAGGCAATTATCCGGTTCTGGCTGACAATTCGGTGCACTTGGATTTATCTTACAAGAAGCTTTTTTAACAGCATCCGGAACAAGCAAACCCGCGGTTGTACCACCACCAATTAATAACCCAAGACCCAAGCCAACGCCTATCCCAAGACCTGTCGCAACTGCTGTTCCACCACCTATGATAGCGACTGTTGTGGTACCAAGACCGAAACCTGTTATAAAACCATCAGCAAATTCACCTCCTGTAACCTCGGCGGAGATGCCTTGTGCAATACCTACAACTACACCAACCGTAACAGCTGCGCTTGACCTTACTTATTCTTCTTTTCTTTCAGAATTTTCCTCTTCTTTTCTTTCAGAATTTTCCGTAGATCGTATCAATTCTTCTTGTCGTCCTAAATGTGAAATAAACACAATTATGGGATAAGTAATAAGAAGAGATAATATAAGTGCACAAAAAGTACAATTATCATTTATTGATCTCAATAAATAATATTGAGTAATTACGCTTAATATAAGCCATGCAGTAGCTGTGATAGTAGTTAATTTAAGAAAGAACCAAAAAAGTTGGTTGCAACTTGGACAATAATAATTATTTTTTCTAATGTCCTTTATCCGAGACGATTGATTGCATTTTTTACACTTCATAATCGTCTTTTATTATTTACAGAACGAGTCTGCTATTTCACATCCAGCTAGACAAACCCCAAGAACAGCGGCACGACAAGCCAACCATTTTTTTAATGAAAACTTAGGAATTAGATTACACGCGTTTCCAGCTATCAAACTACATTTTGCTGCGCATTTACTATCATATAACTTATCTAGTTCAGGATCAGGAAGACCAGCAGCACAATTCCCTGTTAGACAGACATTAGCAGGACATTCCACACGATTCCCTAGAGGGTCAACACAGCCTTGCCCATCGTGATGCAAACCAAACCTGTCTGTATAACGAATTGGATTTTGTTCTACATACCCATAAGTATTCATCCCACCTCTCAAGCCAATCGGATCACTGGTAATATACCTGCCTAACTCAGGATCATAATATCTAAAGTGGTTGTAATGCAGATTAGTCTCCGCATCATAGTATTGTCCAGGAAAGCGAAGGTTGACACTGACACTGCCTGATGCTGGGGTATTCCCAAACGCCTCACCTTCCCAGCGCCAGATGACCTTACGTGTTGCATCGGTGGCGAGTCGGTTGGTCAGCAAATGGTCGGTGTGGAGGTAGATGATGCCTTCTGAGGGCATCCCTGCCTGTGCAGGCATGCTGGCATCGATCTGTGCCACTGGATGCAGGCCTTGTTGCCAGATGTAATCTTTGATCAAGGCACCGGTCTCGGTGGTCTCGGTGATGAGATAACCCCGTTGGTCATAGTGATAGATGGTAATACTGTCTATGCTGATGCCATCACCTTGATAGACAGTCTTTCTGGTTCTCTGTCCGCTATCGTTATAGAGATAACCCATCTTGTAGCGGGTGCCTTGGCTTTCGGTAAAGCTACCGTTGCTTATGTTGCTATTTAAAACCAAAGAATACTTTCCTAGTTATGTTTCCTGGTCATGTTCTAAACTCCTTTTCAATTAAATAATTCTGTCACCTTTTTCGGTGACAATCAATTAGTCGTGGTCTGTCTCTGGTTGTTTGATGAATGGGATGGATGATTGACGGGGTATTACCTGCCTCCGTGACTGAGTTCCTTCATCTTTCAGGTAGTGGGTTGCAGAAACGACGTGGGGCACGGTGGGTGGGTTGCCATCCTTCTGAACCATCGTCAAGGTATTGTCGATACCAGCGATAGAAACTACTGCGACTCACACCTAACTCTGCCAAGGTTCGTTGCACAGGCAACTCGGAGCCTTCGACCCGTTTGATCCCTTCCAACTTCTTTGCGCCTGACAAGCTCATTCGTCTTTCCAGGTCGATCCCAAGCCAAGTACACTTTTTAAGCACATCGTTCTTCAACATGATGTCTGCTAACCGTTGCTTAAGCGGGTTGTTTTCCTGTTTGAGATCGGTGACTTCGGTCGAGGTGGCTTCCCGTTTAATGTCCCTCAGCTAAACGCTGTTTCCCTGCTTCAAGCAACGCTTTACTCCAAAATAGACATTCTGGTGTAGACCCTCTCAACGGCACAGCTCTACAAGGCTTTCTTCTGTGTGGGGTACCGTATACTGCTCCGATATATGATGAACTCTCAACGGCACAGCTCTACAAGGCTTTCTTCTGTGCGTAAGCCTTGTAGCACGATAGGTATCTTTTCTGCTGCTGAATATTTCCTGCGGGTATGCCGATGTATATCTTTTACCAACTTCTCGGTATGTGTCATTAATGGGCAGCCCCAGAATTTTACCGATAAGGGCTTTGAAAGACTCACGACTGAATTTAGAACTAGGCGCTCAAAAGTAGCCTCACTGACCTACACCTGGTTGATCTTTGCAATAGCCACCGGTTTGAGACCTTGCGAATGGGAGCATGCCAGATTAGTCGATGATGACGGGTGGCCGCAGTTGATTGTGAAGAATACTAATGGGAGATCCCACGGTGAATTTCGAACTGTATACATCGATGAGTTGGATCCAAGCGCCTTTGAAACAGTAAAGGCTTTCTTGGGGGCCTGTCATCTGATGACAGAGGAAATCGGATTCGAAAAAGTGTCGTCAACTCCTATACGAGATTTCAGAAAAATTATGGCAAACCAGCAAAACCCGCCCTACCCTTTATAGCGCTAGACACCAGTTCACAGCGAATATGAAGGCTGCAGGGCTTGATTCATCTCTTGTGTGTGTGGTGTGGGGATGGGTCAGATATGACGAATATCACGCACTACGGGAAAATAGAGGAACGGAAAAAAGGTCGCGCTTGTGTGTGCTAAGGAAGCTGAGATTAAGAAGGTGAAGTTATTGTTGAAGAGGCGTTCTTATTCTCAACGAAAGAGGGTGATTTTAGAGAGTATTTTGGAGGGTGTCTTTTGAGGAATCAACAATGGAGAGAAAGGAAATAGATTGTCCCCCCAGCCCAAGCGACAAAGATCATTGGTGTCAGTGTGAACACATTAGCTTGCTGGCGCTCAAACAAACGCTACGAACTCGCATATTCGAAATATGGTCGCGTCTTCTATTGAGAAGAAAATGTTCTCAATTTAATCAATAGATATACGGTCAAATGCTAAGCTAACATCTGAATAATTTCACAAATATCAGCCACAGACACATACAATATGAATATTTATTGCTATTCAGAAGTAGCCCGTAGGTAGCTCAGTTTTATTTAATTTCCTGATATTTTCCGTAAACAATTGATAATATTGGTGGGCCGTATAGGGTTCGAACCTATGACCTTGGGATTAAGAGTCCCCTGCTCTACCAACTGAGCTAACGGCCCCGTATTTGGCAAGATAAAAATGGGGTGACTGATGGGGCTCGAACCCACGACCACCAGGATCACAACCCGGGGCTCTACCAACTGAGCTACAGTCACCATAGTTTGTTAATTTGGCGCGCCTGGCAGGATTCGAACCTGCTACCCTCGGCTTAGCTTACCATCTACGTCTTTAGACGCCTTGATTATCATCAAGTTTGTGGTCTGGACTATCTCTTCACCATTACAGGTGTCACACGTATAGTCTCTACAGAACCCGTCTATAATCAATCGCTAATTCTACATTTTTTGACTGATCATTCTTAGGTATTTTTACCCTCAAAGTAACTGAACGATTAAATTCCGCAGGATCAAAATAATAACATTCGTCTGTAATCGGACAATAAACACAATAAAAATATTGATTTCACTTTTGTCCACTGGCTGCATATGCGTTCCATTCTTATCCGCCCAACAAGATATAAAATGGACGGTTATGCTGCCAGTCTTATCAACAGACTTGTACTTCACCTGTATCCTCAGGAATTTTCTATCCTTGTATGCGACCAAATCAAATGGGCGCACGCTCAGTCATTAAGGATTCAAAATAACGAACCCTTGCTCGAATAAATCGAGTTGAGCCTTCAAAATACCCAGGCCTCCCTTCTGCTTGGTATGACACATAACATTATAAATAGTATGCTCACACCAACGGATGGGCAACCATCGGTTTCCTCGGGATTGCCATCAGCCCAGATTAAATTAGTCTGTCTGTTAAGGGTTCCCCGATACAGTGCGATCCACTTTATGGGTTTTGTTTCCCCATAAAGGCTCCTATTTCGAACATATATATTATTATCGTTCGATGTTAAAGGCCGATGCTCTATCCAAATGAGCTACAGGCGCATATTAAAACACACGCTAGATTACACTTAAAATTGGTCGGGGCAGAGAGATTCGAACTCCCGACCCTCTGCTCCCAAAGCAGATGCGCTACCAGGCTGCGCTATGCCCCGACATATTTGTTACCTGCACTCAAGCAGGATGGCGATGATACGCGCCGCTCTAGTTTGCGTCAATTGGATGATCACCTTCCCCAAAAAAAAGGATAATAATATTTCACAGACAATCTAAATAGCTCAAGATCGCTGCCAGAGCGTTCCTTCTACAGCATCTTCCAGCAATATGCCTTCGCTTACCAACAAATCCCTAATGCGATCAGATTCTGCAAAATCCTTATCTTTTCTGGCCTGTTCACGCTGCGCTACCAATGATTGTATTTCGTCATCTGTCAGGCCTCCTGTGTTACTGCCAGCACCACGCTTTAGAAATGCCTCAGGAGTTTCCTCAAGTAACCCCAAAATACCTGCGAGTGATTTTAATGTGGATGCCAATCCTTGCGCTTCTACCGCATTGCTATCTTTGGCTCGATTGGTTTCACGTGCCAGTTCATGCAATAAAGCAATGGCTTTGGGCGTATTAAAATCATCATCCATAACTTCATTAAATCGGGTCAAATAATCCTCATCGACACGATCATTAATGCTGAAACCACGTAACGAGGTGTACAAACCTTTCAATGCCGCCCTAGCTTCATTCAGATTATCCAATGAGTAATTCAGCGGGCTACGATAATGACTTGCCAGAATGAAAAAACGAATTTCTTCTGCTTTATATTTTTCCAGAACTTCGCGAACAGTAAAAAAATTGCTCAATGATTTGGACATCTTCTCTTCATTAATACGGACAAAGCCATTGTGCATCCAAAGATTAACAGAGGTCTTTCCAGTAGCGCCCTCTGACTGGGCAATTTCATTTTCGTGATGTGGAAACTGCAAATCTTGACCACCTCCATGAATGTCGAAATGATCACCTAAGCAATGTGCAGACATAGCAGAACATTCTATATGCCAACCCGGCCGGCCGGCCCCCCATGGAGAATCCCAACTGGGCTCGTTCGGCTTGCTAGCCTTCCAAAGGACGAAATCTAACGGGTCATCCTTAGCCTCCTGTACTTCAACACGTTCTCCGGCTCGTAACTCATCAATTACTTTGCCTGATAACTTACCATAATCATCAAAGGCGCTGACATCATAAAAGACATCGCCATTATCCGCAGCATAGGCATATTGTTTTTCAATCAATCGTTCAATCATGTCGATGATTTGCGCGATATGTTCCGTGGCTTTTGGTTCTGAGCTAGGTGATTTCACTCCGAGTGCGGCAGCATCTTCGTTCATTGCAGTGATAAAACGATCTGTCAGTGCAGAGATATCTTCATTATTTTCATTGACACGCTTGATAATCTTGTCATCAATATCGGTTATATTTCGTACATAATTGACATCCAATCCCAATGAACGCATGTAGCGTACAACCACATCGAAAACCACCATGACACGCGCATGACCAACATGACAAAAGTCATAAACCGTTATGCCGCAGACATACATACGTACTTTTCCCGGTTCTATCGGCTTAAATTCCTGTTTTTTGCCTGTCAGGCTATTAAAGATTTTCAACATGTTAATATTATTCTTATACGATGCTAAGGTGGCGCGCATGTTAACTAAAAGAGGGTCTTCTCACAATCAATCATGATCGATGTCCCTGCCTTTACACAATGTATGGCTGCGATTCTAATAGCTTTATCATACACTTCCACATCGCCGATTATTGTCATACGATTTATATCAAATATATTATAGAGTGATTCTATTAATTTGAATTTCTGCTCGAGTTCAAGGCGGGTGAGTTTTGAGAGCCGCAGTGATAGGCCATACATGAGTTTCGAAGAAATCCATGTAACACGGAAATTGGGCGAAAATATTAAAGGTATTCTGGGAAGGGAATAAAAAATGAAAGTCCGACTAAACACCAGCCATGGCGAAATCGTCCTGTCGCTGAATGAAGAAAAAGCACCCATCACCGTTAAGAATTTTGTGTCCTACGTAAAGAGCGGGCACTACGATGGCACCATTTTTCATCGCGTCATTTATAATTTTATGGTCCAAGCAGGCGGAATGAATTCAGATATGAGTGAAAAACCAACGGGTGAGTGCATCAGGAATGAGGCCAATAATGGTCTAAGAAATTTAAGTGGCACAATTGCCATGGCTAGAAGACCTGGCCCTCATTCGGCCAGTGCTCAATTTTTCATCAATACTAATGACAATGCATTTCTAGATTTTAGCTCAGAGACGGATGATGGCTGGGGGTATTGTGTGTTTGGCGAGGTTATCGAAGGCGAAGATATCGTCGATAAAATCGAAAATTCACCAACAACCAACAAAGGCGAACATCAGAATGTGCCTGAAGAAGCAATTACCATCAATAGTGCCGAATTCATCGAAAGATAATTTAACGCTATTCCATGACCACGTTATTTATTTCAGATCTGCATCTCTGTGCCGAGAGACCAGAGAAACCAGAGTTATTTAAAAAATTGCTACGAGGCCCAGCAAGGGATGTCGACTCACTCTATATCCTTGGTGATTTATTTGAGACCTGGGCCGGGGACGATGACAGCACGCCTCCACATGGAGAAATTATTGCTGAGCTCAAGGCTTATACGCAGTCTGGCGGCAAGTTTCTTATTATGCGCGGCAACCGCGATTATTTGATGAGTCAAAGATTTGCTGAACAGACTGGCGGTCAACTATTAGATGACGAAGTAACCATCGAACTCAATGGAAAGAAAGTACTTCTGATGCATGGAGACACACTGTGCACCGAAGATGTGAAATATAAGATTTTCCGCCGCATCATAAACAATGTTGTTTCTCGAAATATTTTCATGCAATTCCCTTATGCACTACGCGCAAAAATCTGGCACAAGATTAGAAGCGCAACTAAAGAATCAGTAGAAAAAAAACCCGCCTATCTAATCGATATTCATCAAACTACTGTTGAAACGAAGATGAAAAAACATGGCGTCCTTTGTTTGATACATGGTCATACACATCGTGAAGCAATACATGAATTCAAACTCGACGGACAAGATGCAAAAAGAATTGTTTTGGGCGATTGGTATCAGGAGGATAGTGTTCTTGTCGCCGATGATAAAGGTTTTAGATTATTTGGTATCAATGAATATTTATCAGATAGTCTCCTAGGCTAAGATCCCTACTATCGTCATGACCCCCAGAACTGTTAGCCAAACAATTAGCGTCCTGTTGATCAAACCTTGGGTTGCCCTGACCCAGCAGGCCCCGTCTAAGTCATCTTCCTGCGCATCTGTTCCCGGGCGATAGTGCAAGGCACCTAATCCAGAAGCAATCAGCACAGTTTCATTGACCACAAAGGAACTGTCTTCGTTCGTCTTCCAGGCTTCTATTGTCTCGATCATGTTCCCCGCCAATGCACTCCCTAGGGCAAACAAGCGTGCTGAAGGCCAATTTAAAATGTGATTCAGATGTCTGACGGAATCTGCATAGGCACCGTGTACATCCTGATGCTTGAACTTTAATATGTTCGCCAGGCGGTAGAGTATGGCGCCGAAAGGGCCAAGCACGATAAACCAGAAAATTACTGCATAAAGACGCTCATTGGCTTCTACAAAAATGCTTCCGAGAATCTCTTGTTCGTCTTTGTCGGGATCAGGCGTAGCAACTGAATGACATAGTTCTCCTGCGTAATGTCTTGCTTGTACATCATCTTCATCGTCCAATGCTTCTATGTACGCATTCAAAGACTGATTAAGAAAAATTGGCCCGATTGAGTTTAGTAATACAGCCAAAGCAAATAGATAACTTAGCGGGAAAAATACTTCACTCAAACCGTAGTCAATTAAAAGTACCGAAATCAATGGACCTGCCAGGGTTATGACGATGCCAACGGCACCATTCCAATATCTGGATTGAACAAGTTTGTTTTCTAACCAATCGCTATATCGACTAAACCATGTCAATTGACGAACGTTATCTAACACACCCAGAAAATATTCCAGGGCCAATGCACATAAAAGAATAATTAAAGTCATGTTTTGTCTCTCATTTCAACGATAAATAATATTCATCCCAGTTAAATGTCAGTCCCGGGTCTGTTTTTCTGCCTGGTGCGATGTGGCAATGCCCAGCGATCCTCTGTTTGTTAATTTTAGGCCAAAATTGAGTAATTGCGCCTGTTATATTTACCAACGTTGCATATTGTACCTGAGTGAAGCCCTTATCATCACAGCCTTCCAACTCGACCCCTATGGAATAATCATTACAGTTGGTTCGACCCTCAAATTTTGACTCCCCTGCATGCCATGCACGTTGAGTGAATGGAACATATTGCGTCATCACTCCTTCACGATTGATCAGCATATGAGCAGAGACTCTGAGAGAGACGATTTCTTTAAAATAGGGATGATACTCTTGATCTAGTGTGTTAGTAAAAAACTGATCAATATAGTCACCGCCAAATTCGTCGGGAGGTAGACTAATACTGTGGATCACTAACAAATCTATCTCCACATCATCAGACCGCTGATCGCAATTAGGCGAGATGACCTTTCTCACACCTTCGAGCCATTCACCTTGCTCGTCAATTCTTAATTCCGTCATTATTCTTTCACGTCCGTAACCATTATGCTAGGCTAAACGAAATCGTATCAATTGACAAAACTATTATATTTAATTTATGTGCCGTCTTGCTGCATATTTGGGTCATGAGATATCACTGGGAAGGTTTTTGATGGAACCTGATCATAGTCTTTATCACCAGTCTTGGGAACCCAAAGAAATGGAAGAAGCCGCTCTCAATGCGGATGGCTTTGGTTTTGGCTGGCTCAATCCGACCAGGCAGACTGCCATCTACACCAACACGTGTCCTATATGGTCAGATACTAATCTCACAGCTCTATCTGATTCGTTATTTAGCCCTTATTGGCTGGCTAATGTGCGTAGCGCCACACCGGGACAATCAGTCAGTCAGGACAATACGCATCCTTTTAAGTTTGGTCAGATTTTATTTACTCATAATGGTTATATTGAGAATTTTAATACAGATATCAGAACACGCCTGCATGAGATATTGAAGCCCTCGATACAGTCGGGGATTCAGGGCAATACAGATTCAGAATTTTTATTAGCATTACTGCGTCAGCAATTAAAACATACATCTGACATTGCTCAGGCCATTCAGGGAATGGTATCTATACTCACAGAAATGATTACAGATGAAAAAGTTTTATTAAATTTAATTATTGGTGACGGCACTCAGTTTTATGTCTTGCGGCACGCTATCAATGGTACGTGCCCAACACTTTATTATAGTACCGAGGAAAACGAGTTTCCTGATTCTATCTTGGTAGCCTCGGAAGCCTTGACCGAATCCGGAAAATGGCAAGCCATTCCAGAACACAGTTACTGCACAATATCTGACAACACCTCTCCTGATTTTACCCAAGGGGTATAGCAACAATTCCTCGTGACCACTAGAGCGCTTATCGAGCTTCTTTGTGGTTACCAGCAGAAGGTTTTGGATTTGTGCGAAAAATATTCTGAAGATTTCAATATTCAATACCACCCTGATTTAAGTCCTTTGGGCTGGCACCTAGGACATTGTGTCTACACTGAAACTTACTGGATCAGAGAACAACTGTTAAGTCTCTCCTCGCCTGACCAAAAATTAAAAACACATTACGTTCCGGAATTGGCAAAAAAATTAGAACGAGGAGATGCCTTGCCCGACTATGTGGAACTTTGTCAGTGGGCCAAAGAAAGACAGCAAAAAAATTTGCAGCTGATTAAAAATTATCAAGAATCAAATCATCATCCACTCATGCAGCATGACTTTGTGATGCATTTTCTGATTCAACATTACGCACAACATTTCGAAATCATGCATATGATACTCATGCAAAAGACATTGCAAAGATGTGATAGTTTTGAAGTCAAACAACCACTCAGAAGCCGCAAGTTGAACACATCAACTATCCATCTCAAAGCTGGTAGTTATTGCATAGGTTCACAAACTGATTTCCTGCCTTATGACAATGAATATCCTGTCCACGAATTCAAAACAGACGATATTAATATTGCAAAACATCCGATCAGTAACAGTGAATTTCTATTGTTTATGGAACAGTCGGCATACCAGAATTCAGAATACTGGAGCAGTGAAGGTTGGCAATGGAAAGAGAAATTTGATGCTTCCTGTCCTGAATTTTGGTTAAAGGATAGCAGCCAAAACTGGTTTACCGTCAATATTACAGGGCATCAAGAACTTGAGCCAAGCAATCCTGTCTGGGGTATTAATCACTATGAAGCTCAGGCATTTGCCAATTGGGCCAGCTTATATCATGGGCAGACACGTTTGCCTCACGAATATGAATGGGAAGCGGTAAAAAAGAATGATTGCTTAGAAAATACAGGACAAGCCTGGGAATGGTGTGCGAATAACTTTCATCCTTACGCTGAATTCAGAGCATTTCCCTACGATGGCTATTCCATGCCTTATTTTAATGGCGCACATTTTGTCATGAAAGGTGCCAGTCGTTACACAGAGAATGTAATTCAACGCAGCAGTTTTAGAAATTATTATCAGGCTGATAAACGACATCAGTTTGCGGGATGCCGCCTAGTAATAGAGTAAAGCATATTCGAATAAGATTTTATTCCCTCCAAATCCCCAGATAGAACCCCCTAAAACGTAGCAAGCCTTGGCTGTATGCTAGTTAACAACAAGGGGTTAGGCAACAGGGGTTAGCAGCAAAACCCACCATCACCCAATGGCTGCACAGCTCAAGGCTTATGACTAGGGTATCTTACAAACTCGACACCACCAACGATTGACTCACCTCTCGTGCTGGTTTATTGGTCATTGCTCAATTAATGGACTCCCCTAATAGACTACAGAACCTGTCTGAGCGAATCGATAAGCACTTCCCCTAGCTTAAAAGTAATCGGGGGTATAAGCCCTCTGAATTCATCAAGGGGAATTTATCAAGGGGAATTCATCAAGACCCTCATCCTGATGCAGCATGAAGGCAGTTTTCATCTGGATGAGGTTCGTCACCTTGAGGAGGATGCGGTACTGTGCACTGTGTTAGATCTCAAGAAACTTCCTCAAGCGACCACACTTGGAGATTGGCTCAGGCGGGTTGCAAGCCAGCGCAAGATAATAAGGCGTTTATCCAGCAATGCCAACAATCTCTCCCGAAAGACTGTACCGTGAAGGCGCTGCGTATTGATGCCGCTGGCTAGCAAACAAGAATCATTGAATATTGTCATGAGCAAGGGATCGAGTATGCCATTCGTGCCAAGACCAGTGCCGCGATGTGCGCACAGATAGCAACGGCAAGCGCTTCTAACTGGCAGCCCTTGCTGGATAAACTCTTGCCGGATAAACTCTTGATGGATAAACAAGACGCGGCGATAAGCGACCAGGATACCTACCGCAGCAGCTTCTGTATCGGTGAGTATGCAAAAGCCTTCACCTTGATCATTCAGAGAACAGCCGTTACCGGTCAAGCAAGTCTGGGTTTAGATTCATCAGGTAATTCAGAAGACAGTTCACAAGATAGCGCAGAGGGAACAAGCTCAGAAGAAATAAACTCGAGTGCTTATATTGATCGTGCGATTGCCACTCATCGGTCACTCATCGGGATGACCTTAGCCATAGCCAGATTGTCCACAGGCCAATATGACTAATATGGCAGCGTGGCGAGGACGGTGAGGGCCACATCAAGGAACTGCAACGAGATTTTGGCGGTGACCCCCTGTCGTGCTCTGATTTTGCTGCCAATGTGCTGTACTTTTTAACCTCAGCATCTTCCTACAATCTATGTGCCCTCATGCGTCAGCTACTGCTAGTGGAGTTGTCCCGACATCGAGACTGTGTAAGAAACCCCACTAAATTGCGTTACATGTGGAAAACCCTTGCGGGTTTGGCTGTTTTACTGGGTTCCTGCTTGCGCAGGAACGACGGATGTTGGTTTTTTGCACAGTCTCCATCTTGTGCTGACTCTGCACTGGTGTCTGGTCGCCATTGCG
The DNA here is from genome assembly GCA_965261165.1 of Gammaproteobacteria bacterium. Classification (GTDB taxonomy): domain Bacteria; phylum Pseudomonadota; class Gammaproteobacteria; order Eutrophobiales; family Eutrophobiaceae; genus SMWN01. Next base: position 6,585 of record OZ253445.1, on the reverse strand, counting down.
GCAAAAGTGGTTAGGACCGGACGACAATTATTTGTAAAGCTGCAAGAAAACCACCGAATATTCCTGAAAAATACTATTGACTGGGCATCGCGTTCAGAAGTCGATGGTGAAACCCCGCTGGCAGCATATAAAGGCAAATTCGCTGGTATTATGGCCGCATCACCAAGCAGGTTGGGCGGACTTCAAGGCTTGGTTTTCTTGCGAATGTTGCTCAACAATCTTGGCGTAACCGTGCTTGCCGAGCAACTCACTGTAGCCTGGGCGAACCACGCATTTGCTCAGGATGGAGTGCTGATTGAAGACCGAAAACAGCAGGCGGCGATTGCTATCGGTGTCCACCTAACACAATTGATTAGCCACACCCGCAATTGATTAGCCACACCAAGACCGCATAATCGCGACTTTATAATAGGCGTTTGTGGCAAGTCAATGCCAATGCGTATTGTGTCGAGATCATTAAAAACGCCGTTCAAAAGCAAGGAGCATGAACGCATGACTATTGTCCTTGTTGTGTTGTGGGTGATGTTGCAGTCCCATGCGGGTCGTCAATGCACCGCCAGCGATGGACAAACTATATAAGGCTTCGACATGTAGTGCGCGTGCGTTAGGGGCCAGACTCACGGCGTGGTTTTTATACTCCACTTGACCGTATTTGGTACGCCCGACCGGCAGGCGTAACTTCGCCTTGCCACGCTCGGCGCGCAATGGTTGCGCTAGGCGTAGTCCGAGCCAATCGTCCGCTTGCCAGAGTGATGTACGTGCGGCACCGAGGCTAAACGCGCTACTGACGATGGGACTGATATCATGCAATAGACCATCTCCAGTCCGCGCTCGCGTACGCCCAAGATATGCCGATGCCAGTAGCTGCCAATGGTCATTCGTGCCGAGCGTCCAAGCCCCGTTGAGACCAGCAAAGGTAGTCACCGCCTTGGCCTTGCCGAATGCGCCTTGCGTTTGTGCGCCGAGGAAGCCGGCGCGCTCGCGTACCGCGCCGACCTGTAGCGACAGCCCAGTAGCCGAATGCTTGCGCTGCATCGTCATGCTCATCAATACGCCGATGCCGCGCTTGCCCCCCGAAGTTTGCTGGTCATCGAATTGTGGCGCACCGTGCATCAGCGTGAAGCCGAAGCGTCTGTTGGTGGCACCAGATGAACGCCAGCCGATACCTGCGCCGTCGCGCACCAGCGACAAATACGGTGCGGCAAACGCCAGTGGGTCATTAAAACGATTGCCCAAGCCGTATGCCATGCCGTTCGTGCCGGTCCCAGCAACGCGCGGATTGGCGGACGAATGATCATACAAACCGAGCCACTGTCCGCCATGCTGGCGATAGGACACCCACCAGCCGTCTGCGAAAGCAAGCCGCGCATCGGCTACCGCACCGTGCTCCACCGTTAGCGACAAGCCCGTACCATTGTTCGCGTTATGGTGTTGTCGCGTACGTTGATAAGGTGTCACCTGCACCCGCCGGCGTTGCTTGTTGGCAATAATTCTGGCAATACTAGATTGCCGCTTCGGTTGCGTTACCAAAGTTGCCGCCGATTGAAAAAATGGCGCATCGAGGGCATCAAAACCAGCGACTTCCACCCCCGCCAACTGGCGTTGTAACGAGGCCCCAAAAGCACCGCTCGACAGGGCAATCGCACTCTCAGCAAACGGTCGGCTATTGGGGTCATTGGACAAGCCGGTCATCACCGTCCCGACCGGTGCCGTCGCCGCATCCAGATCGACCAACCCATGTCCGTAAATATCGGAGTCGGCATAAATACCCGTGCGGTTGGCGGTGGCAAGCAGGCGATTGACCAATTCGGTATTGCCGAGCTGTCCACGAAAATATTGGCGTAACAGGGCCAGCGAGCCACTGACCAGTGGTGCGGCATAAGAAGTGCCTGAACCCCGGCTGTACGCAGTATTACCAAACGAATATGCGGAAAACACATTGGAGCCCGGTGCAGCAAGACAGAACGCTTTGGCAATGCCACAACGGTTTGAGTAGCTGGCGATGCTGCCGTCCTGAGCTAACGCCACTACAGCCAGCGTATGGCTTTGTAGATCGGTGAAGTATGCGCCAAGACCTGCCCATATCTTCGGCGAATCATAAGAGGCTGGATCGCCGTTAGAAAACTGCTTATTACGCTCATTACCCGCGGACCAAACGAGAATTTTTTTGTCGGCATTGTCCGTATTTATTTGTGCCAGTGTAGTCGCGGTATGGGTAAAATTGTTGCGGACTTTCTGTTCGGTGTAGCTTGATATTGCGCCCGGGATACCAAAACTCAGATTGATGATAGCACTAGAGGTGCCCGCAAATTCGATAAAATCGCCTAAAAATCTTGCGAAGCCACGATCTCGCACAACATTACTGTCGGGCATAGACGGAGAACTTTCCAGATCGATGGGGTTATAACCATTATTGGGTTGTGGTGCGCTGAGCTCAATTTCTTTGAAACGCACACTGGCATCGAAAGCCACCCCGTGCATATTCAAGCCGGAGCCACCATCACGATTACCGGCCGCCAATGCGGCCACAAAAGTACCGTGGCGTTTGTCTCTATCGGTTGGGGTATATTTATTGTCAGTCACCTTGCTAATTTTGCCCTGACTAGAAAACTCTCTGTGGCTGTCGCGGACACCCGTGTCCACAATGGTAATAGTCTCTCCAGCACCCGTAGCACCGCGGGCATAGGCAGCCGCAGCGTTTATCCTAGCAAGGTGATCAGACGTGCCAGAGGTCGGAACCCAACCTACAGCATATTCAGAGGACGCTTCAAAGCGCTGTTTTTTGCTGGCGTAATCGGTGGGATCGGGATGATTAAGGACGCTGGCAGATGGTGCGCTACGCGGTACAAAGATGGGTTCAGGCGTAGGCACAGGATCGGGTTCAGGCGTAGGCACAGGATCGGGTTCAGGCGTAGGCACAGGATCGGGTTCAGGCGTAGGCACAGGATCGGGTTCAGGCGTAGGCACGCTGCCGTTGTTGGTGACATCTGACGGAGTTGGCGTAATTCCTCCACCCCCACCACAAGCGGTCAGCAGGAACAGAAACAACATACAGAAAGGAAAGAATTTAGCGATGCTGGTCACCCACTGTGTGGTGCGTATGTTGGAGGGCGAGGTCAACTATATGATTATTAAATATTTTTATTAAATATGATAACTTCATTCGGAATCTCCTCCAGTTTTAAGCATTATTTGCGAGACTTAATTTGAATGCCTTACTCGACCGTTTTAGATATAATCTAACAGATTATTTTATGCAACCTCTCAAGTAATCCCCAATCCCCAGATAGAAAACCCTAAAACGTAGCAAACCTTGTCTGTATGCTAGTTAACAACAATGGTTACAACAAAACCCTGCACAACTCAAGGCTTTAATGACCATGCTACCTTATAAACTCGATAGAACCAACGATTGACTCACCTCTCGTGCTGGTTTATTGGTCATTGCTCAATTAATGGATTCCCCTAATAGACTACATGAACCTGTCTGAGCGAATCGATAAGCACTTCCCCTAGCTTAAAAGTAATCGGGGGGGGTATAAGCCCTCTGAATTTATCAAGGGGAATTTATCAAGGGGAATTCATCAAGACCCTCATCCTGATGCAGCATGAAGGCAGTTTTTATCTGGATGAGGTTCGCCACCTTGAGGAGGATGCGGCGTTGGCGCTGGAGTTGTCCGCCTGCGGGCGACTGGTCAAGGGTTATGGCGACACCCGGCAAAATACCACCGCCCAGCTACTAAACATCCTGGCGCAGGTGACTTCGGCTGCCGATGTGGTTGCCGATGAACCCATCTGGCATAACGACAAAATTGTCGGTTTTGTAACTTCGAGTGGCTATGCCCATCATGCACAAAAGAGTATCGCAATCGGTTTCCTGCCGGTCGAGTTGATTAGCGAGGGCAGGCACGTTGAAATAGAAATACTCGGGGACAGACGACGCGCCACTTTATTGACCAAGCCGCTATTTGATGCAAGCGGTGCGCATATGAGGGGGTAGAGTGATAAGTCCCCCCTGACAAGGGGGGATTGAGGGGTTTGCCCCAGCGCGACCTAGCAAGGGTTTCTTGCACAGTCTCTTAGGCGTGTTGCGCTTATTTATGCGAATCCAAATCCGAAATAATTTTATGAGAGTTTTGCATAATTGTCGGAAGCACGGCTTCAGCCGTGCAAAACCGTTGCAGATGGCGGAACCAAAGTCCCACTTCCGATTATTTCTTGAATGATACCCACAGGGCACAAGTACCCACAGGGCACAAGCACCCACAGGGCACAAGTGCAAAGGTCTCTTTAATGTTTATTTAAGGGTGGAAGAGAAAACATTACACGGCTCTTTTCCGCCGTTTGCTCTTTTTCTCCGACAGAAGTGGTGCAGTGTATTGTTGGTAGAGGTCGAATAAAAACGAGACGCGCTCGGTTTCGTTTTTGAAGGCGGTTTTGCGGTAGCTACGGTCAACGGCTTGGTCTAATGTTTGATGTGCTTTTTGTAATATAGGCGGCATAGTCAGCGGGTCGTAGAGGTCGGCGAGGGTGGCATCTGGGAATTTTGCACGAGCATCTAATATCGCTTGTGCTTTTGTTTCAATGTCGGCGGTTTGTTTTTCGGTTGGGTGTTTCGGCCAAGGGAAATTGTTATAAACAATGCTCGCCGAGTATTGATAATCGCTTTTCATTCGTCCGCCAATGTACCGCATCCATGCCATGTGCATTTGGGACACTACGACTCCAAATTGATACCGATTTGCGTTTGCAATGGTCAAACTACTGCCATTAGCAATACACTTCTTGTGGCAGTAGCCAATCGGAATATAATTGCGCAGTTCTGATGAAACTTTTGGAATAATCAAATATTGATCGTCTGGCTGTCGAATCTCGCCGAACAACATGGGCGTATCAGCAAGCAAATTGGTTCCCTTTCGGTTGCTTGATAATCGTAGTTGCCTTACTTTTTCAACACGCACCATAACGTGCTTTAGTTTCCTGACTTTTTGTGGTGCGGCATCTTTCAGCCATAAGCAATAACGCTTTTTGCCTTTGATGTATTCATCGGCACCAATAAAAGGGCGCACATAGTCTTTCGCTGCCGGTTCTTTCAATAGCAAATCCGTTTTTTCTTCTTCGGTCATAATAAAATGACCCGCATCATAACCAATACTACCATAACGCATCTTCGGGGCTTCCTTACAAATAGGCGATGAAGCGGGTTTGACAAATACTCCGTCGGCATCAACAAGGTACGCATTAATGCGTTTTACGGTGATTGCGCTTGGATCAGATGTGACGGTTTCATAATCGAATATTTGTTTTCGTGGAATATCATTTTTGGAAAATCCGATAATGACACAATGCACAGCTGCCTTTCCTCTGGCTTCGTTTGTCCATTTGAAAGTGCGATGAGCGAAAAAAATATGGCAATTACGCTGATACATTTCCCGCCACAAGACTCCAACTTGCTGCCCTTGCACAATAGAGTTTGTGGAAACAAATGCGACTTTGATGTTTGTATTGACAATATAGTTTGCTGCTTTCATATACCAAGCACAAACATAATCCAATACACCGTTACTTTTGATACCTGTAAAGATGCACTTCATTTCTGTTTTTTGTTCTTGGTTCTGTTCTTTTTGACCAATAAACGGTGGATTTCCCATAATGTAATCCAAGGCTGCCGCTGGCATCACATCTTGCCAATCCATCTGCAAGGCATTTCCATTGACAATATTCGCGCTGGCAGTCAATGGGATACGCGCAAAATACATGCCGAATTCTTCCGATATCCGTGTATTCATCTGATGGTCAATCAGCCACATGGCGACTTGCGCTATTTGTGCGGGGAATTGTTCAATTTCTATGCCGTAAAATTGATCGACATCCAGTTGTATCATGGTTTGGATTTGCAGCAGTTGCCGCCCTTGTTTATGGGTGGCGCGTAGAATATCCAGCTCCAATAAACGCAATTCACGGTAGGCAATCACCAGAAAATTGCCACAGCCACAAGCGGGATCAAGGAATTTTAAGCATCGCAGTTTTTTGTGAAATTCAAATAATTTGTTTTTGTTGTTTTTTACTTTTTCAAATTCTGCCCACAGGTCGTCCATGAAAAGGGGGTTGATTAGTTTAAGTATGTTTGTTTCCGAGGTGTAATGCGCACCCAGATTGCGCCGTGCGTCTTTGTCCATAATCGACTGAAACAGCGAACCGAAAATTGCCGGGGAGATGCGACTCCAGTCCAGTGAGCAACATTGCAACAATGATTCACGCATTGTGCGGTCAAAGGATGCCGGACGCAAACGTTCCTCAAACAATTTGCCATTAACAAACGGAAATGCGTTTAATTGTTCATCACGATTCCCCAAGCGTTGCGTTGTTGATGTGTTCAAAAGGTAAAACAACGTGTCAAGATGTGATGCCAGGTCGGCACCGTCTTCGCCCGTTCGGTCTTCGATGTAATCCTGAAATTGCTGCCGCTCAAAAATTCCAGTGTCTTCGGCGAACATACAAAACAACAAGCGTACGAGATATACCTCCAAATCGTGCCCGATATAACCAATATCCCGCAAATTGTCATGCAATTTACCCATTAGC